>CAMART010000023.1 GCA_945860705.1 Chitinophaga pinensis | reverse complement strand
AATTCTATTGGAGTACTAGAAGCTAATGATATCGATTATCATTTAGAAGATTCTATAGTTTCAAATACATTTGATTATCTAGGTGCTGGTGCCAACGGTATAAAACTTTACGTGTCTGAAGTAGATGCTCAGAAAGCTCGAGACTTATTTTTAGAACATGGGTTACTTAAAAAAGATGATTTAAATCTTCCAACATTCTCTTTAAAAAACTATTTAAAAATAGCATTAATCATAATTGTTTTCCTTATGATATTACTAGTTATTTTAAAATAAAAAAGTCTTCTATTTCTAGAAGACTTTTTTTAAAACTATGGGTGGCTGATGGGGCTCGAACCCACGACCCTCGGCACCACAAACCAATACTCTAACCAACTGAGCTACAACCACCATGTTTGAATAACGATGCAAATATACAAATAGAATTTTTTATATGAAATAAAAAAATGATAAATATTAAATTATTTATTAGGCAAAGGTTCAGTAAGAGAGGTAACAAATGTTCTTACTACAGGATTATATGGACTTTTGACAAGAACATTATTTTTATCAATTAACTCCAATTTTATTTCATGTTTCCCTTCTTTAAGTCCTTCTATAGTATATGCTTGCCAATTTGTGAGCAAAAATTCTGTACCATCTATCGTAGCCCTTACTTTAAATCCATTTGGAGAAAGAGTACAATTAACCAAATAAAAATCTAATAAAATTTTTTGAATATTATTTGCTCCAAGATAATCTCCTTTAGGCCTACTGTAAAAAATATGTGGTGCTTTTATATTAAATGTATTTTTAGAAACACCATTACTAAATGCCCTCAAAATATAAGCACTTTTATTCTTTAAACTAAGATGATATGATTTTGATAAAAATGCAAGGAGTACATTATTATCATCTGTGACAGTTTTTTTAAATGTAGAATCATATAGTGCATTGTATGGCTGATTATTCCATATAAAATGAATATGCTGTCCATCCTTAGAATTAGCACACAAGGTTTTATCAGCATCTGGTGTTTTTATTTTCAATTCATAGTTTCTTACCCCAAATTCAAATGTAAAATCACCTTTCGATAAAGTTTGTTTAAATGTAGGTGATTTTAAAATGAGAAGGGGCAAATCATTCTTTTCTTGAGAAATAGGTACTAGTGTAATGTTGTTTTTAGTCAATATCTGAGCTGAAACTAGAAAATGACAACAAATAAAAATAAATGTGAAATAGTTTTGCATAGTAAGAATTATATTTGCTAATATACAAAATATATAAAACTAATTGATCAATAAAATTTCAAAAAATATAAATGCCTATCAACTATTTCAGCTATTGAGGTATGCTTCTATGATAGTGCCAACTATTTTTCTTAGTAAATACTTTTATAGTCAAGAGCATATAGGTATTTATGAAAGCTTCTTGATATTTGCGAGTGTTTTTAGTTTCTTTTGGCTAAGCGCTTTGTTTAGCACTGTTCTATCAAATAGTAAATCTCACGAATCCAAAGAAAAAAATATAAAAAATGCCTTCATAGCAATCCATCTGATAAATGTAATGATCATTGCTATACTCGTTATTAGTAATTTATTTTTACATTATATAAATGATAAGGAAATCATTTGTCTGGTACTTTATATTTTTACTAATAATCCATCATTTATTTTAGAACATAAATTTTTACTATATACTCAAAATAAAAATCTAGTTACCTATGGTATCTTATTTTTTATCATACAATCATTTCTTGCAGCTTTTATAGTTTTATTGCATTTAGATATTTACTATTTGATTTATTTAGTAATCCTTTTTGCAAGTATTCGGTATCTCGTCTCACTATTTATGATTTATAAAATCAAATCGAAATTTGAAAGAACTGAAATAATATATTTATTAAAAAAATCAAGTCCTCTCCTATTTAGTTTTTTTATTGCAGGTATAGCAGAATATATAGATGCATTTATCATTAAATATAGCTTTGGCAACAGTGTATTGACAATATATAGATATGGCACTAGAGAAATCCCATTTGTGATTCTTCTTGCAAATGCATTAAGTGTTTCTATGATACCAATACTTAGTAGTAACTTAAATGAAGGATTATGTGAGCTCAAAAAAAGAAGTACTTTTTTGATGCATCTATCTTTTATGGGTACTATTTTATTAGTATTAACTTGCAAAATTTGGTATCCTCTTATTTTCAACTCATCATTTATAAATGCAGTTCCTTTCTTCTATGTATCATCACTATTAGTGATTAGTAGATGCATTTTCCCTCAAACAATTTTGCAATCTATGCAAGAGACAAAAGCACTAATGTTTTTCTCTTTACTTGAATTGATAATAAATATTTTTTTAAGTATCCTCTTACTAAATATATATGGTGCTATAGGTGTGGTGTATGGTACACTTATCGCTTTTAGTATTGATAAAATCATACAAACGATATATGTTGTTTATTACAAAAAAATCAATCTAGCTTCATTTGTAAATTTGAAAGTATATATAGTATATAGTTTGACACTTGTTCTATCTGTAGTATTAAGTGCCAAGTTTATTAAATAAATTTTTTATTTATTAAATCAATCAATGAATTATACACAGATTCTTTCTTTTCGTTTAAATCCAATTTTTCTTTATTGAATTCTAAAAACTTTATAGCCTCTTCGGCAGTTTTATATTCATCTATATGCTGTATCACCTGATTAAATAATTGTGAGTTACCTTTGAATAATACATCTACAAATAGTAATCTTTTATTTAAATCTATCATTTCATTTATGCTTTTATTCTTGGCACTATATCTGTCTGAAATACTCGTATTAGATTGAAATTTATCATTCAAAGAATTGTTATTACTATTCAATTTATCGTTTAATCCTATTTGTTCATTTAGTACTGGTTCAGATAAATTTGGATTCTTATTTTCAATAAAAATATTTTCTTTTGCTACCTCTATTTTACTTACATCTATTGAAGGAATAGTAGCATCAATAATTATAGGCTCTATGGTTTTGGGTATTAATATTTCTTTGCTCTCAGTTTGTTCTTCCTTATTTATATCTATTTGTATGGATGGTTCATTCACTAGAAAAGCTTCTTTTTCTACTTCTTGTATTGGTTCTATAATTGATTCATTTGCATTTACATTATCGATACTGGAAGAAATAATTACATTAGAAGTCGTTTCGCTTTTTTCAATTATATTATTATTTGGTATTAAATATGTTTTTTGGTAAAAATCAAGTATCTCTTTTTTGAGAATATCTCTTTCTATAGGGTTTAAAATACCCTTGTTATCAACTTGTTTTCTTAAATTTGTTAGGAACTCAATTAAAGAATCAATATTTTCTATAGACATAATAAATAATGTTTTAGTTTTGAAGTACAAAAGAACAAGTAATAATTGCAAGTAAAACGCTATATTTTCAACATATATTATGTTTATAGAACCAAGTATAAGAAATAACAAGAAAGGCTGGATAGAAGTGGTATGTGGTTCTATGTTTTCTGGTAAGACGGAAGAACTGATACGTAGACTACGTAGGGCTCAGTTTGCAAAAATGAAAGTGGAGATTTTTAAACCTATGATAGATACTCGATACGATAGCATAAAAATAGTATCTCATAACTCTACAAGTATCATGTCTACACCTATTAGCAATTCTAGCAATATACTACTGCTTGCAAGTGGAGTAGAAGTAGTAGGAATCGATGAAGCTCAATTTTTTGATGCAGGTTTGCCAGATGTATGCAAACAGCTAGCCGATAGAGGTACTAGAGTAATAATAGCTGGATTAGACATGGATTTTACTGGCAAACCTTTTGGACCTATGCCTCATTTATTGGCTATAGCAGATTATGTAACTAAAGTACATGCTATATGTATGAAATGCGGTGATATTGCGGTATTTTCCTATCGATTAGTCAATAATTCAGATACAGTATTATTAGGAGAAAAAGACAGCTACGAACCTAGATGTAGAATATGTTTTAATGAAAAAAAATAAAATGACATTTCTATGACATTCTTTTCTATGTCATATACAACCAATTACCCATTTAAAAAGTCTTTAAAGTTGAATGTGATAAAAAAATGTTTCATTTCTATTAAAAAACATTAATTTTGCTATCACTTAAAAAATTTAAACTAAATAATTATTAACTAAATCAAAAAAAGAATGAAAAAACATCTTTTACTTTTTGTCTCTTTTTGCATATCAATAGTGGTATGTGGACAGACTATTCCTGGTGGACACACCTTAAAAAAAGCTTCTAATATGGAAATTATTAGAAATTACAGAACAAACCCTGTACAGTCTAGTTCTAGGGCAGTGGATAAAACCTTTGTATTAGACTATGATGCAGTTGATGGCGAGTACGCTAATGTTACTACTACTGACTATGCAAGATTTGTATGGAATGTAAATAAAAGATATCCAAATGATTCATCATTTGTAACTAGATGGGGTGCAGTTGTATTTGATACATTATTTGATTTCACATCAAATCCTACTTATCCTTTTGATAGATATCCTACCGCAGCATCTCAAATAACTATAGATTCATTATACATATTCTATGGTCATTTCAATACTACTGGTATGATGGATACATTAGTAATAACTATCTACAAAAATGATACATTAAACACTATTACAAATGTTGATGGTATTAGAGCAGAAGTGGTATGGACAGATACAATCTATACTGATTCTTCTCTTACAGGTCCAGGAACAGGAGGAAGTCCAGTTACATTAGGTCAATTGACTTACGCACCAAATGTAGTTTTACCTAGAGGTTCTACATTCTCAGTACAAATGGATTATTATGGTCCAGTAAATGATGAATGTTTCTTCTTAGCAGGTTACAGAGATGCATGTGCTGATGCTTGTGGTGGTATGCTATCACAAGTTGGTTCTAGATTTGGTTCTGGCGAAAACAGTTTCTCATTATTTGTATACAAACCAGCTACAGGTGCAGGATTCCAAACTCTTAACCATAATGTACAATTAGATTGTAACGAAAATGGTACTATTGAAGATAACTTATGTGAAAATTTCTATATACAAAATATTGCATTTACTCCAATAGTAACTGTAAATGTAAACCCAAGTGGAAATATTTTAGCTGAGAGAACTGAAGGTTGTCCAGGTCAAACATCTGTTTTAGACTTATCTCATTATGGTTTTACTGGTACTCCTACTTTTAGCTGGGCTCCAGCTACAGGTTTGAGCTCTACTACAGTAGAAGATCCTACACTTACTATTCCAGCTTCTGGAACTACTACTTATACTTGTACGATTACATCTGGTGCTGATGTGGCTACAGCTTCAGTTACTGTTAAATCTAATGGTATTACTGTAAATGCTGGTGCTGATCAAACTATCGCTTGTGGAGCTACTGCAAACGTAGCTGCTACAATTGGTGGAATCACAACAGGTCCTACTTATGCATGGAGCAATGGAAAAACTACAGCTGCTAACTCAGGAGTTGTAGCAGGTGTATATACTGTAACTGTATCTAATAATAAAGGATGTACTGCTACTGATGGAGTAGAAGTAAGATATCCAGGTGTTACTCAAACAGTAGGATTCAGCATACCTTCTCCAATTTGTGCTAACAAAACAGTTATTTTCCCTAATACTTCAGCTAAAAAAACTGGCTGGAACTGGACATGGACAAACGGTACTACATCAGCTACTTCATTCTTAGAAAATGGAGAATTGACTTTCCCTGCAGCTGGTCCTTCTACAGTAAGACTTGAAGCAGATTCTGCTGGTTGTAAATTTTCTACTACTGCAGCTATTACAGTAAGAGCTGCAACTGATCCATTATGTGTTGTTGGTATAAATGATATCAATTTTGACAATAATGTTTCTATCTATCCAAATCCAAATGATGGTACATTTGAATTGAATGTAGAAGGTATAGATGCTGAGTTATCAATAAATGTAGTAGACATGAATGGTAAAGTAGTATATACTGAGAACACTTCTAAAGTATCTTCGTTCAAAAAAGCTATCAACTTAGGTTCAGTAGCAGGTGGAGTTTACTTTGTAAAAGTACAAAGTGGTGAAAATACTGCAATCAAAAAATTAGTAATCAACTAAGATTATATAATTTAAATTATACTTAAGACCCGCCAAAGGCGGGTCTTTTTTTTTGTAAATATTCATCTTTTCATACTTTGAGTTTTTTTCATATCTATTTTACTTTTTTAATAAAAAGTTTTTAACTTATGTATATAAGTATCTTTTCCTAAATAAAACACAATCTATACTTTCGTATCTTAAAATTATAAAATCATTTATGCTTAATTTAAATCTATCTAGAATATTCAAAGCTCGTGGTATAGAACAGCCATACAAATACTTGGTAAAAAACGGTTTTGTACCATTTACAGCACACAAGTATAAAAATGGAAAAGTAGAGCAAATGAGACTCGACCATATAGAACAATTATGTACTACGCTTAATTGTACTCCAAACGATATATTTGAATGGACTCCTACTGATTTGTTTGATGATAGAAAAGATCATCCACTTCAAAAAATCAGAAAAAAAGAGAAAAAAGTAGAAATAAATAACCTTTTATCTAAAATGTCACTCGAAAAGCTAGAGGAAATCGAAAAATTCCTCAATGATAACATTTAGATTGTTAAAAAACTTTTTTTGTTTTTAATTAGAATAATTCTTACATTTGCATCCTGAAAATTAATATATAAAAATATTAGTGTAAAAGAGGTAACACTAAATAAAATTTAAACAAAAATGCAAGTAACTAAAGAAGTAAAAAAAGAATTAGCTAAAAAATTCGGTGGCGATGAAAAAAATACTGGATTATCAGAAGTACAATTAGCTTTATATACAGAAAGAATCAATCATATTTCTGAGCATTTAAAAACAAACAAAAAAGACTTTTCTTCTACTCGTTCATTAGTAAGTATGGTAGGTAAAAGAAAAAGACTTTTGAAATATCTAGCTAGCACTGATATCAGCAGATACAGAGCTATCATCGAAAAATTAAATCTAAGAAAATAATTATATAAGAAATGCCTCATTTTTTGAGGCATTTTTTTATTTATTATATCCCCTCAAATAAATTTAAAAATATATTATCTGTGCAAGGGGCATAGACAGAAGAGCAAATATATTTATCACACTCAAACAAAAAAATCAAATGAGTAAAATTGGAATCAAACACCATATCTCTATGGAGGATGGAAAAGTAATTGAACTAGAAACTGGCAAACTTGCAAAACAAGCAGATGGTTCTGTAGTTTTAAAAGTAGGCAATTTAATGTTATTAGCTACTATCTGTAGCGACCAAGATGCAGGAGAAAATGTAGATTTTCTTCCACTAACTGTAGAATATAAAGAAAATTTTGCAGCAGCAGGTAAATATCCTGGTGGTTTCTTCAAAAGAGAAACAAGACCCTCAAATCACGAAATACTTGTATGTAGATTGATTGATAGAGCATTAAGACCAATGTTTCCAGATGACTATCATGCAAATACTGTTATTCAAGTATCATTAATTTCAAGCGAAAAAAATATTAATCCTGATAGCTATGCGTGTCTTGCAGCAAGTGCAGCTATAGCAGTATCAGATATTCCTTTCAATGGTCCAGTAAGTGAGGTAAGAATCGGAAGAATCAATGGTGAATTTATCATCAATCCTACTATCACTCAAACTGAAGAGTCTGACCTAGATATGGTTGTAGCTGGAAATATCAAAGATATTTGTATGGTAGAAGGCGAAATGAAAGAAATCAGTGAAGATGATATGGCAAAAGCAATTATGAAAGCTCACGAGGCTATCAAAATTCAATGTCAAGCTATTATAGATTTTGGAAATAAAATAGAAAAAGCTAAAACTAAAAGAACTTATTGTCATGAGAAATCTGACTTAGAACTTTATGAAAACATCAAAAAAGCTACTTACGAAAAATGTAAAGATATAGCTCGTCAAGGTCTTGCAGATAAACATAAAAGAGCTGAGCTATTCAAAGCATTGAAAGATGAATTTATTGCAACACTTACACCTGAAGAAGCCGCAGAAAAAAAATATTTAATTGGATACTATTATCACAAAGTAGAAAAAGATGCAATGCGTCATGTACTAGTTGATGATAGAATACGTCTAGATGGTAGAAAAACTGACGAAATTCGTCCAATCTGGAGCGAGATAGACTATTTGCCAAGTACACACGGTTCTGCTATTTTTACTAGAGGAGAAACTCAATCATTGACTACTGTCACTTTAGGAACTAAAATGGATGAACAAACTGTAGATGGTGTAGTATTTGAAGGTAGCGATAAATTTATGTTGAACTACAACTTCCCTCCTTTCTCTACAGGTGAAGCTCGTCCTCCAAGAGGAACAAGCAGACGTGAAGTAGGACACGGAAATTTAGCGATGCGTGCGCTTAAAAACATGATACCAGCAGATTGTGCTTATACTATTAGAGTAGTTTCAGATATTTTAGAATCAAACGGTTCTTCTTCAATGGCTACAGTATGTGCAGGAAGTTTGGCATTAATGGATGCAGGGGTACAAATCACAAAACCTGTAACTGGTATAGCAATGGGACTAATCAATGAACCTAATGGTAAATATGCAGTACTTTCAGATATTCTTGGTGATGAAGATCACTTAGGAGATATGGATTTCAAAGTATGTGGAACTAAAGATGGTATCACAGCATGTCAAATGGATTTAAAAATTGATGGACTTTCATATGATGTATTGAAAGAAGCTTTAGAACAAGCAAAAAGAGGTAGATTACATATATTGAATGAAATCACTCAAACTATGTCTGCTCCGAGAGAGGACTACAAACCACACGCACCTAGAATAGTAACACTAGAAATAGAAAAAGAATTTATTGGTGCTGTAATAGGACCTGGAGGAAAAGTAATTCAAGAAATACAAAAATTGACAGGCTCAGTAATACATATAGAAGAGAAAGGCGAAAAAGGAATCGTACAAATAAGTGCCGATAACAAAGAAAGCCTTGAAGCTGCAGTAAATAGAGTGAAAGCAATCGTAGCTGTTCCAGAAGTAGGAGCTACATATGAAGGAAAAGTAAAAAGCATCATGCCATTTGGAGCATTTGTAGAAATCATGCCAGGCAAAGATGGTTTGCTTCATATATCTGAAATAAGCTGGGCTAGACTTGAAACTATGGATGGGGTTTTCAAAGAAGGCGATCAAGTGAAAGTAAAATTAATGGAAATAGATAGACAAGGTAAAATGAAACTTTCTAGAAAAGTATTGATGCCTAGACCTGAAAAAAAGGTAGAAGGAAATCAAAATTAATTTTATAAAATATAAATATTTAAAAATCCTTATTGTTTTCAATAAGGATTTTTTTATGGATTAAAGCCACATTATTCTTACATTTGAATCAATAAATATTACTATGGATAAGAGAGTAAAAAATGCCGAAGAAGCAATAGCAGGAATAGTAGATGGAATGACTTTAGCCCTTGGTGGATTTGGTCTTTGTGGTATACCAGAAAACACCATCAATGCTTTAGTAAAAGCAAAAATCATGAATTTAACTTGCATATCTAATAATGCTGGAGTAGATGATTTTGGTATTGGGTTGATGCTGCAACAGAAACAAGTAAAAAAAATGATCAGTAGCTATGTAGGCGAAAATGCTGAATTTGAAAGACAACTACTTAGTGGCGAGTTAGATGTAGAATTGACTCCTCAAGGTACATTGGCAGAAAAACTAAGAGCTGGTGGCGCTGGTATTCCAGCATTTTTTACAGCTACTGGATATGGTACCGAAATAGCAGAAGGTAAAGAATGTAGAGAAATAGATGGTAGATGGTATGTTCTTGAAAATGCACTAAAAGCAGATTTTGCTATTGTGAAAGCTTGGAAAGGCGATCATCAGGGGAACTTGATTTATAGAGGAACAGCTCGTAATTTTAATCCAATGGTAGCTACAGCAGGTAAAATAACCATAGCTGAAGTAGAAGAACTAGTAGAACCAGGCGAACTAGACCCAGATATGATACATACACAAGGTATTTTTGTGCAAAGAATTTTTCAAGGAGTGAACTATGAAAAAAGAATAGAGCAAAGAACTGTAAGAAAAAAATAAAAATAAATTTTAAACTATTGACAGAAGACAATTTTTATTTGCTATTATGTTATGTAGTTTTCTTCATAATATTAGCATTTGTAATAAAAAAAAGTAACAATAAAATAAAGATATTTTATGTCAATCTCTTTGTAATACTATCTTATTCAGCTTATTTTTTATACAATTTATATTTTAATAGTCAGGGTGGAACAGCTCTATTTTGGTTGATTTATCTAATGTTTGCAATTACTCTTCATGCAGCATTCAATCTATTTTACATAGTATATATTTCACTTTACAAAACAAGATAAAAACTATTTTCCTTCTACATTTCCTTCGTATAAAAGTTCACCATTTTTGTCTAATAATTTATAATTATTTACCATTTCAGTTAAAATGTAATTTTCATTTTTCCACTGATAGATTACACTCTTTCCATTCTTATCTAATATTATAGATTTTTTTTCTGAAGGTAAGAACAACTCTACTTGCATATCTATTTCTTTAGATTTGAATATAATAAATGCGGATGTAGTTTGATCTACATCTTTTGAAACAGGATTTAAACGTATTCCTGATTCGAATATTCTTATACATTCATTTTTTAATTCAGACCACTGATATCCAGCCGAACCTTTGCAATCATGCTCATCTTTATCTGCACCAACTATCGTAGGCTCTATTATTTTTTCTGCTTCTTTAGTATTTGTTTTTTTAGTGGTATTGCAAGCTACGAAAAACACACATATTATTACTATTGAACTAAGTTTTGATTTCATATTATTTATTTAAAATTTCATTCAATTTATCTTCACTCCTACCTATCACTGCACAGCTATCTTTCACTATTATCGGTCGTTCTATTAATATTGGATTCTCCTGCAATATTTTTAACCATTCAGTATTTGAATATTTTTTATCTGCAAATTTTTCTTTATAAATAGATTCTTTAGTTCTAATTATATCAATTGGTTCAAGTCCTAATTTTGATAAAATTGCTTTTAATTCTTTTATAGATGGAGTATCTGACAGATATTCAATGATTTCATACTCCTCTCCTGTTTGCTCTATTGCAGCTAATGCAGTTCTGCATTTACCACATCTATTATTATAATATATTGTTATCATATTTATATCTAATTAAAAATGGGTTTACTAATCATTAGCAAACCCATTTTATAAATTTAAATTAAAATATTATTTAAGAAGTTCTTGTATTTGTTTTTCAAGTTCTAATTCGTCACCTTCTACATAGCTATTGTGTGTATATACGATATTTCCTTTTTGATCTACTAAAGCAGTAAATGGAACTGATTGTATTCCCATAGCTCTTTTCAAATCTGAATTTACATCTAATAATACTTGATATGTCCATCCTTCTCCGTTTACATAAGTTTTTACTTTTGCAGACGATCTAGAATCATCTATAGATACAGCCACCACTTCCAAATTATACTTTTTTTGCCACTCTTCATATACTTTATCTATTTCAGAAAGTTCTTTTTTGCAAGGGATACACCATGTAGCCCAAAATGAAAAAACTACAATTTTACCATTTTTTCCTAAATCAGCCACATTCACTTTTTTGCCATTAATATCAGTCAATGTAATAGCAGGAAGTGTTTTTTCTGTAAACATTTTCTTTAAAGTTTCGCCAGCTTTTGATTTTTGACCTCTAGCAAACGTATTACCTGAAAAGCTAATGAATGTGATAAGAGATAAAATAACGAGTAAATTTTTCATAATTAATTAGTTTAGTAATTGATGTATTTCAATATATGTGCCAAAAAAATCGTATGTAAATATAAGCTAATTTATACTAAAAAATCAGCTTTCGAATAATTTTTATCTTCTATCATATTTGACTCTTTCAGAGCTTTTAAAACAGTATTAATAGTATTATCTGCTATTTTACCATCTTTAGACCATTCTGTTTCTTTCATCCAACTAAGTGCATCCTTTTCTTTCAAATAATGTCTCTTGCAAATCAAATCTATACTTTTTTCACTAGCTTTAAATTTTGAAGCAATACTTAATACTATATCAATAACAGCCTGTAATTCAGTACTATATTTAGCAATCACTTCATTTCTAGCTACTACTACAAAACATGGCCATGGTGTTGGTGATTTCCCTAAATACTTAAGTATTTTTCTATCTACAAATGGTTTTGTAGTAAATCGTTCCCAATAAAACACATCAGTTTCTTGCTGAGCAAGTGATGATAATGCACCTTCTAGATTTCTGATGCATATAAATTGTTCTTCACTTACACTTTTTCCTTGTTTCGAAGCATCTATAATTGGCATGAGATGCGAGCCAGAACCTTGTCTACTAATTGCTATTTTTTTGCTAAAAATATCCTCTAAGCTATTTAGTGGATTATTGATACCCGTGTGTATTCCCCACTGCAAAGGTGTTTCTATATATTGAGCCAAAAGTTTTGAAGGATTTCCCTTGATAATATCATAGATAATACCCTCTGTAAGCATCACAGCCATATCGATACTCCCATCACGAAGTGCTGCATTCATTACACCTGTGCCTCCTTTGAATTCTATCCATTCTAGCTTGATACCAGCTTTTTCAAAGTCTTTATTTTTGAGACCAATATGCCAAGGCAAATTAAAATGCTCCGGTACGCCTCCAATTTTTAAGTGTAACATGACTTATTTTGCAGGTAAAATTTTGGTTATACAATCACCAAAACCAATTCGTATGCCATCTTTTTCTGCATGTCCTCTTATGATACAAAAATCGTGGTCATTTAAGAATTTTCTTTCTGTTCCATCAGGCATTTGAACTGGCTTAGTTCCTTTCCAAGCTATTTCTAGCATAGAACCAAACTCATGTGGCTCAGGACCACTGATAGTGCCACTTGCCATCATATCTCCAATATTTACATTACATCCATTTACAGTATGATGAGCTAGTTGTTGATTCATATTCCAGTACATGTATTTAAAATTACTTTCGCTCACTATTTTACCTTCGCCTCCTTCGGGTTTTATTTCTACTTCTAGTTTTATATCATAGTTTTTATTTCCTTCGTATTGAAGGTATGGAAGTACTTCTGGATTTTGCTCATATCCTGCTACTCTATATGGCTCTAGTGCATCAAGCGTCACTACCCATGGAGAAATGACAGAGCCAAAGTTTTTACCTAAAAACGGCCCTAAAGGCACATACTCCCACTGTTGAATATCTCTTGCAGATAAATCATTAAATAAAACTAACCCAAATATATAGTCATCAGCTTGTGCTGTAGAAATAGCATCACCAATATTTGTTGATTTACCTACAATAAAGGCTACTTCCAATTCGAAATCAAGTCTTTTGCTAGGCTCAAATATTGGTGGCTGGGTCTCGTCTACTCTAGTTTGTCCTTTTGGTCTGTGAATATTTGTACCACTTACTACAATAGATGATGCTCTGCCATGATAACCTACTGGCATATGTTTCCAATTGGGCAATAGTGCATTGGCAGGGTCTCTAAACATAACACCAACATTGGTAGCATGGTCTATAGACGAATAAAAATCAGTATAGTCTCCTACTCTTACTGGCATAAGCATGGAAGCTTCTTTCATGTTTACAAGTACTTTGCCTCTATGTACACTTTCTTTTAGTTCCTCACAGTCTATGCTTAAAAGTTCTGATAATCTATCTCTAAGTTTTCTGCATTTATCTTTTCCCAGTGCCATCAAATCATTTAGAGAGTTATTGTTAAATATGGATTCTTCAAAATCATATTTACTGATAAAACCAGCTTTGTGCAATTCGTATAAATCCAGTATTTTTTCGCCTATAGCTACTCCTACTCTCGGTGTGAGCATCTGTGTTTTAAAAATCCCAAACGGTAAATTTTGTATTGGGAAATCAGATTTTTCTGATACTTCTACCCAACTTTTAAGACTTGGGTTATTTGCATGTATAGTCATAATTTATTCAATATTTTCAGTTTGCAAAGGTAAGCAGAATAGAATACTAATGATATTATTATTGGGTATTTTTTACTATTTTGTACTATATTCATATTTAGTAAATTATATTTACAGTATGAAGAGTTTTCAACTACTATTTATGGCTCTAGTATGTACTTTATGTAGTTCATTCATAGCAGATAGTGAATATTTGACCTATACACTAAATCCAAAGAAACAAAATATACAACTTTATTGGAAAGATGATAAAGGTACTATTTTAGGTAATTTTATAGAATTGAAAAAGTATGTTGAGCATAAAAACAATACCTTGCTTTTTGCTATGAATGCTGGTATGTATACAAAAGACTTAGCACCACAGGGCCTATATATTCAGAATTTCAAAACCTTAAAAAATATTGACACAAGTTCTGGCTCTGGCAATTTTTACCTAAAGCCTAATGGTGTATTTTATTTAATGAAAAATAATGATGCGAAGGTTTGCTCTACGAAAGATTTTATAAAAAATAATGACATCAGATTTGCTACACAATCTGGCCCTATGCTACTTATAAATGGTAATATACATCCCGCTTTTATAAAAGGGTCTAGCAATTTGAATATTAGAAATGGGGTTGGTATTTTACCTGATAATACTATAGTATTTGTAATGTCAAAAACACAGGTGAACTTTTATGACTTTGCTTCTTATTTCAAAAAATTAGGTTGCAAAAACGCATTATATCTTGATGGTTTTGTATCTAGAGTCTATTTACCTGATCAGAATTGGATTCAAACAGATGGCAATTTTGGAGTAATGATTGGAGTAACGAAGTGAAAATAATATTTAGAGTCCTTTATTTACACCCATTCCAAAGAGAGCAAAATCATATTTAATAGGATCCTCTTTATCTAATAATTTTAAATTATTACTAAGTTCTATTACTGTTTGCCAGTCGCTTTGTTTTCGGTTTATCAAGCCATAATTCCTTGCTACTCGCTCTACATGCACATCTAGAGGACATAAAAGATCTGATGTTTGTATTTTTTTCCAAATACCAAAATCTACATTTTTGTCATCTGAGCGTACCATCCATCTCAGATACATATTTAGGCGTTTGCAGGTGGAGTTTCTTGCTGGAGTAGCTATATGTTTGCGTGTGCGATCAGGTGCATAGTCAGAATCGAAGAAATATTTCTCAAATTCAATCAGTGATTTTTCAATACTAATTGATTTCTTTGGATTTTGATCAATCAAAAAAGCCTCTTCAAGAGAATCGTATTTTTTATAATGTCTTTTTAGAAAATCAATAAAATAAAGCAAATCGGTATAATTAAATGTTCGGTGTTTGAAATTTTTAAAAGCTTTCAAATCCTTGTCTTTATGATGAATGATAAAATCATAGGGAGCTTCGCTCATTATATTCATCAATTCATTGGTTTTATTGATAATAGTAACTCTTTGTCCCCAGGCAAAAATAGAAGCAAAAAATGCACTGATTTCGATATCTTGTTTGAGTGAAAAACGATGAGGAATAGAGATAGGATCATCTTTGATAAAAGAATTATTGTAAGATAAATCAAGATACATATCTAAATCTTTCTTAATTTTTTGTAGTTGCAGTTTTTTCAAAATAAATACTATCAATTTGAAATCAAATATATAGTTTATTGAAGTTTGTATGTTTTTTTAGTTGTTTTTTATTTTGTAATTAAGATTGTTTTTTTTCAATTTATCTCGTCTAGAGACGAGACTCTGATGTTTAACTAATCATATATTTGATATTCATTCCAGCGAGGTTTCCTGCGGAAGACCTTACTGACACAAAAAAATCTTCTATCCAAAATCCAGTTTTTTCACCGGTACTTCCTAATTTGCTATGGGAAGTTAATACTATTAATGTTCTCTTCAGTTTCTATTTTTTGTATAATCTCCAAAAATCACCGCGAGTTTTCTATTCCAACAAACTGAATATATTTCTCCGAACAATGGTATATCAAACAGGTCTTGAAAATTGGTGACATATTTTATTTGATGCTCTGTAGATGACATACTAAAAAGTAAAAATATAGAAAATTTAGTTTTCAGATTAGTTTATGAATGATGTGTTTTTTTAGCTCTAAGTGTTTTTAAAAGTAATTTAGCAACTGCCTCAGATGAAGCTGGATTTTGCCCAGTTATAAGCAAGCCATCTTGTTGAACGTATGATTCCCAATGGTTACTATTTGTATAATGTGCACCAAGTTTTTTCAATTTATCTTCTAGTAAAAATGGAACTACTTTAGTTAACCCCACTGCTTCTTCTTCTGTGTTCGAAAAACCTGTAAGATGTTTTCCTTTTACAAGTGGTTGTCCATTTTCTGCCGATACATTTACTAATGCAGCAGGTGAATGGCATACAAAAGCTATTGGTTTTTGATGGTTGTAAAAATATTCTATCAATTTAATAGAGTCTTTATCATTTGCTAAATCCCATAACGGACCATGACCTCCTGGATAAAATACAGCATCATAATCTTCATATTTAATTTCACTAAGTTCCATGGAATATGCCACTTTTTCAATAGCCATTTCATCTTTATAAAATCTTATTGTCGAAGGGGTTTGTGCATCTGCTAATTCGCTTTTAGGGTCAACAGGAGGTTGTCCACCTTTTGGTGATGCAATAGTAATTATTGCTCCAGCATCAGCTAAAACATAGTATGGCGAAGCAAATTCTTCTATCCAAAATCCAGTTTTTTCACCTGTATTTCCTAATTCGCTATGGGAAGTTAATACTATTAATATTTTCATAATTTTATTTTTGTGTTGTGAGTTTAATTTTTGAAATGTCAAATTCTTTTTCTTTAATACGAGAAATGATTTGCTGGTAAGTTGTTTCGTTCATTTTTGTCGTTCTTGAAAGTATCCATAAGTAATTTCTATTTGGGTGCCCAACTACTGCATAACTATAATCCTCTGCTAAATCTATTATCCAGTATTTTCCTTTGAAGGGCCAAAAGAATTGGACTTTTAGTTTTGCATTTCCACTGTTTTTATCTACAAATGCTTTTCCTTTGATGTAAGATTGATTTCCATTGATACTATCCCTATTACATCTATTTTCAACGATTACAAAACCTTTATCTGATAAAGAGTATTCAGCTGTTGTGCAATTACAACCCTTTTGAAAATATTGTGGAATGGAAGCAATTTCATACCACTTTCCAGCATATTTTTTCAAATCGACATAAGGAACGGTTTTTAGTGTTTGAGACATAGCAGTTGCTGTTATAATTAATAAGATGTTTGATAAAATACTTTTTTTCGTACTTGTCATATTTATTTTAGCTTTATAGCAGAGTTTCCAGAACGATGCAAAATTGGTTTACTTTCCACTCATACATATTATACAATTAATAAAATGAATTGTATTATTCTATTAAAGTACTTCAGTTTATTTCAGTTGGCGAAACTTTTAAAGTCCATTTCACCTAGCACATGCCTACTTCTTTTACTACAGACAGATAGGTGTTATAGCCATTGGTATTATCATTGTCCTTCAAGATTAATACCTCTTTCTGTACTCCTTTTCTTTCCGTCAATTTCAACTTCGATACAGGGTTGTGTCTGGGAAAAATCTTTTCTTTTTAATTTACCTTCTTTATCGTAAATATATGTAATTACATTGCATAGCGTACCATCTGCTGAACAATAAGTCTCTTGGTGCATACTACCGCTTGGCTGATTATATGAAACACTGTAAAATCTTTTGTCAGGTAATTGCAGTTCATAGTGCGTTTTTTGTTTAAATTCATTGTATCTCTCTGTATACAAATAGCTTGGACACCAATCAGAATATTTCCTGTATTCTCTGATGTCTCCATCTTCAAAACGGAGAATGCCTTCAGCATACAGATCAGTAAAATGACTATAGAAATAATCATTCTTGATGGAACAACTATCGGGTGGTAGGTCGGTGATGTGATGGCAACGAGTGTCTGTTGTTATTTCGGGTAAATTTTCCGATAAATAGAAGAAACGATGACCATCTGTTTTTATATAATACTTATTCCGTTCAATAGTGACAATGGTATCGGCACTTCGCTTAATTTTTAAATCAATCATTTGGGTTATTTGCCCATTTATAGGTATTAACTGCTTTCCATCTGATGCTATGTTTTTTTCAAAGCCATCGTAGTAAGTATAAATGCTATCTCCCAATGAAATACCATTGGGGTTATAGGTAACATTAATTTTGTAGACCCCTGCAAATAGTGGAACCCCAAAACTATGATGGGAAGCATTTTGAGTGTAATAACTATAGTAATTATCAAAATCATTGAGGTAAATAGGGACAACAATTTGTTCGAGTGGTTTTAGGTATTTGATATTCACATTTCCTATTTCACGCACCATCATTTTGAGCATTCTATCTTCAGAATATCTTAGTAATAGAGTATTGTTTGCCTTGTCGTAAGCGTTTAAATAAAATAATTTTTGCCCTGTATTTTGGGTGTGAGGCAATAAAACAGGAAGCGTCCTTTCTTTATCGTTGTTGGTAATGGTAATCAAAAAAGTGATTTTTTCGCCTTCGAAATAGCATTCTTTATCTGTGCTAAGAATAAAGCTAATTGGATGATATATAAGATTAGCCAAAGCTAAATTAGCAGAAAGTACCAAATAGAAAAACATAGTAAATCTCCTCATAAAAAATATTTTTCTTGAAGTTATTTTTTTTATCATTTGCTGTAATGATAGAGTCACACTTTGGTTTATTAAATTATGAAAACTCTCTGCATTACAAATATAAAATAAATAAAACCCACTCACTATTCAAATGTAATTAATTAATATATACCTTACAAACGTAAATTTATATCATCTTCTTATACTTCGTTAAACGAGGATTAGAGGTGGTATAAAAATACTGTCACACGCGACATGCGTGCGCCAGCATGAGCTTAATAACATAGGAGTAACATTTATGATTAAGGTTTTATTAAATAAAACTTAATATGTCTCAACTTAAAATCCGGAGTATTTTTATAAGTAATAATTATTTCCCATTGTTTTTCGGGACTTTGCCAGATATCAGTTTTTATAGTGCCAGTATCATTTCTTTGTAACAAACTGTATTTATTATCTATTATAAAGTTTTTTACACCTTGATATTCTGTATCATTTATTCCGCCAAACCAGACACCTACACATTTGTTATTACTATCTAATATCACTTCAATCCAATATCGCATTTCTTCATCAAAATACCCTCGAACCCATAGTCCATCAATTTTATCTAAGCCATGTAAATGGTATTCGTTTTTTTCTAATATTTTTGCTATGACATCATCTGTTTGTCCAATGAAAGGCTTAATACTTTTGATAGATGAAAATTTAATAGGCTGGGCATTCATTGTTATTGATAATAATAAAAAAAATAATGTAGGTATTAAACATTTTTTCATAAAGGTGAATGATTTTTATAATGAAATGTAATGCTACAACAAATTTGTATAAATAATGAATTTTACATTGAATTACTGAATATAATATTTATACCAACTACAGTTTCCATTTTACATGGCGACCCTTTCTAGTCCTTGTTTAGTGAAACGTAACGAGGACTTTTTTAAGGAGTAGATTGAATTGATACGATTTGATACGTTTATATTTGATTATGATACGAAAAAAATATTATATATAGTTGACAGCTTAACTATGGTTCGAAATATGATATGCTATACCCACTCATCTTTCAAATGTAATTAATTAATTTGTACCTTACAAACGTACATTTATATCATTCTCGTTACACTTCGTTAAACGAGGACGAGTGGGCCTTCTAGTTAAATCCCTTGAAAAAGTCATGGTCAATTTCATATACTGTCACAGGTTTAAGTCCTAGTCTATATTTCTCAAAGAGCTCAATAAGTCTGTCTCCGTCTATTAATTCAATTGGAGTCACACCGTCTCGATTGGCCTCGCTTTTTGCTTCTTTTGTAAAACGCCCTGTAGTTATTATTAAACCCTTTTCACCTCGTCCTTGCATAGCCCCACGAAAGTCGCGAACGTGATGAGGGGAAACTGTTTCTTTGTACCTCTTACACTGAAATACAATATTTAAACTAACAACGTCATTGAGTTTAACAATTCCTTTACCATCTATTCCTTGGTCGCCCGAGCCACCAGTAATAACTATTTCATTGATACCAATTTCAGTCAATAGTCGTTTACATAGCTTTTCAAAACCTGATGGAGTAAGGTTCTGAATGATGTTAATTAAACCGATAGAATGTTCTTCGTCTTCTGTTGGAATATTTTCAAATACGGGCTCAGTTTTTTTAGGCTTTGATGAGGGAGTTTTCTTTACGCTGTCCTGAACACCTTTAAAAAGATTGTAAACGCCATCATCGTCAAGTTTTCTATCAAGTCCTTCATTTGTTAGTCGCCAAATGCCACGTTGAGCATTGTCAATTAGTCCTGCTTTAAATAAATAAAACCTTGCCCATTGAATTTGGTTTCGAATACGTGATTGTCCATTAGAAGTTGTTTCTTCTAAATCATTTTCGGTTATTCCTAATTTGTCTATAACTTGTTCAATTATGTCAGATGAGTCGCCAGCACCACCATTCAATTGAAGTGCTGTCAAAACTGGAATTACGTATTTTAAAAATTCTGGTCCTTTCATTTATTAATGTCTATTGTTCGATGTTGTGTCGTCTGTTAGGCTTGATTGTAACTTGTATATAGGCGAAACAATTTTTCGCCTACCCACCCAAAATTGGTTAGACTGGCGAAGGCTTTCTTTATATCTTATTTCGCATTTAATTTCTACTACTATATCACCAAATTCTCTTCTTCTTTGTATTTCAAGATTTGATCGAGCGCATCTGGCACTACATCACTGATGATAGTGATAAAGCTATCTTTCACCGCATTTTTTATAGCATAGTCTATCGCTTCTGCCTCGTTTGGTATGATCGTTATTTTCTTATTTGGGTCTATATTCATAATACCTTTTTTGAGCAAGCCTATGATTTCATCTTCGCTTTTGCCACGTAGGTTTCTATCTTGTCTTATGATTATTTCATCAAATACTTTTGCAGTTTCTTCTCCGAGTTCTATCGTATCTTCATCGCGTCTATCGCCCACTCCAGCTACTATACCTACTTTTACACTCGCTTCTACTTTGCTTACAAATTTGCCTACAGCACGCATACCATGCGAGTTGTGCGCATAGTCACACATCACAGTGAAGTTTTTAAATTTGAATACATTCATTCTACCAGGAGTTTGCACTGCAGATGGTATGAAGGTTTGTAGCGCTAGTTTTATATCATCTATTTTGAAGTCACGAACATAAGCTGCCAATACAGCGCCCATCACATTGGCAATATTAAATTCTGCTTTACCATTGAAGGTGATAGGAATATTGCTCACTTTTTCTATACGTATTTTCCAAGCACCTTTGAGCACGGTCACATAGCCATTTTCATATACACAAGCTAGCCCACCTGTAGCACAATGTTTTTTGATACGTGGGTTATTTTCATCAAGAGAGAAATAAGCTATTTTGCATCTGAGTTCTTCAGCCATTTTGTATACTAATTCATCGTCTGCATTGAGTATAGCATAGCCTTGAGGCAATACCGTATTGGGCACTACAGCTTTCACACGAGCTAATTTATCTATAGTATCTATACCACCAAGTCCTAGATGGTCGCCAGCTACATTGGTCACTACCGCCACATCACAGTTGTGGAAGCCTAAGCCAGCTCTGAGTATACCGCCACGAGCACATTCGAGCACTGCAAAATCTACTGTAGGGTCTTTGAGTACAAACTCGGCACTCACTGGTCCAGTGCAGTCACCACGCATCATCAATTGGTTTTGTATATATACGCCATCAGTTGTAGTATAGCCTACTTTATAGCCTATTTGTTTTACGATATGTGCTATGAGTCTGGTAGTAGTAGTTTTACCATTGGTACCAGATATGGCTATGATAGGAATACGTGCAGATGTTCCTGGAGGATAGAGCATATCTATCACAGGTTCTGCTACGTTTCGTGCAAGCCCATCGGTTGGGTCTAGGTGCATACGAAATCCTGGAGCAGCATTTACTTCTAATATCGCACCACCAGTATCTGCAAGAGGTTCGGTAAGGTTTTCGGCCATGATATCTATACCGCAGATATCGAGTCCTATGATACGTGCTATACGTTCACACATGAATACATTGCTTGGGTGCACAAGGTCTGTCACATCGGTAGCCGTTCCACCAGTACTCAGGTTGGCAGTTGGTTTGAGCCACAGTTCTTCATCTTTTTTGATGACAGTATCCAGCGTATAACCTTTGTCTGTAAGCATATTCATAGTGAAATCATCTACTTTGATAGATGTGAGTACTTTTTCATGTCCGTATCCACGACGAGGGTCACTATTTACTTTGTCTATGAGTTGTTGTACAGTAGATACTCCATCACCAATCACTGCTGCAGGAGTACGAATAGCTGCTGCAACAAATTTATAATTGATCACTAAAATTCTATGGTCTCTACCCGTGATAAATTTTTCGCAAATAATCGCTCTACCATATTTTTTTGCGGCTGCCATAGCTTCTAGGGCTTCTTCCCAATTGCGGATATTAGTAGTTGCGCCTTTACCATGATTTCCATTTACGGGTTTCAATACTATAGGATAGTTTATTTTTTTGATAGAAGCTGCTAAGTCTTCTTCATCATAGATGATAGTACCACTAGGCACAGGTATTTGCGCAGCTTCTAGAAGATTTTTAGTATCTTCTTTATCGCAGGCTATTTCTACAGCTATGCTCGATGTAGTGCTCGCTATAGTTGCCTGTATTCTTTTTTGATTGATACCATAGCCTAGTTGTACAAGTGAACTTCTATTGAGTCGGATATAAGGTATATTTCTTTTGATAGCTTCTTCTACTATAGAACCTGTTGAAGGTCCTAGTCTTTCTTTTTCTCTTAGTTCACGTAGGTTTTGTATATCTTCTGCTAGGTCATATTCAGTGCCATCTATTAGTGCTTGTGCGATACGTACCGATGCTTTGGCAGCATAGATACCTGCTTTTTCTTCCCAATATGAAAATACTACATAGTATACACCTTCTTTATCGCTACTTCTGGTGCGTCCATATCCACATTCCATACCTGCAAGTGTTTGTATCTCTAAAGCTATGTGCTCTATCACATGTCCCATCCAGGTGCCTTCTTTGAGTCTATGAAAAAAACCGCCTGGTGCACCTTCGCTGCATCTATGTTCATACATAGTAGGAAACATGGCTTCTAGACGCTCCGCAAATCCATCAATTTTATCTGTGGGTCTTTGCTCTAGCTCTTCTATATCAAGCAACATCACTATGAGGTGTTTTCGATTTACAGACCAGTAATTAGGACCCTTCATTGCTTTGATATCAAGTATTTTCATATAGATTTTTGGTTTTTATGATTAAATAGAACATATAATAATATATAAATATATGCACTGTATGTGGTAAGTCAAAATAAATGTGTGAATAAATTATAAATAGCTAAAAAGAGAAAGCTATTATTTTTGTATTATAACTATTATAAATAAAATATGAAACCTAAAGGAATACTTGTATCTGTGGGGGGGGCTGAAGATAAAGGAACAGACTTAGAAGCTGGGATAATTTCTAGAAATAATTTGAATTTTTTTGAAATAGGTATTCTCAAAAACATTGTAAAACTTCTGAATGACCATGAAGCTAGAATAGAAGTAGTAACCACTGCGAGCACTATTCCTGATGAAGTAGGCGAAAATTATATTGATGCATTTAGCAAACTTGGATGCAAAAATGTAGGTCACATGAAAATAAGAAACAGAGATGATGCTGTGCTACATGAGTATATAGATAGATTGAACGCTTGTAAAGTAGTGATGTTTTCTGGTGGTAATCAATTAAGACTCTCGTCTATATTTGGTGGTACACAGTTTTTGGATGTACTCAAAAGCAGATATGAAAATGAAGAATTTATAATAGCGGGTACTAGTGCAGGCGCTATGGCTATGAGCAATACCATGATATATGAAGGCAATGCTACCAATGCACACTTAAAAGGAGAAGTAAGAATCACTACAGGTTTAGGTTTTATAAATGGTGTAATCATAGATTCGCATTTCAATAAAAGAGGAAGATTTCCAAGACTTGCACAAGCAGTAGCAGCCAATCCAGGAGCCATAGGCATAGGACTTGGAGAAGATACAGGAGTGATAGTAAGAAATGGTGAAGACCTAGAAGCTATAGGTAGTGGTGCAGTGATCATCATCGATGGTAGAAATGTAGGCTCCAATAATATAGCTGATATAGAATTTGGCGAAGCGATTTGTGTGGAAAACTTAATGGTTCATATCATGTGCAAAGGCAATACCTACAATATCAAAACTAGAAAGTTTGAAGAAGTAGCAGAAAAAGTATAACTTTTATCATCTTTAGGTAAATATTTCTATATCTTAACTTTATGAAAAAAATACTTTTACTTCTTATAGTAATTATTATTACAGGTATTATAGGAGCAGGTATTGGATATAGTTATTTCTTTTCAGATAATATCAATGCATCTGCTCCTGTTCATGTATATATACCTACTGGTTCTGGCTATTCAGATGTATTGAGTATACTCAAAGAAAACAAGATGCTCAAAAACTATAGCTCCTTTGAGCTTTTAGCATCAAAAATGAATCTGACAAAAAAAGTATATCCAGGACATTATGTATTCAAACCAAAAATGAATAATAAAGACATTATCCGGATGCTTCGTGGAGGATTGCAAACACCAGTGAAAGTGACTTTCAATAATGTGCGTACTAAATCTGACTTGGCAGGAAAAATTTCTAGATGTTTGGAAATAGATTCGGTGTCATTTTATAACATGCTATACGATAATAGTTTTCTATCAAAAAATGGATTAGATACCAATAATGTATTGTGTCTTTTTATTCCAAATACTTATGAAATGTACTGGAATACCTCACAGAAAAAACTGATGGAACGAGTGATAAAAGAGTATAAAACTTTTTGGACTGATGAAAGAAAAAGTAAGGCACAAGCTCAAGGTCTTACACAAATGCAAGTATCTATTTTAGCATCTATAGTGCAAGCAGAGCAGTTGAGTAGACCTAGTGAAAGACCCATCATAGCGGGGCTCTATCTAAATAGATTACATAAAGGGATGTTACTCGAAAGCGACCCAACGCTCATTTATGCAACAGGTGATTTTACTATAAAAAGAGTATTGAATATTCATAAAGAAATAATGAGTCCATACAATACCTACAAAAATGTGGGCTTACCGCCAGGTCCTATCAATTTACCAGATATAAGCTCACTCAATGCAGTACTCAATCCAAATAAAAATGAGTATATTTTTATGTGTGCGAAAGAAGATATGAGTGGTTATCACAATTTTGCAGTTGACTACAACCAACACTTAAAAAATGCTGCACTCTATACAGCTGCACTTAATAAAATGAAAATTTACAAATAGTATGTATCAACACGAAACAACAGTGCGAGTAAGATATGCAGAGACTGACCAAATGGGTGTGGTATATTATGGAAACTATCCTCAATACTATGAAGTAGGCAGAGTAGAAGCTATACGGGCACTTGGTATCAGTTATAAAAGTATAGAAGAACAAGGGATAGTGATGCCTGTGAGCAAGCTCAATATAAAATATGTGCTCCCTGCAAAGTATGATGAATTGCTGAAAATAGTAACAATAGTAAAAGAAAAACCAGATAAAAGAATCACTTTTAAATGCGAAATATATAATGAAGCAGATAATTTAATTAACTTTGGAGAAGTGACATTAGCTTTTTTAGATATAAAATCTAAGACAGCGGTGCATATACCCGATTTTATTTGGAATAAAATGAAAGTATTTTTTAATGAATAATATACCATGTGGAGATTACCTAGTTGGTTAGAGTTTAAGCTTATTAGGGCATTTGAGCATAAGTTTAGAATTTTTACATTGCCCGGATTAGATGGTATACCATTCTATGATGTGATGACTTTTTTTATAAATGAGCTCAAAGACCGAACACTTGTCACTAGAGCACAAGCAATAGCATACAGTTTTTTCTTGGCAGTGTTTCCTTTTATTTTGTTTGCCTTTACGTTGATTCCGTATTTGCCTATTCCCCATTTGAGAAATGATTTGATACAACTAATAAAAGAATTGGCACCCAACGAACATAGTCTAGATTATCTGAAAGATACCATCATTGATGTTATCAAAAATCCTAGATTTGGCTTATTGTCTATTGGTTTTCTATCAGCGATTTATCTATCTACAAACGGAGTGATCACTATGATGCGTTCATTTGACAAAAGCTATGATATTTATATAAGAAGATCATTTTTAAAAGAACAGATTATTGCTTTAAAACTTACTTTTCTTCTGTTTTTATTGTTTGCATCAAGTCTTATTATCATTATCATTGGTGGAATAATTTCAAACTGGTTAACCTCAAAATTTTGGTATTTAGATGATGTAAGTACATTTATTATTACATTTATAAGATATTCTGTGATTATACTTTTATTCCTTTATTCTATATCGCTTATATATTACGAAGGACCTGCAGTTACTAAAAAATGGAAATTTATTACCCCTGGCTCATGGATTGCTACTATTTTATCTATTATTATCTCTATAGGATTTTCATACTATGTCAAAAATTTTGGCAATTATAATAAGATATACGGTTCATTGGGAACGATTATCATTTTACAGATTTGGTTTTATTTAAATTCATTAGTCTTATTAATTGGCTTTGAAATCAATGCCAGTATCTATTATAATAAGAGCCTGAAATCCACTGAACACAACAATTTATAAATTTTATTTGTAAATTTTATTTTTTTTCTTTCAAATAAATCTAAAATATATATCTTTACACCGGAGAGATGGCAGAGCGGTCGAATGCGGCGGTCTTGAAAACCGTTGACTGTCACAGGTCCGGGGGTTCGAATCCCTCTCTCTCCGCCAAACGCTGTCAGCATTGCTCGACAGCGTTTTTTTTATATAAAATGTTATTATTATTTTAATTACTCTTTTTTTTTATCTTATTTTTGTTAAAACAAATTATTATACAAATATGAAAAAATACACTATTATTTTAATATTAAGCATACTTTCTATTTATAACTTATATTCTCAAACTTCTCTTACAGAATATAATTATTGCTTAAATACTTTACCACAAGTAATTAATAATGGAACAGAATTAAAAAATGGTTATTATCTAGAAGAATTAGAAGGCTCTATAAAAGAAGGATATAAAATTTATGATTTTGGTAAAATTAAAGATAGTAATACAGTAGCAGGTATTATTATGCTTTATGATGATGCAAACCTATTCAGTACAATAGTAATTCCGAGTATAGATAGTGATGAGGATGTAATGACACTATTTGATAAACAATTGACTTTATATTCTGAAGATTCTAGATGGTCAAAATTAGTTATGTATTGTATATGGGCTTTTATCTATTTTTAGTTTGATATAAATAACATCGAATTAAATATATTTATAACTTAATTATCAGGTATTATTTTATTTCTTATTGCTATAATTAAGATGATCACAGCATGTATAAGTTCAGTTAAATTTCTCAATTACTAACAAATTATAATTTAGTGTCATTTCTTAAACTAAGATTCTAAAACAACGGAAAATTTATATCACATTCTGAAGCTTTAATAGTATAAGAAATTTTAGCAGAATGAAATGTGGCACTTGCATTTGGTTTTGCAAAATAATAAATAGTATCTCCTCCATCAATAGTATCGATAGGATTGTTATCCCAAGCTCCGATTATAGGTTCAGAAGTTATATTTATTGTACGAATGGTGCAAATATCATTTTTACATTCTAGCGTTTTTGAGCATGATATTAAAGTAAAAATACATACTAGAAAGAATAATAATTTTGCCATATCATATAACTATTTTTTTATATACGACGGAAAATTGAAATTGTTACATATGTAATTATTCTCTACACTATTTTTTCACTCAAAGCTTTCAGGTCCAATCCATCAAAGTTTCCACTACTCATCATCAGTAGGTTTTTATCTGTCCAATCTTTGGAAAGCAATATATTTTCTAATTCATTTTTATCAGAAAGTACCATGATGTTTTCTCTTTCAAATCCTTTTCTGATATCATTCTCATCGATAGTTGGTAGCTTTTTGAGAGCTACTATAGTTGGTGAGAAAAATACTATAGCCTCATCTGCCTCATCCATGCTGTGCGCATATTCGTGAAGAAAATCTTTATTTAAACTACTATATGTGTGGAGTTCCATCACAGCAACTAACTTTCGAGATTTGTATTGTTTTTTTACAGCTGTGACGGTAGCAGTAAGTTTTGATGGAGAGTGCGCAAAATCTTTATAAATAGCTGTATGATTATTTTTTGCTATTAAGTTGAGTCTATTCAAAGCACCTTCAAAACTCTGTATAGCTTCATAGAAAACTGCTTCCGATATTCCAGCCTCTATACAAGCATATTTTGCACTCATCAGATTTTGTAAATTATGAGTACCTATTACTTTTAAAGGAATTTTTTTACCTTCAAAAAATAATTGACTTACATCCTCTTCTATTACAAATTCAGGGGTTTTGTATGCTGTTTTTCTTATAGGATTTTGTATCATTTTTTCTACTCTGCATACTTCACTATCTTCTTCATTATAAATCAATACACCATTTTTTTCTATAGTTTCAGCAAATAATAAAAACTGCTTTACATAATCTTCGTATACTGGAAAAACATTGATATGATCCCAAGCTATTCCAGTCATGATAGCAATATGAGGTTTATAACTCAAAAATTTTGGTTCGTAATGTATCGCACTACTTAAGTATTCATCGCCTTCTATTACTATGATAGGAGCTGTATTGCTTATTTTTACATTGGTTCTAAATCCTTTGAGCTGTGAACCTACTACATAGTCAAACTCTAGACCTGCATACTGAAGTACATGCATTATCATAGAAGTGATACTAGTTTTGCCATGGCTACCAGATACTACGATGCGTTTTTTATCTTTGCTGTTTTCGTATACATACTCAGGAAATGAATATATTTTTATTCCTAATTTTTGAGCTTTTATTAACTCTATATTATCTTTTCTAGCATGCATACCAAGAATCACCGCATCTAATCCTTCATGAATATTTTCTTCAAAAAAACCGTACTCTTTTGGCAACAGTCCAGCTTTCTCCAAATTATTTTTTGCAGGATCAAAAATTAAATCATCGCTACCACTCACTTGGTAGCCTTTCTCTTTCATACTGAGAGCTAGAGCATGCATTATGGCACCACCAATTGCTATAAAATGTATATTCATAAAATAAATTTGGTATAGTTTTCGTTATATTAACAATATCAATGTTACAAATTTGAGAAGATTAGCATAAATAAAATTATGTATTACTAATATCCTTTTGTTAACTTTGTAGTATATTATTCATATAAAATAAAAAAATGAAAAATTTAAGATTGAAAATCGCAATTGTGTTATTAGCTGTTACTACATTAAGTGTTACTATGTCTGCATGTCATCGTACTTCATGTCCTACATATTCTGGTTCTAAAGGATTTAGATAAGATATGTTTGATTGGAAAAGTTTAAATTCTTTATCTCAGTATGAAGAATTGATGCAGGCTTCTGATAAGAAGCCTTTTGCAGTTTTTAAGCATAGCACTAGATGCAGTGTGAGTCATATGGCTAAGAAAAAAATGGAAATGGAGTGGAATATCGATGATGCTTCACTCAATTTGTATTATCTTGATTTACTGGAGCATAGAGATATATCCAATAAAATAGCGAATGATACTCATATTACACATCAGTCGCCACAGCTTATAGTAATAAAAAATAAAGAAGCTATATATCATGAAAGCCATGGTAATATAGATGTATCAGATATTAAAATATAAATAATGGAAAATAAAGAAGAATTATACTCAGAACATGTAGCTGCAGGTAAAAGAAAATACTTTATAGACTTAAAACAAAATAGTCACGGAGATAAGTATATCCAAATAAGTGAAAGTAGAAGAAACCAAGATGGAGGTTTTGATAGAAGTAGAATTTTGCTTTATGAAGAAGATTTTGAAAAGTTTAATGAAGCACTTTTAAAAGTAATGGACAAAGCGAAATAGAACTATTTATTATCGTTTTTTGTTAGCTTTTTTATCTGATTTTCTTTTCAGATAATTATAAATACACAATAAATTGAGCAAACACGGAAAAGTATTGGTAGCCATGAGTGGTGGAATAGATAGCACAGTGACTGCTATAATGCTTCATGAACAAGGATATGAAGTAGTAGGCATCACTATGAAAACATGGGACTATGCCAATAGTGGTGGGTCTAAAAAAGAAACCGGATGTTGTAGTTTAGATTCTATCAATGATGCTCGTGAAATAGCTGTAAATAGAGGATTTCATCATTTCATAGTAGATATTCGTGAAGAATTTGGCGACTATGTGATCAATAATTTTGTAGATGAGTACTTGGCTGGTAGAACACCCAATCCATGTGTGCTTTGCAATACCCATATAAAATGGGAATCACTACTCAGAAGAGCAGATGCTATGGGTTGCGAATATATTGCTACTGGCCACTATGCTAAAGTAAATCAACTCAACAATCGATTTTATGTAAGCAAGGGACTTGACCATAATAAAGATCAAAGTTATGTTTTATGGGGTGTAAGTCAGGCCTGCTTGAGTAGAACTATGTTTCCTGTAGGTGGATTTCACAAACCTGCTATCAAACAAATGGCTAGAGATATGGGACTTATAGAACTTGCAAATAAACAAGAGAGCTACGAAATCTGTTTTGTGCCAGACAATGATTATAGAGGATTTTTAAAAAGAAGAGTACCTACATTAGAAGAATCTGTTGCTGGAGGCAATTTCATAGATAAATCTGGAAACGTATTAGGAAAACACACTGGATATCCTTTTTATACAGTAGGTCAGCGAAAAGGCTTGGGTAAAGCATTTGGAGAGCCTATGTATGTGACAGATATTGACCCTATAAATAATACCGTAACGCTAGGAAGAGAAATAGAACTCAGTAAAAATGGAATGTGGGTAGCCAATCTTACCATGATGAAATATGAAAGTATTTTGCCTGAAACAAAAGCAATCACTAAAATACGCTATAAACATGATGGGGAATCATCTACTATCACACAAATAGATAATAGAATGAAAGTGATTTTTGATACACATGTATCAGCTATTGCTCCAGGACAAAGTGCTGTTTTTTATGAAGGAGATGATGTGATAGGCGGTGGGCATATCACCTCTGGATTTGAAATTATTTCTTAAAAACTTCTTTTAATTTTTTACGCAATCTATCAAAACGTTTTAAATTTTGATTGATGTGAGTAGTGTCTATATCATTAGCTTGAATAAGACTTTCTTCTATTTTTGATTTCTTCTGCTCTGGGTAAGCGATAATAAAATTACTTATTGGAAATAATTTTGCAATCTTTTCAGGGAGTTTGTCTAGTTCAAGTTGATGAGAGATAGTGCCTTTTCTCGCACTTACCAAAATTAATAAATCCTCCGGTTTATTTTTATATACTACTTGAGTGATATCAGACCAATCATGAAATAGAATATATTTTCCTTTTGAAATTAAATCTTTTTGTATCAGTTTTTCTTTTTCAATAAAATCTAAAGTACTTTGACTAGCATAGATTTCAAAAGAAGCTTTATTAGTCGCGATGAGCATAAATATCTTATCTACTAAATGTCTAAAACCATATTCAAATTCAGCATTTTCTGGAAATACTATATATATATTCTTTATAGCTACAGGAGTGTTAGAAAGCTGTGTAGCATATAAATTTTGCCAAACACTTTCGCTCAAATTTTCAATGAATGAGCCAAACAATAAATCGGTAGTTTTTTGTTTATTGGTCCATCCTATGATAATATCTGTAATATTATCTTCTTTTACAGTTCTGCTAATAGCACTTACTTTATTATAATCAATACGGGTAATTATACTACTATTATCAAGTGGAAATTTTATATTATTTAATATATTTTCTATTGATTTTTTATCGCTTATTATTTGTTCTTTTGCATTATCATTATCTTCTATTACAGCTAAAGGATAAATTGGATTGCTATTTATATTATCTTTTATAGCTATTGCCATTTCGAGCATCCATTGATAATTTTCTTCTGCAGTACTAGATATCAATATACGTTCATCTATTTTATTCTTAGATAATGCTATATTTTCAAGTGCTAGTTGTCTTGATGCATTTTCTGTAATAAACGATGCAACAAGACATGTTACTAAAATCAATAAAATAGTGCCATTTAATATATTTTCATCTACGATACCTAACTTATAGCAAGTCACCGCTACGGCCATGATTGCAGCAGCATGTGCATTGCTCAGCCCCCAGATTATTCTTCTTTGAGGAGCTGAAAGTTTATAAATTTTTTGAGTAATAAATGCAGCCAACCATTTCACAAAAATGGCTACAATAGTTAGTGTCACTGCTACCACAATAGCACGCTGACCTAGTAAAAATACTTTTAAATTGACAAGCATGCCTACACTTATCAAAAAGAAAGGGATAAACAAAGCATTGCCCACAAACTCTACCTTACTCATCAAATCTGATTTGTGTGGAATTAATCTATTGAGAGCTAAGCCAGCAAAAAAGGCACCTACAATAGCCTCAATACCTATCAAATGAGAAATATACGCAGCTAAAAAAACAATAGCTAGTATAAATATAAATTGCGAAGCTTTCTCCCCTTCTATGTATTTTAAGAATTTTTTTGCAAAATACGGCACAAATAAAAATATAAATACACCAAACAAGACACAAGATATTAGCATCTGAATCCAATACTGGTAATTCAGTTCTCCTTTATGTGCACTAGTGATAAAAGCCAATAACAAAAGAACAGCCGTGTCAGTAATGATAGTTCCACCTACTGCTATAGTAACAGCTTCATTTTTTGTAACACCCATTCTACTCGCTATTGGATAGGCCACCAATGTGTGTGTGCTAAACATACTAGCTACAACAAGTGAGGCTGTCAGGTCTAGTTTTAAAAAATAATAACATATGGGAAAACCTACAAATATTGGAATCAAAAATGTAAGCGCACCAAATACAATGCTTTTATTTTTATTTTTAATAGCATTGTTTAAGTCAAGTTCTAAGCCTGCTAAAAACATAATATAAAGTAAACCAATTTTACCAAATAACTCTACTCGAGCATCTAGTGAAATAATATTGAAACCATTTGGGCCTATAATGACCCCTGCTATAATCAATCCAATCAAACTTGGAATTCGTAGTTTACGAAGTAAAACTGGTGATAGTAAAATAATAAATAGCATAATAGAAAACAACAACACTGGGTCGTTTATGGGGAATTCTATTTTAGGTATTTGATACATATTATATACAATACAAATTTAGTGTATATTTTTAACTCTAATAAAGCATATTTTTGTAGTCATGAATAAATATATATATTTTTTTACTATTCTTATTTTATTGTTAAATTCTTGTAAACAGAACATGAAACGAGTAATAAATGAACAAGAAACAATACAAAAAGACACTCCTACTCTAAACATTAAAGATACAATAGCTTCTATAACTAGTGATATTGAAAATAAGTCAATTACCCAAAAACCATTAGAAAACCCATATAATCTCGTATATATCAATTATTATGATAAGCAAAATGGTATCAGTCTAAAATATCCAAAATCATGGAATAAAGAAGTAAATAAATATGTACCATTTAAAGTAACAGCTCCACAAGAAAATGAAGCTGATTCGATGAAAGAAAATTTTTATTATGTAGTAATAGATGAAACCCCCAATAAAAATGATTTACTCAATAAAAATAAAATTCCCGTTCTGAGCCTTGAAGATATGAATGCCAATTTGCTGAAAGATTTGAAAATAGAAAAACCTAATAGAAAAAATATACAAATCATATCAAACAGCAAAATAATGATAAATTCCACACCAGCATATGAGATAATTTCAAAAGCAACAATTAATGGTTTTGATATGCAGTATAGAATTTGTTGTATTAAAAAAAATAACAAGCAATATTATTTATATTTTGCATCTGAACAGTATACATACTCTAGATACCTAGAATATGCAGATATGCTTTTCTCTTCTTTTTATATCAATTAAGCATTAGATTATAAAAATTGTTAAGTAATACATGAACGAAAAAGTAAGTATTCATTGGTTTAGAAGAGATTTAAGAATAGAAGATAATACCGCTTTACATGAAGCGCTGAAATCTCCTCATAAGGTTATATGTCTTTTTATTTTTGATAAAAACATCTTAGATAAACTAGTAGATAAAGATGATAGAAGAGTCACGTTTATATATCTGCAAATACAAAAGTTTAAAAAACAACTACAAGAATATGGTGCTGATTTAATAGTGAAATATGGCTTTCCGGAAGAAATATGGAAATCGATTTTAAATGATTATAATGTAGATTTAGTATATGCAAATCACGACTACGAACCATACGGGATTCAAAGAGATGAATATTTAAATGATTATTTCCACCAAAATAATATTCAATTTAATACCTATAAAGATGCGGTGATTTTTGAAAAAATGGAAGTTGGGAAAGATGATGGTACACCATATACAGTGTTTACACCTTACAGTAAAAAATGGAAAAGTAAACTCAATGATTTTTATCTAAAAGAATATCCTACAGAAAAATACATTCAAAATTTATATAAAATCAAACTTCAAGAACTACCAAGTCTAGAAGATATGGGTTTTATCTATAATGATACATTCTTACCAAGTATTGAAATACCGACTAATATAATTGCTCATTACGATAAAACTAGAAATTTTCCAGCACTCAAAGGTACATCAACACTAGGTATTCACCTTAGATTTGGTACTATATCTATAAGAAAACTTGCTAATATAGCATTAGCAAACAATGAACAATTTTTGAATGAATTGATATGGCGAGATTTTTATCAGATGATATTATTCAATTTTCCTCATGTAGTTCATAATGCTTTTAAAAAACAATATGATGCAATAAAATGGAGAACAGATGAAAAAGATTTTGAAGCATGGTGTGAAGGTAAAACTGGATACCCAATAGTAGATGCAGGCATGCGTGAACTCAATAATACAGGCTATATGCACAATAGAGTGCGTATGATTGTTGCTAGTTTTCTTACTAAACATTTACTGATAGATTGGCGTTGGGGCGAAGCTTATTTTGCACAAAAACTTATAGATTTTGAACTCGCATCAAACAATGGTGGCTGGCAGTGGGCGTCGGGAAGTGGTACTGATGCGGCACCCTATTTTAGAATATTTAGTCCATCGGAGCAGACTAAAAAATTTGATGATAAACTCCAATACATTCGTAAATGGATTCCAGAATTAGACTCACTCAACTACCCACAACCTATAGTAGATCATAAATATGCAAGAGAACGATGCTTAAAAGTGTATAAGGAAGGGCTAGAGAAAAAATAGTTATTTAATGTTTATACTTATAATGCAGATGTGTTAATAGAATTTAAAACAGAAAAAACCTGAATCTATTACAAAAAAAACTCCAGCTAAAGCTGGAGTTTTTTAATAACCACACAATTGTATGATTTTATTTGATTAAGTCTATGCGGATAATACTTCTTTTACTTTATCAGCTGCTTCTTTAAGCAAAATAACTGAGTGTACTTTTAGACCGCTATCAACGATTATTTTTTTAGCTTCTTCTGCATTGGTTCCTTGAAGTCTTACAATGATAGGAACAGGTATTTCACCAATAGATTTATAAGCATCTACGATACCTTGAGCTACTCTATCACATCTCACAATACCACCAAAGATATTTACCAAAATAGCTTTTACTTTAGGGTCTTTCAGAATGATTCTGAATCCTTTTTCTACTCTTTCTGCATTGGCAGTACCTCCTACATCTAGGAAGTTGGCAGGTTCACCACCACTCAATTTGATGATATCCATAGTAGCCATAGCAAGACCAGCACCATTGACCATACAACCAACGTTTCCGTCTAATTTTACATAATTCAAATCGTAGCTGTGAGCTTCTACTTCTATAGGATCTTGTTCTAATTTATCTTCGATACCTGCTAAATCAGGTTGTCTGAATAATGAATTATCATCAATACTCATTTTACCATCCACTGCGATGATTTTATTATCACTTGTTTTTAAACAAGGATTAATTTCTATTAATGTAGCGTCTGCACCAATATAAGCATTGTATACATTAGAAATAAACTTAGTGAAATCTTTGAACGCATTGCCACTAAGACCTAAGTTAAAGCCAATTTTTCTAGCTTGAAAAGCTTGGAAACCTACTAAAGGATCTATCCATTCTTTATGAACTAAATGTGGTGTAACTTCTGCTACATGCTCGATATCCATACCTCCTTCAGTAGAATAGATAATCACATTTCTTTTAGTATTTCTATCAAGTAGTATAGAAACATAATATTCTTTTGGTTCGCTTTCTCCAGGATAATACATATCTTGAGCTACTAGCACTTTTCTAACTAATTTACCCTCTGCAGAAGTTTGAGGTGTAATCAACATCATTCCTATGATTGCACTTGCTCTTTCTTTTACTTCATCTAGGTTTTTAGCAAGTTTTACTCCACCTCCTTTACCTCTTCCACCTGCATGTATTTGAGCTTTAATGATATGCCAAGAAGTACCTGTTTGTTCTGTTAGTTTTTTAGCTGCAGCTACCGCATCGTCAGCGTTTTCTACCATGATACCTTCTTGTATAGCTACACCATGTTTTTTTAGTACATCTTTAGCTTGATATTCGTGTAAATTCATAAAATAGTATTTTTATTTAATTTTTGAGTGTACAAATGTACATGAAATGTATGAAATAGTAAATACAAAATTGTATAGTTTTACAACTAATAATAAATAATCTGGTTTACCCATTTAGACCACAATTTACTTGTAAAAAAGAAAACACAATAGAATATATACATTTTTTGCCTTTGGCGACTTCTTTTTTCTTGATAAAAAAGAAGCAAAAAAACAAGTCTTTGAATCCTTTTATCACAAAACTACATTTACTTATGCCCATTAAAATAAGGTGTGGCGATATTATTTTGACTATATTGTAATTTTATCTGCCACACCATTTTAATGATGCATTATCCATAGCTTATAAGCAAACTTGTTTTGTAGATAAAACTATTCAATGACGATGGGCATAAAAAATAGGCATTTGTGACTTATCTGGTTAGTCCAAAAAATAATAGTAATTATTCTTTAAGTTCAACTCCTTTCATGCTCCAATTGTAAATAGGCATGGCTGCAAGCGTAGTAGTAACAGCTATCAATACTAAGATAGAAAAGGTATTTGCATCTATAATATTGTATTCTAGACCAATACTAGCAACAATCAACTCCATAAGTCCTCGTGCATTCATCAATCCTGCTGTGGCTGAAGATTCTCGCCAAGAGTAGCCACTAAATTTCATAGTAAATAAAACGGGAATATACTTACACGCAAATGCAAAAAGCACTATAACAATAGTAGGAACAATCATTGAGGCTGTAAATATTTGTAGAAAATTGGTTTTAAGACCTGAAAAAGCAAAAAATAGAGGCAATAGCATAACTACTACTATATCTTGAATTTTATTTTTCAACGTATCTATAAGTATTTTTTCTCTAGGTATAGCCAATCCAAATATAAAACCACCAAATACACTATATAATCCTATCTTATCAGTAATAATAGCTGCTAGTAACACCGATATAATAATGATTGCAAAATGGGTTTGATTCAATTCTCCTTTTTTCTGAATATCTTTTACTAATAGATTCAATAAGGGTTTTGCAACTAAAAAAATAATAAATATAAAAACTACAGCACCACCGAGAGTAATAAACCCTTGGGTAAATAATCCTGTAGCTGCCAATGAAGAAATAAATGCGAGCAATATCCAAGTCACTACATCTTGTCCACTAGCAGAAAGTAAAGCTAAGGAACCAAGTTTTGTTTGTATCAATTTTTTTTCATCTAAAATACGAGCCAACATAGGGAAAGCCATGATAGATAGTGCAGTACCAAGAAATATAGCGAAAACTAAAAATGAAATATTTGGCAATGCTAACTGATCGTAAAACATATAAGCTGCAAGGCATCCCATCAAAAAAGGAATAATGGTTGCTACAATAGATAATATTGTTGCTTGCTTTCTTATACTTTTATCTACTTTACTAAAATCGATGTCCATGCCCACCATAAACATATAAAAAGATAGACCAAGATTGCCTACAAAATAAATAATAGGTTTGGTATCTGCAAAAAGATACGTAGTTACTTCTGGTAGAATGGTACTAAAAAGAGTAGGACCTAATAAAACACCAGCTATCATCTCTCCTACTACACGAGGCTGATTGATATATACCATCATAGAGCCGACAAGTCGAGCCATAAAAATGATCACTGCCATAGCACAGGCTACATGTATGAATAATTCTAAATTGGTCATAAGTTATTCATTTTTTTAATAAAAGCTTTTGCAAATATATCCCAATCATATTTTTGTGAATGGATTATAATTTCATCACTTCTTGTTACATTTTTAAAATTTTCAATTTGACACATAGCATTAAACAAGCTTTTTAAATTATTGTTTTGAAAAGTAATCACAAATGGATAAGCTATTTCGCTCATACTAGAATCTGCGGTAGTGACGCATACTGTACCTTGTCGCATGGCTTCTATCACTGGGAAACCAAAACCTTCATATTGAGAAGGATAAATAAATGCATAACAGTTTTTATAGTATTTTTTTAGTTCCTCATCTGTAACAAAACCTGTTAGAATGATCTCATTCTTATATGGATGCTGATTATATATTTCAAAAAAACTATCCGTTTTCCATCCTTTTGCACCAACTATTATTAATTGTTTATCATCTTTTACTTCGTCTTTGTATTTTTTAAAAGCATTTAAAAGTAAGTTGAGATTCTTGCGAGGCTCTATTGTACCAACAAACAAAAAATACGGAATTTTCTTAGTATCAATTTCTTTTTCATCTTGTATGGTATCACTTATCACACCTGGATAAATAGTTTGAATTTTATCTTTCGTAAATGGATAATACTTAATAATTTCTTTTTCTGTAAAAAAGGAATTAGAAATAATTAATGATGCTTTTTTCAAAATTCTATTTAAAAATATTTTTTGAAGAATACTACTATAATAGCTATGCCATTGAGGAAATAATACTGCACTTAAATCATGAATTACTGTGATACGTTTGATTTTTTTAGGTAATAAAAATGGTCCAAAATGGGCTGGTTCAATTACAATATTTGCACCATAATAAACACTTAGTATTGGTAGTAAAACAAACTTTCTAATAGCTGTAAAACCAATAAAATTGGTAATAATTACTTGTTTGCAATTTGAATACGAATCTAAGTATGAATCTTTTTTTTCTTTATAAATAATGTAATAGTTCTCGGTATCATTTTGAAGTAATGAATAGACCATATTTTTTGTATAGATATGCACACCAGCTTGCTGATTGTCCATTGGGTCTGCTATGATGGCTATCTTTTTCATCAATTACTTTCTATTACTTTTTTATAAATAGATAATGTATCCAATGCTGTTTTATACCAATTGAATGTGAATGATTGTTGCCAAGCAAGTATTGCATATGCTTCTCTTTTTTGTTCATCAGACATAGTTTGCATTGCGTTACAAATAGCCTCAACATCATTGCTATCAACAGCAATACCACCAGCGCCAAGTATCTCTATTTGTGATGTATTATTGCCACATATAACTGGCACTCTGCAACTCATAGCTTCAAGTATAGGCAAACCAAATCCCTCGTAATGCGAAACATAACAAAAAGCAAGAGCACCGGTATATAATGCACTGAGGTCTCTATCTCTTACAAATCCTGTAAATACTATATTGTCTTGTATCGCATTATCTGCAAAAAGCTCCTCATATTTCCATCCTTTTTTACCTGCAATTACTAAAATAGTTTCAGATTTTGTATCGGATACGAATTTTTTAAATGCTTTAATGGTATTTAATATATTTTTTCTTGGCTCAATTGTAGAAAGACAAAGGAAATACTTTTTATCTTTTGGAATGTTATATCTATTTTTTATATCTTCTAATAAGTGATTGTTGGTATTATATTTAAATAGTTTTGTATTGGTAGCTTCGTAAATTGTATTTATTTTTTCACTACCTATCTTATAAAATTTAGTTAACTCTGCACTAGTGGAATTACTTACTGAAATAATGGGTAGTTTTTTATCTACAATAATTTCAAACCCTTTTTCAGCTAACAAATTATTATTGTCTACATGAAATTCTGGATGAGATTGATGACTCACATCATGCACCGTAACTAGAGTCTTTATATCATTCAATAAGAACTGTGAAAGATGCTGTGGTAATGTAACATGAACTAAATCATATGAAATAAAATGATTGGAATTTTTATCTCTATTTAGAATTTTTTTATAAAAAATATCTTGTGAAATCTTTTCACGTATCAAAAGTAATTTTTCTCTAAAATTAGTATTTCTGTAATAAGGACTGAGTTTATCATAAATGAATTTTGGCAATAAAAATTTTATACTCTTCCTTATAAATAATAGAATGCGCTCATATAAAAAATACTCTTGGGCATTATCAATAGGTTTATCAATAAAAAAATCGACTTCTTCTATGTCAAAAATTTTTCCATTTAGATAAATATGAAAATGAAATGAATGATTGCCAAATTTTTGTACATCTTTTAGCTCTCTCAAAAGCTCAACTACATACCTTTTTACACCATCTGTAGTTGTACCAAGAATTTTTGAGGCATCGATTAAAACCTTATAAGTTTTGTTGTTGATTGTTATATTCTCACCTAGCTTAGATTTGATTTTACCTAATGAAAATGAATCGATTTCATTGTAAGTACCATCATACATATAACCCATTTTCTTCATGATGTGTCCGTGATAATTCCAAAATAAATCTCTTTGAAATTCATTCATCTCCTCTACCCAAGCACCTGCTTTCCCTTTTCTAAAATTTTTTGCTGAAAAAGTTTTTTCATCATCACCAGTAAGGTTATGAAATTTGCCACTTCCATAATTCGCATTACCAGATTTGAGTTCATTGAAACTTAATAGTTTACTTGCATCTGGCTGAGGTAAATCATAAATTTTTCTGATTTTTTCTACTTCTTTTATTGGATCTTTTATTAAATCTTCATAGCTGATAATTATATCTGCTGCTTCCATCCATTGAGCTACATGCTCCGACCAACCACTAAAATGCGAACCTTCGGCTGCTATAATTATTTCTTTTAGATTATCATTAAAATCTGTACCAATATCTATCAAATCTTTTTTGTGATGTGCCATTGAAACTACTGCGTCTCTGCCATCTCTTATCAAATATACTTTTGGTAGATCTTTGTATTCAATTGGGAGCTCATGTGGAAGTAGATGTGTTTTGACTATATCTGATAGATGAAAATTTTCTTCTAAAGAATAAGTGGTTTCATGATGATAAGTACTAGACTCCAATCCATAGCATTGAAACAACACATTTCTGAGGAATGTATTGCCACTACGAGGATAAGATGCTAACCAGATTTTCATAGTTATTTTATAATAGAATATAAAAGCTCTCTAATAATATAGTATAACGAAAGTAAAAAATATATAGGTTTATTTATAGTAATATTCAATAATATTTTATAAAGATGTTTATCTACAGGTTTACCATAAACCAAATATTTAATTATATTTTTCTTTATACTTATTTTGTCATCTAAGACATTTTTATAATTATTATCAAATGTATAACCATATTTCGACATTGTATTTCCGTGATACTTCCAAAACAAATCTTGAATGATCATAGGCATATCGTCTCTCCATGAACCTGGGATACCTTTTCTGAAAAAATGCTGAAATTTATTCTCTGGATTACCATACTTTGCACCATCATTTTTTTGCGATTGAAAACTTGGTATATTGTCTAATTCTGGATTAGGTAAATTGTATATATCTTTTATTCTACTTACTTCATCAATTGGTTTTAAAATTAAATCTTCAAATTTGATAATTACATCTGACACTCTAGACCATGATTCAACATTGGAACTCCAGCCTCCATAGTGTGAATTATCTTTACTTAAAATCATATCAATCATTAATAAATATGGAGCTAAAGTAGATTTTTTATAATTGATCATTTGGTAAGCTTGCGAAACTATAGCATCTCTCCCATCTCTGAGTATATATACTTTTGGTATATCTTTTAAATGTGGTGGTAATAATTCAAAAAGCTCATGTGTTTTTACTACATCAAAGGATTCATAGTCTACATATTTTCTAAATTCAATTTGTGTATCAAATGTAGATGATGATATAGAATAGCAATCGTGTAAAATATTTCTAAAAAATGTATTGCCACTTCGAGGATATGATGCCAGCCAGAGTTTCATTTATTATGACAATCTTTTATTTCTTATACTTATAGCTTCTTCATAAAGGGCAATATCTTCTTGATTATATTGTTTTATTAATTCGATGATATCACTTGAAACATCATATTTATTATCGTTTGCAGTAACATTTACTTGGTTTTGATTAAATTGTATATTTAATAAATTAGATAAAGATTGTAAATCTTCTTCATAATATTCTATCAAACCTACAAACTTAAAATCTGAAAGATTTTTTCCTATTAAAAATCTACTCATTTTATTACGATTAATATCAGTAGCAATAAACTCTTCTATTGATTTCATCATTTTATCTAATATAGCTCTATTGTTTTCATGATTTGATAAAAATGTTGTTAATCTTTCTTGTAAATAGAAATAATTAGATATCACTCTTGTAACTGGGTCTCTAAGCCAAGTAATCATAGGTAAATCTTTAGTTTCAGGATATTTTTCATATAAATCTAAAACATTAAAATGTCCATGAATAACTTCAATTTCATCTGGTAAAAAAGTATCGTTATATTCTATGGTATTTAGTAAAATTTTATTGATATTTGGTTTTATATCTAGGCGTGCAACTGAAGTAATACCATATGCATCTTGAATAGTTTTATAAAACGAAGTACCAGCTGTTTTTGGTATATGCAAAGAAACTAATTTTATATTACTCATCTATCTGCTTACTTTTTATTGTATTGTAAAAACTTGTTGCTTCAGTATAATCTTTAGATTCAAATTCAATCATACCATTATTTAGAATCAATATTCTATCTGCAAAATTTTGTAGATGTTCTTGAAAATGAGTGATAAAAATCACAGAGCTATTATTTTTATTTTCAACTAAATAGTTCATACATTTTGTTCGAAAATTTTTGTCCCCTACTGCAAGTGCTTCATCTATGATAAACAAATCTGCTCTTACTTGTGTGAGTATGGCGAATCCTAGTTTTGCTCGCATACCAGATGAGTATATTCCAAGTGGCTTATCAATAAATTCTTCTAATTCAGAAAAACGAATAATTTCATTTAAATTTTCATCAATTTCTTTTTTATTTAACCCATAAAAAGCTCCTTTTAAATAAATATTCTCTCTACCTGTAAGCAATGGGTTAAATCCAGATCTAAGTGCAAAAATTGCTACTATATTACCATTTTTAATAATGGTTCCTTCATCATGTTTATATATTCCTGTTATGATTCTAGTGAGTGTAGTTTTGCCACTACCATTTATTCCTAATACACCTACGATTTCATTTCTTTTTATATTTAATGAAATATTTTTCAGTGGAGCTATATTATTTGAACTTCTAGATTTTATAGAAAATAATAAGCTAAATATATTTTCCTCTCCCAATAGTGAGAAAGACTTACTTAAAGATGTTATTTCTAATACAATATCTGACATTATTGTAATAATTTTTCTATGGTTTTATATTTCATTTTTTCAAAATACATCATTGCAACAACAATACTAGTAATGCTTAATACTACTATAAATATAACGACAAAAAACGAAGGTGATTTGCCGTACAATAATAAATTTCTTGGAAATGTAATCAAATAACTCAGTGGATTAAATTTAATAATATACTTCAAAACTGTATTATTAAAAGTTGGCTTAAATAATATTGGTGTAAGAAATAATGACAAGCCAAATATCTTATCGAATATCATAGCAAAATCTACTGACAAGACTCTGATTGTAGCAAATATTAATCCTAAAGCAACACTAAATAATATAAGTGGTACAATAAAAAATGGATATAAGACAGCTATTGGATAAAAAGTAATTTTATATATCACACATAAGACAAACAAAACTGCTAGATGTATCATGAAAAATATGGTTTGTCTTATGATTGCTTCGACTACAAGCACTAAAATATCAAATCTGTTTTCTAAAATCACATTTGTATATTTTATATAAATATTTGAAATAGATTCGTATAAACTAAACGAATACCACCAAAGCGTAATTCCAGAAACTAGATAAATTACATATGGCACTTCAACATTCCCTATCTTAAGAAAGCCTGATAGATGGAGAATAGACCAGATAATGATTTGAAAAAAAGGATTGAATACAATCCAAAAAAGTGAGAATTTAGATTGTTTGTATTGGGTAAATAAATTTTGCTTCAATAGTTCTGCTATTAAAAATCTATTTTTTTTATATGCACTAAATAATGATATCATAAGCTTATTTAGCAAATCTAAGCATGAATTTGTAAATATTTCGTTATTTTTGTTGTGTGAATTTTACAAAAAAACATTTAAATGATACCTTAAAGTACTTTTGTCTCTTTATTGGATACCCTAGAAGTGGTCATAGTATTATAGGTTCTATAATAGATGCACACCCAAATGCGTGTATTTCTCACGAATATGATGTGGTGAAAAATTATAAATTATTTAAAAACAATAATATATTATTCAATAAATTAGTTGAGTTGTCATCAGAACAGGCAAAAACAGGTAGGCAATCATATGGATATTCGTATGTTTTCGAAGATTTATCACAAGGAAAATCAGATAAATTAATGATAATAGGTGATAAAAAAGGAAGTGGTACTACAAACCAAATAATGAATAATAAACTTATTTTAGATGAACTAGAGCAATTTGTTCAATTACCATTAAAAATCATCCATATTACTCGAAATCCTTTTGATATAATCACAACTAAAGCATCTTATAAAAACTTACAAAAAACAGAAATAACAAAAGAAGGAATCAATCAAAGTATAGAAGCTATACTACAAGAAGCAAAAACAAATCAAGAGATCATTGATAGTAATAAATATGATATTATCACACTGAAACATGAGGACTTAATAGCAAATACAGCACAGTTTATTTACAACCTATTTGATTTTTTAGAATTAGATATTAACGATGAATTTATAAAAAATATTGCAAGCAAATTACTTACTAAAAATAATAAAAGTAGAATTTTATACGATTGGAATCAAAGTGAAAAAGAAATTGTAAACGAACAAATAATTTCTTTACCTATATTTAATAGTTATAATTTTGATACATGATAGATAAAATTAGTCGAATTTTTAATAATATATATATTCATTATGCCTTTTTAATATTTTTAGGCATAATCATCTATTTATTTCAGTTAGAAAAAAACTTTAATCTCCTACCTGTATATATCATCGTACTCTTATTTAGTTTGTATAGTTTTTTTTTCTCATCAAATAGTAAATATTTATTGCCCTTATTTTTTGTTATAGGCTTAGTAGCTATCTATCAGAGTCTTTTAGTTATATTTATTATTCTCACTATTGTCTATTTTCTTTTTATATTATTAGCCGAATATAATATTACTTACAAAAAAATAATTTTCTACACTAGTATTTTGTGTTTAGCATGCATATACTTGATATCATCTCCTTTTCTTGAAAAATTCGATATTATTGCTTATGTAGTTGGAAGTTTATTTATGTTTAGATCTATCATTTATTTATATGAAATCAAAAACCAGAAAAAACCAATTGATCTAATACATAGAATCAATTATTTTCTATTGCTTCCTAATCTGAGTTTACCATTGTTTCCTATAGTTGATTTAAAATCATTTAGTAGCTCTTACCAAAAAATAGATCAAAAAATTGTACAACGTGCTATATTATTTATTATTAGAGGTATATTTCAATTATTACTTTATCGATTTATTTATCATTTTTTAATTCGGTCTATAAGTGACATAGATAATTTATACGATATATTTACTTATTTTATTTATAATTTCCTGTTAGTATGGAGAGTTATTGGAGCTTTTCATATTGCACTCGGTATGATTATGCTTACAGGATATAATGTTCCTGATATATTTAACAACTTATTTTTTGCTACTAGTTTTAGTGATTTATGGCGAAGAACAAATATTTATTGGAAAGCTTTTATTTTGAAGGTATATTACTATCCTATATATTTTAAAATTAAAAAATGGGGTATATATAGTTCTATATTTTTTGCTACGATGTCTTGTTTCTTTATCACTTGGCTATTGCATAGCTATCAATGGTTTTGGATAAATGGCAACTTTCCATTCCTAATCAAAGATATTGTTTTTTGGGGAATTTTTGGATTACTTGTAAGTTACAACTCTATAAATCAACAAAAAGAGCTAGACAACAATGAAAAAATAAACCCAAGTAAATTCCCTCTAATTAGCAATACCATAAAGTCTATAGGAGTATTTCTTACTATGTCTATATTGTGGAGTATTTGGATATCTCCATCTATTCAAAATTGGCTTAACCTTATATATACCGCACGATTTTTTGATATTAATATATTAACTAAAATAGCCTTAGTTATAGTCGTATATTTTACCATATCATTTACATATCAATTATATCTTAGCAAAAAGAACACTAGCTTCAAACTTTTAGTAAATCACAAAAACACACTATCTATATTCTTTTTTATCCTATTTATAGCACCATTTATTTATTTTTATGAATCAAATTTAAAATTGGTTAATAAGCTAGAAAATGCTTTGATGTATGAAAGGCTTAATAGACCAGACATGAAAAATATTGATAATGGATATTATAGCAATCTAATAAGTACCAATAATTATACTACACAAATCTGGGAAGATAAAAATACAAACTCAAAACGATGGACTAGATTTACAAATACAAAACTAGTGCGATACACAAAAAATCTTCTAATAGGGGAATATATTCCAAATACAAAAATAGATTTTAATGGAATTCAATATTCTATAAATAGTATTGGTCTACATGATAAAGAATATCCACTTATAAAGCCAAGCAATACCTATCGAATAGTTGTTTTAGGTGGTTCTCATGAAACAGGCAATAGTATCAATGACAATGAAGATTTTATTAGTTTAGTTGAAAATCGTATTAATTCAAATAAGATTTCTTTTAATCAAAACACTTATACAGAAATAATCAATTTTTCTGTAAATGGATATATGCCCTTACAACGCTACTATCAGTATAAATGGAAAGCTAATCAATACAAACCAGATGCTATTCTGCTATTTCTGCATACCAACTATCGAAATAGGATGGGAAATTATATATTTAGATTATTAAAAAACGCTAGTTCTATTGATGACCCATATCTCAATAATTTATTGAAAAAAAACAGAATAAATAGTTTAGATAATGATGAACAAATAATGAATAAAATGGGAAACGACATGGATTCGCTTATAGATTATTCTATTAAAAGCATTTATTCATTGGCTAAAAGTGAGAATACGAAAGTAGTAGCAGTGTTTTTACCTACAATAAAAGATAAAAATATAGATATAGAATATAAATATATTAGCAACCTTTGCAATAAACATCAAATAGAACTTATAGATTTATCTAAAATATATGTTAATACAAATAAAAAAGAACTTTATATATCAGAAGTAGATTTTCATCCAAATAATAAAGCAAATAAGATTATAGCCAAACATCTCTATGATTCTATTGTTATTCATCAAAATTACTTTAATTTTGATACCATAAAATAGCATGAAATGAGAGAACAAATAAAAAGTATAATTGTAGAAAAACTATTAAAAGATGATACGATAGTGATTGATGATACTACACCACTCATATCAAGTGCTATTATTGATTCTATTTCTACCCTAAAACTTGTTGATTATTTAGAAAAAGAATTTAACGTAGAATTTGAACCTCATGAAGTAGATAAAGATAATCTAGACAGCATAGAACTTATAGAAAACTTTATTAAATCTAAAATGTAGATATTTTGAAATATCTTCATGAAATACTAGAAAACAGTCTCAAAAAATTTGCAAATCTTGACTTTATTTATCAAGATAGATTTAATATTATCTCCTACAACACTTATTCAAAAAAGGTCGATTCTATATTAGCTTGTTTTAAAGAAAACAACATAAATAAACATACTCGAATTGCTTTTTACTGTGAAAAATCTTCCGATTGTATTGCTTCTTTTACTGTATGTTCATATGCTCAATTGATATACGTACCTATATCTTTACTCAATCCAATAGAGCGTATGAAGCAAATTATTTCACTTGCAGATTGTGAATATATATGTATAGACGCAAATAATAGCGAACTCATCAACTCTTTAAATATTGAATATAAAATCTTCCATA
>CAMART010000022.1 GCA_945860705.1 Chitinophaga pinensis | reverse complement strand
TAATAATAATGAGTATATTAGCATATCATAAGCCAGAGAAAATTTTATTGCAAAAAGCTACCGAGTTTGAAGGTACTTTTGAATTTAAACCTTTAGAGCCAGGTTACGGTGTTACTATAGGTAATGCTTTGAGAAGAGTATTACTTTCTTCACTAGAAGGATATGCCATCACTGGTGTAAAAATATCTGGTGTAGATCACGAGTTCACTACTATTCGTGGTGTATTAGAAGATGTGACTGAAATAGTTTTGAACTTAAAACAAGTTCGTCTTAAAAAATTAATAGATCTAGATAATCACGTAGAAAAAATATTTATCTCTCTTAAAGATAAAGAAAGTTTCAAAGCAGGTGATATAGAAAAACATACCAATGTATTCAGAGTGATGAACCCAGATATGGTGATTTGCAATATGGAGAAAATGGTAGACCTTTCACTAGAGCTTACTATACAAAAAGGTAGAGGATACGTAGGAGCAGAAGATAATACTCCTAAAGATGCACCACTTGGATATATTCCAATAGATGCTATCTATACACCTATCAGAAATGTAAAATACTTGATAGAAAATACTCGTGTGGAGCAAAGAACAGATTATGAAAAACTAATCTTAGATTTGAAAACAGACGGTACTATACATCCAGAAGATGCTGTAAAAGAAGCTGCAAAAATCTTGATTCAACATTTGATGTTGGTGACTGACGAAAATATCACATTCGATACATTTGAAAGCAAAGAAGAAGAAGTAGTAGACGAAACAGTACTTCATATGCGTAAATTACTTCATACAAATCTTGAAGATTTAGATTTGTCTGTAAGAGCATATAACTGCTTAAAAGCAGCTAAAATTAATAGTTTAGAAGAATTAGTTCAATTCAATAAAAATGAGCTTTTGAAATTTAGAAACTTTGGTAAAAAGTCACTAGATGAGATTGAAGCTTTACTTCACGAAAAAGGTCTTTCTTTTGGAATGGACATTTCTAAGTTAAGAATCGAAGAATAATTAAAAATAAATTTGGAATTTCAATTTTTTTATATAAATTTATCATAGAATAAAATGAGACACGGAGATAAGGTAAATAACCTAGGAAGAAAAAAGGCACACAGAGAAGCCATGCTATCAAATATGGCGTGTTCTTTGATACTATCGAAAAGAATAAAAACTACTTTGGCTAAAGCTAAAGCACTAAGAATATTTGTAGAACCATTGATCACAAAATCAAAAAATGATACTACACATTCTAGAAGAACAGTGTTTAGTCACTTGGGCTCAAATAAAATGAGTAAAGAAGCTATCAAAGAATTATTTGGTACAGTTTCTTCAAAAGTAGCAACAAGACCTGGTGGATACACTAGAATCATAAAACTAGATAACAGACTAGGCGATAACGCTGAAATATGTTATATGGAATTAGTAGACTTCAATGAAGTGTATGTGACAGGTGGAGGTGCAAAAACTGAAACTAAGAAAAAAAGAAGCAGAAGAGGCGCAGGAACTACAACAAAAAAAGCGTCTGATACTTCTACAGATAATACAAATACTGCATCAGAAGATGCAACTGACAATACAGAAGCATAAGCTTCAAAAAACGTTTTGTTTTCATGGCTTTATTAAGGGGAGTGAGTTTCGATCTCACGCCCTTTTTTTATGCCATTTTTTTGTATCTTCATATTATGAAAGCTATTATTAAATAAACATTTGAATGAAAAAGAGATTGTTAAATATTAAATTACTTGCATATATTTACTTCATTAGTGTATTATTTTGTAATAATACACTAATGGCACAAAGAAGTAATCTAGTAATTAATCCTTCATTTGAAGAATATAATACTTGTCCTTTGTGGGCTGGAGGCATATATCAAGGATATTGTAATTATTGGAATTCGCCAATTGATGGATCTACTGATTATTATAATAGTTGTGATTTAGATGTTACAGCAGATGTACCACTTAATTTTGCAGGGTTTGAATATGCTAGAACAGGTAATGCATATGCAGGATTTATTATTTATTATTTTCCAAGTCCAAGTTATAGAGAATATATACAGGGTATTTTATATGATACATTAAAAGTAGGACAATCATATATTGTAAAATATTTTATTAGTTTAAGCGATATATATTATTTTAATAAGTTTTGTATTGATAATATTGGAGTGTATTTAAGTGATACACAATTATATTATCCAACATTAAATACAAATATACCATTAGTGCCCACTTTGCAAAATCATGCGGGTAATTGGATGAATGCAAAAATTGGGTGGCAAAGAATAGAAGGTAGATTAACCGCTAATGGAGGTGAAAAATTTATAACAATCGGAAATTTTCAAAATAATACCAATACAAATAAACAAGATTGTTTTGGTTTAGGTATTTCAAATTCAGATATATACATATATGTAGATGATGTCTCACTCATAGATACCTCTCTTATAGATACAATAAGTCTTTGCTTCAGTGATAGCATACAGATAGGAGATATATATGCATCTAGCACTGGCATGTACTATGATACTGTGGAGGGGCTTATAGCAAGGACTTATGTGCAGATGCGACCACAATATGCTAGCTTTAGAGAGGTAGATGTACCCTATCATAGAGGAGATACCGTAAAGATAGGGATGAGAGAGTTTTGCTATAGTGATACAGTAAAAGCTCCTTTTATTTATTGTGATTCTTTTTCTACATCAGGCTCTTGTTTTAGATTACAATATCTCTGGACTACTCCCGATACCTTTATAGATGAGCGATATACCAATATATACGGCTGTGATAGCACAGTGAGGTATCATATACGCACCAATGTAGGTATCAATGACCCTAGTGCAAGTACATATAATAATATTACTATTTATCCTAATCCAGCAAGTCAATTAATCAATTTGAAAATTAGCATCCCGAATATTCGGGATGAAAATGAAAATCCAGCAGAAATGCAAATTGAAATTTATGATGCAGTAGGAAATATTGTTAGTGGACTTTGTCATTCCGACGAAGGAGGAATCTCAAATACAGGCAAAGAGATAAACTACAAGATAAATATTAGTGAGCTAAGTAAAGGCATATATTTTATAAAAGTAATTGGTAAAGAAAATAGAGTGATAGGCAATGCGAGGTTTATTAAAAACTAATGCTTTTGATAGTTGAAAGTTCTAAGACTGTCTAGTGAAAGTTAGGTTCAAGGATAAAAAATCAATATGTGATATTCTTATTGTGGGATTGCCACGTTCCTCGCAATGACGAGCCGGTGTGGAGTGTGAGGCTTCGCCTCACATCAAGAAGCATGAGTCATTGCGAGGCAGTATTGCATAGATTTCTGCAATACTGAAGAGGCAATCTCACAAAGGATAAAACAAAGTATTTATTAATCTAAAAATTCCTATATTTGACTTACAAAATTTAAATAAAAAAATATGAAAAAGAATATACTTATTGCTATCGCTTTTTTAAGCATCTCTATCTCACTTTCATCATGCATCAAAAAATGTCAGGTTTGTTCTAAAGAAGGAGCAGAAAATATGGATGTTTGTAGAGAAGACTACGGAGATAACAGCATCAAATACTGGCAAGCTATGCAAGATGCAGAACTACAAGGATACGACTGTAAGAATAAATAGTATTTAATTATAAATAATTTAAGTCGCTGATTTATATTCTTGAATATGAGTCAGCGATTTTATTTTTCTTGATATTGCTCTATGAAATACTCAGAGAAATCAAGTAATGAAGCATCGCTGTATTTTTTACTCATCAATTGAATGCCAATAGGCATGTTGTTTTCATTGCTTTTAAACAATGGTAAACTGATAGCAGGAGTACCTGTAAGATTAGACAAAACAGTGAATATATCTGCAAGATACATAGCTACTGGGTCATCTCCTTTTGCGTCAAATTCAAATGCTGTAGTAGGAGAGGTAGGCATGATCAAATAATCATATTTACTAAAAATTTGATTGATATTATCTGTAAGTAATCTTCTTAGTTTTTGTGCTTTGCCATAGTATGCATCATAGTAGCCACTACTCAATACAAACGTGCCTAGCATGATTCTGTTTTTCACTTCCTTGCCAAATCCTTCTGTACGACTTTTGGTATATACTTGATCCATATTTTGAGCATTGGTACTTCTGTAGCCATAGTGTACCCCATCAAATCTAGAAAGATTGGATGATGCCTCTGCAGTACTCAAAACATAATAGGCAGGGATTAAATAATCCATATAATCAAATCCCACTGCTTCTAATTCGTGTCCATCAGCTTTTAGTTTTTCAAGTAATGCAATAGTTTTTTCTCTTACTTGAGGTTCTAGTGCATCGTTATATATTGTGTCTTTTATATATGCAATTTTAGTTTTTGTATTGACAGCTGTTTTATCAAAAGAAATATTTTTTTGAAGCATGGTTGCGTCATGTTCATCTGCACCGCTGATAACATGCATGAGTAGTCGAGTATCTTCAATATTTTTACTAAAAGGACCAATCTGATCAAATGATGAACCATAGGCTATCAACCCATAGCGAGATACTAGTCCATAGCTAGGCTTATATCCTACAAGGCCACAAAAAGATGCAGGCTGTCGAATAGAACCTCCCGTATCGCTTCCTAAAGAAAGAATACACATATCAGCTTGCACTGCTACAGCACTTCCTCCAGAGCTTCCACCGGGTACTTTTTTATTGTCTAGTGCATTGAGTACATTTCCATAAGCACTATTTTCATTGCTACTTCCCATCGCAAATTCATCGCAGTTGGTTCTGCCTATGATGATGGCATCTTCGCACAGCAGCCTTTCCACCACTGTAGAGCTGTATATAGATATGTAATTTTCTAAGATTTTAGAAGAGGCACTTACTTTATGATTTTTATAGCAGATATTGTCTTTGAGTGCTATGACCATGCCGTAAAGTTTACCTTTATCTCCTGTTTTTGCATCGAGCATTTTAGCCCTTTCTATCGCCTCTTGGTCAAATACTTCTAGAAAAGCATTTAAGTGCTTTTGTTTTTCTATATTCGATAAAAAATGATTGACAACTGATACACAAGAAGTAGTACCATTCAAAAGAGATGCTTGAATAGAAGAATAATTGCTAAAATCCATAAAGAGAATGCTTATTTAGTTGCTTCGTTTGAGTTTTCTTCAGAAGTAGGTTTTTCTTTCATACCATCTTCTATTTGGCTTTTGATAGTACCTTTAGCAGTATTAAATTCTCTGATGCCTTGACCAACGCCACGCATCAATTCTGGAATTTTTTTACCACCAAATAATAATACTACTGCACCAATAATAAGTACCCATTCAAAACCACCCGGCATTCCTAAAAGTAATATATTCATTTTGAATAAAATTTTGTACCACAAAGGTACGAAAATGTATATGTTTTATTATTAATTTATATTAAAAATGTTTTTTTACATTTGTCTACAATTGCATTTTTCAAATGAAAATTGATGTTATCCAAAATAAGATTTATAGCATTAGAGGTCAAAAAGTAATGATAGATTTTGATCTTGCAGAACTCTATGAAATTGAAACAAGAGCCTTAAAGCAAGCTGTAAAAAGAAATATCACTAGGTTTCCAGATGATTTTATGTTTCAGTTAAATAATGAAGAAATAAATAACTTGGTATCACAATCTGTGATACCATCAAAAAGTAAATTAGGTGGAGCTTTTCCTTATGCTTTTACAGAACAAGGTGTAGCGATGCTATCTAGTATATTAAATAGTGAAAAAGCTATTTTAGTAAATATCTCAATAATAAGAGCATTTGTAATGATAAGGCATTATGCAATAAGTCATAAAGATGTAAAAGAGCATCTTTTAAAATTGGAAAATAAATATGATAAACAGTTTATAGATGTTTATGAAGTATTAGATTATTTATTGAAAAAAGACGAGGTAGAAACCATTCAAAAAAAACGAAATAAAATAGGCTTTTAATCAATAGGTTTTAAGGAAATTCTGAAAGTATTTTCTATAAATATCTACTAAAAATGTAATTTTATACTTCTTTTCAATTTTAGATATTTTATATGAAAAAAAATATACTTTTTATTATTCTTTTTATCTCTACTTCATTAGCTATTAATCTAGAGGCTCAGAGTTTTGAAATACCCATCAATAATTTTGCTACAGCAGAAAACCCATTGTATTGGAAAAATAGAAAACCACATGCCGCATACTGGCAACAAGACGTGCACTATATCATAGAAGCCAATATTGACGAAAAAACAGATATCGTATCTGGTGAAATGTGGCTGGAGTATACCAATAATTCTCCTGATGAGTTGCCATTTGTATTTTTTCATTTATACCAAAATGCGTTTCAGCCAGGTTCTTATTTTGATAACTTGAATAAAAATAATGACATAAAACCTAAGTATGGAAAGTACGAAAGTTCAGGTTTGGGAACATCTGTAGAGAGTATAGAAGAAAATAATATTTTGCTAAAAACTGAAATAGATAATACTGTTTTAAAAGTATATCTTACAAAAGCACTAGCACCAAATAGCAAGACTACATTGCACTTGAAATTTAAAACCTACTATGATGCAGGAGGTTTGAGAAGAAGAATGAAAATAGTAAATTCCTTTGGTACAAAAGAATATAATGGTGCACAGTGGTATCCAAAGTTGAGTGTATATGATGCTAAGTTTGGTTGGGATGTACAGCAACATCTGAATCATGAGTTTTATGGAGACTTTGGTACATTTGATGTAGCACTTACTTTTGCATCTAATTACGTAGTTGAAGCAACAGGAACTTTGCAAAATCAACAAGAGGTTTTGCCAGATACACTTCGAAAAAAATTAGACATTAAAAATTTTGAAAATAAACCTTGGGGTGAAAAGCCCAGTGTAATCATACCATACAAAGAAGGGGAACGAAAAACATGGATCTATCATGCAGAAAATGTACATGATTTTGCATATGTAGCTTCGCCACATTTTAGATTAGGTGAGAGCGAATGGAATGGTATAAAAACGATAGCTGTAGTGCTCGAACAGCATGCTAGTGGTTGGAAGAATGCTGCAGATTATACAGCTAAAATCATTCAAGTATTCTCTGAAGATTTTGGTATGTATGGCTATCCAAAAATGATAGTAGCCGATGCGAGCGATGGCATGGAATATCCTATGCTCACTATGGATGGAGGTAAAGATCCTGGATATAGAAGTCTGCTTGTGCATGAAGTAGGACATAACTGGTTTTATGGAATGATAGGCAATAATGAAACTTATAGAGCTTTGCTCGATGAAGGATTTACCCAGTTTATCACTGCATGGGGATTGGAAAGAATAGATGGAAAATATCCGGTGACTGACCCAATCAAAAATAAATATGTAAAGTATTTTACGGATAGTGTAAACGTGTGGGAGAGTAGTGTATACTGGGGATATATGCGAGATGCTATACGAGGCGAAGACCCAATGATCAATACACATAGTGATGATTTCAGTGGTGCTGTTGGGCATGGTGGTGGCTACAGACATGTATATTCAAAAACATCTACGATGCTTCGCAATATGCAGTACGTACTAGGCGATAGTTTGTTTAGTGCTGCTATGAAACATTATTTCAATCAATGGAAATTTGCACATCCGTATCCAGAAGATTTTAGAAATAGCATCATACAATTTACACATGTAGACTTGAATTGGTTTTTTGATGAATGGATGGAAACAAGTAAAAATATTGATTACTCTATAGAAAAAATTAAAAAAAGCAAAGTAGATAATCAATATAAAATCACTTTTAGAAGAATAGGTGAAGCGCAGATGCCTATTGATTTTACAGTGACAGACAAAAAAAATCAAGTACATAATTTTTATATACCAAATACATGGTTTGAAAAAAAAATGGATAGCAGCACTACTATACTTCCAAGATGGATTGGCTGGGGCGAAAAACTAAAACCAGTATATACTGCTACTGTGACTATTCCAAATAAAATAAAAAATGTAGAAATAGATCCTTCAAAAAAATTAGCTGATATAGATGCGCTCAACAATAGCAAAAAACTACCTATCAAATTTAAGTTTGATTCTAGAATCAATAATTTTCCAGATAGAAATCATTATATGTTGTATATGGCTCCAAATGCTTGGTATAATGCATTTGATGGTATCAAAGCCGGTATTTCACTACGTGGAAATTATTTGAATTATAAACATATATTCAATTTAAAAATCTGGTATAATACTAGAATTGGTAGATGGAATCAATATGCAAAAACAGAACCTTTGGCTTTTAAAAATGACAGATGGAGCATAGATTTTGATTATAGCACAGCTACAGATAAGATACTCAAAAATAGTTCTATTGGTTTTGGTTATAGATTTTTAGATGGTCTACAGCGATACTATTTCACACTCAATAAATCTTTTCCTAAGTATGGAGTTAATACATATATTAGTTTTTTTTCATTGTATAGAAAAGATGCATTCGACATTGAGTACGATATGAATCCAGATGCATGGGATGCAGGTAAGTACAATCGTACACTCAACTTAGGAGCTAGTAGAGAATATGCAAGAGGTATTATGTCTGGCTCTTCTGCTATCAATTTTAGAACTACAGCATTGATGAGTGATTATGATTTTCATTTGTTGAATGCTACTATCAAAAATAATTTTCAACTATGGAGACTGAAACTTCGTACTAGATTATTTGGGCAAATAGGTAGTGGTAAAAATTGGGCAGGAGCATCATCTTTATATTTTGCAGGAGCTAGTCCTGAAGATATGTTGGCTAATAAATATACTAGAGCTAAAGCATTTTTCCCACAAGAATGGCTGGGTTATGATGTAGTAACAAATCATTTTCACTATGGTGGTGGGCTCAATTTGAGAGGATATTCTGGATACTATGTAGTAGAAAAAGATAAGGCAGGAAATGCAATAAAAGCTTATCAAGGAACAGGTGGAGCAAGTATCAATGTGGAGTTGGAGTTTGATAATATTATCAATTGGAGACCTAAAAAAATAAGTGAAAAAATAGGATTTGATGCATATCTATTTGCAGATGCAGGTACTATCCAATATAGAAATAGTTTAGGTAAAATTCAAAATTCGAAACTGAGAGCTGACGCAGGATTAGGATTAGCACTTACTATCAAAAGATGGGGCGCACTTCAAAATACACAACCATTTACAATAAGATGTGATTTTCCATTATACCTAAGTGATGTGCCTTTTGCAGAAAAAAATAATTTTATGTTTCGATGGATGATAGGAGTGAGTAGAGCTTTCTAAAAAATACATGAAAAAAATATTATTTCTATTTGTAGTTTTTTATTGTAGTAATGTGTTTGCTCAAAAAAATATAACCAATCAAAAATTAGGTTGGTATGTATATGTAAATACTATTGAGTTTAATAAAAAATGGTTTTTGATAACAGAAGTTCAAGAAAGATTTTTTATTAATCCTACATCTCAACATCAATTATTATTAAGAACTCATTTGCATAGGACAATATTTAATGGATTTGATGTGGCATTAGGATTTTGTTATCTATTACAAGATAGAAATGATCCTTTTAATAAGGATAAGTTTACGGTGCCTGAATTGAGACCTCATGCTGAAATAAATTATAAAAAAAAGTTTAAGTATTTTACTTGGGAGAATAGATTTCGTTTTGAACTTCGTTATTTTCATGAAGTAAACAAAGCGAATAATCAGTTAGAAGATGGATATGCATTTGGGAATTATAGATTTAGATATCAAGCTCAATTTACTATTCCTTTAGTTAAAATCGCCAATAATCAGTTTTTAAAACTTAAAATATTTGATGAAGTGTTTGTAAATACAGGTGAAAGTATTACTAAAAATATCTTTGATCATAATCGAATTTTTGTAGGATTGAATGTCGATGTATTACCAAATTTAGCAGTTGAGGCGGGTTATATGAATTGGTATCAACAAAGACCATCTGGCTTAGATTTTTATAACAGAGATATCATACGTGTTGCAGTATTTCATAAAATACAAGTGCATAAAAATAAACTATCCTCCAAATAGCGTACCTGCTTCTGCTGGTGGTATTTTGCCAATATGTTTGTATGCAAGTGAAGTAGCTTCTCTTCCTCTAGGTGTGCGTTTTAGATAACCTTCTTGTATCAAAAATGGTTCATATACTTCTTCTATAGTACCGGGCTCTTCGCCTACAGCAGTAGCTATGGTAGTGATACCTACAGGTCCTCCAGAAAATTTTTCTATGATAGCCATCAGTATTCTATTGTCCATTTCGTCTAGACCATTTTCATCTACATTCAATGCTTTTAGCGAAAATTTTGCAATCTCAACATCTATGGTGCCATCGCCTTTTATCTGAGCAAAATCGCGCACTCTACGCAATAATAAATTGGCAATACGAGGTGTGCCTCTACTTCTTCTACTGATTTCGTATGCTGCTGCTTCGTGTATAGGTACTTCTAGTATGTTAGCACTTCGTTGTATGATGCCACAGAGTGTTTTGGCATCGTAGTATTCCATACGCAGTGTGATACCAAATCGAGAACGCAATGGAGATGTCAATAAACCACTACGAGTAGTAGCACCAATCAATGTGAAAGGATTTAGATCTATCTGCACAGTTCGTGCGCTGGGGCCACTATCTATCATGATGTCGATACGATAGTCTTCCATAGCGCTATACAAATATTCTTCTATCACTGGGCTGAGTCTATGTATCTCATCTATAAAAAGTACATCGCCTTCTTCAAGATTGGTAAGCAGTCCTGCTAGGTCTGCGGGTTTTTCTAATACTGGACCAGAGGTGAGCTTGATACCTGTGCCAAGTTCATTAGAGATAATATTTGACAAAGTAGTTTTGCCCAAACCTGGAGGGCCATGCAATAGTACGTGGTCGAGTGCATCGCCTCGTTGCTTAGCGGCACCTATGAACACTTCTAGATTTTCGATGATATGAGCTTGCCCTTGAAAATCTCGTATCTTCTTGGGACGAAGCGCTCTGTCTATTTCGCTATCTTCTTTATTCAATCTGCTTTTGTCTGCATTCAAGTGTTCATTCATCCTACAAATTTCAACATAAGCAAGATAAAAAACAAATAATATTATGAACGAGGGAAAGGATACATTATTTTTATTAGTAATTCAGAATTTAATTTATGTTATATTAATCATAACTAATAAATAAAAAATCTGACACAGTTTAACTATATCGGATTCATAATAAATTATATTTTTATTAAAGTTTATACTTGTAATAATAACTCGATAGGATCTTCACCCAATAATAGTTTATGAGGATTTTCTAGTAAGTCTTTTACCATTACTAAAAATGAAACAGACTCTTTACCATCGATAATTCTGTGGTCATAACTTAGTGCCAAGTACATCATAGGTCGAGCTACTATTTGTCCGTTTACTACCATAGCTCTATCTTCTATCTTGTGCATACCGAGTATTGCACTCTGCGGTGCATTGATGATAGGCGTACTCATCAGTGAACCAAATACACCACCATTAGTGATAGTGAAAGTACCACCAGTCATATCTTCCATAGTGAGTTTTCCATCACGACCTTTGAGAGCTAATTCTTTTACAGTTTTTTCTATGCCAGCCATAGTAAGGCTTTCAGCATTTCTTATCACAGGTACTACAAGTCCTTTTGGTGTGCTCACTGCGATAGAAATATCAGCATAGTCATGATATACCAAGCTTTCATCTTCTATATAAGCATTTACAGCAGGAAACTTCATCAATGCCAATGCACATGCTTTGGTAAAGAACGACATGAATCCAAGTCCTATACCATGTTTTTCTTTAAATTTATCTGCATATTTTGTACGAAGAGCCATCATAGCAGAGCAGTCTACTTCATTAAAAGTAGTAAGCATCGCTGTGCTGTTTTTTGCAAAAACCAATCTTTCAGAAATAGTTTTACGCATACGGCTCATTTTCTCTTTGTTTTCTCCTCGGCTATAGGCATTCATCTCCGCCAATTGAGTTTTGATACCGCCACTCATGTGTGCAGTTCCGTTTGCTACAGCATCTAGTACATCGGCCTTAGTGATTCTGCCTTTTGCACCAGTGCCTTTTATTTTTGATGGGTCTAGATTATTCTCTGCTATGATTTTAGCTGATGCAGGACTTGGTACTCCACTTGCATAGCTTTTTGTTTCTTCTACTACAGGAGCAGTTGCAACAGGAGCAGGACTTGCTTTTTTCTCTGCTACAGGAGCTGGAGCACTTTCTGTCACTGCTGGTGCTTTTGCATCCGTATCTATTTTTGCTATGAGTTCGCCTACTTTTATATCGTCGCCTTCACCAGCTATGAGCTCTATGGTTCCAGCTTTTTCAGCAAATAACTCTTGACCAGCTTTTTCTGTTTCTATTTCACAGATTGCTTGATCCATTTTTACATAATCACCTGATTTTACTAACCACTTTGATAGTGTCACTTCTGTGATCGATTCGGCAACATTCGGTATAACTACATTTAACATATATTTAATTTTGAATTTTTGAATTATGAATTTTGAATAGTTTAATAATCTAATTTGTAATTAAGTTTTATTTATTTCTATAGTTTAATTTCTTTGTGTTTTTATGAATTTTGAATATTTTTTTCTTGCGCTGTCTTTATTATTGATGTTAAAATTTTTAATATCTCTTCCAAATTATTTAAACAAACACTATAATCATAATCTACTAATTTACTTTTGTCTAATAACATTAACCAATATTTTGTTTCTTTAGCTTCTTTTAGTGATAATGATAATTTATATATAAATTCTTTTCTTGTTATTCCTCCAGTTGCCTCTTCTATATTTGCTCCAATACTTGTTGCACTTCTTAAAAGTTGTTTGCTAATTATAAATTCTTTATTTTGAATATGTATTTTATAAAGTTCTATAATTTGTAAAGAAAAATCAAATGCTTTATTTCTAATAATATTCTCTTTTGCCATCTTTTATCTATTTATTAAAGAGTATTTAAATTTTCTATTTTCTATAATCAAAACAACTATTTTACTCAAAATTCAAAATTCAAAGATTCAGAATTGTTTTCTATTCAACATTCAAAACTCAAAACTCAAAACTCAACATTACTTTAACTAAACGCTTTATTTAAAATATCATATAATTCATCTTTGTGTTGTTGTTTAAATCCTGTAGCTGGAGACGCACTTGCTTTTCTGCTTACATAGCTGAGAGAATATTTTGTGCCTAGCTCACACATGATATGCATTAGCGCACCCATATTAGCTGGCTCTTCTTGTACCCACACAAATGATGCACCTTTGTATTTGTTCATGATGGCATCTATCTGTCCGTATGCTAGTGGATAGAGCTGTTCTAGTCGCACTATAGCTACATCATTTATTTTTTCATCCGTTTGTTTTTTGAGCAAATCTACATACAGCCTACCACTACACAAAATCACTTTTCTTACTTTTTTACCAGTGATATTTTCATCATCTATTATTTCTTTAAAGCCACCTTCAAATAATTTTTCTATCGGGTCTTGCACTCCTCTAAGCAATGATTTAGGACTCATCACCACAAGTGGCTTTCTAAAATTCCAAGCTTGTTGACGACGTATAGCATGGAAGAAATTTGCAGGAGAGGTGATATTTACGACTACCATATTGAGCTCTGCACAAAGTTGGAGGTATCTCTCTAGTCTTGCACTAGAGTGCTCAGGGCCTTGTCCTTCGTATCCGTGCGGAAGTAACATCACCAATCCACTCATTCTATTCCATTTGCTTTCTGCACTAGCTATAAATTGATCGATGATCACTTGACAAGTATTTGCAAAATCACCAAACTGTGCTTCCCAGATTACTTGTGCATGAGGATTGCTCAGTGAGTATCCATAATCAAAACCTAAAACGCCATATTCGGATAAGTGTGAATTATATATATTGAATGTAGCTTGTTTATCGCTAAGTTGAGATAGTCTATTATATTCTGCATTCGTATTTTCATCGAATATGCAGGCATGTCTATGGGAGAAAGTACCACGTTTCACATCTTCTCCACTCAAACGGATACCAACACCATCAAGCAATAAAGAGCCATAAGCCATAAGCTCTGCAGCTGCCCAATCAACTGATTTATTTTCTTGCATGAGTATTCTTCTATCTTTTAGATAAGAGTCTACTTTTTTGAGTGGTGTAAATCCTTCTGGAACTTTGCAAAGTCCATCTATGATTGTTTTTGCAGTTTTTTTGTCAATAGCAGTTTTTGGTGAAGTTTCAAAATCTGCTTGGGTAGCTTTTTTAAGTTTTTGCCATTCTAGTTTTAGAGGTTGTGGTACATATGGTAAAGATTTTTCTTTTACCATGTCTAATCTTTTTTGAAGTTCTGACCAAAATTCTTCATCTAGTTTTTTTGCAATATCTGCTCCTACTTCACCTGTTGAAGCAAGTTTTGCAGAATATAAGTCACGAGGATTTTCGTGAGCAGAAATCAATTTGTATAAACTAGGTTGTGTAAACTTAGGGTCATCACTTTCGTTGTGTCCATGTTTTCTATAACAAACTAAATCTATAAAAATATCTTTATGAAATTTTTGACGATATTCTGCTGCCATTTCTGCTGCAAAAACTACAGCTTCTATATCATCTCCGTTTACATGCACCACGGGTGCTTGAATAGTAGCTGCAATAGAGGTGCAATAGTCAGATGAACGAGCATCATCAAAATCTGTAGTGAAACCTATTTGGTTATTGACTACAAAATGAATAGTACCACCAGTTCTGTAGCCTTTAAGATTGGCCATTTGAATTACTTCATATACTATTCCTTGTCCTGCCACTGCCGCATCGCCATGTATCATGAGCGGAAGTATTTTGTCATAGTTAGAATCATGAATAGAATCTGCTTGTGCTCTTGTATAGCCAAGCATGATAGGGTCTACAGCCTCAAGGTGCGATGGGTTTGGAGTTAGATTTACATATACATCTTTTCCAGAATCCGTTTTATAGTTAGATGAAAAACCTAAGTGATATTTTACATCACCATCACCCATAGTAGATTTATCTGCAGGTTCATTTCCTTGAAATTCACTGAATATTTGCTCATAGGTTTTGCCCATGATATTGCTAAGTACATTGAGTCTACCTCTATGCGCCATACCTATCACTACTTCTTCGGCTTTATTGTCGCATGCTGCATTGATTATATAATGTAAGGCAGGGATGGTAGCTTCACCACCTTCTATAGAAAATCTTTTTTCACCAATAAATTTTTTACCCAAAAACTGCTCAAAAACTACTGCTTGATTGAGTTTACGGAGTATTTGAGTTTTCTTTTCTATACTAAATTGTACTACATTCGGATTTACTTCTATTTTACTTCTTAGCCATTTCCATTCTTCTACGTCACGCACATAGTTAAACTCAAAGCCCATAGTTTTGCAATATCTTTTTTGCAAAGTATCTATTATTTCTCGGAGTGTCACTACGCCTATACCTACCTCTTCACCTGCATGAAATTTTCTATCAAGGTCTTTTTCGCTTAGTCCAAAATAACTTAAATCTAGATTGGCATGTCTATCTTTACGAGGTTTTAGCGGATTGGTATTAGCTATAAGATGTCCCCTATTTCTATACGCTACAATTAGATTGAGTACCTTTAGTTCATCTACGGAAGCTCCACCGTCTTTTAGTTTTCCATTAAAATTAGTAGAGGCAAATTCAAAACCTTCAAAGAATTTTTTAAATTCTTCATCTACATTTTTAGGGTCTTTTTTAAAGTCGTTATATAGGTTTTCTATATAGTCGGGGTGTGCATTAGAGATATACGAAAATTTATCCATAAGAGAACTTAGTTTGAAATTGTTTGCAAATTTAGGGCAATTTTAGCTGAAAAGTAAGATGATTTTATCATTATTTTTACAAAGGTTTTAGATATTATTTGCAAACAAGCAAAAATGTAATTATCTTTGCAATCCTTTTTAAAAAACATATAGATTTAAGTAATGGCACATCACAAGTCGGCAAAGAAAAGAATAAGACAAACTGCTACACGCAGATTGAGAAATAGATATCATGCAAAAACAATGCGTAATGCATTGAGAGCGCTAAGAGCAACTAAAGAGCAAGGAGAAGCTTCTAAGCAACTTCCATCAGTAGTTTCTATGATAGATAAATTGGTTAAGTCTAACCAAATTCATAAAAATAAAGCAGGTAATTTAAAATCTAAATTGACTAAATTCGTTGCTAAAATGAATGAAGTGAAAGAAGAGAAAGCTAAAAAATCTACTAAAGGTAAAAGCACTACTGCTAAAAAAACAACTAAGAAAGCTAAATAGTATTTAGTTTATTCGTTATAATAAAAATCCCCGATATGATTTCATGTCGGGGATTTTTTATGTTTGCATTTGTTCTAATGAATAATTGGGCATCTTTTATATGGTCTATTTCTATCAAAAAGATAGCGCATAGTAGCATGAGTTTTTATGATTGTTGTCCCTAAGTTTTGTGCTACATTCATCATTTTTGGATTGAAATCTCCTATCCAAGTGAGTTCTATATCTCGCCACCAATCCTTATCATGTACTAAGTCGTGCAGATTCATCACCATCATTCCCTCAAGTCCTTTGCCTTGAAACTCTGGTATCACACCATATACTATACCTACAAATTTTTGGTATTTCATAGTTTTTGAGTACCACAGATATTTAAGTTTACCTATCCAATTGAGTTTGCCATTTACATGTTGAAAGTATTGATTGAGCTCTGGAATGCTTATATACATGGCTATTGGTCTGCCTTTATAGTATGCAAATTGTAATAAATGCTCTACCATAATAGGTTTCATGGCATTCATAATTTTCATAGCCTGTTCTTCAGTCATTTCTTTAAACCCATCATGGTTTTTCCAAGCCTGATTGAGTATCTCTCGGAAGTCATTAGCGTATTTTTTTAGATTATTTTTTTTAGCATGTGTAAATTCATAATCTTTATTGGTTTTGATGATTTTCCAGAGGCGTTCATACTTTTCAGGTCTGGGTTGTTGAACCACTAGTCCATATGAATATTGGTAAAAGTATACCTGAAATCCATATGTTTCAAAAAGTGTTTTATAGTATGGAGGATGATAGTTCATCATATAGGTAGGTCGTTCATCATAGCCATCTACCAATAGTCCCCACCAGTTATTTCGCTCGCCAAAATTGATTGGCCCATCCATGGCTTGCATTCCTTTGCTACTTAGCCACTCTTTGCAGGTATCAAAAAGTAAAGTTGCTGCTTTTATATCATTTATACATTCAAAAAAACCCATTCCTCCAGTAGGCAAATCTTCTTTAACGGTGCGATGATTAATGAATGCTGCTACCCGTCCTATAACTTTTGTATGCTCATCATTCCATAATATCCATCGAATACATTCTCCATGTGAAAAATACTTGTTTTTAGTTGGGTCAAACACATTTTCAATATCAGCATCTATAGGTCTTACATAAGTTTTGTTGCCTTTATATATACTCACTGGCATTTCTATAAATTCCCGCTTATCGCTTTTGCTTACTACTTCTTGTATTTGCATAAAAAACTAAATTACTTGCTTATTTTAATGATTACAAATATAAATCTATATCTTATTGAATATGATAAATAGCTACAGATTTATGAAAAATTATTATAATGTGTTTTTAAACAGCTGATATTCAAATAATTCCACTCTACTATACACTTCTATAAAGCTAGTTGAAATAAGGATACATAAGATGCCATAGGGTGTTTTAATTTCACACTTTATAAAATGAGTAATAACTTATGAAGATTGGTGTATTAGGTGCAGGACATTTAGGAAAGGTTCATATAAAAGTAATACAAGAAATCAGTGGTTGGGAGATTGTAGGATTTTATGACCCAGATGATGATAATGCAAATCAAGCTATTGAAAAATTTGGGATTAAAAGATATACGGATATAGATAAATTGATAGCGGATGTAGATGCGCTAGATATTGTTACACCTACTGTCACGCATTTTGCATTAGCAAAAAAAGTAATCAAAGCAGGTAAGCATTTTTTTGTAGAGAAACCATTGGTAAGCAATCTTGATGAAGCTAAAAAATTATTGCATCTAGAGCATGAAGCAAATTTGAAAATACAAGTCGGACATGTAGAGCGTTTTAACCCTGCATTCCTATCTATAAAAGATAGAAAGCTAAATCCCATGTTTATAGAAACACATAGATTGGCTCAGTTTAATCCAAGAGGTACAGATGTGAGTGTGGTGCTCGATCTGATGATACATGATATTGATATCATACTAAGTATTGTGAAAACTAATGTAAAAAAAATCAGTGCAAGTGGTGTGCCTATTATTTCTAGGTCGCCAGATATAGCAAATGCACGAATAGAATTTGATAATGGATGCGTAGCAAATGTAACAGCAAGTAGAATTTCTATGAAAAATATGCGCAAGACTAGATTGTTTCAGCACGATTGTTATATAGGTATAGATTTTTTAGAAAAGAAAACAGAAATAATCAGCCTTCAACACCACAAGCCAGATGAGCGATTTAATTTTATGGAGATAAGTACTCCAGAAGGAGAAACTAAGTATGTGCAATTTGAAATGCCAGAAGTTTCTGAAGTCAATGCAATAAAAATGGAAATGGAAATGTTTTTGGATTCAATAGTAAATGATAAACCTACTGCTGTGACTATACAAGAAGGATATAATGCTATGAAAGTAGCTTATCAAATAATATCAAAAATAACAGGAGAAAGACCTGCTTAATCTTTAGGGAGTTTTACATTCATGAACCAAAAATTGTAGATTGAATTTATCATAGTGATAAAGTTTTCAAAATCTAATGGTTTGATAGTATATGCATTTGCGCCTAGTTCATAGCACTTAGATACATCATTGTTAGTGTCAGATGTTGTGAGCATCACTACTGGAATTTTTTTGAGTGCAGGATCCCCTTTTATTTTTTCTAATACTTCTATACCTGAATATTTAGGTATATTTATATCCATAAGAATTAAGTCTGGTCTAGGAGAATTTTCGTATCCAGCTCTTTTATATAAAAAATCCAAAGCCTGCTCTCCGTCAAATGCTACATGAAGTTTTAAGTCCAGCTCATTTTGCATCAAAGCTTCTTGTGTAAGTCTTACATCGCCAGGATTGTCTTCTACAAGTAATAAATTCATTGTGTGTGATTGTTTGATTTGCTAATTTTTTTTAGATTAATTCAATAATCGTTTTGCAAGATACAAATATTAATTTTTTCTGCAAATATTTATTGTTTTTTAAGTTTTAAATCTATTCGTATCAATCATTTAACTCATTGTTCAGTAAATATATTTAGCTTTGTATTTCAATAATTTTATTAAAAACGGATATGAAAATAGGGATAATAAGAGAAGGGAAAATACCTGTAGATGCTCGAGTACCGCTTACACCAAAACAATGCAAAGCACTTATGGAGCTCTATCCTCAGCTCACTATAGTAGTTCAGCCATCTAATATCCGATGCTACAAAGATTTTGAATACGAAGACTATCAAATAGAGCTTACCGAAAATCTTGAGGATTGTGATATATTATTAGGTGTGAAAGAAGTACCAGTAGAAAATTTAATAGCAAATAAAACTTACTTTTTCTTTTCACATACTATCAAAAAACAAGCTCATAATAAAAAATTATTAAAAGCTATACTATCAAAAAATATTAGACTAATAGATTGGGAAACACTCACCGATAATAACGGAATACGTGTGATTGCATTTGGTAGATGGGCTGGAATTGTAGGTGCGCATAATGGTATCATGACATGGCTCAAAAGACAAGGAACTAATAATCTAAAACCACTTCATCAATGCAAAAACCTGAAAGACGCTACTAAAGACTATGATGATATAAAATTGGGTAACATAAAAATAGCACTCACAGGCACAGGTAGAGTAAGTAGTGGATGTGTAGAAGTACTTGATACTATGGGTATACGAAATGTAACTCATAACGAGTACTTGCACGAAACATTTGATGAGCCAGTCTATACTCAATTGAATAATTCACATTTGTATTATACAAACGGAGCAACTCATTTTGATAATCTGCACTATCATGCACACCCAGAAGAATATAAATCTAAGTTTGGATTGTTTACAAAATGTACGGATGTTTTTATCAATGGAGTTTATTGGGACAAAAGAATTCCTGCTTTTTTCACCAAAGAAGAAATGAAGTCTCCAGATTTTAAAATAAAAGTAATAGCTGATATCACTTGTGATATTGCACCTATATCATCAGTCCCATCTACAATTAGAGCTTCTACGATACAAGACCCTGTATATGGCTATCATCCCATAAAAGAATGTGAATGTGAGCCTTATAATTTATATAGTATAGATGTGATGGCGGTAGATAATCTGCCCAACGAATTGCCAAGAGATGCATCTAAAAATTTTGGAGATTTATTTGTGGAAAGAATAATACCAGCACTTACTCATAATAGTGATGAAATGCTCCAAAGAGCTACCATTGTACAAGATGGTAAGTTGACTTCTTATTTTGAATACTTAAGTGATTTTGTGAACGACTAAATAAAAAAACTCCTTTGATTAAAGGAGTTTTTTTTATGAAATAATAGATCTTCTTAGAATCCGTATATAGCTTTATATTTATCTGTAGCATAGTTCATGAAATGACTTAGCTCCAGTTCATTGCCTGTGATTTTTTTACAAAGTTCATTGGCTTTATATTTTCTACCATACTGATGTATATTCGTTCTTAGCCATTGTAGCAAATTGCTGTTGTCTCCATTTTCTATTTGAGTTATTAGATTTGGTATGTCTTTTTTTGCCTGATCAAAAAACTGTGCGGCATAGAAACTGCCTAAAGAATAAGTTGGGAAATACCCAAAACTACCATGGCTCCAATGCACATCTTGTAATACACCTTTTCTATCATCTATTATATCTACTCCCAAATATTCTTTGTACATACTATTCCATGTCTCTTTTAAATCAGTTGTAGAAAGAGATCCTTCAATTAATTTTTTCTCAATTTCGTATCTTATCATGATGTGAAAATGATAGGTGAGTTCATCAGATTCTGTGCGAATAAATGAAGATTGAACTTTATTCATTGCTTTATAAAAATCTTCTAATGGTACATTACTAAACTGAGTTGGAAAAGTATCTTGAACAAGCTGATAGTTATGTTTCCAAAATGCAAATCCTCTGCCTACATTGTTTTCCCATAGTCTGCTTTGTGATTCATGAATACCTAATGATATCGCTTCACCAAGAGGCATCGCATATTCGGCGATTGGCAATCCTTGTTCGTATAATGCATGACCTCCCTCATGTATACAACTCCATACCATATTTGCTAGATCGTTTTCGTCTAATCGTGTTGTCACACGCACATCCTCAGCACTAAATGAAGTGGTGAATGGATGACTAGAAATATCTTGTCTACCTTTTTCAAAATCATAGCCCATTCTTTTAAGTATTTCCAAGCCCATTTTCCATTGAGCATCTTTATCAAAATGCTGTGAAAGACAAGCATCGCTTACTTGAGTCTGTGCATTGATATTGTCTAGTAGTGGTTTTAATTGGTTTTTTACATCAATAAAAAGTTTGTCGAGCACAGCTACGGTCATATCTGGTTCGTATTGATCTATAAGCGCATCATATATATGTTCTTTGTAACCAAGTATTTTAGCTTCTTCTTGTTTTAGTACTATTATTTTTTCTAGATGAGGCAAATACAATTCTATCTTGTTTTCACTTTTCGCTTTTTGCCATGCAATAAATGTGTTTGATATGGTTTTACTCATATTCATGACAAATTCAGTGTCAAATTTCTTCTTTTTGTCTAAGGCTATTTTAGTTTCTCTTACATTTATTTTCTGGTTTTCAGTAAGAGTAGTATCATTGTTTAGTTCATTTAGAAGGTCACTTAGCTCATTACTGATAGTAAGTTCATGCGAAATGCCGGAAAGTGTCGCAATTTGTTGGCTACGAAGCGCATCGCCTTTTACTGGCATATAGGTTTCTTGGTCCCACATAAGTACCGCCGTTGCATAATTTACATCGGCTATTTTCTTCATTAATCGCTCAAATTTTGAATATTTCATATTTTTTAAAAGTTAGTTATTGAAAAAACTTGTTTATCTGTTAGATTTGCTTAAATTTGTTTACACACAAAATAAACCTAAATAAACCTAACATATATGAGAAATTTATACTCATTAGTACTATTAACTATTTTTAGTACTTTTTTATCGGCTCAAGATGTGCACTTTTCACAGTATTATGATTTTGCACCAAACCTCAATCCAGCTTTGACAGGAAACTATGATGGAAGCTATCGAGTAGCAGCAATTTATAGAAATCAGTGGAGCTCAAATCTACAAAAATATGCCTACGTTACTCCAGGTGCATTTGTAGATTTACCTTTGTTTGAAGGGCTTTTGAGAGGAGATAAAATAGGTACTGGTATTTTTGCATACAATGATATAAGTGGTGCAGCAGGTCTTACCAATCTAACAGTGGGAGGCAATCTCGCTTATCATTTAGCTTTTGGTAAAACTAATCAACATCAAATATCTCTTGGTTTTCAAGGCGCATTTGTACAAAAAAGAATTGATCCAAATCGTGTTACATTTTTCGATCAATTTGATGAAGTAAGTTGGAGTGGATTTAATTCTACTACAGAAAATCTTACTCGTACTTCATTTTATTATGGCGATTTTGCTACAGGCTTATATTGGAAAAGTAAATTTAGTAAAGTAGTAAAAACTCAATTAGGAGTATCTGCAAATCATTTACAATCATTTTTTGGTGCTACTGATCAAGCGTTTTTAATCACCAATAACAATCTTAGTCCTCTTTACCCTAGAATCACAACAGACTTAGGTTTTGAGTTTACACTAAAAGATAAATATGTGATAGCTCCACAAGGATTGTATTCTATGCAAGGACCTACATCTAAAATCAATCAGATGCAAGAAATCTTAGTAGGATTGATGTTGGGTTATAAATTTAATACTGGATTTAGAAATAATACTAATCTAATGCTAGGCGCAAAATACAGAGTGAAAGATGCAGTAATACCTACATTAAGTGTTGAGTTTAGAAACTTCAAAATTGGTGCAGCATACGATATCACACTTTCAAATCTTAGAGCTTCAAACAGAAGACAAGGTGCATTTGAAGTATGTATGGTATATACTGGCGAAAGTATTCGTTCGTACAAAGCAAATAAAACATTGCCTGCTCGTAGATTCTAATAAATCTATAAGAAGCACATTTTCTAAAATTATAATATAACTCCCAAATAAATTTTTGTATGAAAAATTCTGTATTTTTTATTTTTATATTATTCACTTCTTTGTCTTTAAATGTATTTGCCAAAGGCAAAGTAATCATAGATAAAGAAACTAAAATAAGACCTGCTACTGCCATAAAACTCGGCGATAGATTATACGCAGAATCTTATTACTACAATGCTGCTGATATGTACAAGCAAGCCTTGATGGTAAAGGGAGATAATAGATATGCAATGTATTGGTTGGCTAAGTCGTACTACATGAGTAGAGACTACGAAAAAGCAGTGGCTTGGTATCAAAAATTTACTCAAACAAAAGCGAAAAAAGATAATCAGATTAAAAAATTTGAAAAACAAAATAGCAAATATTTTAGTCAATTTAATTATGACTATGGAGTGAGTTTGCAAATGAATGGCATGTATGATGAGGCTATAGAAAAATTTACTTCATTTATTAAAAGCTATGAAGGAGATGATAAAGCATCTATGGAAAAACTCGCTAAAGCACATATAGAAGGATGCAATTTTGCTAAAGAACATCCAGAAGTGAAAAAAGTGAGAGTGACAGAGATGAACAAAATGGTAAATAATGCCTATACAGAATCTGCACCTTTCCCAGTAGGAGAAAATGAATTGTATTTCACATCACTACCACAAAATAAATTGATACAAATCAATAATTGGAAAAGAGTAAAAAAAGCAAAACTATTTAAAACTACACGAGTAGATGGACAGTGGACTACTCCAGTGGCATTGCCTGAAAATATAAATACATCAGGATTTGAAATAGGTAATTGTGCTATCACTCCAGATGGAAAAAGAATGTATTTTACGAAGTGTCATCATCCGATGGAAGATGAAGTAATCTGCGAATTATATGTAAGTGAAAATACTGGTGGAAAATGGGGTGAGCCCAAACTGCTTCCAGAGCCTGTAAATAGCCAAAACTATACTACTACTCAACCAACAGTTCGTCCTATGGATAATGGTGGTGAAATGGTGTATTTCATATCTGATAGACCTGGTGGAGTAGGCGATATGGATATTTGGTTTTTTATAAGAGATGCCAAAGGAAATATCAAAGGCCCCAATAATGTAAAATCTTTGAATACTGTAGGTAACGAATTTACACCTAGCTGGGATGATACCAAAAAAGTATTGTATTATAGTTCTGATGGACTGCCTGGTTTTGGCGGATTTGATGTATATAAAACGGTACCAGCAGAAAACTTAGATTGGAGCAAACCAGAAAATCTATTGAGACCTATCAATAGCCAATTTGATGATATATATTATACAAAAGTAAGCAATAGCACGAGTGGATATTTAGTGTCTAATAGAAAAGGTACTACAGTACTCAATAGTGAAACAGCAAGTGATGATATTTTTCATTTTGAAGATTTTAAATATGGTCTAGAGGGTACTATCTCTAGAGATGGTGGAGATGGCGCACCGATGGAAGGAGCTATAGTGAAATTATTTAGTAAAGATATCAATGGTACAGATTCGTTAGTAGCTATCGATTCTACTATCAGCGGAGATGGTGCATATTTCTTTAAGTTAGCACCTGATGCAGACTATAAAGTAGTAGCTTATAGAAATGGATTTATGCCTAAAGAAGAATTGGTAAGTACTGCTAATCTTCCTATGGAAGATACCATCAATCAAGATTTTAAGATCAAACAAGGTATTATACTTACAAGTGGTAATGTATTGAAAGAAGGCGATGCAACTAATACTCCACTTGCAAATGCGACTATCACTATTCAAGAAAAAGATCCTCAAACAGGAAAATATTCTACTATCAAAACAATCACAACTACCGCAGAAAACCCATTGTTTAATGTAGACTTAGACAAAGAAAAAAAGTATAAAGTGAATATCAGAAAAGATGGTTTCTTTGCAAAAACATACGATATCAATCCTAGAGATTTTGGTGATGTGACTACTGCAAGAAAAGACTTGACTATCACTGAAATGGAAAAAGATAAAGCATACACGCTTTCAAATATTTATTATGAGTTTGCAAAAGCTGACTTGACGATCACTTCTCAAAGTGTGCTAGATGAACTAAAAAAACTACTTGATGAAAATCCTACAATAGTGATAGAGCTAAGTGCACATACAGATAATAATGGTACTGATGAGCGTAATATGGCACTCTCTCAAAGAAGAGCAGAGAGTTGTGTAAACTATCTAATTAGTAAAGGTGTAGCTCGTGAAAGACTAGTGCCAAAAGGATATGGTGAAAGCAAACCAGTTGTGTCAAACTCCAAACCAGACGGCTCTGATGACCCAGATGGAAGAGCTAAGAATAGACGTACAGAGTTTAAGATACTAGGCGAACTAAAAGACAATGTAAAAGTTGGCTACGAAGAAAAAGATAATGTAAAAAAATAGTCTTAGAATAAAATATAGAAAACCGAAGTCTAAAGCTTCGGTTTTTTTGTGCTATGAATTTGATTGGGTTAGATATAAAATTCTCTCGTCTTTGTAATTGTCTTCACTGACGTGAAATATAAAATTCATTTTTTTTAAATGCAATTCATTAGTTTTACTTATAGAAAAAACGACCATTGAATATAATAAATGAAACATATAAATCTATTTTGACACACGCGACACGCGTGCGACAGCGAGTAGAAATTACAATTCCATTGTTTTTTCTAATACTAATTTTATCCTGTAATCAAGATAAAAAAATATATTTAAAGATGGATAAATTAAGTGAAAAAGAAATTATTATATTTTATGAGAGAGATAATTGCCCACCACTACGAAAAGATTCGATAGGGAATTTTATAGTAGAATTAGGCACAAATAATCTATTCTATACTTCAACTAGTTTTAAAGAAATTAAAAATTGTAAAACAGTATATTGTTTTAATAATCAATCTTTTTGTTATTATAATGATTTGGAATTGGAAAAAGTAGGTTATGAAATTAATTTATATTCTAATTTTACGACTGATACAAATAATATAAAAAAGTATATCAATCCATATGATATTATAACAATTATGAAAATTAAAAATTAATGTACACCTGATTGGAGTATAGCGAAGTGTAACTTTCCATCTATCCTTAGTCTGATGAGGTGGCATGAGCGTTGTAGACTAATGATTAAATATATTGATATTAGATATCTATACAGTTACCTATTTTAAACAATGAATACTATTTGATGTTATTAGTATAAATTCATAAAATGAAAAACTTTTTACTAATAATTCTACTTTCTATTTTTACTATCAATGCATATTGTCAAAATAGACTGCAAGATACTTCTGTGCTAAAAAAATACAATCTAGAGAGAATAGCTATCACTCAGAAAGGCATGTATACTCTTGGTGCTTGGTCAGTAGCCAATATAGGAATAGGTGCTATTGGTTGGAGTAGAGGAGCAAATAACTCCAATAAATATTTTCATCAGATGAATGTATTTTGGAATGTAGTGAATCTAGCTATTGCTACACCTGGGATAATAAGTGTCTACAAAGCAAAAAAGAAAAACTATACAGTAGAGCAAACTTTACGAGAGCAAAGAAAAATAAAAACGACTTATCTTGTCAATTTTGGTTTAGATTTTGCATACATAGGAGCAGGAATAGGTCTGATGGAGCATGCACGCAAAAACCCTGAAAGTAATAAATACAATAGAAATAAAGGTTTTGGTGAATCTTTGATTTTACAAGGTGGTTTTTTGATGCTCTATGATGCCATCATGTATACTGCACATCTGCACCACGAACAAAAAAAATAATAAATATCTAGGAAATCTAAGTTTCACAGGAAACGGATTTGCGTATAGCTATACATTTTAGAATTATTTATTAGGACCGTTTTTATTAAGTATATTTGAATAGATTTAATTTCATTATTCAAAATACTAATTTCTATGAAACATATAATTTTACTGATACTAAGCAGTGTGGTTTTATTAAGTGCTTGTACAAGCAAAGAATTTAAAATAGAACGTAAATTTAAAGATGATAAGGTTTTTTTAAATATCAATATGTCTCAATCATCCCCTCTCAATCCATGGAAAATAGAGATGAAAGCAAAGGCTTATGATTTAGAGGAGGGCACTTTGTTTTTCAATCACGAAAATTCAGCATTGAAAGCGGAAGATATCACTTATACTTGGATAGACGAAACTACTTGCATTATTGGATTTCCTTATGCAGACAAAAGAATTCGAAAATTTAGATTTATTGCTAGTCCAGAAAATTATAGTCTGATGGAAATAAGTGAATAGGATATTATTGTACATAGATAATATAAATCCTTCAATTAAAGACCTAATATAAAAATATCTATCTTTGTAGAATATGATGCAAATTGGCATTACTATAAGATTTTATTAAATGGATTATTTAGATAAGTTAGAAGCAGAAGCAATATATATACTCAGAGAAGTAGCAGGGCAGTTTGATAAACCAGCTTTATTATTTAGTGGGGGCAAGGATAGCATTTGCTTAGTTCATTTAGCACTCAAAGCATTTAGGCCAGGCAAATTTCCATTTCCACTTGTGCATATAGATACTGGTCATAATTTCGTAGAAGCACTCGAGTATCGAGATGCATTAGTCAACAAGATAGGTGAACAATTAATTGTAAGAAAAGTTGAAGATACTATAAGAGAAAGGAAACTGCAAGATGGTAAAGGTAAGTTTCCAAGTAGAAATGGATTGCAAACGTATACTTTGCTTGATGTGATAGAGGAGTTTGGATTTGATGCTTGTATAGGTGGTGCTAGAAGAGATGAAGAAAAAGCACGAGCTAAAGAACGTATATTTTCTATACGAGATGAATTTGGACAGTGGGATCCTAAAAAACAACGACCAGAAATATGGAATATCTATAATGGTAAAATAGATAAAGGTGAAAACGTACGCGTTTTTCCTATATCAAATTGGACTGAAATGGATGTCTGGAATTATATTAAAAGAGAGAAGATAGAATTGCCATCAATTTATTTCACACATGAACGAAAATGTATTCTCACTGAGTATGGACAGTTGATGAATGTAAATGAATTTGTACAACTAGAAGAAACTGATACTATCATTACAAAAAATGTTAGATATAGAACCGTGGGAGATATGACCTGTACTGCAGCTGTTGAAAGCGAAGCGTATACAGTTGATGATATCATAGAAGAACTTAAAAATACAAAAATATCTGAAAGAGGTGCAACGCGTATGGATGATAGAGTGAGTGAAGCAGCTATGGAAGATAGAAAAAAATCTGGTTATTTTTAAATATTAACAAATTATAGAAGTTTATAAATGGAATTATTAAAATTTTTTACTGCTGGAAATGTAGATGATGGGAAGAGTACTTTGATTGGTCGATTGCTATATGATAGTAAATCTATATCTACAGATATCATAGAAGTACTCACTAGACAAAGCAAAACAAAAGGAGCAGACACTGACTTGGATCTTGCTTTGCTTACAGATGGACTAAGAGCAGAACGAGAGCAAGGCATTACTATTGATGTTGCATATAAATATTTTTCTACTGACAAAAGAAAATTTATAATAGCAGATACACCTGGTCACGAACAGTATACTAGAAATATGTTCACAGGAGCATCCAATGCAGACTTGGCTATAGTGCTTATAGACGCAAGAAATGGACTCACTGACCAAACTAAAAGACATAGTATTATTTCTAGTATATTAGGTATACCTCACCTGCTTGTCTGTATAAACAAAATGGACTTAGTTGAATACAGCGAAGAAATTTTTAATAAAATAAAACAGGATTATCTAAATTTTATTAAGCCTTTAAATTTGCACAATATTACATTTATACCTGTAAGTGCTTTAGAAGGTGATAATGTAGTAGAGAGTTCTACGAATATGAAATGGTATAAGGATTTACCATTATTAACTTATTTAGAAAATATAAGAATAGATGAGCAATACCAAAATAATTCTACTCGCTTTCAAGTACAATGTGTTGTGCGACCACAAACAAAAGAGTTGCATGATTATAGAGGTTATGCAGGAAGTGTTTTGAGTGGAAAATTGAGTGTAGGAGATCTTGTGCAAGTGCTACCACTAGATATAAGTACTCAGATTTCTAAAATTGAAAAAAACGGAATAGAAATACAAGAAGCATCAGCTGATGATGCTATCATCATTCATTTGAAAGATGATCTTGATATAAGTAGAGGTTCATCTATAGTGCCCATATACCAGATGCCAACAATAGATAATTTAGTAAATGCTACTATCTGCTGGATGGATAACAAAGAATATTTAAAGGGACAAAAATTTTTACTACAGCAAAATAGTTTTAGGACAAAAGCTAGTATTAAAGAGGTGTTGAGTAAAATAGACATTCATAGTTATGCAAATATTGAAGATGTGATAGACATAAAATTGAATGACTTTACTAATGTTACGATTAAAACTGCTGAAAATATTAGTTATGATTCTTATGCTACAAATAGAAAAACAGGAGCTTTTATTCTGATCAATGAAAACACCAATAATACTGTAGCTGCAGGAATACTACACTAAATCAAAGTACATTTTATTCTATTAAATATTTGTTTTACTTTTGATTAGAGATATTTAATAAATGAAAACTTTTTTCACTAAACTCCTTTCAATCAACTTCAATAAAATAATTCTTTTATTATTTTTTGTAGTGCCTTTGTTTTTTACATCTTGTATAAAGCAAAAGATAGATGCTAGTGCTATAGAAATCAATAGCCCAACAAAAGAAGATTTGAATGATATACATTTTGTAAATGATAGTATTGGTTTTATTGTAGGCGGTACAAAGTATGACCATGGAGTAGTATTGAAAACTACCAATGCTGGTGATACATGGATGCTTGATACTTTTGAAGGTCCAAAAACTTTTTATGATATTGCTCAATATAGAGAAAAAATTTATACATCAGGATATGATGGTTTTTTTTATAGTAGTGCAGATAATGGTAATTCTTGGACACAGCCCGGATACACTGTTTGGATGAGATTCAATTCTATTTCATTCAATGATATTGGTGAATTTTTTGTAGGAATAGGTGATGGATTTGAACGAGGAGAAATATTGTACTCTACGAACGAAGGTTCAAGTTGGGCTAGAATAGATACATTCACTAGAACGATCAAAACTATTGTCTTTCATCATGGTGTTGGATTTGCGGGTTCATATGGTATTATATATAAGTCGCTAGATCAAGGTCGCACATGGAAAGCTACAAAAGCCTCTGGTGATTTTTTTACACAGATTATTTTTACTTCAAATAATATCGGATATGCTATTGGTTATTTTGGTATGATACTAAAGACAACTGATGGTGGTGAAACTTGGTCAAAAATATTAAATGAAAATTTCTCATTTAATGAAAAATCAAATTTTTATGATGCTTATTTTATAGATGACAATACTGGATATATTGTAGGTGATAATGGCTATATTATCTATACAAATAATGGAGGTAAAAAATGGAAACAGATTTCTAAGTTTACTGAAGAAAATTTTAGAGCAATAGATAAAATAGGAAATCAACTAATTCTTGTAGGTTCTAATGGCAAAATATTTAAGATGAATATAGAGTAAAATAGTTTAGTCTGCTCCTTCTTCTACTTTTACTTCATTAGATTTCACTCCCAATAAAATATCAACTACAGGTTGCACAGCATATACAGTTCTTGTATATTTATTACTAAATACTATGATAGTATATTTATGGTAAGGGCTTGTGTAAAAACAAGTATTATAGCCTTTCCACCATCCATTATGATAGACAATTTTGTTAGTATCACTTTGTGGATGCAATAATCTAAATCCATATCCATAATTTTTCTCACCTGGTTTCTCAAAACTTCTAGGCATAAAAGCTTCAGTCATCAATGATTTATCTATAAAGCATTCAGAGTATATGGCTTTACTCCAAAGTAGCATATCATGAGTGGTTGTATACACACCTTTGTCACCAACTACACCATCAAAAAAATCTGTTTTATATTCTTGCCATGAGCCTGTATAGCCAGTAGTTCTGTGTGTATTTATATTTTCATTATCTGTAGTGATGATAAATGAGTTGACCATGCCAAGTGGTAAGAAAATATTTTTACGCATATACGATGCAAAATCTTGTCCACTCACTTTTTCTACTATACTAGCGAGTACTAAATAATTGGTGTTGCAGTAAGCAAATTTAGTATTTGGTTTAGCTGCTATTACAGGTTTCTCTTTTGCAAACCAGTCAAGAACTTCATCATTATCGGTAACATATGCATCTTTTATTTTGGTACTAAACACATGCATGTATTCTGGTAATCCACTTCTATGGCATAGTAGGCTTTGAACTGTAACACCAGCATACGGAAATCCAGGAATGTATTTATCTACTGTGGCATTCAAATCTATTTTTTTTGCTTGTACCAATTGTAAAATTGCACATGCCGTAAATTGTTTAGATATAGATGCTAATTGAAATTTAGAATCTGCACTCAATGGAATTTTAGTAATATTATTTTCAATTCCAAAAGTCTTGTTATAGAGTATTACTCCGTTTTTTTCTATTAGTAAGCTACCATTAAAATTGCTCCACTTTGCTTTGTTTGTAAAAAATGTGTCTAGTTGGTAGCTTAGCGTCTTTTTATTTATTTTTTTAGAAACTTCTATATAAGATTCTTGGTCTAATGTGTCTTCAAGTATACAAGGCAATAGTTCGCCAGCATGTTCTTCTAAGATTGCATTATTCATACTGCTTTTATTTTCTATTGAAGAAAACAAAAGAGCAGAATTTGCTATGATATAAAGCAGAATTGTATAATCCATATTTAGTATGCAAATTAAAACTATAATCAGAAAATACTAATTGCTAATTGTATACAAAAAAATGTGAATTAGCTACACATAAAAAATAAATTACTTTGCAGGGTATCCTGCATCATACCATGCTTTGAAATTTGCAAGGTTTGTAGAGTCTAATCCCGTTGGTGGCATAGTTTTAAGTGTATATACATTTTCGTATATATGGTCTATATGTGTTTTAATAGAGCCATCATAGTCACTTGCATCATATTTCCATTTAGATGCCGCGCTGGCACCTGATGCATGACAGCTCGCACATTTGCTATCAAACCAAGGTTTCATAGTAGGGTGAGTAAAACTTATTTTGTCTACTTTGCTTCCACAAGAGTTAGTGATTGCTATAGTAGTAACTAATAATAATGCAATTGCTAATAATTTTAATTTCATTGTAAATATTTTATTAATCAAAATTACAAAAATTAAATATCAAAATCAAGCTAACTCATCAAGAATTTCTTTAGATACATTTTCTGCAGTTTCTATTGCGCCGTGTACAGTAGAATTATGTCCTTTTGTATGTGTTGCTTCGCCAGCAAAATATATTTTTTTATTGATATTTTTAGAAAGTGTAGTTCTATGTGCTATGATATCTTTATTCATTGCATAAGAATAAGAGCCACCAATAAAAGGTTCTTTGCTCCAGTCGCATATGTGATAGCTTAACATACTTCCACTTGCTACTCCACTTCCAAACATGGTATCTAAATCTGCTAATACTAGATTGATTGCATTTGTACCTTCTGTACTTAAATAAGTAGCTTTATCTCCCATAATAAATGAAGTAAGCACAGGGTCGCTTCCTCGTCCTTTGGATGAATACCAATATTCAGGGACTACTCCATTTCCTATAATAGAGCCACAATTTGCATCCCAAAATCGGGTGCTAAATTTTATAATTATTTTCATACCTGAATCCATGCCTATATTATTCATTGCATTAGTTTTTTCAGCAGGAATAGTAGGAATGAAATTGATATCACCTTTTTTAAGAATTTTTATCGGTACAGTTACTATCACTTTGTCTGCAAAAAATTCAGAGCCATTTTGATTTTTTAAAACAATTGTCTCATTGCTGTAATTTATATCTATGATTTGTGAATTATAATTTATTTGAGATATAATATCACTATATTTTTCATTCAAAATAGAATAATAACTTCTATTTGCAAGGTTGTAATTTTGTTCGCCACTGCTCCATAAATCATCTTCTGCAGATATACCATTTGCACTAAGCTTTGATGCGCTAGTGCCATATTCATTTCCAGTGCGCGCATTTAATACATGCATTGTTCTATTTGGTACCCCATTGTTTTGAGCAAATGTTTCGCAATCTATTTCTGCTCCAGAATATGTAGCGGCACTTTCTGCAACAGTAACAGCTTTATTATAGTCACTATCATTTTTAGCTTCATCTTCATCTTTCAATGTACTATCCAGCATGATGAAATCTAATTCATTTTTTGTATCTATATATGTAGCATTGGTACTATCTACTATTTCATACCATTTTGAATTTTTGCCATGCACTTCTTCTGCACCAAGTTCTACTTTGAAATCTGCAAATCCATCCAGCTCTCTTATTCTTCCACCATAGGTATTGCTTGCTTCATGTATTTCTATTGTAGCGTTTTTAGCGTATTTTTTGAGAATATATGCACTGTATATACCAGATGCACCTGCTCCAATGATAATGATTTTTCCTGCCCAATCTGTAGTAGGAAAATCAATTTCTTTTTTGCATGAGTTTAAAATAGAAGGTATTAATAATGTACCTGGAAGTGCTATACCTAGCTGTTTTAAAAATTTTCTTCTTTGTATCATGTTAATATTTAGTTTTTATTTTTAAAAAATTAATCTTAATATACTATAAAAATTTATCAAGTTTGATACGTTTCATATCAGAAGTGATTTGTTTAATTTCTTGTTCTTCTTCTTTTTTTATGATGAGTAAAACATCTTTTGTATCTATCACACAATAGCCATCTAGACCTTGTATCACTACCAATTTATTATCCTGAACAGATATCATATTATTGCTAGCATCATACATTTTTACAAGCTTTCCATCTACAGCATTTTGCAAATAATCTTTCTCGTATATATCATATATAGAGCCCCAAGTACCTACATCACTCCAACCAAACTCTGAAGGTATCACATGTACATTGCTTGCTTTTTCCATGATTCCATAATCTATCGATATATTCGTGCTTTGTGAGTATGCTTCTGATATAAATTCATATTCTTTATCTGTATTATATACATTTTCCGCACCTTTAAAAGCTTCGATCATTTCTGGTAAATGTTCTTCAAATGCTTTTAAAATAGTTTTGGTATTCCATACAAACATGCCACTATTCCATAGGAAATCACCACTTTTTAAAAACGTACTCGCTATTTCTCTTGTCGGTTTTTCAGTAAATGTTTTTACTTTTTTTACCTCAGTTTCATTATCTATATATTGTATGTAGCCATAACCAGTATCAGGTCTTGTAGGTCTTATGCCAAGTGTCACTAGAGCATCATTTTTACTACAAAAATCAAATCCAGTTTTTATTACTTCTAAGTAGTTATGTTCTTTGAGTATCACATGGTCAGATGGTGCTACTACCACTTGTGCATTAGGGTTCAGCGCATGTATTTTGTGACATGCGTACATCACACATGGTGCGGTGTTTTTTCTACTAGGCTCTTTGAGTATCTGATTATCGGTGATATCAGGAAGTTGTTCTTTTATCAAAGACACATATTCTTCATTAGTCACTATATATATGTTCTCTTTTGGGCATAGTGGTAGATACCTTTCATAGGTCATCTGTATGAGTGTAGTACCCATATTTAATATGTCTAAAAATTGTTTTGGTTTAGATGATCTACTCAGTGGCCAAAATCTACTCCCTATTCCACCAGCCATGATGACTGCATATGTGTTTTTATTGCTCATAAAATATATAAAAAAATCTCAATTTCAAAATTAATATTAAACTTTCTTAAAACTATTTAAATATTTCAATATTTTTTTGGAAAGTTTAGCAAACCTAAGTAATTTTAAGTCAAATATTAGATTATTGATATAATTCTACAAGCTATTTTACTGTAATACCAAAAAACAATCTTATTTAAGGATTGTTATATATGTTCTTTGTTCATCTTACAGCAATAGCATTTTTACTTTTTAATAATTATTTAAAATTTAACTATTTCATAATAGTTAGTTAATTTATATACTATGATAGAAACACAATTGACACTAAAAGAATCACTACAAGAGTACTTTGGATTCGACAAATTTAAAGGCGACCAAGAAGCTATTATCAACTCATTGCTACAAGGCAAAGACACATTTGTAATCATGCCTACTGGTGGTGGCAAATCGCTCTGTTACCAATTGCCTGCATTGCTAAGTGAAGGGGTTGCTATAGTTATTTCGCCTCTTATTGCGCTAATGAAAAATCAAGTAGACTTGATAAGAAACTATAGTAGTAAAGATAATTTAGCTCATTTTCTAAATTCTTCTTTGAATAAAACTCAAATCAAAGCGGTGAAAGCAGATATAGTAAATGGCGATACAAAATTATTATATGTTGCACCAGAAACTTTGACCAAACAAGAGAATATAGATTTTTTTAAAGAACTAAAAATATCTTTTGTAGCCGTAGATGAAGCACACTGTATCTCTGAGTGGGGGCACGATTTCAGACCTGAGTATAGAAGAATACGTGATATCATAGAAGCTATCAATGATAGTATTCCTATTATTGCTCTTACAGCTACAGCTACACCTAAAGTACAATCAGATATTCTTAAAACTCTAGACCTACAAGAGCCAAATATTTTTATTTCTTCGTTTAATAGATCAAATCTATACTATGAAATAAGACAAAAGAAAAGTGATAGTGCGGCAGTGAAATCTATAATAGCAATCATCAAACAAAATACTGGTAAAAGTGGTATCGTATATGTGACCAATAGAAAGACAGCTGAAGATGTAGCTCAACAGCTAGTTGTAAACGGAATCAAAGCAGCGCCATATCATGCAGGATTGGATAATAAAACTCGTACCAATACTCAAGATAGATTCCTCATGCAAGATATGGATGTAATTGTTGCTACAATTGCGTTTGGTATGGGTATAGACAAGCCAGATATTCGATTTGTTATTCACTTTGATGTGCCAAAAAGTTTGGAAAACTACTACCAAGAAACTGGTAGAGCTGGAAGAGATGGATTAGAAGGTAAGTGCTATACATTTTTTAGTCATAAAGATGTGACTAAAATTGAAAAACTCATGAAAGACAAAACTGTAGCTGAAAAAGAAAGATCAAACCAACTTATTGATGAAACAGTAGCCTACTGCGAAACTTCTCAATGTAGAAGAAAATATATACTACATTATTTTGGTGAAGACTTGATAGAAGAATGTAATAAAATGTGTGACAACTGTTCGCATCCAAAAGCAAAATCAGATGTGACGGCTTTCACTACTTCAGTATTGAATATAATAAAAGAAGTAAAAGAAAATCATGTACTCAGCCATATCGTAAATATTCTAAAAGGAAAAAAATCAAATGATGTTATTGCATTTAGACATGACAAATTAGAAGTGTTTGGAATGGGTAAAGATAAAGATGATTATTTCTGGAGTTCTATTATTCGTAATGCTATGATAGAAGGATTGCTCAAAAAAGATATAGAACAATACGGATTGCTTAAGATAACAGACAAAGGAAAAGAATTCTTACAAAAACCTTATGAGATAGCAGTAGCTGTAGATACGGATTTTGATAACCTGGTAGAAGAAAGAGAAGCGATTCCATCTGCTAGAGCTATCACTGATCCTAAGTTGTACAAGATGCTTGAGGACCTTCGTAAGCAAGTAGCAAAAGCAAGTAATCTACCTCCATATGTTATTTTTCAAGATATTTCTCTTGAAGAGATGGCTATACGATACCCTATTTCAGAAGATGAGTTTTGCAATGTCACAGGAGTGAGCAAAGGCAAGTATTCTAGATATGGCAAAAAGTTTTCTGACCTCATAAAATCATATGTAGAGACTAATGAAATACTACGTCCAGAAGATATTATTATCAAAAGTGTAGTAAAAAAATCTAATCATAAAATCAAAATCATTCAGTGTATAGACCAGCGTCTACCACTAGAAGATATCTCTAGAAATATCGGTATCACTCGCAATGAAGTGATAGAAGAAATAGATTCTATAGTACACTCTGGTACAAAAGTAAATCTAGATTACTATCTCAATGAATTATTAGATGAATATTTGATACAAGATATCTACGAATATTTCAAGAATAGCCCTACTGATTCACTCGATGAGGCATTCAAAGAATTTAAAGACGACGATATATCAGTAGAAGATATTCAGCTGGTTCGCATCAAGTTTGTGAGCGAGATGGGGAATTAATAAAAAGTATTTTATCCAAGGGGTTTATTCCCCTTGGATTTTTTAGAATCATTTATTTACTGATGTGCGTCTACATAAATTATTTTCTAGTATTATCAAAGACTATAATAATGTACAACTAATTAGATGATTAATATATTCATAAATTATTCATTTATAATCACTAAACATTAGTAAAATTTTATCGAAAAAAAAGTAAAAAATAAATTTGCATAACTCAAAAATATTTTTTTACTTTACCTCGGTTATTTTTTCATGGGGTTGTTTTAAAGTCCGTTCATTCTTGAACGGACTTTTCTTTTTTCAAACCGTTTTTTCTTTTCTTTTTTTGAGTTATACAATATTCTTAAAATGATTTTCGTTCATAGCATATAAACCCAAATTACTTGATAGGATTTGAGGAACGAAAATTCTAACAAGTTAGTTGGGTTAATCCCGTATTAGTGTTTGTTTCAATAAATTAAGATTTATTAAAATACAAACACTTTGACGATTCAGTATTATCTAATACTGAATATGGGATAAAACCAACGAAACTTATTTATTAACTCAAAAAAACTAAACCCAATGTCATCATCATCTTCTACTACACCGCGTCAAAAAATGATTAATATGATGTATTTAGTGCTCACAGCATTGCTAGCACTCAATGTATCTGCTGAAGTACTAAAAGCTTTTAAAATTGTAAATGAAAGCATCGCACAATCAAATAATACACTTGCAAAAACCAATAGTTTGTTGATTTCAAAATTTGACCAACGACTACAGAATGATCCAAAAAAAGTAGCCCCCATTCATGCGAAAGCCCTTCAGGCAAAACAGATAAGTCAGTCAACGTATGATTATCTGGAAACTCTCAAACAAAAAATCGTACAAGAAGCAGGGGGCTATGATTTAGCAACAGGTATGATAAAAAATGCAGATGATATCAATATAGCTACTCGATATTTTGTAGAGCAAAATGGAAAGAATGGTAAAGAGCTACGAAATAAACTGGAAGAGAGTAGAAAGCTACTTGGAAGTATAGTAAGCGATGCAAACGAAAGAAAAGAAATAGAAAAAATACTCGACCTTGATACAAAATCAACAGAGCCAAATAAACCATGGGAGTACAATCAATTTAATCATATGCCAGCTGTTGCAGCTATCACTGTATTGAGCAAATACCAAAATGATTTGAAAAATGTAGAAGCAAAAATTTTAGAGAATTTATACAAATCAATAGATGAAGCAGATTATAAAGTTGATGCCATGAAAGCCTGCGTTATATCGCCCAGCAATAGACTTTTACAAGGAGATAAATATGAAGCATCTATTATGGTAGCAGCATATAGCTCTACTCAAAGTCCATCCATTTATTTAGGCTCATTCAATAATACTATAAAAAAGAATAGCGATGGTACATATCCAAAAATCGAAAATGCAAGTAGTATACCACTTGTAAATCCTAGAAAAATAGATGTAAATGAAGGAATAGGAAAAATAAATATGGATGCTTCTACAGTAGGAAATCAGCGATATACTGGTGTGGTAGAAGTGAAAAAACCAGATGGAGAAGGATTTGATTACTATCCTTTTGAGGGTTCTTATGAGGTAGCTCCAAAGCTTTCGAGTGTTTCACCTACATTGATGAATGTGTTTTATATAGGAGTAGACAATCCTGTAGATATAGCTGTAGGCGCTACTGGAAGCGAAATCATACCAAGTATCAGCATGGGTTCATTAAACAAGACCTCAAATGGAAAGTATAATGCAAGATTTACTTCAACCGGAACAGCTACTATTCAGGTAAAGGCTAAAGTAGGAGATAAAGTTTTTGATATGGGAACTCAAAATTTTAAAGTAAAAAAAGTACCAACGCCTTTTGTTACCTTGAATGGAGTGCCAGTTGGAACTGTATCAATTAGTAAAATGAAGACTTTAACTGGGCTAGTAGCACAAATGCCTCCAGATTTTGAATATCAAGTAAAACCAACTATAATTAGTTATAGAATTACATTAGTAAAAAAAGATGCTGTAATTGAAGATGTAATTACAGGTCCAGTAATTAGCAATAAAATATTGTCAGGATTGAAAAATATTAAAAAAGATGATGTATTAATAGTAGAAAGTATCAATGTATTGATGCCAGGCAATGAAAGAAGACCAATAAATAGTATTAGTTATATTGCCAAATAAATTTATTTAGCAAGAATCTTATATAGGTCGTTCAAATCAGGAGACAGGATTATTTCTGTTCTCCTGTTTTTAGCTTTATTATCAGCACTATCATTCTTCACTATCGGATTATATTGTCCATGTCCAGATGCTATTACTTTTTTTGCATCGAGTTTATTTTCACCTACAAGTATTTTTGCTATGGTAGTAGCACGCATCACACTCAGATCCCAGTTGTCTTTCACAGAGCCAATAGGACTTATAAATGCATCATTATCTGTATGTCCTTCCACTACTATATTAAATGATGTTTGTTTTTTTAGTACTGAGGCAACTTTAGCCAAAGCTTCTTTTCCTTTTGTATCTATTTCATATGAGCCAGATTTAAAAAGAAGTTTATCACTCATACTTACATAAATTTTACCGTCCTTTTGTACAATACTGAGTTCGTTGCTATTGAATCCTGTAAGTGCTTCAAGTAATTTTGTTTTTAAATAATTAGTTGCGGAGTCTTGTCTGTTTAATATTGCTTCTAAATCTTGAATTCTAGTTTCTCTTTCTTTTAGATCTCTAGATAATTTATTTATTTCACCTTCTTTACGAAGTAAGTCGGCTGTTTTTTGAAGTAGAGATGCGTTGAGTCTTTCCCTGTCTTCGCTAGATTGTGCAAGTAATATTTTATTTTGCGCACCTAGTTTTTCCACTTGCTCGCTGAGTGCTTCTATATCTTTAGTGAGTTTTGCCTTTTGAGAAAGAAGCTGTTCTTTTTCATTGCTTAATGAATTATTTTCATTAGTCATTGTTTCGAGTTTGGCATTTAATTCTTCAAGTTCGAGCTTCTTTTTAGATAATTTTTCATTGCAGTCATTGCTTTCTGTCAAGTATTTATCAGCTAGAGCTTTTTGTTCATTAAATTTCTTTGTGCTCACGCATGAAAATAGAAAAACAGATAATGATATCAATAAAATTGATTTTTGAATAATTTTCATTTTGCAATAATTTTAACTACAAAAGTAGATGGACTAGCTTTATTCTATACCGAACTAATCAACAGCGTATACTTGATAAAGTACAGATTTTAGTTGCTTTTAACAAGAATTCTGATTTTGTATTCTTTTTAAGCTATTAAATCAATCTTTTATGCTTTGTTTGTATTACTTTTGCATCCTAATTTTATAATATATCTAGTTTAATTCATACAATGAAAAAAAATCTTAGCATTTACTCATTAATAGCATTTATTGTTATTGTTGCCTATTCAAATCCTGTTTTTTCTCAAACAAGCGTATATGATAGTACAGAAGTAGTCACTAAAGTAAAAAAAGAAAAAGCTCCAAAAACAACGACAAGCGCACCTTCAGATAAACCAGTAAAGGAAGCTACTACGAAAGCTAGTAAGCCAGCTAAAGAAGCTAAAGTAAAAACAGTTAAAGAAGCAAAAGTAAAACCAGCTAAAGTAGCAAAAGTAAAAACGGAAAAAGTAGTTAAGTCATCTGTTACTTCAACTAACACAGTAGCAAAAGTAGAAAAGGTAGCTGATGTAGAATTATCTAAGCTAAAATTTGGCAAGAAAAGAAAACTAGGTGATAAAGCTATGGCTAAATCATATTATTTTGATGCAACAGATTACTATCAATCTGCATTATCTGATAAGCCTAAAAAATGGAAAATGCTATGGAGACTAGCTGAAGCGAATATGTATTCTAGAAACTACGAAGCAGCAGCAAATTATTACAATCAGCTGAGCCAAACAAAAAAAGGTTTAAAGAAATTTCCAATCACTAAATACAAACAAGGTATTGCTCTGAAAGAAATGGGCAACTATTCTGCTGCAAAAGATACTTTAGAAGCATTTGTTAAAAAAGAAACAACTGTAGAATCTGCGATAGCATTAAAAAGATTTGCGCGTAGAGAAATAGCAGGTATTGAAATGCTAGATACATTATCACTCAGAAAACCGATGTATAAAATTCAAGCACTTGGTGCTGCTGTAAATTCAGGATATGAAGAATTTGCTCCTTTTATATTTGGAAATAAAATGTATTACACAACTAGAAATACAGGTAATATGAATGATTTGAGACAAGCTTCTTCAAAAAAATCATACTATTCTATCTACGAATCTAGTAATAATGTAGGAGATTGGTCATTTGGTGTTCCTAATTTAAATGCAATATCTAAACAAGATGCAAGCGTGAAAGATGCATATATAAGCCCAGATGGTAAAAATATGTATTATACTAGAACATCTGAAGATGTAAAAGGAATAGTACAAAGCAAAATATATGTAAGTGAAAATGACGGTAATGGTTGGAATGTTGGTAGACCATTAAATGAAAATGTAAATGATTTACTTAGCAATAGTAAACAACCAATGATCACTACGAATACTGATGGAAAAGAAGTATTATATTTTGCAAGTAATAGAATCACTGGAAAAGGTGGATATGATATATACTATGCAGTAAAAGGAGAAAGTGGTGAGTTTGGGAGAGCAAAAAGCGCTGGAGGTTCTATCAATACTTCTGGTGATGAAGCGACTCCATATTTTGATAATACTACTAACACTCTTTATTTTTCATCTAATGGCTTGGTAAATATGGGTGGAATGGACGTTTTCAAATCTACTTTAAACTCTGATGGTACAGAATGGAGCGATGCATATAATCTAGGAGTAGAGGTAAATTCTAGTGCTGATGATTATTATTTCAGACCAAATATAGAGCAAGGCGTTGCATATTTTGCAAGTAATAGAGCTGGAGGACAGGCTGTAAAATGTGCTACATGTACAGATGATATATACATGGCTAAAATCAAAAAAGGCAATGTACTTATCATGGGTACTGTGAAAGAAGATATCAATGGTGTAGTAAATAATTCTACTGATGCAAAAGTGGATTTATTTAATGCTGATAATAATACAAAACTTGCTGAAGCTACAGTTGTAGATGGCAGATTTACATTTGATGTAGATAGAGAAAATGAAAATGTATATTTAAGTAGCAGAAAAAGAGAGTTTGAAACAGCAAAAGTTAACTTGAATATCGGAGACTATAAAGAGCAAAGTATGATCACTACTCTTACTCTTAAAAGAACATTTACATATGTTGGAACAAGAATTGGTACAGTGTTTTTTGATTATAACGAGTTTAGGTTGAAACCAGATGCACCAGATACTTTGAATAAAGTAGTTGCATTTATGAAACAATTTCCAAACTTAAGAATAGAAGTTGGTGGACATACAGATGATATTGGACCAGATGCATATAACGATTCTCTAGCACAAAAAAGAGCATTTGCTGTAAATAGATATATCTTATCTAAAGACATCAGTTCAAATAATACTATAGTAAAAGCATTTGGTAAGAAAATGCCTTTAGCTCCAAACAAATTACCTGATGGAAAAGACAATCCTGATGGAAGAGCTTTAAACAGAAGGGTAGAGTTTATAGTAGTAGAAGAGATTAAATAATCTTAGAATAACTTATAGAAATCTTTAGTGAGCTCTTTATAGGGCTCAGTATAGTCATTGTTTTCATCACTTTTTTGGATGGTGAGTGTATCTTTGATACAAACCTGTTGAATCTTGCTATATTCTAACAATACTCGTTCCACAGCTTTGTTTTCTTTTGGGTAGATTTCCAATTTTCTATTGCAATAAAATCCAAAATTGATAGCTACTGCTTGAAATTCTTTAGCCTCATTTGGAGGAAGTATTATAGATAATTTACCTTCTTTTTTTAGGAGAATATCTGATGATTTTAATATTTCTTCAAAACTTAATGAAAGCGTGTGTCGTGCATTATTCCTAGATTTATCTGGTCCTAGTGTACTATTAATAAAAAATGGGGGATTGGAGATGATATGATCATAGGTATCTAATCGTAGTTTGCTAAAATCCTGTATAGATTTATGAAACAAGGTGATTTTATTTTCCCATGGAGAGTTTTTGATATTATTTTTAGCATCATCAATGGCCAAGTCGTCTATTTCTACTGCATGAATTTCTGCGAGTTCATTTCTTTGAGCTATCATAAGAGCAAGAATACCAGTGCCAGTTCCTATATCTAGAATTTTTTTGCAACCAACTATGTTTGCCCACGCACCTAGCAATACACTATCTGTACTGACTTTCATCAGACATTTTTCTTGATTTATTGTAAATTTTTTAAAATGAAAAGGCCTTGTAGTGCTCTCCATAAAAAATTATTAATTTGATAACTCGAAAATAAGAAAATATTATTTAAAAATCAGATAATTTATTGAGCATTAGCTTTATATATTTTATACTTATATGTAAAGTCTATAGATGACTTATTATAGTCGTTTAAAATCAGTTGTTCTTTTTCATAAAATTTAACAAACACAACTCTTGCAGACTCTTTAAGCACTGGATCATTAGGATGTAGATTTATTTGTTCTAACACTTTTTTTATTTCATTATCTGTATAAGATTTGTAAAATAAAGATAGATTATGAGCGTTTTCATAATAGGTGCTTTCATTTGGAAAAGAACTCTTAGATGAAATAAACGCTTCTGTAGAATTTACTACGTTTTGTAGTTGCTTGAAATGTGTTTTGGCTTTTGATGTAGAATCTAAAGCTATATCATCATCTAAACTTATAAAATAAGGTATAATCGTATCTAGAGCGGTGTTTATTTCGTTATGATATTGTTTGGCAGACGTTTTTCTTTGTTGGCATGCATTTAGCACTCCTATTATTAGCAAAAAGATAAAAAGTAAATTTTTGTTAAACATGTTTATAATCAAAGATGAAAAGTAAAAATAAACATATACAATTAAAAATTGAATTAATTTTATGCATTAGTATTAATAGGTTGTCAATAGCATGTATTTAAAATATAAATTATTATTTCTAGGCTTTTTATTATCGAGTCTTAGTTCGTTTGCTTATCAAGTAAATATAGATTCTTTATTGGAAACAAGCCCAAACTCATCTTTGCATAAAAAAATAGACAATAGACAAGATTCTATTGTCAAATATTTCCCGGATATAAACCTAACTAGCATAAATAACCAAGTAAATGATATTCAAATTTATGTTGAGATAAAAAATATAGACAAATTTAAAAAATACACATACTTAAACTATCTCTATTCTTTTTTAATAAACATAGATAAGCCAGTAGCTCAAAATTTTTTTAATTCTGGAAGATATAAGGCCTGCCTAGAGTTTTTTCCTGCTATTATTGATTATAATGAACAAGGAAGGCTATTAGACTTGCTCAATCAGAATAAATTATTAGCATTAAAATCAATTAGATTTTATAGAAACGACCCTACAGCAAAAATATTTTTAGATGAATATATTTATGAAAATCCAGACGAGATATTTAGAAATATCGATGAGTTTTCTGATGCAAGTTATGTAAATGAAATATTATTGAAATTAACTGCTTATTCTCCCTTGAGCGCAGAAAGATATTTAGGTGGCTTTAATACAATTAATAGAATTTTAAAAACAAATGACAACCCAATCGCTAAAGCAGTTGTGAAATTAGACAGTACAAAAACTAATAGGCATGTCAATTTTCTATTTTTAAATGAAGTGGTAAAAAATAATGCTATTCCTGTATTTACTAATACTATTCAGAACAATAAAATCACCTATCTAAAGGAATTAAGTAAGATTCATTTTGATAAAAATGCTATAGGAAAATACTCAATAGATAGAGAGATATCATTATTGTCAGCAGATATCATTCGAGAGCTAAATTATTATTATAGCAATGGTTATAAAAATAATGTAAATTCTATATTGTCTTCATTTACTAATGAAGAACTTTATCTGATTTTTATATATGGCTATCAAAATGCAAATACGTTTTCTTTTAGTGCATATTTACAATTAATTAAAGAAAAAAGTAGTAGTCTGTATACAAAAGATTTTTATCAAAGTATCACTAAAGTAGAATTGGCAAATTTTATAAAAACTGCCGAACAATTCAATAAAACGAATGAAATCCTAGCAATAACAGAAGAGAGTTATAAGCCAAATTTACTTGCACTTATTTCTAGTGATGAGGAAGCTAAGACAGATTTCTCTACTTACTTAAATAGCTTTTTTAATGACTTAACACAAACGCATGGTATATATAATGCCTCTGCAAAAACGAATACATTGCCTGATAGTAAAATAGATTTGAAAAAAATCGATTCAGAATTATCTTCCAATAGTCAATTAAAAATACCATCAGATGTAAATATAATTATTAAAAAAGACGAAATTATTTCAATAAACAAATCAGATAATATACAATTGTCTCTAACTCCAACAATAGAAAAAGAAATAAAACAAATAAAAGTACCTATCATTATAAGGATAAGACAAGATGAAAAATATACGTATGAGATTTTACGTAACATAGATAATACTATAGGGAATATAAATTACGCCTCTACATTTCTTGATAAAAAATATTCAAAATCAGTATTGAATACTGTTGCAGAAATGCATCCAGATGATATATTTAGGCAAGTAAAAAATATACAATCTAAATATTGGGTAAAAGAAATTTTAGAAAATGCTACTAAACAATCACCTCTGGCTTATAAAAAATATTTGCCAAATGAAAATCATCCAGTTAGATACATACTTAACAACAGTACAGATAGCACTATTTTAAAAATAAATGATCTGTATAAAACTTTTGGATATAAATCTAATGTATATAGTTTTATAAATGAAATAGTAAAATCAAACACTTCTTGTATTCGTCTAGATTCGATAAGCAAAGATAAAAATGCGGCTTTCAAAGAGATGATGAGTATTATTACTCAAAAAAATTGTTTGGGTAAATATTCTATAGAAAAAGAATTAGAAAACAATTCTCTTTATACTGTAAGAACTATAAATGATATTGTCGCATCCTCTGATGATATTAAATACAGTGTTGTTAAAGATTATTCATCTGAAGAGCTTTATGTGCTGATGATATATGGTGAAGATGAGTTGTTCAATACGTCATTTAACGGAATCTACAGTAGATTTAAATCAAGATTGGCAGGCAGGAATACCTATGAGTTTTTAAGTAGTATTGATTATTTACACTTTAGAACTTTTTTAAAAATTCTTGCTAATTTTAATAAAACGGAAGACTTCTTAAATGGAATGACTGCCGATCAGCGTCTACAACTGATAAGCAAATTAGTTAAAAATTTAGAATTAGAAAAATACAATCCTAGTGAAGTAATCTATGTAGCTGAAGCAATACCTGGATTTAAAATAATGAACGATAGAGCTGTGATCAATACGATGATTCGAAAAGAATTTGAACGATTGCAAGCAGACAACTCGGGCACAGGTATGCTTATGTATGGTTTGCTCGCATCCATTATTGAGAAAGATGCAGTAGCAGAAGTAGATTGGTATAAAGAAATAAAAACGAATTTTGAGTTGCCTAATATTGATAGAATAAACATAGCAGAACTCAAAGTAAATAACATAGTTGTACAACAACATTTTTTTTATAATGATGATGATGGCAAAAGCTCATATAGCAATTTTATTTCTACTTTCAAGTCTATGACTAATTGGGAAATAATACCACACGAAACATATGTTCAGATAAATTCTACTTCGGGCAATAAAGTAATCGTTCTTGCAAATAAACCAGAATACGAACAAAATGGAATGAATGATATACAAAAATTTATTTCTACTAATCAGTATATAGTTTCAGTTGTGGTGCATAGAGGGCATAGTTTTCATACAGAAAAAACACTAAGTGTGATACCATCTTCTACAAAACTATTGATAGTGGGTAGTTGTGGTGGATACTACAAATTGCCAATAGCTATTGAACGTGCCCCAGATGCTCATATTATTTCTACCAAGCAAATAGGTACTATGAGAGTCAATGATCCTATTATTAAAAATGTATGCGAAAATATTCGACTAAGTAAAGATATCATTTGGACAGATTTTTGGACGATGATAGAAAATGCCACTAGCAAAACAGCTATGTTTTATGACTATGTTCCACCCAATAAAAATTTAGGCTCTTTATTTTTAAATGCATATTATAAAGCTATTGATAAATCAATCCAAATTGAATAAATGAAAAAGTATATACTATATATCATTTACTTTTTTCTACCTAGCTTTTGTATTGCACAAAATATAAACGATAGAATCTTATTTTTTACAAATAGAGAGCAGGATAGAATAGATACACTTGATGGTGTATTTGACCATAAAGTGCAAATGAATAATGATGATGCTACAGCAAAAGCAACTTTTATTTATTTAGACTTGGTAGATTCTATTGAGCAAGCTATTATACATTCGCCTACCTATTCCGACCAACAAAAAAGTTCACTAATGGGCAATCTGAATATAAGCCTACGATATATTGGTGAACGGAATGTGTACTTAATATCATATTATGAAAAAGTATTTCAACAAATATATCATGTTATAAAAGCAGATACAGGTCAAAATCTTGAAATAGAATTGTATAAAAATATTTTTGCATCACTTCAAGTGATACCATACTATAAAAATAATGCAATTGCCAATACATTTTTACTAGATGCATCAAAAGTATATCCAGACGAAGTTTTTAAAAATTATGGTGACTATTCAGACCAAGTTTGGGCAAAAAAATTGGTAGAAGAAACCGCTAAGAATGCTCCATTGTCTGTTAAAAAATATTTAAGCTCCTATCATCCCATCAGGCAAGTATTAAATAGTAGTAATGATACGATAGTGAAATTGATACTTGGTATTTATAAAAAATATGGAGTAAAAACCAATGCGTATACCTTGATAGATGGTATATATAATAATACATTTAGTTTAGAAAAAGCAGATAGTGTAGGCTCTGTAGATTTACGATACTTAATCAATATGTTGAAAGTTAGAAAAAAATCAGATCCTTTTGCCAACTATTCACTAGACAACGAACTAGAATATTATTCTCTTAAGTATGTAAGAAATGTAAACGAACTGCATGATGTTTCAGACCCTAAAGTGCGTTTTGGTATAGTAGATAATCTCACGCCAGCTGAGTTGTATACACTTATGGTTTATAGTGAAAATGAAATATTCACATCTACTTTTTTAGGCTTGTTTGATCGTATGATTACCCGCATGGCAGCATTAAAAGGTGATGTTTTACTCGAACAAGTTGGATACAATAGATTTAGAACTTTTATAAAACTATGCGCTGGATTTAACACGCTGGATAGATTTCTAAAAACTATGGATATAAAAGCAAGGAATGAAATGCTCCAAAATTTTGTTTCAAACTTAGAAAAAAACAGAGGAAATCTTTCAGCTCCTGTTCAAGTTGCAGATGCATTTGGCAGTATCAAAGATTCATCTTCATTAGCAATTATTGAATACTCACTCATCAAAGAATATGCTCGAGTAGAATATAGTAATAATAAAGAAGGAATAGCTATTTATGGTTTGCTTATGACTTTGTTTAAAGATAAAGCAGTCAATCAAAAAGCATTTTTTGAAAAAACAGCTTCTAAATTTGAATTGCCTGTGATAGATAAAGTAAGTTATGCAGATTTGATAAATAAAGATAGCGTAAATCTCCAACTTCATTTTTTCTTTGATGATGATGATGGCAAAGCATCTTTCAAAACGTATATTGAAACTTTCTCTAGTGCAGGATGGACTATTATTCGTCATGAAAAAATAGTAGAAATAGTGAGCAAAAATAAATTGGTGAAAATAATAGCAAACTATCCAGAAAGCGAAGAAACTGGAGGACATGAGGATATGATTATGTACTGCGATACAAGTAAACAATCTCCACAAATAATCGTACATAGAGGACATAGCTATTATGCAATGAAAACTATTGATAAAGTAAACTCTAAAACCAAAATCGTTTTTCTTGGAAGCTGTGGAGGATATAACAATCTCAATGAGATATTAGATAGATCGCCAGATGTTCAAATCATAGCAACCAAGCAAATAGGAACTATGTTTGTCAATAATCCATTGCTCCTTCAAATGGCCAATAATATCAATTCAAGAAAAGATATTGATTGGATAAAGTTTTGGGTACAACTAGATAAATCTATTAAGTCTAGTCCAAGTGCGTACGATCGATTTGCAGATTATATTCCTCCCTACAAAAACCTAGGAGCAATTTTCATTCAAGCATACAGGAGAGCTTTGAATAAATAATTATATGAATACCCATTTAGTCTACAATTTTCTTTGTAAATTATAAAAATACTTTAGACTATCTGCATTTTTTGCCTTCGGCGATTTCTTTTGTCTTGAAACAAAAGAAACAAAAAATCAAGTCTTTGAATCCTTTTATCTACAAAACTACATTTACTTATGCCCATTAAAATAAGGTGTGGCATCACTGTATATCTTTTTTAGCCAATTTAACTGCCACACCATTTTAATGATGCATTTTCCCTAGCATATAAGTAAACTTGTTTTGTAGATAAAACTATTCAATGACGAAAGGCTTATATAAATGGGTATTTGTGACTTATCTGGTTAGTCTAATATAATTATTTAAGTCTTAGCATTTCTTTCATATTCTCCGTATGATGCGCAGTATGGTAGATGGTGAAATAAATTAAATCTCTTAAGGATATTTTTCCTAGAAGTGGATGAGGTACTTGACATCTGTCAAGTTTTGTATCTTCACATTTTTCTACTGCTTGTATAAAATTTTTATAGGTATTATCTAGCTTAGAGGTGATTGATTTTTTATCATATGATTTTGCTTTATCCGTATTGGCATATTTGCCACTAGCCTTAGCTCCATTATTTAGTTTGCTGTTATATAGAGCTACTAACTCATCATATGATTTTATATTTTGTTTATAGGTGCCAAATAAAAGTTTCACTAGAAAGCCAGGAAGCTTATAAGGTAAAATAGATGAACCAGTAGAGGTGATAAGATGTACTGCTTGTTCGGCACAACTCCATTTCTCTATTGATGGTTTGTATGTAAAAGATTTTTCATCTATAGAATTAATAAAGTTGATTAAGCTATCTTTTTCTATATATAGTTTTTCTATCAATTATTTTTTGTTCATTTTT
>CAMART010000021.1 GCA_945860705.1 Chitinophaga pinensis | reverse complement strand
GGCGGTGGCGGAGGTGCATATGGTGCCAGAGGTGGTGGTTCTTCATTTGGTATTTTCCTATGGGCGAATGGTACATCAACTAATATTATTCAATCTCAAATAAACACTGGTTCTGCTAGTTTGTCAAGAACTGGTGGAACTGGTGGAGTAGGAGGTAATGGAGGTAGTGGAGGATCAGGTAGAAATTCATGTGGTGAATCAGGAGATGGGGCAGCTGGAGGAACAGGTCAAAAAGGAGGAAGTGGAGGAGCTGGAGGAGCAGCAAATGCAGGTGTTAGTTTTGCAGTTGCTCAACAGGGAGGAGGTACTGCACCTACACTTACTTCTATTAGTCCAACTATCACAATCAATTCTTCAACATCGGGAGGAGCGGTTACTACTTCTGCTAATACCCTCACAGCTACATACAATAGAGGTTGTACCAATTCGCAAATAGATTTTAATACAAGTATTGCTTCGCCAATTTATAATTCAGCAGCATTTAATAGTACTGATGGTATGTTTGTTCACGATATTAGACCTGATTTATCTTCATATGGTTCGAATGGCCTAAGTACTAATAACGCTTCGAACACAGCTAGTGTTGGTGTTTATTATTCTACTGTAGGTACAAAAAATGTTAGTATTGGAAACCCAGTATCGTATACACACAATAGTTTTATAGATATAAAAATTACTCGTATACCACCAGTGATTACAGGTATTTATGATACCGTTTGTTCAGGTGAAACAATTAATCTTGGATCAACAACCAATAACCCAGAACAAAATGTAAACTTTGAATGGAGTATTCAAAAAATGCCGGTAATCAGCACAAGTTCACCAGCACCAGTCAATACATTTACAGTAAAAGATCCAGGTAATATTTCATTTACAAATACTACTGCTAATACAGATTTGTATCAAGTAAAATATAGAACCAATGATGCTTGCTGTGGATGGAGTGTATATGTGTATGACACTATACGTGTAAAACCAAGTGTGAAGCCCGGTGATATAGCACCAGATACACAAGCTATCTGCTACAATACTGTGCCAGCTACATTTACAAGTGTTACAGATGCTAGCGGTGGCTTAGGTACAGGTACATATGTATGGCAAAAATCTACAGATAATGCAGGAACTTGGACAGACATACCTAGTTCCAATGCTAGTACTTATACAGCACCAGCATTGACACAAAGCACTTGGTATAGAAGAAAATTCAGTAGCGGTAATTGCCCAGAAATAGTTTATTCAGATACAATAAAAGTGACAGTAAATGGACAAATTAATATAAATGCAGGAGCTGACAAACTAGTTTGTCATAATCTTACTTCTATCATTGGTGGTACACCTTCTGCTACAGGTGGTACAGGTCCTTTGACATATCTATGGTCTAGTGGTGGCACAGCTACTACAGAAACCATCACGGCTAGTACTGTAGGCATACAAGCATATTATTTGACTGTAACAGACAATGGCTTTAATAGAGTGCCTGCTACAGGATTCTGCACGATGATAGATACAGTAGTAGTTGAAACTAAACCAAATCCTACACTAAGCGCAGTACTAGATACTTGCGCATTTATCAATGGTTCTGGTGGTGCAGGAGTCAATTATGATTATGTATTACTAAGTTCTACAGGAGGTACTACATTGTTTGGAGGTAAGTATATTTTTAGTAGTATTACATCTGTAGGACCAGCTGGAGGTTTTGTATACAATGACAGCATCAATCCAATAATGAAAGTAATCTCAACAGGTGGTGCTCATACATTTAGAGTGACAGATACTTTTGGATGTATAGATGATACAGCAATTAATACCTTAGCAAACAAACCAATAAATATTCCATATGCTGGAAGCAATGGAACTGCTACAGCCAATTGTATTTCTAGAGGATTTAATGAATGGGTACATTATAGATTTACTACAGACCAGAGTAGAGTTTTAGTATCTATCAATGATAATGGAAATAATATTGGTAATGTAAATGTGACTAGTTATGTAGATGCGACTACACCACTTGTAAATAGAATAATTCCAGGAACAGGATTAGGTTGTCCAGTTACAACACAAGCGGCGATGAAACGACACTTCAAAATCACTACAGACAATGCTCCTACAAGTCCAGTATCTATTAGACTATATTTTACTAATACAGAGTTGAATCAACTAATAGATGCTTCTATATCTACTGGGGGAATGATAGGAACAGGTCCTGGAGGACATGATCCTGATGGCTGTGCAGATGATGATGATGTTTTGTCTATATCAGATTTGTATGTGACTAAATACACTGGTACTAACGAAGATGGCGACTTTAATAATAACTCTAGTTCTGGCTTGTACAAAGTATATGGGAATACTTCTCTTACACCCACTGATGGTTCATTGGTAAAAAGTATTGGAGGATTTGATCCTATTTATAATACTTCATTAGGGTATCATTATGTAGAATTATCTGTAAGTGAGTTTAGTGAATTTTGGCTTCATGGTAGTGAGCATTCGGTGCCACTTCCAGTTGAGATGAACTATTTAACCGCAGACCCAATAGAAAATAAATTTATCAAAGTAAAATGGGGTACACTCACAGAAATCAACAATGATAAATTTGAAGTATTAAGAAGTACAGACGCTACTAATTTTGAAAAAATAGGTGAAGTAAAAGGTCATGGCAATAGCACTGTTCCTCTAAATTATACTTATGATGATGTAAATGTGTTGCCAGGAGTAGTGTATTATTACAAACTCAATCAAGTAGATTTTGATGGACAAAACGAAGAAACACCTATAGTGTCTGCTGTGCTCAATGCTACATCTGATGTGATAGTAGGCAATTTCTATCCAAATCCATCTTATGATATTAGTACACTAGAAATTTTCACTCAAAACGAAACAAATGTTTCTGTCTCTATAGTAGATGCTTTAGGTAAAAATGTCTTAGATACCAATAAATATTTAACAAAAGGTATCAATAAGATTCAAGTAAAAACAAATGACTTAGCAAGTGGAATATATATTGCTACTATTATAATAAATGATAAAACTATTCAAAAACAAATTGTTGTAAGTAAATAGATTTTTACTACTTATATTTATATCCCTGATACAATTCAAAACGTATCAGGGATTTTTTATGTGTAAAAAAAATATTGTCTTATTATTTTTTGTTTTCATAATGCTTGAAACTTTTTCTCAAAATATTGTGGATGCAAAAAAAGAAGCTAGTAAATTTATTGATGCTCTTATTGATAATAAAAATTCTTTAAATTATCCAAACAGAATAATTTATATATACATCAAGCAGCTGTCTAATATAAAATATAATCACAAAAAAATATTGCCAAAAGAATATGCTCCAAATGATGCAGATGAAGAAAGTATGTACCCATTCTACAATCGACTTATTGATAATAAAGTACTAAACATTGATTCTGTAAAAGCATATATAGCAAATCATGATATGTTTGATAGAGCTCTCATGTGGGCGATATATGCAGATAATATAGAAGATAGTGATATAGCAGAAAAAGTAAATGCATTGCTACTAGAATACACTAAAGAAAATGCAAATATACGGGGCGTAACACATGCAGCACTTTTGCTAAAATGGCTGAGTGATTTAGGTGAGTTGAATAAAATCCCTAATAATACTTCTCTAAAAGAAATCTATATCAATCAATCAATTCAATATTTAGAAAAAAATAAATCCTATACAGATGATGGAATGGAAGCTATACTTACGTTTATATTGCTAGATAGAATAGATTTAGTAAAACAACAATGGATAGAGGAGATCATCATTCATCAACAAAAAGATGGAGGCTGGAAATGGGATGATACTCAGTTAGTATCACATCAACACCCAACTTTATTGGCATTGTGGATACTAAGTGCTTGGGAAAATAAAAATAAAAGGTATAATCCTACTTGGTTTTTTAAATAAAAAATCCCCGAATATCAAAATTTCAACTGTGGATTCTCAGGAACAATTTTATCTATTTATCGAATTTAATATGTCTTTATATTTTCTCGTAGTTTCAAATTTATAGGTTGTTGCAGAGATTGGCTTTGTATTTTTAAAGTATTTCACTATTCCTCTTTTGTTGCTGATCATCTCATAAGTATCTATATCTATTTTTATGGTTGTGATATTCACGTCTTCACCATCTTCTTTTTTAGTAGATTTATTGATGCTATAGTTTTTAAATCGTTCTTCCTCTAGCAATGCTTTTTCTATAAGTATTTGACGTTCGTTATCTTCCATATTACTCAGTGTATCAGCTTTATTTATGATTGGTAGATTAGTTATAGGTTCTATATTTTTTGTGCTGCTTATTAGTGTTTGAATTTGTATGCTGTCATCCAATCCTTTATAATATTTTAAAAGTTCTATATACTCTTGATATGATCTTTGATAAAGAGAAATGTAGTTTTCATATTTAGTATAACTATTGTTTGCGCGGTATAAGAAGTTGTATGCGCTTGACAAAGTATTTAGTTTGTTTTTTTTATAATACAAAACAGTATTATAATCCTTTGCATTGTTCTCTTCTTTTTGTAGTGCGTTATATTCAAGTAGCTTCAATTTATACATTAATATATTTTTTGTTTTATCGCTTAAATATTCTTGTGCTACCTCATACACTCTTTTGTATAATGCTTCTTGAGCGTTTACTAGTCTTTTTACTTGAGCATTTCCTTGTTTGGTTTTAGATTCTTCTATATTGGTATTTTCTATTGTTTTTAGTTGGTTTTGTATAGATATACTTTTTGTTTTTTCTACTTCTATTTTAGAAAGTTCAGTATATATTTTATTTTTTTCTATAGGTATTTGTGTATAGTCTAGATTATTTATTTCATTTTTTTCTTGCTCAAAATTATAATTAGAAATATATCTGTATTGATACACTTGTATTTTATTAAATATTACTTTTATACTGTCTGCTTTTTTTAATGAGTTTATTTTTGCAAAATCGAAAAGTTGCGTACTGTTTTTCTTTTCAATACTAGTATAAAAAACTCTATCACTTACAATAGAGCTGAGCATTCCGTTTGGTATATTATTGTCTTTGTTTAATGAAATATTTTTATTTTAATCTCCTATAATATTTATACTTAAAACATAAGAGATATATCCTACTTTTGAAAAGCAGATGATATATTCTTTATTGTTCTCCAATCTTATATCAAACAGTCCAGTTTTATCGCTTGTTTTATTTATTATATTTTGAGAATAATCAAAAATATCGATGCTTACATTTTCAAGTGCTTGATTATTGTTGTTGATTTTACCTGAAAATATTTGACTAAAACAAGTGTTTGTCAAAACCAATAGTAGTAGAATATAGTAAAGTGTGATTTTTTTCATTGTATACGGTATCACAAAATTAAGCTATTAAGTTATATTGTAGATTTTAATAAAAAAATTTCATATATACTCTTTTGGAATAGTTAAATTTGCACTACATAAATATATAAATTATATGAAATACGATATAGCAATAATCGGTGGAGGTCCGGGTGGATATGTAGCAGCTATTAGATGCGCGCAGTTGGGTATGAAAACAGCTTTGATAGAAAAATACAGTACGCTCGGTGGTACTTGTCTCAATGTAGGTTGTATTCCTTCAAAAGCATTGCTTGATTCTTCAGAGCATTATCACAAAGCACTTCATGAATTTGCAGAGCATGGTATACTCATAGACCCTCCAAAAGTAGATTTTAAAAAAATGATAGATCGTAAGGCAGGTGTTGTAAAAGCTACTTGTGATGGTATCGATTATTTAATGAAAAAAAATAAAATAGATGTATTTCATGGCATGGGTTCATTTGTCACTAAAAATAAAATAGCAGTGAGCAAAGCTGATGGAAGCAAAGAAGAAGTAGAGGCAGAGAAAGTTATTATTGCTACTGGTTCAAAACCAACAGCATTGCCTTTTTTACCTATAGATAAAGAAAGGATTATTACTTCTACAGAAGCATTAAAATTACCTGAAGTGCCAAAACATTTGATTGTGATTGGCGGTGGTATCATCGGTGTAGAGTTAGGTTCTGTTTATAAAAGATTAGGAAGTCAAGTGACCGTTATAGAATATTTAGATACTATCATTCCAAGTATGGATGAAGATTTGAGTAAAGAAATGTTGCGTGTACTAAAAAAACAAGGAATGACTTTTAATCTAGGTCATAAAGTAAAAGGAGCTACTGTTAAGAAAAAAGAAGTAACAGTGACTGCTGAAGACAAAAGCGGAAAAGAAGTAACTATAGTAGGTGATTATTGCCTTGTAGCAGTAGGTCGTACTCCATATACAGAAGGGTTAGGTATAGAAAATATAGGAATAACTCTAGACGAAAGAAAAAGAATACCTACAAACGATCATTTAGAAACTAGTGTGCCAGGAATATATGCTATAGGTGATGTAGTAAAAGGTGCAATGCTTGCACACAAAGCAGAGGAAGAAGGAGTGATGATAGCAGAATATGTAGCAGGTCAGAAACCACATATCAATTATAATCTTATACCTGGAGTAGCTTATACTTGGCCAGAAGCAGCTGGAGTTGGTGCTACAGAGCAAGAACTCAAACAAAAAGGGATTGCTTATAAGTCTGGTAAATTTCCATTCAAAGCTAGTGGAAGAGCAAGAGCAAGCATGGATACGGATGGTTTTGTAAAAATACTTGCAGATGCTACTACTGATGAAATATTAGGAGTGCATATGATAGGGCCAAGAATTGCAGACTTGATTATAGAAGGTGTAGTAGCTATGGAATATAGAGCTAGTGCAGAAGATATCAGTCGTATGAGTCATCCACATCCTACATATACAGAGGCTTTCAAAGAGGCATGCTTAGATGCAACAGGCAAAAGAGCTTTGCATATATAAGTAAAAATACTTATTACTTTTTCTCTATCATTTGATACCTTACCCAGATAGCACTGAGTAATAAAATCAGTGCAGCACACTGATGTACAGAGCCCCAAAAAGGAGGGATACGCCCTATACTAAGCATAATAGTAATCACTCCTAAGGTAAATTGAATAAGTATCATAAACAACATACTATTCTTCGCTCTTCTAAGAAAAGCTGAAATATTATTTTTACTAAATAGATATACTAAATAAGCTATTAATATCAATATAGTTGTAGCGAGTGTTCTGTGTATTATTTGTATAATTGCTTTTATATAGGCACTTTTTTCATAGTCGTTGAGGTCGTCCATACTCTGTGGAGCAGGACTTTGAAGTGCGCCTAATATTTTTTCTGAATGAATAAAAATAGGAAAGTGAGGATGTATCAATCCTGCTCTCATGCCTGCCATAAGTCCGCCAAATAATATCTGTATAAAGAGCAAAACAATAATACTTGTACTGATCATTTTTAGGTTTTTACTCAACCCAAAATCATGCGTATTTTTCTGAGTATAACATAAGTATACATAAAAAAGATAGCCAAAAATAAGTGTAGCGATTATCAAGTGAATAATTAATTTGTATGCACTTACCCAAGTGCGGGTGTCATCGCCCAAGCCACTGTATACCATGATGATACCAAATACTGCCTCTAGCATAGCCAAGCCAAATACAATCATTAGCTGAATAAATAATTTCATATCTATTTTTCTCATCAAAAGAAAAATAACCAACCCAATTACAAATACAAACCCAATAAACCTTGCCCAAAGTCTATGAAAATACTCCCAAAAATAAATAAATTTAAAATCACTCATTGTCATGCCTGCATGAAGTGATTCGTATTGTTTTTTTGCATGTATTTTATACTGTTCAAATGTTTGTACCCAAGCATCATTGCTCAAAGGTGGAATGGTGCCTTTAATGATATTCCATTCTGTGATAGACAAACCAGAATTGGTCAATCGGGTGATGCCACCTATCATCACTTGTAGCAAAACCATTACTAAACCTATGATGAGCCAAATTTTTAGTGGCTTATATATTTCTTTTTGCATAACTTTAAATATAATTCGATAACAAAGGTAGAAACAATATAGTTTAGCCAAAAAATAAGTTTTAGGCAACTTATTTAGGTTTTGTTCGTTCTATTTTTATTAAGCTAATTTTCATATACAATCTGAAACATGAAAAAAATATTTTTGGTACTTATTGTATTTGTTATACTAGTAACATCTGCTTGTAAAAAAGAAAAAAACACAGCACAAGTAGTGCGAGATTGCACTGGCACCTATTTAAGAATAGATAACAAAGATTATCAAGTATGCAATCTTGAGAAAGTAGAAATGATAGCTGATGACGAATTAGTAACAGCTACATTTATAAAAATAAACAAATGTAATGGCTCAGCAAATGGAATTCCTGTTTGTAAACTACTTCATGCTAATGAAGGCTGGATAGAAATAGTTAAAATAAAATAATCCTAATTTTCATATAAAATCTGAAACATGAAAAAAATATTTTCGATACTTATTATATTTATTATACTAGTAACATCTGCTTGCAAAAAAGAAAATAAATCAGTTACACTTATTCGAGATTGTACAGGTACTTACCTCCGTTTTAATGATAAAGATTATAAAGTATGCAACTTAGAAAAAGTTGAATCTATTCCCCATGGTGAAAATATAACTGCCTCTTTTAAAAAAATAATTAAATGCAAGGGCTCTGCAAATGAAGGGGCTGTTTGTTTACTATTGCATACTAATGAAGGCTGGATAGAAGTATTATCTATAAAATAGAAAATAATAAATAATACAAACTAAAATCCATACCAAACTAAAATCGATAAAAAAATAATTGGGCATCCATCCATGAAGTATTTCCCATAATCTAACTCCATGTTTATTATATCCGTTTCCTACCCAAAACTGAGAATAATATTTAAAAGGAAATCCAATATTTGCAACTGGATAATCCGCTCCACTACGACTAGCAATCGAATAAAAAACACTTAGAAATGATACAACACAAAAAATAATTATTGAATGAAAAGTGATTGCAAGTATTTTTCTATTAACTATTTTTCTTAATAATTCAATATTTAGCATTCAACATTTAGCATTTAAAATTCAATATTTAAATTTATCTTACTAAAAGCACTACACCTTTATATTCATTTTTAAAACCATCCAATCCATTAAATTGAATCAAATAAGCATAGCCACCTGCAGGGCAGTCTTTGCCATTTTTCTTGCCATCCCATCCACTTGCATAGTCACTAGTTGTAAATATTTCTTCACCCCATCTATTAAAAATACTCATACTATAGCCTGTAAGGTCGTTAAATGTAATATCTGGTCTGAAAATATTATTGACTCCTTCAGGTACAAATGCATTGGGTATATATACAATAGGTCTGTGCGTGATACATCCTTTATTTGATTTACTGATCAGATTATTATAAGAAATTCCATTAGGCAATCTTAAGTTGTATTTCGCCACTACTTTATAGCAATATTGCGCACCGTCTTTTACAATACCTTCTACATTGTCTATATATTCAAGAGAATTTGGGTCTACGGTAGTAATGAAAACATAAGGTTCATTATTTTGTCTTCTATATATATCATACGAAATCACTCTTCCATAATCTATATCAAATGGTGTCCAGTTGAGTGTAAACTCATAGTAATTGCTTAAAGTCACTTTTAAAAATATAGTAGAAACTTCAGAGCTTTTTACTCGATTTCCACAACTATCATCGCTTTGTAGTCTGTAGGTATAGCTCTGTAAAGCAGTATTAGAAAGTGAATCTAAAGTAGTATCTATTTCACTTATAAATGGTCGCTGAACCAAAGTTTCAAATAATCTTAAAAAAGGTTGCCCTGAATATTTTGTTTCAATATAATATCTAAACATTTCAGCAGTTGTGTCTATCACCCAAATCAAATCCACTTCTTCATTGTCATTGACTGTGGCATTTACTACATAAAAAAACTTAGGTTGTTGAATGACTGCTGGTCTTGAACAATCGATATTTGAGCGAGAATGAATACTTGTATCGCTAGCGTTTAGCGCTTCTACAAATACACATACGGAGTCAAAATCTCCAAAATCACTATAGTCAAAACTTCTTGCAATATTGGGTAGTTCTGCTACCTTAGCGTAAGGAGCTCCATTATTACTTGCAAAAATTCTATATGAATATATATTTGACCAGCCAATATATGGACTCCAAGTATACTGTACTTTTCCATCACATTTAAGTTCTTCGCTTTTTGCAAATATTGTTCGGTGTGAAGGCTGTACGATTCCATTATTATTTCCACAACAGTCATTTGCCTCTATAGTATAGAATATTGGATCTAGATTAGAGTTATATGTAAAAAATGAATCTATATACGTAGTATTGAATCTTCCCCAAACGGTATCATGCCTTTCACTATTATTTCTGATACTATCATAATATATCACATAAAAACATGTTTGAGGAGATGGGCTAGGATCCCAATGAATCTCTGCAAAATTTAGACCCACTGTTACATAGCTAATAGTAGGCACCGCAGGTGCCGCATTTTGTATAGTAGCACTAGGTGTTGGTACAAATCCTACACAATTATAAATAGCTACAACATAGTAGTACCAGTTAGCATTCACAGCCAAAGCTCCAGTATGTATGAAAGTGGTGTCGGTAATTGTAAAAGTAGAATCTATAGCAGTGAATGGGCCAGAACTAGAAGTAGATGCAAAAACATAATAAGCTACGAATGGTCCACACGGATTGGAGCTTTGTGTCCAAATGAGGGAAACATTATTAGTTACATTATTATTGGTAGCACATATGATTTGTTGTGCTTGTAGTGCTGAAAAACTAGTGCATACAATCAATATTAATAAAAAAACAATTGGCTTTATTCTTTTCATATTTTATCCTATACATACGATATGCATCGTATCAATCTGGTAATATTTTTTTGCTAACTCGTTCAATTCTTTTGAAGAAATAGTTTTTATTTTTTGTTCAAATTGTTTACTAAAGTTAAAACTTAAATTTTGCATTAGCAAGGTTTTATATATTTTGCCTGTTTTGATAGGCCCATCCATACTTCGCATCATCTGCCCCAGTAAATAGTTTTTTACTTTATCCAATTCTTCTTCCTCTACTTCTTTATTTATTAAACGATTAATTTCGTTTTTTATTTCATTGATGGCATTTTCTCTATGTTCCTTATTCACTTCAGTACTAATCTCTAGCACCCCAGCAAATTTTCTAGAATATAAAGTAGCGTGCACACCATAGGTGTATCCTTTGTCTTCTCTCAGATTATTCATAAGCCTTGAGCTAAAATATCCACCTAGAATACATGTCAAAGTATACAATCCCATATAGTCTTCATGATTCATATTGCATAGCAATTTACCTACTCTTATGGAACTCTGAACAGTATCCTCCATGTTTTCAATATTACTATAATTTTTATTGTCATCAATAGTATTATTAAATACCACATCTACATTCTCTTTTTGATTGGCAAAAGTCTTTTTTATAGATTGAATAAGCGTATCTGACAACTTACCTGTAAGTATGATTTTACAATTTTTATTTTTAATATTAGTCTCATAAAAACCAAGAATATCTTTTAGTTGCACCTCGTCAAAATCTGCTTGATTTATCAAAGCTCCATATGGATGCGCATCACCAAAAAGCAAGTTTTTAAATTTTCTATTAGCTAGATAATCCGTTTTTTTGAAGTTGATGAGTTGTTTCTGTTTCCATTTAGCTAGTATTATTTTTGCTTCATCTTCTGGAAAGATAGAGTCAGTTAGTATCTCATGAATAATAGGAAGTATATTTGGCAGTTGTTTATTTAAACAATATATACGAATAGTGAGATCATCTTCGCCCATGATAGGTTCTATGCTGGCACCATAGTAATCTAACAATTCATTCAACTCAAATGCAATTTTAGTGCTTGTACCAGAGAGTAGCATATCACAGCAGGCATCTGCCACTAGTTTTTTATCGGTATGTATTTTTCCTGCATCAAAGATGAGTTGTAAGAAAGTGTATTCTTGAGTAGCACCTTGTATATAGTGAAAGTTTTCCTGTACAAGTACCTCTGGAAAATCTATTTTGTCTATTTGAGTGCTTGGAGCTATTTGTCTATTTAGTATCATATGATGGTATAAAGATAGAACGATTGAAATTTTTTTTAACAAAAATTTGGATTTTCGATTTTTTGTATTATCTTCGTTAAAATTTTATAAAACTCTTATATATAGACAGAAAATTCTACTTCATCAATTTATCGCATACATAGGTCTATAACTTTACTTTTTTTTATTTATCATTAAAAACACAATAATGCTATTGAGTAAAGCTATACGTTTAGTTAATTTATTAATTCTTCACCAAAAACTAAACGAAGATGAACAGACCGCATTTAGCAACAGACCAAGAGCTTATAGCTCAATATCTTAAAGGCAAAGAGTTTGCACTTGAAAGATTGATTCATAGACACAAAGACAAAGTCTATACTGCTATAAACATGACCTTACGTGACAGCGTTTTGGCAGAAGATATTTTTCAAAATACTTTTATTAAAGTAATAGACAACCTGCGTGCAGGCAACTATGATGAACAAGGCAAGTTTTTACCTTGGGTGCTTCGTATAGCACATAATCTTTGTCTAGATTACTTCAGAAAAGTAAAAAGAAGTCCTAAGGTAGTAAATAATGAAGGACAAGATATTTTCAATGTGCTGAAATTTGCAGAGCCAGGTGCAGATGCAAAAATGGAATATCAACAGTATGCAAGCCACTTGCGAGCATTGGTAGATGAGCTTCCAGAAGAGCAAAGAGAAGTAGTAGTTATGCGTCATTACCTCAATTTTAGCTTCAAAGAAATAGCTGAAATGACAGGAGTGAGTATCAATACATCATTAGGTAGAATGAGATATGGATTGCTCAAACTACGCAAATTGATAGAAGAAAAACAAATACAATTCTAATATTATCAAGGATTTTGAGCTTTGCTCAAAATCCTTGATTGATTTAAAGCCATGAAAATCAAAATATTAGATATTATTTAGTTTATTTTAACTAAAATATGACACAAAAATATAATACTTAAGAAATCGTGTCGTTATACATTCAGAAAACAAGAAAAAGATTTTAGATACTAGATGTTAGATACTAGATAAACTTTAAACTTAAAAAATATTCATATGAACCAAAATTTTACATCAAACGATTTATTACTAAACGCTTATAATGAACTTGATTCCTTTACTCAAGCTCAGTTAGAATTGGCAATGAAAGAAAACGAAGAGCTACATCAAGAATACGAAGACATAGAACATGTACTTCATCACTTAGATGCAGACGCAAAAAAACCGCACAAAAGCAGTATAGATATTATACTTAGCTATAGCAGAAACTCCAATAAAGAAAGACAAGAAGAGTTAGTAGTATAATTTTTTATTAAAGAATTTATTTACTTTTCTTCAAATAGAAATATCCTATTTCTAAGCTAATTAGCCTTATTTTTGCCATACAATTAAAATAGATATGGCAGAAGAACAAGTAGTACTTGTAAACGAACAAGGTGAGCAAATAGGACTGATGGGCAAACAGGAAGCTCATGAAAAAGGTTTGTTGCACAAAGCAATCAGTATTATTATTTACAATTCAAATGGCGATATGCTTCTTCAACAAAGAGCTCTGACTAAGTATCACTGGGCAGGTATATGGAGCAATACATGTTGTTCGCATCCTAGAGATAACGAATCATACGCAGCTGCAGCATCTAGAAGACTCATGGAAGAGTGTGGATTTAGTACAGAACTTACAGAAGAATTTAATTTTATTTATAAAGCAAAAGATGAGGCTAGTGGCCTTACAGAGCACGAGTTTGATACTGTTTTTACGGGAATTTATGATGGAGATTTTACCTTTAATACAGATGAAATAGAGGCAGTAAGATGGATGCCAGTTGAAGAGCTTTTAGTAGATATTAAAACAAATCCGGATACCTATTCTTTTTGGTTTAAAATAATTTTAGAAGAACTTCAGAAAAGAAATCAATTACATTACAGAGTTTCTATTTAAATAATTAAAATATACTTGAAAATAATTTTTCATTTTTTCTTTTAGCTATCAATGTTTTATACTTACTTTGCATTGTATTTAGAAAAATACTAGAATAATAACATTTTCACCACATAACAGCATACAAAATACATGGGTTTATTTAATTTCATGACTCACCATATAGCCATAGACTTAGGCACGGCTAATATCTTGATCGTACATAATGATAAAGTAGTAGTAGACGAGCCGTCTATAGTGGCTATTGACAGAAAAACTGATAAAGTAATAGCAGTAGGTAAGCGTGCTATGATGATGCATGAAAAAACTCATGATAATATAAAAACAATTCGTCCACTTAAAGATGGTGTGATAGCAGATTTCAATGCTGCAGAAAGCATGATACGTGAGATGATAAAAATGATATACAAAGACAAGAAGTTTATTTTTCCTCCAAGCTATATCATGGTGATATGTATACCTTCTGGCATCACTGAAGTAGAAAAAAGAGCTGTTCGTGATAGCGCTGAACAAGCAGGTGCAAAAGAAGTAAGATTGATACACGAACCTATGGCTGCAGCAATTGGTATCGGCATAGATGTAGAAGAGCCTCAAGGCAATATGATCATAGATATAGGTGGTGGTACTACAGAGATAGCTGTTATAGCACTTTCTGGTATAGTATGTGACCAATCTATACGAGTAGCAGGCGATGAGTTTACATTGGATATTGTAGACTATATGCGTAGACAACACAATATGCTTATAGGCGAGAGAACAGCAGAAAATATAAAAATACAAGTTGGTTCTGCACTTACAGAATTGGATTCTCCACCAGATGATTATCCAGTGAATGGAAGAGATTTGATGACTGGTATTCCAAAACAAATAGTAGTATCATACGGTGAGATAGCTCATGCTATTGATAAATCTATTGCTAAAATAGAAGAAGCAATATTAAAAGCATTGGAAACTACACCTCCAGAGTTAGCTGCAGATATTTATAGAACTGGACTTTATCTTACAGGTGGTGGAGCTTTGCTTAGAGGTCTTGATAAAAGAATCAGTCAAAAAACAAAACTTCCTGTATACGTAGCAGAAGATCCTCTAAGAGCAGTAGCAAGAGGTACAGGTATTGCTCTCAAAAACATGGACAAGTTTACCTTCTTAATGTAATAAATATTTATTCATTATAGAATACAAACATGCGTTATCTATTAAAATTTCTTAGCGATAATTATTTTATCTTTCTATTTCTTATCTTGGAGTTTATATGCCTATTGCTTATCTCCAATAATAATAGATATTATAATAGTGCTTTTATGAATACGAACAGACAATTGACTTCAAAGATTTATACTGCTCAAACAAATGTATTTAAATACTTCACTCTATCTAGAGTAAATGATAGCTTGATGGTAGAGAATAGAAAACTTCACGAACAACTAAAACATAATTTTGTAAATAATACCATTTCTGTTGACTCCACAAAGGATACTATAGATCAAAAACTGGAACAAGTTTATTCTTACATGAATGCTTATGTAGTAAATAATACTACAGATAGAGCTAAAAATTTTATTACTATTGATAGAGGAAGTATACATGGTGTAAAGAAAAATATGGGTGTATTTAATGACAAAGGAATTGTGGGAATAGTAGTTGGTGTTTCAAAAGATTTTTCATTGGTGATGTCATTATTGAATACTGAATCTAGAGTGAGTGTAAAACTAAAGAAGAACGAATATTTTGGTAATCTAGAGTGGGATGAAAAAAGTAGTCAGTATTGTATACTCAGCAAAATACCCAATCATGTGAAAGTAGCAAAAGGTGACACAGTGGTTACAAGTATGTATTCATCTTTTTTTCCAGCAGATTTAATGGTAGGTAAAATTGAGGATTTTAAAGAAATACAAGGTTCTAATTTATTAGAGTTGAGGGTACGATTAAGTGCAGAGTTTCAAGCACTCAACCATGTATATATTGTAAATAATTTACGCAAAAACGAAATTGAAGCACTACAAGAAACCGTAAAAGATGAACAGGCAGGTAATTAAATATATAAGTCATTGTGTTTTGATATTAGTAATACAAATACTAATACTCAATTATATCAATATAAGTGGATTTATCAATCCATACTTATATCCATTGCTTATATTTTTATTGCCACTCAATACACCCAAATATTTATTACTGTTTATTGCTTTTGGTTTAGGATTTACTATTGATATATTTCAAGAAACTCTTGGTATGCATGCCTTTTCATTGGTTCTGATAGCGTTTATTAGGCCTTATCTATTTAAATTATTGAATCCAAAAGAACAAGAAGCCGATGAAATCATGGATATAAATTATCATGGATTTACTTGGTTTATTATTTATATAGCTATTCTTACTTTTATACATCATCTCGTTTATTTTAGAATAGAAAAAGGTGATTTTCATGCATATCATTATACACTTTTAAAAACAGTATTGAGTACTATATTTTCTTTGTTATCTATGGTATTGTATATATTTCTTACATCTAGTAAATCCAGTACAAAATATTCTTCATAATAAAATGAAAAAATTTTCGATAAAATTTTTATTTGTTTTATTCATTTCTACTTTCTTTTTTTCTTGTAAACCAAATTTGATGAAAGGCAAAGGTTTATCTTCAAAAGATATAATGTATATACAAAAAATGGGATTGCTAGAAAAAAATGAAGAGATAATTTTATTTACTACACAAGGAGGATTTTTAGGCTTAAAGTCATCAGGAAATTTTTATACAAAGAAACGAATAGCCAGTTACTGGATAGATAAAAATCATCCTGAAAGGACTAGTAATGATTTTGCATATTATGAAGATATTGATACCATCATCTGCCACCCGAGATTAAATGCTGTGACATTGTCCTCGTCAATTGAAATAAAAAATAAAACAGGTAAACAATTTAATGTTTTTGTAGATGCAGATAGTGCTCAGACTTGGAAGTTTTTTAATGGAGCTATAAAATTGTGGCAAAAAAGTAAAATCTAATTTTACCAACTACCACCAGCACCTCCACCTCCAGAGCTACCACCGCCAAAGCCTCCGAAACCACCACCACCAGAGCTACCTCCGCCTCCCCAACTTCCACCACCAAAGAAACCACCACCGCCATAATACCCTCTACGTGTATACGTAGAACCACCACCACCATTGATACTGCTTAAAAATATCAGAATGATAATCACTAAAAATATAATAAAAATAATTTTTGTGAATGAAATAGAAGAAGCATTGTCACCACTTACTATATCTTCCTCTTCTACTTTATAAGTGCCATCAAGATAACCTTGTATTTTTACTATTGCGTTTCTGATACCTTGTTCATAGTTTTGATTTTTAAAACTAGGAATCATATCGTTTTCTACGATTCTTTTGCAAATAATATCAGGGAGTTTATCTTCAACTCCTCTACCGGTTACTATAAATGTTTTTCTATCATCTACAGCTACTAGTATCAATACGCCATTATCTTTTTTAGCTTGACCAATTTGCCATTTATTGAATAGTTTTATAGCATAGTCGCTTATATCGTTGCCTTCAGTAGTAGATATAGTTACTATAGATATTTGACTAGATGTAGTATTGTTGTATTTTACTAGTTCACTTTCTATCTCCTCATTATATTGAATGATATTTGCAAAATCATTGACTAATCTTGGTGGATCACTCTGCTCTGGAAGAGTTTGAGCAAATAGACTAAGTTGAGAAATACTTATTACTAGAAGTATCAATAGTTGTTTTAGTGACGCTATATATCTGTTATTATTCTTCATCACCAAAACTTATTTCGTTACTTATTTCATTGGTGTTATTTTGGGTACTAGGAAAATGTTTGTGTAGCTCAGTTCCCACACTATTTACCGCACATTCCAATCCTTCATAATATTTTTCTTGCTTAAAAAACGATATGCTATGAGTCACTATATCATTCCAAAAAACATCATTTACTATTTGATGTATTCCTTTATCGCCTAATATCGCCATCTTTTTATCTATACAAGCCATATATATGAGCACACCTGTGCGCTCTTTTGTATCATACAATTTTAGCTTATCAAAAATTGAAGTTGCTTTTTCTATCACATCGCCCTTACAGTGATTATCTATATGCACTTTTATTTCGCCTACAGTATGGTCTTCAGCTTTTTTTATAGCGGCTACCAATTGTGATTTTTCACTTTCACTCAAAAGAGTTTTGTGATTCATAGGATGTTTTTTATTATAAAAATAAAATTAGAATTTTACTTTAGGAGCTTTTTCACTTCCTTTATCAGCTTCGAAGTAAGCTTTTTTCTGAAATCCAAACATGCTACTAAAAAGTACATTTGGAAAACTTTTTATATAAGCATTGTAATCTTTTACAGCCTCATTAAAATTATTTCTTTCAGTATTGATTCTGTTTTCAGATCCTTCTAGTTGAGCTTGAAGCTCCATAAATGCTTGGTTGGATTTCAAGTCTGGATAGTTTTCTACTATTTGTAAAAAACGGCCTAAAGCTTGGCTCAACTGACCTTGATTATCTTGAAATTCTTGTAGTTTTTCTGGAGTCAAATCTTTTGCATTTACATTCATAGAAGATGCCTTTGCTCTAGCTTCTATTATTGCAGTGAGGGTAGATTGCTCAAAATTTGCTTGTCCTTTTACAGTTTCCACAAGATTGGGTATTAGGTCAGCTCTTCTTTGATAAGCACTTTGTACTTGTGCCCATGCTGCATCTACAGCTTCGCCTTTTTGTATGCCACCATTGTAGCCACAAGAAGTAAATGACAACATGCTAATAACTGCAACTATAAACGCTAAACCATTTTTAATTTTTTTCATTTTTTTAAAGATTGATTTTCAATAATGATTCTTAACAAATATACTAGATATTTAGTTTCAATAATAAAAAAATACCACCTATTGATTTATAGATGGTATAAATATGTAAAAAATATTTTTTTTAGTTTAAAGCTAGTTCTACTGTTTTGATAAACTCTGCATCAAATACTGATGTAGGTGGGCTGTAAGTTTTGATAAGCTTACCATCTTTTCCTATAATGTATTTTTGAAAATTCCAAGATACTTTGCTATCCATCAATCCATTTTCAGTTTTAGAAGTTAAGTATTTATATAAGGGTGCTTGATTATCGCCTTTCACATCTATTTTGGTAAACATAGGAAAAGTAACCCCATAGTTTTTGGTACAGAATGTTTTTATTTCTGATTCGCTAGAAGGCTCTTGACCCATAAATTGGTTGCAAGGAAATCCTAAAATAACGACTCCTCTACTTTTGTATTTTTGATAAAATTTTTCTAAATCTCCATATTGTGGAGTGAAGCCACATTTGCTAGCTACATTTACTATTATCACTACTTTGCCTTTATAGTCATTTAGGGCTACTTCTTTACTATCAATATCCTTCACTTTGAAATCGTAGATAGATTTGCTAGAAGGAATCAAAACGCTCATTAATAATACAAATAGATATTTCATTTTTTATATAGTTTTATTGTATAACGCAAATGTAGAGAATTCGTTCATATAAATAATGATTTATTTTGTACTAACGTTTTACAAAACTATGACTTATATCATCTATGATATTACTATCATATGGATAGACATCTTTTTTATCCACTAAATGTTTTAACTATAAATAAATTATTTATGATTTAATCGAAGATGATTTCTTTTAATTAAATGGAATGTTAACAAGTTAAACTGATTAGTAACTCTATCCTCAGTCGAGAGAGTTAACGTAGCGGGTGTATTTGGTGCCCAAAGAAAAAATCTCTTATACGCTTTCACTAACTACCCAAGCGGTGCTCCAAGCTGCTTGAAAATTGAAGCCTCCTGTGATGGCATCTATATCCATAATTTCACCTGCAAAAAAAAGATTTGAATGCAGTTTGCTCTGCATAGTTTTAAAATCAATTTCCTTTAGACTGATGCCTCCGCAAGTGACGAACTCATCTTTGTTAGTAGATTTGCCATGTATATCTAAGGTTGAATTGAAAAATAATTCTGTAAGAATATTGATTTCTTTGCTACTGAAATCTGCCCATTTTTTTGTAGTATCAATTTTTGAATAGAGAAGCATGCTTTCATAAAACCTAGTAGGCATATGAAATAATATAGTGTTTGAAATTTGTTTTTTAGGATTTGTATTTTTGATAGAGAGGATTTCGTTTTTTACTTCCTCGGCAGTTTGTAATCCTGTAAAATTTATTCTAAGAACAAACTTGTATTGCATAGATGCTAACTCTCTAGCTCCCCAAGCAGAAAGTTTAAGTATGGCTGGTCCGCTAAGACCCCAATGTGTGATAAGCAGTGGTCCTTCGCTTTTGAGTTTGGTAGAAGCTATACTAAGTTGCACGTGATGTAGGCTGATTCCCATCATATCACGTAGTCGAGTATCTTTGGTATTGAATGTAAAGAGCGATGCTACGGGGCTTTCAACTTGATGCCCTAGCTCTTCTAGAGCCTTCCATGTGCGTAGATGACTCCCAGTGCATACTACTACTTTGTCTGCTACAATAGTATCTCCTTTACTTGTGGTGATGCGCCATTTATCATTTTTAGTTTTTTGTAGGCTATCTACAGCTGTATTGATATGAATGTCTATATGATTTTTTTTTGCTTCTTTCATAAAGCAATCTATAATAGACTGTGAAGAGTCTGTGATAGGAAACATACGACCATCCGCTTCAGTTTTTATTTGCACTCCTCGCTCTGCAAACCATGCTATGGTATCTTTTGGCTGGAAACGATGAAAAATATTTATTAAATTTTTTTCGCCTCTTGGATAGTTTTTTATCAGTTGCATGGGTTCGAAACAGCTATGGGTGACATTACATCGGCCTCCTCCACTTATCTGTACTTTATAGAGTAGCTTATCACTTTTTTCAAGTATCATTATTTGTGCATTAGGTTTTTTATTGGCAATATTTATTGCGCTAAAAAATCCTGCTGCACCTCCACCGATAATCACTATTATTTCTTTCACTGACCCAAAACTACTAGATACTTATTGAAAAATATTATATATTTGAAAAAAAGTAACAAATGGAAAATCAGCCATTATCAATCGGAGAAATAATAGCAATGGTGATAGGAGGTTTAATATTACTCTCTTATTTTGTAATTTTAATAATAGCTCAATGGAAAATATATGAAAAAGCAGGTAGAGAAGGATGGGAATCTATAGTACCAATCTATAATATTTATGTATTGTTCGAAATATGTGGCAAACCAGGTTGGTGGACGATATTTGTTGTGGTGCCATGTATAAATATAGTTGGGATAGTATTTTTGATTATTGCTTATATGGAATTAGCAAAGCGTTTTGGTAAATCAGAGGGATTTGGTTTAGGTTTGGCTTTCTTAGGTTTTATTTTTATACCTATTTTAGGATTTAGTGATGCTGTATATACAGATCCAAATAGTGAAGTAAATAATTATTTAGAAGAAAATTCAATGAATAAATTTAATTAAGATGTTTAGAAAAATAGCAGATTTTTTGGAAGTGTGGAAGTACGAGAGCGCTGGCACTATAAAACTTTATAAGCAATTAAATAATGAAGTATTGGATATAAAAATATATCCTGAAGGTAGAGATTTGCTCAGACTAGCCAATCATATAAATGAAACACTGACAGAGATGATGCATCATGCGGGTCTTCCGATAGAAGAAAACAATCATAAATGCACTACAGTAGAAGAATTGATCAGTCAATATCAAACGGATGCTAATGAGGTAGCAAAAATAGTAGAAGCAAATTGGAGTGATGATCATCTAGAAGATATCATAAAAATGTATGGCATGGACTGGAATAAAGGGACAACACTTCATATATTAGTGACACACCAAACACATCATAGAGGACAATTCACAGTACTCATGCGCCAAGCTGGACTAAAAGTGCCTGGAGTTTATGGACCTTCAAAAGAAGAATGGATTGCCTATGGACAGGAACCTTTGGCTTAAAACAACTCCTTAAACATGACATAGATACCCATAAGTAATACAAAATAGCCAAAAGCAATTTTGAGTCGGGTTGCTTCTATTCGTCTAGAAATCCATAGACCTAATACTATCCCTAAAATAGAAATGAGAGTGAAAGCAAATAAAAATAACCAATCATTATTTAGAAAAGAATTTATATCATAATAAATTTTAAAAGGGCTTAATTGAATGTTCACAAAGTCACCTATAAATCCTAGAAAAGAATTTAATGCAATTATCACTAGTGAAGTACCTATGGCTTCTTTAATTTTTAGTTTGTAAAAAGCTATTAAAGAAGGCACAATAATGAAGCCCCCTCCAGCCCCTATCAAACCTGATATAATACCCACTATACTAGCTTTTAGTATGATGCCAAAATAAAACTTTTTCTTTTTTTCTTTTTCGACTAATGTGTCATTTTGTTTTTTAAAAATCATAAACAACGCAACGATAATCATAAGTATTGCAGATAAACACATCAATAGATGATTGCCAGTAAATTCGTATTTGTAAAGGTGCCAAGTAATCTGTTCTATCCAAGGAGTGAGTGTTTTTCGTGTAATAAATACTGCTATAAGTGAAGGAATACCAAAAGAATAAGCTGCTTTTAGATTTAAAAATCTTTTTATATACGAATTGATACCTCCAACAAAAGTAGTAACACCGACTATAAACATAGAATATAAAATAGCAACTTCGTATTCATATTTAAGTAAATATGCTAATACAGGCAAAGTAAGTATAGTGCCCCCACCACCAAATAAGCCTAATGTAATACCGATGAAAAAAGCTGCTACGAAGCTAAATATATGATTTATATCCATTCTGTAATACAAAGATACTCATTTTATTTGCTCAAAAATAAAAAGGGATGCACAGATGTACATCCCTTAACGACCTGAAACAACACACTTATTTCATTTCTTCAATATTGTGAATTCCTATTCTACTTTTGAAGGCATTTTATTATCTGTAGCCATATTAACATAATAGATTCTTTTGCCAGAAATCAATTCAGATGTCAAGTTGTATGCATTTACTTGAATAAGTGCAGACTCAGATGCATCAAGTGTGCTTAGTTCACTTGCAGTAAATGTGCATGAAGTTGAACTACCATATAAAGTTTTTTTCACTTGTTTATTGCCTGTAGCTATTACATAAATAACAGAATCTGCATTTGATGAATAATCATTTGTAATCGTAAATGGAGCAGTTCTGCTTACTGTACTACCATTTGTCATAGTAGGGAAAGTAGGGAAAATATTACCTAGATTTTTAGTAATGGCAGGTATAGATCCAGCACCAGTTACATTCCAAGACACGTTAGATGAATAGTCAATTCCTTCTAAATCAGTAGCTCCAAACTGGTATGCGTAAGAATTGTTTGATTGTTTTGTTAGTGTTTTAGTATTGCTTGTAACAGTACCAGCATCAGTGAATGTTCCTGCTACAAAGTTTGCAGGAGTGCTACCAAATAAGGCTACAGCTGTTCCCACATCATATGATACGGTACCTATTACTGGATTTGTTACTGAGATTTTTGTTCTCACCGCAGCCAATACTCCATCTGCATCTCCAGGTGTAGGAGTAGTTGGTGTAGGAGTAATCGTTTCTTTTTTACAACTTATAATAAATGTACTTAATGATATGATTACAAGTAGTGATGTTTTGAAAATGTTGTTTCTGTTCATTGTATTTATTTTTTAATAATTATTGAATGATGCAAACATATCTATTGCTACAATCAATTAAAATAATTACAATAAGGGATATTAACTACGTACTAGTACTTATGATTTTTCTAATATATTATGTTCGTAGGCAAATTTGATAAGTCCTACAATATTGTTAGTGTTGGTTTTTCTATAGATATTTTTTCTATGAGTTTCTACTGTACGCTCACTGATAAATAGCTCAGAAGCAATTTGTGCATTGCTATATTCTTTTGTAATAAGGATAATAATTTCGCGCTCTCTATCAGTAATATTTACTTTTTCAAGTTCAACTCTTTTTTGATTGGATGAGGTATAGTTTTTTAGTATCAAATCTGAAACTTCTTCGCTATAATATATTCCACCATTATATACTTTATTTATAGCCATCATCAATTCTTCATTGCCAGTATTCTTAAGTAAATATCCAGAAATACCTGCTTCGAGCATTTGATTGATATTATGGCTGTCGTTAAACATAGATAGTGCTATCACCTGTATATTTTTATTATACTTTTTGATTTCTTTAGTCAATTGAACTCCACTCATTTCTGGCATAGATATATCGGTGAGTATAATATCAATTTCTTCATTTTTTGCTAGCTCTAGCGCTTTTAGTCCGTTCAAAGCTACTCCTACTACCTTTATATTTTCTTCTCTTTGAAGTATAGCCAAAAGTCCATCAATCATTATTTGGTGGTCGTCTACAATAATTATTCTAATTTGTTTCATAATCTGCATCAGTTAATTTTTTTTCAATAGTAATTGTAGTGCCATTTCCCTTACTCGAGTCAAAGTTAATGATTCCATTTATATAATTTATCCTAGATATAATATTTTTTAAGCCTATACCATTTTTAGATAAAACGGTTTGTTCATAGTCGAAACCTTTGCCATTATCTTCAAGCATAAGCGTAAGTTCTTGATCAAATAATAGAAATTGAATCTCCATCTTTGATGCTTGTGCATGTTTTATAGCATTGTTTACCAATTCTTGAACTACCCTGTAGAGTACTATTTCTAGAGAAGATATAAGTTTTTTATTCTCAAATCCTGTATGTGTGAAATTTATTTTTAGTTGATTGCTATTGTTTATGTTGTTTGTAAAATCTTCAATGGCTGCTACAAGACCATATTGCAGTAATACAGATGGCATCATATTGTGCGATATATTTCTTACCTCAGTCACGCTTTCATCTACAAGTTTTTTAGCATTAGATAAAAGATAGATATCATTACTATTGTTTTTAATTAGATTAGATTCTATACCAGAAAAATTCAATTTTACTGCACTGAGTAGTTGTCCGATACCATCATGTAAATCTTTTCCTATTCTTTGTCGTTCATTTTCCTCAGCTTCTATTACTGCTTTAGCTTTAGCATCTTGTTCTTTTAGGAGTTGCTCATTCAATATGGTTTTTTGTTTGAGTTTGTATCTATTGTATAGTAAATAAAAAGTGATAGCACTCAATAAAAATAAAATTATTAATGAAAAAATAATAATATTGTTTCTAGTGAGTTTCAAATTTTTCTTAGTCAATTCTAAGTCTTTTATTTGCAATAATTTTTCTTTGTTTTCGGTTTCGTATTTGGTTTGTATTTCTTTTAGTTGTTTTGAATTTATTTCTTCGCTCAGTTCATCTTGCAACATGATAGCTGAATCTTGGAAAAGATAAGCATTTTTATAATCATTTATGTTTTTATAAGATTGAGATTGCATTTGATATGCATATGCCAGCAAATCTTTATATTTAATTTCTTTTGCTAATTCTATTGTTTGATTAAAATAATTGATAGCTTCACTATATTTATTTTGTGCAAAATACAATTCGCCAATATTAACTAAGGATATCGATTGTGCATTTTTATTATTTGCTTTTTGTCTGTATGCAAGGCTTTTTTTCAAGTAGTCTAAAGCATTGGTAAAATCTTTTTTGTCTTTATAAACGCCAGCAAGGTATTCAAGACTATAAGATATTCCTATATCATTATTCACAGACTGATATGTTTCTAGAGATTTTTCGTAAAATCTTTTTGCCGTATCCATAGATTTAAATGACTCATAATAGAGACCTAGATTATTGTAACTATTAGCTTCTAATATTTTATCCTTTTTTTTAATAGCAATAACTAATGCTTCTTCATAATATTTTTTAGCTTCATTCAGTTGATTTTTTTTCTTGTAAAAATTACCCAATTCAAGATAAGTTGTAGCCATGCCTAAGCTGTCTTTTCCTTTTTCATAGGATGTGATAGAAAGTGTATAGTTCTTGTATGCATCTTCATAACTGCCATTTAGGTATGAATGCACGCCTAGCATTTTATATAGCTCACCTAAAACTTTATAATCATTATTTTTTGTAGCAATATAAATACAAGAGTCTTTATAGATATTGCTTATAAGTTCGTCGCTCGATAGGTATTTATTAGTACTGTCTAGCAAATACTTTTGTAAGGACGATTGAGAATATGTAGTTTTACATACTATCAGTATTAATAATATTATTAAGTGTTGCTTCATAAATGAATCGTATTATAAAAATAGTTTATTTACTTTTAAAAAATAATATATTGATGTTATTTTTTGGTTTATTTCTATTAAGTGCTATTAATGGTTGTAAACTTAAAAGTTCTGAAAAGTGCGGACCTTCATTTTATATTTGGCAAAATAATATTTCTCTTTCTGCCGAAAAAAAACAGTATATAAAAGAGGTGAATTCGCCAGTTTTATACATCAAGTATTTAGAAATCTATAACAACAAATATATATATACAAATTTACATGATGTTTCTTTTGACTCTATCATTCCAGTGGTGAGAATAGATAATCAATTTCTTGAAAACAATGAGAGCAATGCTGAAAGATGTATAAAGATATTTGATAAACTAAACGAATTTCATCAAAATCATTTTCACAAAAAGCTTTCTTGTATTCAAATAGACTGTGATTATTCAGACAAAAACAAAGAAGTCTATCAGCTATTGATAGATGGGCTTAAAAACAATTTTCATCTGAATGTGCAAATCACTTTGAATCTATACAGAGTTGCTTATACCGTGGTGATACCAAAAGCAGATAAATATTATATCATGCTATACGATTTTCATCAGCATGATGGCATTAAAATCTATAATGAAGCTGCTATGTTATTTTTCAAAAAAGATTTGATTGTTTTTCCATATGATCATGCGTATGTTTTACCTGTGTTTAGCAGGTGCGCTATCGTTTCAAATAATTCTTATTCTTTTAACTATACTATTTCAAGAGATGATATACAATACAATGCCAATATAGTATATGAGGGAGAAGATAAGTATTTTGTAGATAATGATACTAAAATTGGTGAGGAGTTTTTAGCGAAAAATTCTCGCATTGAATTTCAAGAAATCACTATAGACAAATTAGAGAATTATACTGAATACATTAAATCTATTAAAAATAAATATGTTAGCGAAGTAGTATATTTTTCCTTGAATGAATCGGTAATGAAGAAGTTTCCTAGTAGTGAATTGAGTATATTAAAATAAACCAGTTTCTAATCCTATTCCAATATTGCCAGCTATTTCTATTTTACCATTTTGTATTTTATATCCATCAAATGGATTATTGTTGATTAAATAAGGGCCATCTAAGTCTAACCAATCTGCATCATGTTGCAGCATACTACCAGCAGCACATCCACAAGCACTCTCACTCATGCATCCTATCAATATTTTTAAGTCTAATTCTTTGGCTTGTTTTATGATTTCAAGAGCATTGCTGATTCCTCCACATTTCATGAGTTTAATATTGATGCCATCAAATGATTCTGATAATTCTCTTAGTTGATTGATGTGCTGAAATGCTTCATCTGCAATGATAGGAATTTTAGTTTTGTTTTTTAGTAGTTGAGACATTTCTCTATCCAGCTTATCAAAAGGTTGTTCTATCAAAAAACATTTTTTTTGCTCTAAAAGTGCTACTATTTCTAATGCTTCTTCTATGCTTTTCCAACATTGATTTGCATCAATGGCAAATGGCTTATCACTATATTTTGTAAAATACTCTATAGTTTCAAAATCATTAATGCCATCTAGTTTTAATTTATAGATTTCAAAATTTGAGGAAGAAGCTATTTTTTCTTTTATTTCTTGTTCATTTGAAACACCTATGGTATAAGTGCAATATGGCGTTTTTTTATTTGTATAAAAATAGGTGTCGACTAATTTATTTTCTATTTTTCCTTTCAAATCCCAAAGCGCCATATTGATAGCGGCTTTTATTGGGTAGTTTTCAGTATAATTTTTATCGATTTCATTACTGATTTCAGTAGGATTAAAATCCATATTTTCATAAATAGAAAAATCAATTTTCTCTAAAAATGAGATGGAAGATTCTATAGTATCTTTCAAATAAGGTGGAAGTGTACATTCGCCATATCCTACGTTGTTTTCCAATTCCAATTTTACAAAAAGGCAAGGAGTTTCTGTTCTGATTCCGTGTGCTATTTTAAAGGGATATTTAAATACCAATGGATAATCTATATAGCTGAGCTTCATACTAAGATAGCAATCCTGTATTTGTTTTAAATATTTTGATTGCGATGGCTATAAGTATAATTCCAAATATTCGTCTTAATACGCCAAGTCCATTCACACCGAGTTTTTTCTCGATATACGGTATAAATTTTAAGACTACAAAAACAACTAATAAGTTCAATACTATTGCAACCAAAATATTGCCATCTCTATATTGAGCTTTCATAGATAATAATGTAGTAAGTACTCCTGCACCAGCTATAAGTGGAAATGCCAATGGCACAATAGATACATCGCTATAGTCTGTATCCGGATTAAAAATATTTCTACCCAATATCATTTCCAATCCAATAAGAAATATAACAATAGAACCTGCTATGGCAAAAGATTTGATATCTAAGTCCAATAAACCTAGCAAGTTTTTACCAAAATATAAAAACAATATCATTAGTGCTCCTGCTACTAAGGTAGTTTTTAGTGCTTTTATCTCACCAAAATTTTTCTTGAGGTTGATGATGATGGGTATAGTGCCTATAACATCAATCACAGCAAACAAAGTAAGAAATATGGTAATTATTTCTTTCCAACTTAAATTATATTCCATTATAATTGTTAAATTTGTAGTGCAAAAGTAAAGGTATTCTGTTCGATACTCTTACTACTTATTCACTACAAAAATTGCAAAACATGCCACATTACTACAAACTAGGTGATATACCTCAAAAAAGACATACACAGTTTCGCAAGCCAGATGGCAACTTATATAGCGAAGAGCTCGTATCTACAGAAGGATTTTCAAATGTTTATTCCAATGTTTATCATTGTCACCCACCTACATTGGTCAAAGAAGTTGGGAAGCCTTTTAACGTAGCTCCAAAGCTAGTAGATAAATACAATATGCAACATAGATGCTACAATGGATTTGCTATAAATGCTGTAGATGACTATTTGGAAAGTAGAAAACCTGTGCTCGTAAATAATGATGTACATATAAGCTTAGCAGCGCCTCGTCACTCCATGAAAGATTATTTCTATAAAAATAGTGGTGCAGACGAATCTATATTTGTACATGTGGGTTCAGGAAAAGTAAAAACGGTTTTTGGTGAATTGAATTTTAAATATGGCGATTATATAAATATACCAAGAGGTACAGTATATCAAATAGAATTTGATACTCCAGAAAATAGATTGTTTATCGTAGAATCTTTTACGCCTATAGTATATCCAAAAAGATATAGAAACGAATTTGGTCAGTTGCTAGAGCATGCGCCATTTTGTGAGAGAGATATCATCACTCCAAGCAATCTGGTGACTCATGATGAGTTGGGAGATTTTAAAGTAATGATCAAACGTGGAGATATGATGTATCCATACACTTATGCATCGCATCCTTTTGATGTGATAGGCTGGGACGGATGTCACTATCCATATATATTTTCTATTCACAATTTTGAGCCTATCACAGGTAGAGTGCATCAGCCACCTCCAGTACATCAAACATTTGAAGCGCACAATTTTGTGATTTGTTCATTTGTACCAAGGCTCTACGACTACCATCCACAAGCTATACCCGCTCCATACAACCATAGCAATGTAGATAGCGACGAAGTATTGTACTATGTAGATGGCGATTTTATGAGTAGAAAACATGTAGAGAAAGGCATGATCACTTTGCATCCTATAGGTATACCACACGGACCTCACCCAGGTACAGTAGAAAAAAGCATTGGCAAAAAAGAAACTCTCGAGCTCGCAGTGATGGTAGATACCTTCAAGCCACTATGGGTGACAGAAGAAGCACTCGGTATAGAAAGCAAGGATTATTACAAAAGCTGGATGTAGGAGCTCATACCATTTATAGCCCATGGTTTAAATCATTAATGATTAATCGAATTTCGTTTATAGCCCGCGGTTTAAACCGTGGGCTATAAACGAAAAAAATACAATAAATCATTTGTATGGTTTACATAAAATAAAAACACTATGCCACATTCATATACAAAAATTTGGATACACGCTATTTGGGCGACTAAAGAAAGAGCGCCTTTTATTCATAGCGATATTGAATCTAAAATATATCAATATATTTTGGAGCAATTGAGAGAACAAGGCTGTCCTGTAAGAATTGTGAATGGAATGCCTGATCATATTCATTGTTTATTTTTACTAAGTAGAGAAAAATCCATAGCAGAAGTTATCAAGCAGATCAAAGGAAGTAGTTCGTATTTTATCAATCAAAATAATTTGACAACAGAAAAATTTTCATGGCAAACAGGTTATGCATCATATTCTGTTTCTGAATCGGTAGTTGAAAATGTTTTTCAATACATAAAAAACCAAAAGCAACATCATCAGAAAAAAACTTTTCAGCAGGAGCATGATGCCTTTTTAAAATTAAATGCGATACAATCATAGCCCACGGTTTAAACCTATTGCTATTGATTACGAATTGGTTTAAGCCATTGGTTTTAGATTATGAAAATGATTCAAATCATTTTATGATTAATCGAATACCATACTTAGAGTAAGGTTTAAACAATAAATGTATCATCGAATTCGTAATATTGACCATGATTAAAACATTTGTCACAAATCGAATACCAACTATAGCCCAAGGTTTAAACCTTGGGCTATAGTTGGTGTAATAAATAATAAAGCCATTTAGTGGTTTTATTTAAATTTATCTCTCAGTGTTTTACGGAATGTATTATGGTATTACAAAAATTCAGATTACCTATTCTTCAAAATGTTCCTAAGGGCAGGTAATAGACTAGAAAAAAACATTTCTAATGTCAAATTGATATTATATGTTTGATAATACAATCACACTTTACTCAACTGCATTTTCAGTTCATCGATTACCTCATCACTTACTTTTAGTCTACCAGTACTTTTTAGATTCCAATTTTTAATATCGTCATGCATATATTTTTCGAGAGGTGCAAGTGTAGCTTCATCAAATAATCCAGTCGCTTTTATCAATGCTTGAGCTACATTATATTGTGGCAGCATTTTGCCATCATCTATTTTTATACATACGCCCCATTTTTTATTTTTAAAACCTAAACAGAATATGCCTTCTGCTCCAGTTTTTCCTATCACTTCAGAAACACAAATTCGCATCATATCTGTACAATATCTATCTGTGCCAGCTACCATTTCTGGATATTGACTCACTGCATCTATGATCATTTTACAAGCTTTTTTTCTCGCATCATTATACTTTTCAAAGCAAATCAAATTTTTGTATCCTACTGCTTGATGAAAAGGAGATACATTATAGATTGGCGCAGAGCATCCATCAAATGCATAGTTCATAGATGATTCGCTTATTTCATACATGCTCGCACATGTTTTTTTGATAAGCAATTGTGAAGGATGTTCGGGCGATAGATAATCTTCTATATTCCAGTTATTAAAAACACATAAGGCTAAAAAACCAGCATGTTTGCCAGAGCAATTATTATGTATATCATTGGGCATTTTGCCAGAGGCATACATAGGTACAAAATCTTTAGAAAGCATCGGATAGTGAGCTCCACATTGTAGTGCATACCTATCAAGTTTTATTTTTTCTAGTATACTGTTGACGGTATCTATATGCTCTTCTTCAGCATTGTGTGAGCCACACATGATAGCTATTTCTTTGAGTGTAAAACCAAATTTTTCTACTGCACCACTTTCTAGCAGTGGTATATGTTGCAAAAATTTCATAGCACTACGCGGAAAACACTCTTGATAAATATCTCCTTTTGAATAAATAATATTATTCATTTCGTCTACCACGCAAATCACTCCTCTATGAAAACTTTCTAGAGTTTCGCCACGCCATGCTTCTACAAGTATCGGATTAGACATATACTTTTATTAGATTTTATTTGTAAAGTAAAATTAGTAAATTAACTTCGTACTATGAATTATATCATTCAATTTGTATTGATGCCTTTTAGTTTGCTTTATGGGCTCATCAATACCATAAGAAATTATCTATACGATAACAAGGTGCTAATAAGTATACGCTTTGCTCATCCTATTATTTGTGTAGGCAATTTATCAGTAGGTGGCACTGGCAAAACTCCACATGTAGAGTATTTGATAGCACTACTTAAGCATCAATATAGTATAGCTACGCTGAGCAGAGGATATGGAAGAAAATCTGCAGGACTCATATACGCCAATGAAGAAAGTACAGCACAACTGATAGGAGATGAACCTATGCAATATGCTATGAAAAATCCAGATATAGTAGTAGCTGTAGGCGAAAATCGAATGCTGGCTATACCAGATATTTTGAGTTCTGTACCGCATAACGAATTGATAATACTTGATGATGCTATGCAACATAGAAGTGTACGTGCTGGCTTGACTATCATGATTTCTCAGTACGACAAACCTTTTTATAAAGACTATATCATACCTGCAGGTAGGCTCCGTGAGCCAAGAAGTAGCTACAAAAGAGCAGATATAATAGTAGTTAGTAAATGTCCAAAGTCTATCAGTGAAGTAGAAAAACAAGAAATAATAGCTCACATAAAACCATTTAAATATCAGCATGTGTATTTTTCTACATTAGAGTATGGAGCAATATATCCTATGTTTAATAATATAGAATCTATTAAAGATTTTAAACAGTACGATATTCTTTTGCTCACCGGTATTGCAGACAATCAAAAAATAATCACCCATTGCAAAAGTTTTTGTAAAGAAATATTTGCATTAGATTTTAAAGATCATCATTATTTTGATAGATATGATATAGAGAAAGTATCAGAACTATTTTTTGAAATAAAAAACGAGAAAAAAATAATACTCACTACAGAGAAAGATGCCACAAGACTAGCACTAGAAAAAGAAATGCTTTGGGCAAAAAACTTACCAATACACATACTGCCAGTGCAAGTAAAATTTTTAGATACAGATAAAAATAAATTTGACAATGATATACTTCAATATTTATCTGTTACTTTGCAAAAAATTAATAATACACATCAAATAAATACAGAACAAAATGGAATTATACGATAAGATACAAGAATGTGTGAGTTACATTCAATCAAAAGTAACTACTCAACCTAAAATAGGCATCATACTTGGCAGTGGATTGAGCAATCTCGCTAAAGAAATAGAAGTGTCGCACACGCTTAGTTATAATGATTTGCCACATTTCTCACAGTCTACTGTCAAAGGGCATGGTGGGAGTTTAGTGTTTGGCAAAATCAATGGCAAAGAAGTGGTATGTATGAGTGGGCGGTTTCATTATTATGAAGGGCATAGTATAGAAGCGGTTACTTTTCCAGTGCGCGTGATGAAATTTTTAGGAGTTTCGCATCTACTTGTATCAAATGCAAGTGGAGGCATGAAAGTAGGAATGGAAGTAGGAGACTTGATGATTATTACTGACCACATCAATCTACAGCCAGAGCATCCATTGAGAGGCAAAAATGACGAACGTCTTGGACCAAGATTTCCTGGAATGCTAGATACCTACGATAAAGAAATGATACAAATCGGCCTTAATATAGCAAAACGAATCGATGCAAGATGTCATACAGGCGTATATGTAGGCGTGCAAGGTCCCACTTTTGAAACGCCAAGCGAATATCAATATTTTGCACGTATAGGTGGAGATGCAGTAGGCATGAGTACGGTTCCCGAAGTAATAGTGGCACGTCATGGTGGTATGAAAGTATTTGCTATTTCTGTTGTTTCAGATATAGGCTATCCTTTTGAAACGATGGACGAAAAAATAAGTCACGATATAGTACTAGCAAAAGCTAGTGCAGCAGAACCAGTAATGACCGCTATCATCAAAGATTTAATCAAAGAAGTAAACGTATAAGTATACTTTGAAAAAAATATTTGCAGCATTTTATTTTATTTTCCTATGTTTTGCATCACATGCACAGCATCGTCTTGGCGAGCATCTAGATAGTTTTACCGCTTTCAGAGCTACTTACTTTTATGCCAATGCACCAGAAAAACTATATGCTATAGATACGAGTATAAATAATCTAGAAGAATATAATTTTATACAAAGAGCAAGTGATGAATATTTGCATTTGGGCAATGTAGGTACTGCCGCTTTTCCTATTATGAACAAACCACTTTTGCCTACAGGATTTCAAAATGGCATCAGACAATATGATTTGTATTGGCTTTATATGGATAGTATAAAATTGTATGATATCAAACGTCCATTCTCCGAACTTACTATGAATCTGGGTCTTCGTCAAGAGCTCAATTTTAGTGGTAGGCATAGTCAAAACTTAGGCAAACAATTTCAGTATGGTATTTCTTTCAATAGAATCAATTCGGTAGGTTACTATGATAGACAGCGCACTGTAGGTAATTCAGCAAGTTTTTATTCTAGATATATTACCAAAAATAAAAAATTTGTAAGCTATATTTCTTTTGTCTACAACGGATTTAAAAATCAAGAAAATGGTGGACTAGCCTTTGATGCTTTTAGTGATACTATACCCAAAGGTACATTTGTAGTAAAGGAACAAATACCTACAAACTTATTACTTGCACAAAACAATTACAGAGAAGTAGCTTTGCAAGGTAGTCAATCATATGAAATAGGCTATAAATATGAAGAAAAAATAAATGATACTACGCTCATTAAAAACTATCAGCCATTAGTTAATATCAAATACCAAATCAAATTGGCAAGCAATAAATCAAATTATATAGATAAGTCTACTACTATTGATAGTTTATATTATTTAAATTTTTATTATAATAAAATAGATAATGAAGCGATTGATACACTTTCTCATTTGCTTAGATATAACTCCATAACTCAAAGTATAAGTGTTAATTTTTTAGGCGATAAAAAAGTAAAAAATGCAAAAGGGAAGGCCATTAATTTAGTTGCAGGTGCTAGTATTCTTCATGAAAATATAGAGTTGGTTCAAAATCGATACGAATTTACTACTAATAATTTAAGCATATCTGGATATATACGAAGTAATGCAAAAGCAAATAAACGATGGAATTATCTAGCCAATGCACAATTTTTTTTAGCAGGATATAATCAAGGAGATATAGATATAAAAGGAAAATTTTCTTATGACCTAAAGAAAATAGGGCTACTCTCAATACAGGCCACTTGGAATAGAAGAGCTGCAACTTGGCTTGAAAACCAATATCATAGTTTTGCTAATTCGTGGAACAATGATTTTAGTAAAGTAAATACAATTCATTTGAGTGCTGCATATTTTAATTCTTATACTCAAAAAAAACTTCAGATAAATGGAGGTATACAGGTTAAAAATTATGTGATAAATAATTATATCTATTGGGATGCTTCTTCAAAACCAAATCAAACAGCTACTCCTATAAATTTATTTCAAACAGAAGCTAGTTTAAATTTAGCATACGGCAAAGTGCATTTAGATAATTATTTCTGCTTTCAAAAAAATAGCAATAATGCTATCATCAGAAATCCCACATTTTACTTAAAGAACAGTCTGTATTATGAAAGATTGGCTTTCAAAAAAGCAATGCTTGTAAGAATAGGCATAGACTCTAGATTTATATCATCTTATTATGCCAATGCATACAATCCATTGATAGGTCAGTTTTATATACAAGACGAACAAAAAATGAAATACACACCTATGATAGATGTTTTTATAAATATGAAAATAAAAACGGTAAGAATATTTCTAAAAGGCAATAATTTATTGCAAGGAGTTGGGCTCAGAGGCACTTATAATGCATTTCTTTATCCAAGTGATGAGCGCTCATTTAAATTTGGTGTCACGTGGAGATTTTTAGATTAATAGATACTACTAAATGACCAAAGGTAAAATCCAGAAAAATCATAAGATTTATAATGCCTGTGTTTGTGTTGATAGCATGGATAGCTGTCCTAGATTTTTATAGTATACCACCAGTACATACAAATTATGTAATACTCGGAAAAAGTATAGAAAAAGGAGGATATTATAATCTTGTAGACGAAGACAATAAAACTCATAGAGTAGATTATCCAATATACTATGATATCGAGTTGTCTGATACACTCAAAATAGAAGAGAGTTTTTTATTCAGACATACAAAAAAAATAATCAATAAAAGATCTGGATTTGTTTCAGCAGTAAATTTTGATTATGAATTCCAATTGGTGATATTTATTAGTGTCATGTTTCTAGCTTGGTTTGTATTAAAATGGCTACGAGAAACCTTCTTTTTTCTAATTTTTATACCCTATATAGTCATGAATTTTTACTTCTGGGTGTATTTAAACTCAATGAAATTTTAAAGTAATTCATTATTATTTATTATAATATTTAAATCATAATAAATATATAATCAAGTAGTTATGGTTTTGCCAAAAACGTTTTATGTCCTTTTGACTCTTAAAATAAGTTAAAAAACACCTATCTTTGGCACTATAATTGTTTACACAATTCTATTCTTTAAACCAAAATTATATTATGAAACAATTTAAACAATTATTTATGGCGGCACTAGTGACAATTACTTTTGTTGCAAATGCTCAAGAAAATAACTCGCTAGATGCAAAAAATTCAATACTAGACAAACTAAAAGGCGATAAAGCTGAAATAGATAAAAAAATAGCAGCTACAGAAGCAGAAATCACTGCTATGAAACCAGTTAAAAAATGGAAATATGGTGGATTTGCTGCACTAAACGTTAACCAAGCTGCATTTGTAAACTGGGCTCCAGGTGGTATCAATTCAGTTTCAGGTACATTAGTTGGTAACGTATTTGCAAACTATGCTCATAAAAAAATCAGTTGGAATAACAGTATAGATGCAACGTGGGGTCTTTTATATGCAAACAAAAGAATGCGTAAAAATGACGATAGGCTTGAAATCAACTCTAAACTTGGATACAATGTAGCTAAAAACTTAGATGTAGCTTTATTAGGAAACTTTTTATCTCAGTTTACTCCTACTTACGATTACACAACCAACAACGGAAACTATCCTTTGAAATCATACTTTGCAGCTCCAGCTTGGTTAAATCTTTCTTTAGGTATTGACTACAAACCTACTCCTTATTTCTCTTTATACATCTCTCCAGCAGCAGGTAAATTTACTTTTGTAAAAAATGATCCATTGATAGATGAAACAGCATATGGATTAGCTGTTGGTAAAACATTCAGACCCGAGTTTGGTGCTTTAATAAGAGCTACATTGAAAAAAGATATCGTAAAAAATGTATCACTTTGGACACAATTAGACTTATTTAACAACTATACAGATAACAGAAGAGATGCTTTTAATGGTAAATCATTAAGAGGAAATATAGATGTAAACTGGCAAGTAAGAGTTGATATGAAAATAAATAAATATCTATCTGCTAATATATACACTCAATTGATTTATGACCATGATCAAAAAGTAAACGTAAGAGATAAAAATACATCTGGTGAATATATTCAAAATGCAGATGGCTCATATCAAACTTCAGCAAAACAATCTAGAGTTCAATTCAGAGAAGCAATTGGAGTAGGTATTGGATACAAATTTTCTAGTAAATAATATAAAAATATATTAATCATATAAATGGTGGTCACGCATTTTGTGTGACCACCATTTTTTATTTTACCTTTGTACTCAAATAAAATAGATTATGCAAAATACTTCACATGTGATGATGATTCGTCCTGCATCATTTCAATATAATGTAGAAACAGCTAAGAGTAATGATTATCAAAAAAACATTACAGATATTTCTCAAAATGAAATAGTAAAGAAAGCTCAAAAAGAATTTGATGAATTTGTAGAAATACTGGAAGATAATGATATAAACGTACTGGTAATAGAAGATACAGCTACTCCCGTAAAGCCAGATGCAGTATTTCCAAATAACTGGATAAGTATGCACGAAAATGGGACTATATATATCTACCCAATGAAAACGCCAAACAGACGTATAGAGAAAAGAGCTGACATCATAGAAACTCTAAAAAAGAAATATAAAGTAAATGATGTGGTGGACTTGAGCCATTATGAAAATGAGGACAGAGCGCTAGAAGGTACTGGTAGTATGATTTTTGACCATGATGCAAAGCTGGTATATGCTTGTCTTTCTCCACGTACAGATAAAGCTATACTAGAAGAGTATGCAAAAATGATTGGATATAAGCCAATTATTTTCAATTCGTATAAATCTAATGGACAACCTCAATATCATACCAATGTAGTGATGTGTTTAGGCAAAACCTTTGTGGTAGTGTGTCTAGAATCTATCACAGATAAAAAAGAAAGAAAACTAGTGGAAGATACTATTAAATCTAGCAAAAAAGAAATCATAGAAATAAGTAAAGCTCAACTAGAAAAACACTATGCTGGCAATATGTTACAAGTGATGAATAAAAAAGGTGATTTATATATAGTGATGAGCGAAAGAGCGGTAAAATCTCTAACAGATGAACAATTGGACCAAATACAAAACCATTGCGATATACTTTCTGTGCCTATTTATTTGATAGAAGAAATAGGTGGAGGAAGCGCTAGGTGTATGATGGCTGAGATATTTTTACCTGCAAAAAAGTAACGCTTTTACATAATCGTCATCCTAAATTAGGCTGAATGCCTTAATTTTAGTAAATTTGCATAAATTCGAAATTTGACTATATACAAATTCTATATTGTATATAAATAATATTAATAATCATGAGATCTAAAGTATTTGTACCATCAGAAGTAGCTCCGTTAAAAAAAGTAATTGTACATTTTCCAGATGATGGAATAGAAATAGTAACACCTAGTAATGCACTGGAGTTTTTATATGACGATATCGTATATCTAGATCGTATGCGCGAAGAGCATACATTATTTTGGAATACACTTGAAGCATTTATCGGAAGAAGAAATGTATATGATACTGAAGTTCTATTACTAGAAGTAATTAAAAAAAACAAAATAGCTCGTACTCAATTAGTCAATCAAATAAGCATACATGAAAAGTGTGAAGATAATATCAAAAATGCATTGAATAGATTGAAAGATGAGGATTTAGTCTACACATTGTTTACAGGTTACTTAGAAAAAAGAGACAAACAGATTTTCTCACCACTTCCAAATTATGTATTTACTCGTGATATTGGTATCATGGTCAACGACCACGTCATAATTTGCCAAGCTGCAAAAAATGCACGTACAAGAGAAAATATAATCACAAGATGTATCATATACAATCATCCACTTTTTAAAAATGTACAAGATGATAAAATCATAGACCTTACAAAAGAAAATGATGAAAAAGTAACTCTTGAAGGTGGTGATGTGATGACGTATAGCTCGGAGCTTTTGATGGTAGGAGTGAGTGAAAGAAGCACAGAAGAAGCTTTTGAAGTATTGAAAGCAAAATTATTTGAAAAAAATGTAGTGAGTTCTGTAGCTAAAATAGAAATACCAAAAGAGCGTTCATGTATGCATATAGATACACTTTTTACGCAAGTAAGCACTCACGAATGGGTAGTATACAAGCCTTATACAATAGATGATGGTAAGTGTAAAGTAACACTTTATACCAATGGTGAAAAGAAACCAAAAGTATTTAGCAATCTTAAAGATTTTTTAAAACACATAGATCCAAAAGTAGATTTTATTATCTGTGGAGGAGGTGAGTATCCATATGACGAACGTGAGCAATGGACAGATGGTTGTAATTTAGTAGCACTCAAAGATGGTGTAGCTATCGCTTACGAAAGAAATCCAAAAACTCAGGAAGCATTTGAAGATAAAGGATACCGTATCATAGATGCCGAATCTATAGTACAAGCATATAAACAAGGACTTTTCCATCCAGATAAAGTGAAAAGAACCATCATCATTACACCAAGTACAGAACTTAGTAGAGCGAGAGGCGGTCCTCACTGTATGACTTTCCCTATTTTAAGAGGATAGTAAAATAAATTGGACTAACCATGTAATTTACAAATGCCTATTTGTATAAGCATATCGTCATTGAATAGTTTTGTGATAAAAGGATTCAAAGACTTGTCTCGTCTATAGTTGACGAGATTGTTTCTTTTGTTTCAAGACAAAAGAAATCGCCGAAGGCAAAAAATGCGCATATCCTATTATATTTTCTTATTTACAAGTAAATTGTTATCTAAAAGGATAATTCAAAAAATAAAATATTTTTTAAGAGTACTTACCTCAAAACATGAAGCCTATCAGCATCAAGTTTTACCATGATGATGAGAAGTAATGTAAATGCAAGTAAAGACGATCCTCCATAACTAATAAATGGTAGTGGAATACCTATCACTGGCACGATGCCAATCGTCATACCAATATTGATCATGAAATGAATAAATAAGATACCTGCTACACTATAGCCATATATTCTACTGAATGTAGAGCGTTGTTTATCTGCTGTATTGATAAGCCTATACAGTAATAGAATGTATAAAATTAAGATAAGTGAGGTGCCCCAAAAGCCTTCTTCTTCTCCAATGGTACAAAATATAAAATCGGTAGTTTGCTCTGGTACAAAACTAAATCTGGTTTGTGTGCCTTTTAGAAATCCTTTACCCAATATGCCTCCAGAACCTATTGCTATCATCGATTGACGCACATTCCAATCGTCAAATTTTCGTTCTTTCTTAGCGTTTTTATCTACAACAGGCACTACTTCTTGTATGGCAGGTTTCTTTTTATCTTTTTTATATTTTCCTAGTACATAGTCTATCCTTGCTCGTTGGTAGTCTTTAAATACATTCATATATACCGTATTTACACCCAAAGCATAAATTGCTATTCCAACATGTATGATTATTACAAACAATAAATTTGGATTGAATTTCTTTTTTCTAAAAAAGTATAATAACCCTAGAAGTGATAAGGCATCTACTACCAGCATAGTCACGACTCCATATTTTAAAGTGATGATGCTGATGACCATAGTCACAAAAGGTATTATCAAAAATAAAGGAGATGCACCTTCTCTAAATAATACGAAAATGAAAGAACAAAACACTAAGGTAGAACCGAGATCGCCCTGTAGTACTACTAAACAAGCTGGAATACCAATGATAGCAAGAGCAGTAAATAAGTGTCGAGTATTGTTTCTTATATCTATATTCATGCCACTCATAAATTTGGAAAGTGCCAATGCAGTAGCAAATTTTGCAAATTCAGCAGGTTGTATACCAAAAGAACCAACTCCAAACCAAGATTTATTTCCATTTACATCTTTACCAAATAAAAGTACTGCTATCAATAAAACTATGGCCACGCCATAACTAACATAGGCGAGTGTAGTATAGATTTTACTATCGAGCAGCAAACATACTACTACCATCACTATACAAACTCCTACCCACATCATCTGTTTACCAAAAGAAGTGTCAAGGTTGAATACTTCTAAAAATGAAGTAGCCATGATTTCTCTATAAGATGCGGCATAAATACTGAAGCATCCAAAAAGCAGTAGTACAGCATATATGCTCACGAGTCCCCAATCGAACTCACTCAGCGGGTTTCTTTTTCTTTCCATATATTATCTATATTGTACTTCTCATTTATTTAATATAATCAATCTACAGCACTTGTATCTGTTGTTTTTTTGCCATACCCCCCAGTATTTAGCAAATTTGCATCAAACATTTTTTTCTCCATTTTTAATCTACTAGTTTCTATAGTATCATTTATGTATTTTTCTACCATCAAACTCACAATAGGCGCTGCGTACGCAGCGCCATAACCACCATTTTCTATGATTACAGCTATAGATATTTTTGGTTTATTATAGGGTGCATAGCCAGCGAATATAGAGTGGTTTTCTCCATGTGAGTTTTGTGCAGTCCCCGTTTTGCCACAGAGCTCTATGCTTGGTATTTTACAAGATCTAGCAGTTCCGCTCTCTACTACCCGTCTTAGTCCCTCACAAATAGAAGCATAGCATATCTGATTTATTTTCGTAGATATTTTTGGATACCTACTTTTTATTGAAATACTATCATCACCTATCTTTTTTATCAAGTGTGGAGTGATATAGTAGCCATGATTGGCTATACTAGCATACGAATTGGCTAGTTGAAGTGGAGTAGCTAATATCTCTCCTTGTCCTATGGCCAATGAAATAATAGTAGTAGAGTGCCATTGTCCTTTACCATATATTTTGTTATAGTAGGTGGTAGATGGAACACCTCCTCCTTTTTCTCCTGGCATATCAATACCGGTTTTATGTCCTAGTCCCATATCTTGCATATGTTGCCACCAAACTTGATATCCTTTTTCTACTGAACCAAAAGTATCATCATCTATGGTTCTTCTAAACATGGTCCAGAAATATGGATTGCAAGAATGCTTCAATCCTTCCATCACATTGATTGGTGTGGGGTGTCCATGTGAGCATTTCAGAAATTTGCCAGGTATAGAATAGCCACCAGTACAATGCCAACTATAGTTTTCATCTAGCACTCCATCGGTCATAGCTGCCAATGCAGTAAATGGTTTGAAGGTAGAACCCGGAGGATACATAGCCGTAAGCGGTCTATTTATAAGCGGTTTTTGTGGGTCGTTCAATAGTTTCATATAGTTCTCGCCACGTTTTCTACCAGTCAGCAAATTAGGATCAAAAGATGGACTACTCACCAAACAAAGAACTTCACCAGTACTAGGTTCTATAGCTACAATACTCCCTCTTTTGTTTTTCATTAGTTTTTCTCCGTACACTTGTAAGTCAATATCTATAGTAGATATAAGACTCTGGCCAGCAATAGGTTTTTGATCTTGTGAGCCATCTTCATAGCTGCCTTGTTCTCTACCTTTATTATCTACTAGTAAATACGAAATACCCATCTGACCTCTTAGTTCATTATCGTATTGAAGCTCTAGGGCAAATTTTCCTGCATAGTCGCCCTGTTCATAATATCCATTAGATTTTTCTATTTGATTTTTGTCTACCTCACCTATATATCCAAAAAGATTTGGTCCACAATTATAAGGATACTGACGCATCGTTCTTACATTGGCATAGAAGCCAGGAAACTGACTCATATACTCTTGAAATTTTGAAAAATCTTCTATAGACATTTGTCCTAAAAAAACAGAAGATTTATACCTCGAATAGTTTCGAGCTTTTGTTAAGTTTTTGATAAAATCTGCTTTAGTGATAGATAGGATTTCACAAAATTTTAAGGTGTCCATTTCCTTTACATTTCGAGGGTTTACCATGATATCATATACAGGTGCGTTGTATACGATGAGTTTCCCGTTTCTATCATATATGAGACCACGAGCAGGCTCTATTCGTCTTATATCTATAGCGTTATCTTTAGCTTGCTGATCAAACTGGTCACTCCATACCTGCAAGTAAAATAACCTCATAAAATAGATGACAGCCACTACTCCAAATATTATTTTGAGTACCATTGCTCGGCCTGTGAATAAATCTTTCAATTAGCTAATAAAATACGATGAAAAAATAATGAATATTATAGCTCCAAAATTATAAAAGCTAAATGACAATACGTGTAATAATTCAAAATATATTTTTACAATTTTATTTCTTCATTACGTTCATCGAAAAGCATAAAATTCATCAATCCAAGATTGCTGTTGGAGCGAATAGTAATCCATTTTTTATGTGTCCACCACCATTTTGCTTGTACAGACCATAAGCCTTTAGTCAAGTATGCATGCACAAATGGATGCACTTCTAGTGATAGTTTTTTATGAAATCCTAAAAGGTATTTTATGTTTTTATAAATATCATCTGTGATGAGTAGTGTAGGATCAACTTTACCTGTGCCATTACAGCTTGGACATACTTCTGATGTTACAATATTTATTTGTGGTTTTACACGCTCACGTGTGATCTGCATCAGATTCAGTTTAGTGAGCGGTTGTATACTATGCTTGGCTCTATCTTTTTGCATCTCTTCTTTCACTAGATCATATATAGCTAGCCTATTTGCTGCTACTTTCATATCTATAAAATCTACTACTATGATACCACCCATATCTCTGAGTCGAAGCTGACGAGCTACTTCACGTGCCGCATCAGTATTTACACTGAGCGCTATGCTTTCTTGATTGCCCGTTGTGCTTACTTTATGTCCACTATTTACATCTATCACATGCAGTGCTTCGGTATGTTCTACTACTAGATAGCCTCCATCATCCATGCTCACCGTTTTACCAAAAGAAGATTTTATTTGTTTAGTGATACCATACTCATCAAATATTTGTCCTTTGTCATTGTAGAAACTCACGATATTTTTTTTATCAGGAGCTATCTTAGTCACATACTCTTCTATCTCTTTGCTGATAAGTGCATTATTGCTCACTATTTTACTAAAACTATCGTTGAGTATATCTCGCAGTATTGAATTAGCTTTGTTTTGTTCACTGTGTATTTTTACAGGAGCGATGGCACCTTTCAGCTCTGTGAGTATATTTTTCCAAGTTTCATTGAGGTTAATGATTTCTTCGTGCAGTGCACCAGCGGTTTTGCCTTCGGCTACTGTACGAACTACTAAAGAGAAGTTTTTTGATTTCAAACTTTCTACTAATACCTTCAATCTTTTGCGTTCTTCAGCATTGGCTATTTTTTTTGATACACCTACATTTTCTCCAAAAGGCGAAAGAATAATGTTTCTAGATGCAATAGATAGCTCGCAAGATAGTCGTGGTCCTTTGCTAGATATTGGTTCTTTAGTGATTTGTACTAATACTAAATCTTTTTGCTTGAGTACATCAGCTATTTTCCCTTCTTTATGTATTTCTCGCTCTTCGCTCATGTCCATTCGAGCAAGTTCGGTATAGTTTCCTGCTACAGCATTTCTGATGATTTTGTTGAGTGTATGTATTTGTGGGCTCAAGTCCGAATAATGAAGAAATGCATCTTTGTCGCATCCTACATCTACAAATACTGCATTGAGTCCAGGAATTATTTTTTTTACTCTTCCTAGATATATATCACCAACATTAAATTGGTTATTGGTTTTTTCTTGATGATATTCTACTAGTTTTTTATTTTCTAGTAATGCCACATCCACGCCTTTAGCGTTGTTATATATGATTAATTCTTTTTCCATGTTATAGCATGATGCATTCAAACAGTTTATATGCATGTCTACTATCAAAGTAAATACGCAAGTTCAATAATCTAATACTGTTTAGTATAAAAGTAAATAGGATACTATATAAGAATAGTAGCTTTGTCGCTTATTAAAAAAACAGTATTAATGTTTTTTAAAGGTGGGTTAATAAATAATAAGGCGACTAGATATGAAATTAAGAAAACAGAACGCTTTTTATAAAAAGCGTTCTGTTTTATATAATATGAATAAAAAGAAATTTATTTCTTTTTATGTCTGTTTTTTCTAAGTCTTTTCTTTCTCTTGTGAGTAGCTATCTTATGTCTTTTTCTTTTTTTACCGCAAGGCATGATTATAAAGTTTTATATTAGTTAATAAATTATTTATTCTTTTTTAGTTGATCTATATAATTGGCTATTTCCTTGTTGAAACTAGGGTCATTAATCAATTTTCTAGCTTTTTCTAGCGAACTGACAGCCATCTTTATATCTCCACTTTTCTCATATGCTTCACCCAATAATAAATAGGCATCTGCATTTGAGGGTTGCAAAGATACAACTTTTTCCAATCTTTTTATAGCCTTGTCATATTGTTGTGAAACAATACCAAATCTACCTAGTGTAAATTGAGCTTCTATGTTGTTAGAATCTTTGCTCACGATATCTCTCAAAATAGCTACACCGCTCATGGCATCTGGCGTTCCGTCCATATAGCATTGCGCTAGTTTTACTTGATAGCTCGTGTTTTCTGGAGCCAATTCCACAGCTTTTTTATAGCATTCTAATGCATTTTTAAATAATGCTTCGCTAGTTTCTGGAGAATTGAGCACTCGTGCTGTTTCATAATTTTGTTCCCCAGCTTTCAGCCATCTACTCAATTCTTTTTTCTCTTTAGCATTTTCATATAAATAATAGGCTGCTATTCCAGGAAACCCTGCCACATTATATATTGTAGCTATGCTGTCTATATTTTTTGAGTCAGATTTATTATTTAATAAAGAAGTAATAAGTGATAAAGTATCTTTATTTAACTGCTTATTTACATTATCAATAGCCGAAAGCATATCCATAGAACCGCTAGATGATTGATCGGTTTTAGCAGGTATTTTAGATAAATCTTTAGGTTTAGTAGTATTGCCAAAAATGTACACTACAAGTATTGCCACAAAGATAAGCGCTATGGCTAAGTAGTGTTTATAGTTCATTGTAAATGATTTTTAGAAAAATTATTTTCCTGAGTTGTTTTTCTTTACCGACTCAACAAAAGTTTTTGCAGGTTTGAATGCTGGTATAAAATGCTCTGGTATTTCTATAGCTACATTTTTCTTGATGTTTCTACCAATTTTTTTAGCTCTTTTTTTAGTAATAAAACTACCAAAACCTCTTACATAAACATTTTCGCCTTGTTTTAATGAATCTCTGATTTCTTTGAATAATGCCTCAATAGATACTAACACGTCTACTTTTGCGATACCTGTTTTGTCTGAAATCTTGTTTACTAAATCTGCTTTTCTCATCTGCTTTCTTGTGTGTTATATTTTAATTTAAAATTGTAATAATCTTGTAATAATAATGATGTGCAAAGTTATAATTCTTTAGAATAAAACAACCATTTTTGCAATAATTTTTTTGTTAAATCTATGATTGCTAAGAATAAAGTATTTGTTTCAACATTGATTGAATGGTCTAGTACTATTATAAGAGATATGCCTTGGAAAGGTATACGAAATCCTTATTATATATGGCTTTCAGAGATTATACTACAACAAACTAGAGTAGAACAAGGAAGGAAATATTATGAAAAATTTGTGGAGCTATTTCCTACTATTTCACACTTAGCTAATGCAAAAATTGATACGATTTTAAAAAATTGGGAAGGACTCGGGTACTATTCAAGAGCAAGAAATCTGCACGAAACAGCTATGTATATTACAAAAGAGCACCAAGGAGTTTTTCCAAAAACTTATGTAGAAATATTAAATCTAAAAGGAGTGGGGAAATATACCGCTGCAGCTATTGCCTCATTTGCTTACGATTTGCCTTATGCAGTGGTAGATGGCAATGTGATTCGAGTTTTAGCAAGATATTTTGGTATCAAAGAAGCATTTGATACAAGTTCTGGTAAAAAAACTTTTGAAGAATCTGCACAAAAACTTTTACCAAATGATGCGGCTAGCAAGTATAATCAAGCAATAATGGATTTTGGGGCATTGGTATGTAAGCCTGCATTGCCTATGTGTGATACTTGCCCATTGGGTAATTCATGCTATGCATATAAAAAAGATGAAGTAAATATATTGCCATATAGAGCAAAAAAAACTAAAGTAGAGGAACGGTTTTTTAATTATTTTGTATTTACTTATAAAAATAAGTTTTATGTACAAAAGAGAAATGCTGAGTTTTGGAGAGATTTGTATCAGTTTTATTTAATAGAATCTGAGAAGCTTTTTTCTGAAAAAGAAGTAGCAAAAGAGTTGAAAAAAATAAATATCCATGATGCAAGCATGATACACACAAAAGATTTGACACAAAAACTAAGTCATAGAAAAATTTATGCACGGTTTTTTTATATAGAACTGGCGAATAAGCCATTGTTTGATGATTTTGAAGAGATTAGCAAAAGTAAATTGACTAACTTTGCATTTCCGAGAATAATAAACTTGTATATTCAAAATAATTTTTAATATATTAGTACTCAAATTTTAAAAAATATACCATGGTAAATAAAGTAATACTCATAGGAAGACTAGGCAAAGATCCAGAATTGAAAGCATTTGAAGGCAATAGAAAAGTAGCAAATTTTTCTATAGCTACTACTGAAAAATACACAGATAAAGCAGGAAATAAACAAGAAATAACTGACTGGCACAATATAGCTATATGGGGTCCACAAGCTGATATAGCAGTGAAATACCTTAAAAAAGGAATGCAAGTATACTTAGAAGGCAGACTTAAAAATCGCTCTTGGGAAGATAAAGACGGAGTGAAAAAATATACAACAGAAGTAGTCGTAGACAATTTTAGAATGCTAGATAGCAAAAAAGATGGTGATAATACTAGTATGCCTAATGAATATGCATCTAATGATGAAATAGCTGACGACTTACCATTTTAATACAATATACAATATATTCTTAACTAAATCTACGACACTTGAGTAGCGATATTCCTCCCTCACAATTATTAAACTTTATACATATACTGCAGGTTCCTGTTGCAGGGTTTGATAGCACTATACTATTTGAAATACTAAGCATTTTTATTTTATTAGTGATAAACGGTATGGTGGCTTCTTCTGAAGTTGCATTTTTTGCATTGTCTCCAGCAGAAAAAGAAGAAATAAAAAATGATGATAATGAAAGTAATGATAGAATACTAGACTTGCTAGAAAAACCTAGATATGTATTATCTACAGTACTTATCGTGATTAGTCTATTAAATATCACTATCGTATTATTATCGCACTTGGTGATTGGAAAGTTTTTTCCTGAAGATATGGGTGCTATACAGATTGGCTCTTATTCCATAGTGCCACACTATATAGAGGAAATAATCACCATAGCAATAGATATCTTTTTTATCTTATTATTTGTAGATGTGATTCCTATCACATTTGCTCAGAGCAACAAAATCAGAGTTGCCACTTTCATGGCACTTCCATTATCAATTTTGGTTAAGTTATTTTATCCCTTAAGTTATTTTATGGTGAATGCTTCTGCTTTTATAGAGAAAAAAATAAGAAGGTATACCGATATAGATACCAATGAAATAGAGCAGGCAATAGAAATGACCGCCGATAAAAATACAACACAAGAAGATATAAAAGTACTCAAGGGAATCGTGCATTTTGGTGAAATCACTGCTCGTCAGATTATGAAACCTCGTATGGATATTTACGCATTGGATTATTCATGGGATTTTGAAAAGCTTATTGAATATGTAAGAGAAGGAGGCTATTCACGTTTGCCAGTTTATATAGATAGTTTAGACAATATAAAAGGTGTTTTGCACGTTAAAGATTTGTTACAACATATAGACAAAGATGCGAGTTTTGATTGGCACTCTATGATACATGAAGCCTTGTATATACCTGAGGGTAAAAAGATAGATGACTTGCTTAAAGAAATACAAAGCACCAGAAAGCATTTGGCTATTGTAGTAGACGAACATGGAGGAACTTGTGGTATTATCACTCTAGAAGATATAGTAGAAGAAGTTTTGGGTGAGATAAAAGATGAGTTTGATGATGATGAAGAATTTACATCAAATAAAGTAAATGATAATACCTATATTTTTGAAGGTAAAGTATTAATCAATGATGTATGTAAAATCATCAATGCAGATGTAAATGAGTTTGAAGAAGTGCGTGGTGAGGCTGATTCTATTGCAGGTTTGATACTAGAAATAGCTGGTAAAATGCCACAAAAAAATGAAGTATTTAGTTTTGAAAATTATAGTTTTAGAGTACTCAATATTGAGAAAAATAGAATAAGAAGAATAGAGATAAAAATACTTGATAAAGAATAAATGATATGAAAAATAACTTAGTGGTTTTTGGTGTTTTATCGCTTTTTGTTGTCATGTTTTCTTCATGCGAAAAAACCTATACTCCTAAACCAAAATCCTATCCAAGAGTTATCTTTCCTACTCATACCTATCAAAAATACAGCAGTGAATCTTGTCCATTTGCTTTTGAATATCCTATATATGCTCAAGCAACAAAAGACTCCACTTTTTTTAGTGAAAAAATAGAAAATCCTTGTTGGTTGAATATAGAGTATCCACAATTTGGAGGTACTATTTATGTGACCTACGAAGATGTACACAACAAAGAGCAAATAGCAAAATTGCTAGATGATGCACATACACTTACTTATAAGCATTCTAAAAAAGCAGATGCGATAGACCCAATAGAAATCAATACAAAAAATGGGGTGCATGGTCTAATATATGATGTAGAAGGCAATGCTGCTTCATCAGTTCAGTTTTATGTCACAGATATGGAGCAACATTATCTACGAGGTGCGCTTTACTTCAATGTAAAACCAAATGTAGATAGCATGGCACCCATCATCAATTTTGTGAGTAAAGACATGACTCATATGATTGAATCTTTTGAGTGGAAATAAAAGATTTTTATCTACTATACTTAAATTCTCTACCAGGATAGTATGCCACAGGTCCTAGTTCTTCTTCTATTCTTAGTAGTTGATTGTATTTAGCCATTCTATCAGTACGTGATGCCGAGCCTGTTTTTATCTGGCCACAGTTGAGTGCTACTGCTAAATCTGCTATAGTAGTATCTTCTGTTTCGCCACTTCTATGACTCATGATAGAAGTATATGAATGTCTAGTTGCTAGTTGAACAGCTTCAATAGTTTCTGTAAGTGTACCTATTTGATTTACTTTTACAAGTATGGAATTAGCTATTTTATTTTCAATTCCTCTTGCAAGTCTTTCTACGTTTGTTACAAAAAGATCATCACCTACTAGTTGTACTTTATCGCCAATAGCACTTGTGAGTTTTGCCCAGCCAGCCCAATCATCTTCGCTCATACCATCTTCGATAGATACGATAGGATATTTTTTTACCCATTTAGCCCAGTAGTCAGCCATTTCATCACTAGTTAG
>CAMART010000020.1 GCA_945860705.1 Chitinophaga pinensis | reverse complement strand
ATTGGATTAACCACTTAAGTCGCATTTATTGATTAACATTGAATAAGTAGATGGTTTTGCGTAAATACAATGGGTCAGTAGGTGATTGAAAATGTTTTTTCGTAGTTCTCCACCTCTATTGTTAAATCTAAAATTGAACTCATCTAAATAGGCACAAAAATGATTCTGAGAGCATTGATGATGTATTCCTCTTATCCAGTTTTTAATATTAAATATATGATAATGAAGTTTTTCAAAATTGCTTCCTTTCTCTGAAAGTTTATAATCCATATTTTTATATTCCTTATGTAGTGCATTATATCCTCTAAATCCATCGGTCATTACAAATGCGTCTTTATCTATATGTTTATCAAATATAGTTCGTAAACTCTTATTTGTAAAATCTTCTATAGGCATTGCATATGCTCTAGTAGAGTTTCCTTGTTCATCATATCCTAGTGCAACAATGGCATGTTTCTTTCCTTCCAAAGTTCTGCCTGGCATTCCCGCACTATAGCCTCCTACACTGGTCTCATCTACCTCTACATATTCTTGGAGTTTTTTTTACATGAAGGCTTCATGCTTTCTTGTACCTTTCTTCTTATAAGCCATGCTGTTTTTATATTGACAGATACTTTTTCGGATAAGGTTGTACTGGCTATTCCTTTTTTGCTTGATATGATTTCATACATAGATACAAATGCTTTTTGTATGCCCATTTTGCATTTATGAAACATAGTATGGGCTGTTACACTTTCATCATAGCCACAGTTCTTACACCTTCTATAGTAGGGTAAATTCCCTTTACTATATGAAGTATGTTTACATTTTTTACAGATGTAACCATCTTTCCATTTTAAATCTGCTAAATATTTATAACAGGTTTCATCATTATGAAATTGAGCATAAAAATCGATACTATTGATTCCTTCAAACATATTCTTGTATTTTTTTACAAGTATAATAGACCAAAACGCAACCTATTTGCATTCAACTATCAGTTATATTAATATTTGCGACCTAAATGGTTAATTCAATAAAATATGATTATTTTCGTAATGCAAACAAAAAAAAATCTGCGAAGCAAGGGCTGATTTTTCAGCTCTTTCTTCAAAGAAAATATGAAATAAAATTAATTGACTAACAGAGGTGCTTTACATAGGAACCCGTGTTATCGGCTGCCCTTTTTTCGGTCTTGTATTTCGTCAAATGTTTTTTCGTAGTCTTTAAATTCTGTTCCAAAAAGTTTGTCCCAAATACGAAAATGAACGCCATAATTTCCATTAAATTTACTGTGGTGCATATTATGATGTGTACTTGATGTCATTAGTTTTCCGAAACTTTTGTTCCACCAACTTGGAAAAAATTCATATCCAAGATGTGATTTTATATTGTCTAAAAAACCCCAAATCTGTAATAGTCCAAGTGCAGGAACGTACATTGGAAAAATCATACTGACTGGTACAATCCAAAATGTGAGTAATAAAGCTTCTGCCCAATGAAAGGATAACGATGTAAACGGATTAACGTCAATACTTTTATGGTGTACTTTGTGTATGTACTTGAAAATTTTTGGGTGGTGCAAAAGTCGGTGTATCCAATAAAACCAAGTGTCGTCAAATAGCAAAAAAATAAAAAAACCACCATAAGCAAAGAATTTAGGATACTCATTTATGTCTGTATAGATTTTCGTGTAACCAAGTGATTTTAAAGAATAAATTATAAGTACAAATATGGTACTTACCATTAAAGTAAAGAGACTGTTTAACAATTCTGACTTGATTTGATTTGCATCAACACGTTCTTTCAATTGTATTCTCCAATTTTTAAGTCGTTTTTTTAATAGTTTCCACACTACTAAATAAATAATTACGATAATCCCGTAATTCATTAAGGACTGTCCAAATGCTGTGGGGAGTTGTTTTAAGATTTCTTGCAATGTTTCCATTTTATTAATGTTGCTAAATGAAATGCAAATGTCAAAAAACAAAATTTTATTCTACTTCACAAATGTTACTTAATGGCCTGTTTTCTAATTCTACTCAGACTTTGTGGTTTTATTCCTAAATATGAAGCAATGTATTGTAGTGGAATATTTTGAATAAAGTGTGCTTGTTGGTCTATCATTTTTTGGTAGCGTTGGTCAGCATTTAATGATGCTAAGTCATTGGCTCTTAATGTTGCTAATGAAATAGACTTTTCAAACATTAATAAAAAAAAGTTTTTGAAAATTACGCTTTTGTCTACAAGTTGTTTTGCATTTACGAAAGAAATTTTCAATAATTCACAATCCGTAATACACTCTACATTTTCTGTCGCTTTGGTCTGATTTATCAATGATGAGAATGATGCAATGAAACCATTTTGCGAACACAAAAAAGTTGTTTGTTCTTCTCCGTTTTGGTCATAGTAAAATAGTCGCATAAAACCCGAATTTATGAAATACAAGTATTCTGGAATTTTATCTTGTTCTTCTAAAATTGAATTTCTTGTCGAATTTATAGGTATAAAAAACTGACTAATATATTCGTTGTCTTCAATATTAGGTTTGCCCGTTTTTGAAATTTCCGCTAATAATTTATCAAAATATTTGCTTGTCATCTTGTTGTTAGTGTGGTCTTTTAGGGTTGCCGATAACGTTTTGCAGCTAAACGAGGTGGCTGATTAACACCTCTAAATTTAATTAAAAACACAATGGATAATTTAAAAGATAAACCTTCAAAAGAAGAACAAATCCAGCCATCTAGTTTAGGTGCTGTTATGTGCTGTGCTTCTTGTTTTAAAGAGATACCTGAAAACCACTTTAAACGTAGAGCATACCACGACAATGAACACTGCCCTAATTGCGGTAATGATTTCTTTGGGGGAAAATGGTTTTCAGAACCAATACCAAAATATAAAATTGATAAAATACGTGCGATTCTTTTAGCATAGCACATAACTTGTATATAGGCGAAACTGAGTTTCGCCAATCCACCCAATATTGGGTAGATTGGCGAAGGTTTTTATTGTATTTTGTTTCGTATTACATTTCATTTTTTCTATATTCTATCTTTATCTTTCTCATCTTTATCTCTTTATTTTCAATAACTACGTCCCGAAACTTCGGGACGCCAATCACACCTTTTTTTAAATAGATTGTCGATGATTTTAGTAATTTTTGTTTCAATTTTACTTTTCAAATATATATATTATCTTACAAATCATCAAAAGGACTTTTTATTTGTTTTATACTATTGGTACTTACATGAGTATATATTTCGGTAGTTTTACTGCTTTTATGACCAAGTAGCTCTTGTATATACCTAAGATCGGTGCCAGATTCGAGCAAATGTGTAGCATAGCTATGCCTGAGCCAATGTAGTGTCACAGGTTTAGTGATTTTAGTTTTTTCTAATGCTTGTTTCAACACCAATTGTAAACTTCTTGCATCATATGGTGTGCCTACATTTTGCCCTTCAAAAAGATATTTTTCAGGTTTATACTCTTTAAAATAAACTCTCAATAAATCAAGTATTTTAATACTTAATGGGGCTATTCTATCCTTTTTACCCTTAGCTTGTTTTATCAGTACTATTCCTCGTTTGCTATCTATATGTATAGGTTTTAGGTTCAATAATTCACCACACCTGAGTCCACAACTATATATGAGCGAGAGCATTGCTTTGTGTTTTATATTATTATGTGCTTCGAGTATTTGTTTTACTTCCTCTTTACTAAGTACATTGGGCAGTAGTTTTTCTCGTTTAGGTCTGTGAATCAGTTCAGGATTTATAGTTTTTGCTTTTATGCTACTGAAAAATAGCTTTATTGCATTTACTATTTGATTTTGGTACGAGGAGGAAAGTTCATTTTTGAGTATAAATTCATTATTATATTTGATTACAGCTTCATTTGTTATAGCTTCGATACTTATATCATTATAAAATAGTAGAAATGATTTTAATGCTTCACTATATGTTTTTATAGTACTGGCACTATATCTTTTTGAATAGAGCCATTGTTCAAATTTTTTGATATGTGCTGTATGATTGTCGTTCAATATTAATTCGGGTGCTATTTTAAACCGTTCTCTATTTTCAGGATTATCTGGTACGTGCCAAGCCTTCAGTGTTGCACTCCAGCGAACACCTGTGAGTTTTTTTACACGAGCTATGAGAGTTGCATCCTTTTCAAAATAGATGGCTATTCTTTTCTCTTTATTATGTTTTATTGCTTTTGCTTCCCACTTCATATATGTAAAATTGCTAATTATTTTTTTAATAAAACACAAAAAAAACCACCAAGTAAACTTGATGGTTTTTCTATATTAAATAGGAGAGATGTGATTATTCTTTACCTCCGTCTAATTTTTCTTGTAGTTCTTTTAGCTCAGCCCATTTGCCTTCGTGTGCTAGTTGGCATTGGTTTGGCCAAGTAGTTGGGTCATGCATAGCATATCTATCACCACCTGTCATTACTATTTCTTTGCATCTTTCAAATGTAAGTCCTGCAAGAGCTTCCCAAGTTTTGATACCTTCATTGTGGAATAATTCCTCAATTTTAGGACCGATTCCTTCTACTATTTTCAAGTCATCTTGAGTTATTTTTTTGCCCATGATAGCTTTTGCTTCTGATAATGCATCAGTTGCTTTTGCTTTAGGAGCTGCAGTTGCATCAGCAGTTTTTTCTACTTTTGGAGTAGCTACTTTTACAGCTTTAGCTGCAGATTTTACAGGAGTGCTAGCTTTTGGAGCATTAGCCTCACCTGCAGGCAATACATATACCCAAGATCTTTCGTCTGCTTTAGTTTTGAAAGTAACTACACCATCTATTAATGCATAGATAGTATGGTCTTTTCCTAATCCTACACCAGTACCTAATTTATATTTTGTTCCTCTCTGACGAACTATGATGTTTCCTGCTATGCAAGTTTGACCACCAAATAGTTTTACACCAAGTCTCTTGCTATGTGATTCTCTACCGTTTTTTGAGCTACCTTGCCCTTTTTTGTGAGCCATTGTTTATCTTATTTATATTTTTTAATAATTGTTTTACTTAAGTCTTAAGCTATAGCTTCAATAGATATAGTAGTAAGGTCTTGTCTGTGACCATTTTTTACTTTATATCCTTTTCTTCTTTTCTTTTTGAAAACGATTACTTTATCGCCTCTTAAATGCTCTACTATCTTAGCAGATACTTTTTTGCTCACTGTAGGAGCTCCTATTTCAATGCTACCATTGTCAGATACCATCAATACTTCAGAAAACTCAACTGCATCACCAGCATTGCCTTCTAGCCTGTATACTGTTACGTTATCGCCTTTTTCTACTTTGTATTGGTGTCCACCTATTTTTACTATTGCGTACATGTTCTTAATTTTTGAGTGTGCAAAGATACTACATTTACTTTAAAATACAATAGCTTTTCTACTCTATGCATAAATTTCCTTATTTTGCACTCAAAGCCTCTACCCGTGCGCTGAGCGGCGGATGTGAATAATGAAAGAAAACATAATAAGGATGAGGCTGTAAATTGCTCAGATGATTGATGCTCATTTTTTTAAGTCCAGAGATAAGTGGCTCGGCATCGTAGCTTTGTTTTGCATAGGCATCTGCTTCGTATTCATTTTTGCGCGAAAATAGATTCATAAGTGGTGTAGTGATGAGCGATATAGGACTATACAGCATACTAAAAACCACCAAGGCTATATGAAAACTCTTCGGTGTGCCGAGTACAGCACCTAAAATATCACTATTCATGATTTGACCAAAAATAAAAAAGATAATTCCAGTGCTCACTATCGAAATAAGCATGCTTTTGTAGATATGTTTGTGCTTGTAGTGTCCTACTTCGTGAGCCAACACTGCTAGTATTTCTTCTTGAGTCATTTCGTTGATGAGTGTATCAAAAAGCACGATACTTTTTTTAGGACCAAGTCCACTAAAAAATGCATTGGCTTTGCTAGAGCGTTTGGAGCCGTCCATCACCTGTATATTGCTCACCGGAAAGGCAACTTTATTTGCATAAGCCATGATACTCTCTTTGAGTGGGCCATCTTCCAGTGGAGTAAGTTTATTGAAAAGTGGCAATAAAAATGAAGTATAAAACATAGCCATAAATATAGAAAAACCAGATACTGTAGCCCAAGCTAGTAGCCAAAAGTACGAGCCCGATATGCCTTGAAGCCAAACTATGAAAGAGAGTAATGCGCCACCAATGATGCAAATAAGCACCGTGCTTTTTATGGTGTCGAGTACAAAAGTTTTAGGGGTAGTTTTGTTAAAGCCATATTTTTCTTCTATCACAAAAGTGCTGTAGATACTGAAAGGTAGCGATATCAAATAGGAAACAAACATCATACTACCAAAAAATAATAAAGATAAAATTATTTCGTTTTGGGTGTATTGTCTGAGCAAAGTATCGAGCCAAGCAAAACCACCAGCAAGTATAAAACTCAAAGTAATAATGACAGAAAGTATAGACGAAAAAAGGGATATTTTATATTTTTCTTGATCGTATTCTGCTGCTTTTTTATATTTTTCTGCATCATATAAATTGGCTACATTGGCTGGCAGTGGCTTGCTCCAAGTAGTATTGTTTAGATACTCAAGCCAGGTACTCAACAAAAACTCCACAATGATGAAAACGATGATAGCGATAAATAATATTTTTTCCATGTATATATTAAGATATAATATTGAATAAAAAAGTAAAAATATGTAATCTTGTACAAGTATGACAATAAAAGAACTTTTAGCTTTTGTAAATAAATCTATATCTACAATCTATGATAGCGATGAAGCAGGCCAAATAGCAAGTTGGTTGCTAGAAGAAAGACTGAATAAAAGTAGAATACAGCTTCTTACCCAAGCTGAGGAGCATGTTGATGAATCACTTATTAATCAAATAAAAAATGATACAGAAGCATTGCTTAGTTTTAAGCCTATTCAGCAGATTTTAGGATTTACCTATTTTTATGAATCTAAAATTTTAGTCAATGAGCATACGCTGATTCCAAGACCAGAGACAGAAGAATTGGTAGATTTAATAATCAATAATAATAAAACTAAAACACTATTAAAGATACTAGATATAGGTACTGGAAGTGGATGTATACCTATTAGTCTTAAAAAACATTTCAAAGATGCTCAGGTAGTAGCATTAGACATAAGTACAGATGCTTTGAGCATAGCTAAAAAATCTGCAATATTAAATAATGTTCAAATTGAATTTGTTGAAGCGGATATTTTGAGTGATAAATCATCTCTATCAATTACAGATTTTGATATAATAGTTTCTAATCCTCCGTATATAAAACTAGATGAAAAAGAACAGATGAAAAATAATGTGTTGCTCCATGAGCCACATTTGGCGCTATTTGTATATGATGAGGATGCTTTATTGTTTTATAGAAAAATTATTGATTTTGCTATTAAAAATAATACTAAGTCGTTTCAAATCTATTTTGAAATAAATGAAGAACTTGGTAAAGATGTCATAGAATTGCTTACTCAAAAAGGATTTGAAGAAAGTACTATTCATAAAGACTTACAAGGCAAAGACAGGATGGTGAGTGCAAGCTATCTAATACACTAAAAATCTTCCAGCTTGTTTTTTACTTTTGTTTCGTAGTTCAAAAATATAAATTGCAGGAGTTAGTTGAGGTAAACTCATGCTTTTATTTTCATTCATTTTTTCGCTATAGATAAGTCTACCAGAGCTTTCGTATACTTTTAAATGAACAGGAAAATCTATCGTATTGATATCAGATACCTTGAATATATTATTTTCATTGTCGTATACCACTTGCCATGTAGATTGTTTGTTCCATTCATTATTATTTATGGATGTGTTTAATGAATCTGTAACGAAAACATTTTTTTTGAAATAGTTGGCAGTATGAGTAACTTGATAGCAAATAGGCCATACTACTACTATATTGTCCCCTTTTCTATAGATAGGAGCATTGGTTTGAATAATCACATCTTTAAATAACTCAGTACCGATAGGAGTGCTGTAGATAAAAGAATCCAATGGATTTGACTGCACTATACCATTTACAGAATAATTGAAATATACCGTAAATGGGGTTGCTAAAGTAGAAGTATTAAATTGGAAATAAATACGTGAATTGATAGATGATGAAAATAAACTAGTATCTGGTAAATTGTCTATTTTATTGATACGTAAGTCTTGTGCTATAAGAATATTACTACTTATACATAAAAGTATGAAAAGATAAATTCGTATAATTGGCTTCATTATATTTTGTTTTGGTAATATAAATATCCGATTGTTATTTAATATTTTTATATAAATTTACTAAAATTCTTACGCGTTCAAAAATAAATATCATGAATATACTACAATCGATAATACATACTTTAAATAAAGAAGAACAACGCTACTTCAAAATTTATATATCTAGAATGAACTATGGCAAAGATAGAAAAGATATTTCACTATTTGATATGCTCAGAGAAAATAATGAGGAATTTGATGAAAATATAGTTGTGGCAACACTCTATGGTACTAAAGATAAGAATTCGTATTATAGATTGAAAAATAGACTCCTCACAGAAGTGAATAAAAGTTTGATACTGCAACATATAGAAGATGATGAGTATAAAATTCAATATTATTACTCATTATTTAAGCTCTTTGATGCTAAAAAAAATAAAGAAGTGGCAGCATATTTTTTGAAGCAGATGGAAAAGACTGCTAGCGCATCCGAAAATTATCAATGGCTAGATATATTGTATAGTGAAGCTATCAATTTTTCGCTGAAGGATACGGAAATAAATCCAATAGAATACATCAATAAAAGAGCTGAAAATTATGAGAAACTAAATAGATTGAGAGAGATGGATCAAGTACTAGCGGCTATATCTTATCAACTAAAAATTTCCCAAAATTATTCGCAAAAAAAGAATGATATTTTTATATTATTAGAAAAAATAATAGAAAAATATAGTGAAGATACTTCACTGAAAAAAGATGCTCTTTTTACAATCAAATTGTGTAGAGCAGTGAGCCTGATTTTACTTCAAAAAGAAGACTATAAAGGATTAAAAGAATTTACAGAAAAAGCTTATAAAGATGCACTCAAGCAAAAAATATTTAATAGAACAAATCATGATAGTAAGTTGCAGATGCTTACTTTTTTGGTCAATGCACTTTTTAAACTGAAAGACTATAAGAATAGCCTAATTTATGCAGATATTCTCAAAAAAGCTATGCTAGAATATGATAAATTGCATTATCAAAAATATGAGTTTTTTTATAATAATACTTTAGTAATCAACTACTCTGTAATAGATATAGATAAGGCTATAGATATTTTGAAAAAAATGCAAGAATCAATAGATAAAAAACATATGGTATTTTATGATGTGTTTACATATATAAATCTATCGCTTTGCTACTATAAAAAAAATAAATATGATGATGCTATAAAACAAATAATCAAAGTAAAAACATTTGATGTATATAAGAATGCAGATGAACATTTGAGATTGAAAATAGATATTGCAGAACAGATTATCCGTTTTGAGATGACAGATTATGAAATCATCGACTATAGAATACAACAAATAAAAAGAGAATTTAAAAAATTATTGACTAGTCAAGAAGCTTTAAGAGAAAATGAAATGCTGAAACTCCTACTATTAATGTCTAAAACTCCTGATTTTGCTATTAATAAAAAGCTACTAAAAATTGCAAAAGAAACTATAGCTATAGAGACAGAGATAGAGGAATTTATAGATTATAACGAATGGATATTGAAGAAATTTAAAAATTTGAGCGCGTAAGAATAATATTAATTTGATAAAATACTTATATAATATAAAATTATCTTTGACATATAAAATCATATAAAAATGAAAACAATATTATTAAAATTTTCGATTGTTATTTTGATGATTATATCATCGATAAGCCTCAAAGCCACATGTAGTGCATCTTTTACATGGGATCAAATAGGTTTGAGAAATGTACAATTCACCTCTACAAGTACAGGCTCATATAACCCCGCGTATAGTTTATGGAGATTTGGAGATGTTACTACATATACAGGTGCTGGCAATCCTTCAAAAAACTATTCAACTTATGGCACTAAAAATGTCTGTTTGATATTAAGAGATTCATCAGGCAATGTATGTGATTCTATCTGTAATCTAGTGCGAGTAGATTCTTGTTTTGGTACATTTAGAGTTACGTATAATTGTAGAGATAGTATAAGAATAGAAGTACAACATGGATTGACTACTGTAGCTAATATATATTGGGGTGATGGTACTTCTACTTTCACAGGTATGGGAGCAGCATGGAATACGGCTAACTTTTCACATAAATATACTACATCAGGTATATATAATATTACTTTGGCTATACCTATGTTTTTTGGACCATGTTCAGGTATAAGTGATACATTTAGAAGTTCAGTAATGATCAATATTCCTCCTGTACCATTATTTAATACTGTACAAATTGGAGATTCTGTTGATTGTACACATACATCTGGAGGATTAATTTCTGGAGGATTTGGTACTCCTACTTTTGGTTTGCTTTGGTGGAATTTTGGTGATGGCTCTTCTTACTTTTTTGCAGATATGTACCCAGATACTACTAAAGGACATAGATACACAAGCCCAGGCACCTATGTCATCAAACATTGGATAACCAATTTTGCCACAAGTGGCCCGTGGTGTGCTAGTGATACAACTTATGATACTGTTGTCATCGGTTGTGCCACACGAGCAGGATTTTACCTAAGTCCTAGTTCGCCTATCGTGGTTACATCAGTGCCTACTGCTATTCAGTTGTTTAATACTACTTCAGGCAGAACTGTAAATACTATTTATCAAATATTGGTAGATGGAAGCTTATACGCCAATATTTCATACATGCCTGTATTTACTATGCTGATTGATACTTACGGTACACATACTATATGCATGTTGGCTTATGATACAGTGACCCATTGCTTGGATGATACCTGCATAAATGTGAGTGTTTTGCCACCAGGAGGATGCAATGCAGTATTCAACTATACAGTCAATTGTAATACACTTACATTTTTTAATACTTCTACAGGAGCTAGTTCTTATTTGTGGAATTTTGGAGATGGTAGTACTAGTTCTATCACAAACCCAGTTCATAGCTATACAGATACATCTACATTTGTTTACTTTATCACTTTATATGCTTTAGATACTTCGGGCAATGTATGTGATAGTGTTCGTCAGATTGTAACAATTCCTCACTTTGATACCATTAGTGGTTTTGTTTGGAATGATATTAATGGTAACGGATTTAAAGATGGAACAGAAACTTTTAGAGCAGGTCAGCAAGTAAGAATTTATGATGCAGGTACTACTACACTTAGAGGTACATTTAATACTACTTCACTTGGTCAATTCAGATTTTATATGTCTGTTGGCAACTATGATATAGAACTAGGTCCATTGCCAAGTACTAGTCATTTTCAAACATATCCGGCATCTCCAAGTAGGTATACAGTTTCATCAACAGGTTCGTGTGATCATATCGATGATTTACGATTTGGTGTAGTAGATTCGAGCTATTTTAGAATTTATATATCTGGTTATGTATATGAAGATAATAATAATAATGGTATAAAAGATATTGGTGAGCCAGGATTTAGTGGGCAGAGAGTTTATATCGGACCTTATAGTGCTTTGACTACTTCATCAGGTTTCTATTATATAGTAGTACCTAGAAATCCTTATACGATTAGTTATTTTATTCCTTCATCATTGGCTGGTTTTACTCATACTAGTCCATCAGTAATCAATTTAGTTCCAATAGTAGGAGTAACTGGGTACCCAAATAATAATTTTGGAATCAATGATACTATTCCAATAAATAATCTATGTGCTGATTTAGTGCCTGTTACAAATGTTTCGCCACTAGGACCGATATGGTATAGACTATACGTAAATAATACTGGTACAACAGTGATGAGTGGAACAGCTACCATGTATTACGATCCAAGATATGTATATAATAGTTCATCTCCAGCAGGGGTACATGACGGAGTTGGTCATAGCATTACTTTCACTTTTTCGGGTTTAGCAGCACATTCATTTACAACTTATTTTATTAGATTTAATAATCCAATAACTCTAGTAGCTGGTGATGCAGTATTTAACGTGGCATTCGTAGATGCAGCTGCTGGTATTACAGAAATAGAGTATGCTTGCAATATGGATACACTGCATCAGTTAGTAGAAGCATCTTGGGATCCAAATGACAAGTCGGTAAGTCCTATAGGCGTAGGAGCAGGTGGACAAATATCAGATAATACAAAACTGGATTATACCATCAGATTTCAAAATACAGGAACTGCAGCTGCTGTAAATATTGTTTTAATAGATACTATCAGTCCAAACTTAGATTTAGAAACATTTGAATTGAGAGCTACATCACATGATGTAAGAACTCAAATAGAAGGTAGAACTTTGAAATTTTTCTACGACGATATTATGTTGCCAGATAGTACTAGTGACCCTGAAGGTAGTAATGGATTTGTAGCTTACAGTATCAATACTATTCCATTTTCTACAGAAGGTACAGTTATAAATAATACTGCTGATATCTATTTTGATTTGAATGTGCCTGTAAGAACGAATACAACATTAAATACAATTACTTATAAATTGTCAATAGAAAATATTGATAATAATATCCATTTCAATGCATATCCAAATCCTTTTGATAGCTATATCAATTTCAGTATGGATGGATTATCAAATAGCAATGCACAAATAGTAATCTATGATATAGAAGGTAAAAAAGTAGCAGAGAAAAATTTTGTAGCACAAAATACGTTTACTAAAATACAGATAGAAACAAGTCAACTAACAGGTGCATCATACATATATCAATTAATTCAGAATAATAAAGTACTCAGTGAAGGTAAATTGATAAGACAATAAAAATAATTGAAATTATAATAGTAAAGGCGCTCGAAGAGCGCCTTTACTATTACTTATAAATAAAAATATTACAAACTACTTTCTATTTGTTGAAGTAAGATTTTTATTTTCTTCAGTGAAAGTATCGTCTTTTGTTGAGTGATTATTTTTGTGCGCTCTTCTTTTATTTTTTGTTTGGCACCTTCTAGAGTATATCCTTTTTCTTTTACTAAAAGATATACAAGCTGGAAATTATCAATATCTTCTTGAGTATATCTTCTAGTGCCAGATTTGCTTTTTTTTGGTTGGAGTATTTCAAATTCTTTCTCCCAAAAACGTATCAAAGAAGCATTTACTCCAAACATTTCGGCTATTTCACCAATGGAGTAGTATAATTTTTTTATTTCAAATTCTTTGAATGCCATGATTAAATATATAGATAGATTAATCTAAAGTCTTAGCAGCATTAGCACTAAGTTCTAGCATTTGTTCGTATTGTGCATTGGTAAGGTCATTATAGAAAAAGTGAACTGGATCTATTTTTTCCCCATTGTAAATGATTTCATAGTGTAAGTGTGGACCAGTAGATTTACCCGTGTTACCTACATAGCCTATCATATCTCCACGATTCACTTCTTGTCCTACTTTGCAATTAAATCTGCTCATGTGTGCATAGTGGCTTTGATATCCATATCCATGATCTATGATTACATGATTTCCATATCCACCACCATTAAATTCTACTGCTACTACTTTCCCTTTACCAGTACTAAAAATTGGGGTGCCTACTGGAGCTGTAAAATCTAGTCCTGTATGCATACGTGGAGTGCGATATATTGGGTCTATACGCATACCAAAACCCGATGCAATACGAGTCAAATCCTCATTGGAAACTGGTTGAATAGCAGGGATAGATGCCAGCATGGCTTCTTTACTCATAGAAAGTTTTGCAATTTCATCATAAGATTTCGATTGGAGTACTAGTTGATATTTTAGCTTATCTAGTTTGGCTCTCAAATCTTTCATAAGGTCTGTATTGCTAAATCCTTCTAAGTCTTTATATCTATTGCTTCCTCCATATCCTGCATTCCATACATCTTCGTCTATTGGTTCACTTTCATAAAGTACTCTGTATATATTCACATCTCTTTTTCTAAGACTTTCAAGTACATTGTGCATTCTATTTGCATCTTGCTGCATGAGGGTGTATTGCTCTTCCATTTTAGAAAGATCGTTCTGCAAGCGTTGTTCATTGGCAGAAGGAATAAATTTTTGGATTAAGTATACAATACCCACAGCAAAAATAAGGGAAGTACAAAGAATCATAAAGCCAGTCATAGCCCACGAACCCCAGTTTCTTTTCACTTTTTCGTAGCGTAGTGAAGATATATTATAGTAATATTTTTGTTTTTTCAATTTCTAATTTTGTTCTATAGTTCAACAACTAAAAGTTTCAATCCCGAAGCTTCGGGACAAAGTTCAAAGTTTCAAGTTATTTTTAATATCTAACGTCTAATATCTAATGTCTTTATACTTTATACTTGATACTTATCCCGAAGCTTCGGGACTTACTACTTATATCTTGACACTTGATAGTTACATCTAATACTCGTAACTTTGAACTTAAATTATTTATCAAAAATAAGATTTAAATTTATAATTAACAAGTTTACATATAATACTATGACATCCAGTGAAATACGTCAGGCATATTTAGATTTTTTTGAGTCGAAAGGGCATAAAATTGTTCCATCTGCACCTATAGTAGTAAAAGATGATCCTACCTTACTTTTTACAAATGCCGGTATGAATCAGTTTAAAGATTATTTTTTAGGTAATAAAAAACCAGAATATACTCGTATAGCTGATACTCAAAAATGTCTTCGTGTGAGTGGAAAACACAATGACCTCGAAGAGGTAGGTATTGACACTTATCATCATACCATGTTTGAGATGTTGGGCAACTGGTCATTTGGCGATTATTTTAAAGAAGAAGCTATCAATTGGAGTTGGGAGCTTTTGACTGAAGTCTATAAACTTGATAAAACTAGATTGTATGTTTCTGTTTTTGAAGGAGATGAATCGGAAGGTTTGCCAAAAGATACAGAAAGTGAAGGGTATTGGGCAAAAAACATAGATCCTGCTAGGATAATCACAGGAAGCAAAAAAGATAATTTTTGGGAAATGGGAGATACAGGTCCATGTGGCCCCTGTACAGAAATTCATTTTGATTTGAGACCTGATGCAGAGCGTGCCTTAGTAGATGGCAAAACGCTTGTAAATAATGACCACCCTCAAGTCATTGAAATATGGAATAATGTATTTATTCAGTTTAATAGAAAAAAAGATGGTTCCTTAGAAGAACTACCAGCAAGACATGTAGATACTGGTATGGGTTTTGAACGATTGGTTCGTTGTATTCATGGCATGGCATCTAACTACGATACAGATATTTTTCAAGATTTAATTACCGTTTTATCAGCACATACATCTACAACTTATGGTAAAGATGAAAAAATAGATATTGCTTGTAGAGTAATAGTAGACCATCTTCGTGCTATTTGTTTTACTATAGCAGACGGACAATTGCCTAGTAACAATGGAGCTGGATATGTGATACGTCGTATATTAAGACGTGCAGTCAGATATGGTTATACATATTTAAAACAAGATGAACCATTTTTATTTAAGTTGATACCTGCTTTGGCTGATAAATTTGCTAATGTATTTCCAGAGTTGAAAGCTCAGCTCAATTTTGTAAGTAAAGTTGTATACGAAGAAGAAGCTTCATTTCTACGAACGCTTGGTACAGGTATAAAAAGATTTAACTCATTAGTAGAAGATAAACTGATAGTAAATAATCAAATATCTGGTGAGCAAGCATTTGAAATGTATGATACATTTGGTTTTCCATATGACCTTACTAATCTTATGGCTCAAGAAAACAACTTAACTATCGATGAGGAAGGTTTTAAACTAGCACTACAAAAACAAAAAGATAGAAGTAGAAAAGCAAGCGAAGTAGATCAAGGAGATTGGGTAGAGATATTTGATAATAAAGATTCTATATTCAAAGGATATGATGAACTTACTTGTGAAGTAAAAATAAGTAAGTATAGAAAAGTAAAAACAAAAGATAAAGAAATAGTACATTTAGTTTTTGACCAAACTCCTTTCTATGCTGAGGGTGGAGGACAAGTAGGTGATACTGGTACTATTGAAAATATTCATGAAAAAATAGAAATTATTGATACTAAAAAAGAAAATAATTTAGTCATTCATTTTGCAAATTCATTGCCTGAGAATATTGAAAGTATCTTCATAGCAAAAGTAAATGCAGACAAAAGAATTGCTACTCAAAAAAATCATAGTGCTACACATTTGCTTCATGAAGCATTACGCAAAATTATAGGAACACATGTTGAGCAAAAAGGCTCACTAGTCAATGGCGATTATTTAAGATTTGATTTTTCACATTTTCAAAAAGTAAGTACTGAAGAAATAAGTGAAATAGAAGCAATGATAAATACGAATATTCAAAAAAATATTCCACTATTTGAAAACAGAGCAATGCCTATAGCTGAAGCAAAAGCAATGGGTGCAATGGCACTATTTGGAGAAAAATACGGAGATGCAGTGAGACTTGTGAAATTTGATACTTCTGTAGAATTATGTGGAGGAACTCATGTAAAAAGTACAGGAGAAATAGGACTTCTTAAAATAGTTAGCGAAAGTAGTGTAGCTGCAGGAGTTCGAAGAATAGAAGCTTATACTGGAGCAGGTGCAATCAATTATTATAATGACCAATTGATGAAACTCAATAGAATACATGATTCTTTGGGAAATGTAAAAGATATAGTAGTAGCTACGCAATCACTAAAAGAAGAGAATGCTCAACTAAAAAAACAATTGGAAGTATTTGAAACAGAGAAAGCAGTTCAACTAAAAAACGAATTGAAGTCCAAGATAGAAATGATAAATGATTCCCATTTTTTAGCTGAAGAGATTACGTTGAGTAATGCAGATGCAATAAAAACTATTTGTTTTCAATTAAAACAAGAATATTCAAATATATGTATCGTTTTAGCTTATCCGCTAGGAGAGAAGCATATGGTGTCAGTAGCATTGAGTGATGATATTATAAAATCTAAAAATTTAAATGCATCAGCCATAATCAAAGAAATAGCGCCACTCATCAAAGGCGGTGGAGGAGGTCAGCCATTTTTTGCAACAGCTGGAGGAACAGATACATCTAAATTGAAAGAGGTATTTACATTGATACAATCTAAATTGTAATTTTTTTAATTTGATTTTGGTACCCATTTTTTATTTTGGGAATCCCATACTTTTAATCTGCTACCTTCCACTATTGCACTAAGTTTTTGAGGATATTCAATTGATTCTTGAAAAGTAGGTTGGTTATCCTCTTTGAATTTTGTAGTTGTCACATACCAATTCATAGAAGCACCTGGATTCAAATTGGTTGTAGCATCGATTACAGAACCATCATTATTATATCTTAAATTAGTTATTGAACTGTAACTTTTGTTTTCATCTTCAATTTCATATGTCTGATTTCCATTTCTGTCATATAATCTAATATATCTTGTACCATCTACCCATGGTGTTATTTTTGTAGATATCTTGGTCGTGCTTTTATAATATATGATTTCCTCTTTTTTATTATTCCTCTCTATTTTTATCTTTGTTTCTAATGGATTTACTATAGTCTTTTTTTTATTTATATGGCTACTATCTATCACCTCCTTTTCACTCACTTTTTTAGCTTGTTTTTCTATAAATATAGTATCTGTTTTGTTTATTACATAAACTGTATCTTTTAGAGGACTAATTTCCTCTTTTTTATTGTTGTTTACTTCATTATTTGAAGAGTTTTTACATGATATAAAAAATATAGAAAGGATGTTTATCAATACGAATAAATTTTTAATAAATTGAGTCATAAAAAATATTTTAATAATGATGCTAAAATATATTAATTTGCACATAAATATATATTTAAAAAATGCAAAAGTCTGATGCAAATAACTACAGAATACAAGAGAATTTACATATACTTTTTTGGTTGATTAAAGATATGTGTTGGGTGATGCTTTTTAAGCCATTGGGTATAGCTATGATAGCTCCTACAATAATAGTAGCAATTTATTTGACTATAAAAAATAGGAAAGATATAACCGAGCTTACACATAATATAGCAGTTTCTTGTTGGATTTGTGCAAATAGTATCTGGATGATAGGCGAATTTTATTTTGATGATGGATTACGAAATTATGCAGTTGTATTTTTTACAATTGGATTGATTTCAGTTTGTAGTTATTACTTAGGTATTTTACCCTATCAAAAATGGATAAGAGATAATAATAAATTATCTGATTAAGGTCACTACCCCATTATATGTTCTAGTATCTTTACTTATTTTAGACTTTCCAGTTATATAATAAACATAGGTGCCAGATGGTTGAGCTCTGCCTCTGAAGTTACCGTCCCATCCATCTTCTAGTAAATTAGATTCAAATACTTTTTCACCCCATCTATTAAAAATAGACATATTACTAAATTCTAAGTTTATAGATCCAAGCACTCTGAAAATATCATTAACTCCATCACCATTTGGTGAGAATGCAGATGGAATGACAAGTTTAGAAGTATCAACTAATTCATAAACTGTAATGAGGATAGTATCCGTATTTTCGCATAAGAATGTATCACTTCCTGTTACATAATATATACTTGTAGCTGTAGGAGTCACAGTCTGATATATAGAATTTGATAGATTATCCCATAAATAACTAGTAGCACCAGATGCTTTTAAGATGACTGATTGACCAATAGTAATTGAGGTATCATTGCCAGCATTTATAACTACTATAGGATTTGGATGAACCGTTAAATACATATAAATAATACTATCACATCCATATATGGTACTTTGAGTATCTGCATATATACCTGCAGTATCTAGTGATAACCCATTAAAAATAATAGATTGTCCTTCACAGATACTATCATAGATATTTACTGTGCTTGTAGGATATACCAACAAATTTAAAGTAATAAAAGAATCGCATCCATTTATACTTAATAAAGTATCTAGATAGGTGCCAGTGCTAGTAAGGCTTACTCCATTGAAAAAATAAGTTTGGTTGTCGCACATATATCTATTTAATGTCGCAGATAAATATGGCATAGCTACAAGATTCAATCTTACTACAGAGTCACAACCTCTGATATTTGTAAATGTATCTAAATAAGTGCCAGTAGTATTTCTAAAAACTCCATTAAATAAGTATGATTCACCAAAACATATTACGGTATCTTTTACACTTCCATTAATTGGTATTACTGTGAGATTTAATGTTACCACACTATCGCATGATATATAATTGGTAAAAGTATCTAGATAGGTGCCACTAATATTCAAATTTACGCCATTAAATAAAAAAGTTTGGTTGCTACAAATTGATTGTGTCATAGTTCCTGTACTTGTTGGGTTTACGGTAAGATTTAATGTGACTACACTATCACAAAATAAATAATTTGTAAATGTGTCTAAATAAACTCCTGAAGTATTCAAATTTACTCCATTAAATAAATAAGTTTGATTACTACAAATTACTTGATTTATTGTACCTATAGAAGTAGGATTCACAGTTAGATTAAGAGTGAGAAATGAATCACAACCAACTGAATTGACAAAAGTATCTAAATATATACCACTGGTATTTATAGATACACCATTGAATATAACAGTTTGATTGCTACAAATTGTTTGACTATAAGTATAAGAACTAATCGGTAGTACAGTCAAATTTAAAGTAAGAAAAGAATCACAAGATCTAAAATTCATTAAAGTATCACTATAAAGACCACTAGTACTTAATGAATTGCCATTAAATAAGATTGGATTATTACTGCAAATTGTATCATATATCGTTTGAGAAGTAGGAGCGAAGACTGAAAATGTAAATGAATCTGTATGAACACATACATTACTAAATCTAATTTCATCTATTGCAAAATCATTTCCACCGCCACTTACATTTAGGTTTCTAATACAAATGTTGGCACTTGTACTTAATCCAGAATTCCATGTTGTAAAGAATTGCCTCCATACACATCCTGTAGTTGGAGCGAATACAGGTGTACCTATAACAGTACCATTTATTTTAAATTGTAATTGTGCCACATTAGTAGTGTTTTCTACACTTGCTACCCAAGCTGAAAATAAATAATCAGTATTTGGCGTTACTGTTATGGTTTGACACCAAAAATCAGTAGGAATAGTAGAGCCATTAGCTACTAACATTTGTGTACCAGGTGCTGGAGTCATATCCGTACAAGTATAAAAATTGATGTGTCCATCTCTAGGGCTTGCAAGTACTTCATATGTTCCAGGATTTCCTAGTAATCCCCAAGTAGATGAACCAGGTAAACCTACAATATATCCAGAAGTAAAACCTGTACGTCCTGCTTCGAAATCTCCATTCACCACTAAATTTATTGTAGTATCTATTTTTGTAACACGTACCCAATGTGTTCCAGCTGTAGTGATGGTAGTTGCAGGTGTAGTAGCTGTATTATCCCACAAAACAGATGTATATCCACTTCCTACACTTAAGTTTATAGTACTTCCACTGCAAACAAATGTATCTCGGATATCAATATCACAAACTACTTGTGAATGAACTGAAATTGATATGAATACAAGAAATAGAGCGTAAAATTGTTTCAATTTGTTTTGTTTTGTTATAACAAATTTAATACTAATTTTAATAATTAAAAAGAAATCTCACTCAATTTTAGTCGCTTCTCAATGACAGCATTTCCATATATATTTTTGGCTTGTAAAATGATTTCTGGATCAGATGAGCTCCAATCAAATTCTAGTTTTCCGTAATTGTAGCTTTTATACATTTGACCTATTCTATTTCCATTAGTCGGATTCGAATCCTCTAGTTGTGTTATTCCACTAGAAGTCATATCATATATAGGATATGCACCATCATTGTCTTGTTTTGATAGCTCTGCTAGATGTATATCTCCACTTATGAATACCACTCCATTGGCTCGAGTATCTTTTATTAGATTTTTCATTTTTTCTTTTTCATAGGGCATGTTTGCCCATGCTTCATAGCCCACATGAGTTCTAGAAAACTGCGTACTACTACAGATGATTCTAAAAGTAGCAGGTTTCAAAAGTTCATTTCTAAGCCAATTCCATTGTTCAACTCCAAGCATAGTGGCATTTGAATCTAATAATTCATCATATCCTCCAAATAAATTCCCTTTTAAATCGTCTCTAAATGTCCTACAATCCAATAATATAATTTGAACTAAATGTGATGCATCTCCATAATATTCGCTATGATATATGCCAGTATGATTTCTACGTTCAGAATATAATGGTTCTTCCCAAAAGTCTAAAAATATTTCTTTTGATTCAGCTTTTTTGCTATAGTATTTTCCTCCATCATTGACTCCATAATCATGGTCATCCCAAGTAGCTAACACTTTGCATGATTCATATAATCTTTGAAATTCTGGCTTACATCCAAGTTTATTATATTTAGCTTTTAATACATTCATATCCTTCGTATCTCCATATATATTATCACCTAAATAAATAAAGATATCTGTGTTTTCTTTTACAATTGTATCAAGTATAGGCTGATCTTTACTTTCTTTACTACAAGAACCAAAACATATGTTTTTTAGATTCCCTATAGGTTCAGGACCTTTGATTTTAGGACAAATAACCTCAGGATCTCTAGAACAAGAGACTAAAATCAATTCAATAGATAATAGGATAATAAAAAAAGATATTTTATTCTTAATCATAGCAATATATTTAGACATAAAAATAAGACTATCAAATAAAAATATTTAAAAAATTTAGGGTAAATATATAGCCCCACCAATACTATCTTTTATAGCACCAGTCACGCTGCTATATGTATTTATTTTATGTTCTATTCTTAAAACACCTATTAAAGCCATTACTAAAGCTTCTTTATATGCAATTATTTCTTTAGAAGGCACTATGATTTCACAGTTTGTATAGTGCTTGATTCTATTTATTAAAAAACTATTGAATGCTCCTCCTCCTGTTGCTAATAATCTTTTTGCATCAATAGTTTGCTTTGCAATTTGAAACGCCAAATGTTCAGTATATGTAGCTATTTTTTCTTCTGTAGAAATATCATAAGCATCTAGTACTTGAATGATATGATTAGAAAAGCTATTATCCAATGATTTTGGAGCTGATTTAGTGTAATAATCATTTAGATTCAATTTTTCAAAACAATCAACCTGCACTTTATTTGTAGAAGCAATAAATCCATTATCATCAAAATCTTTTCCTAACTTTTTAGCATAGTGATTCAATATTTGATTGGCACTAGCTATATCGTATGCTATATAGTTATCATTATTTTTGAGTGTAATATTGGCTATGCCACCTATGTTGAGCCAAGCATCATATTCACTAAAAAGCAGTCTATCTCCAATAGGTACTATAGGTGCTCCTTGTCCTCTGTATGCTATATCTATTGCTCTTAAATCTGAAACTGTTTTAAGTCCACTACTTGCAGCTATAGCAGCTCCACAACCTATCTGGCAGGTGACCATACTTTCAGGGTCATGAAAAATAGTATGTCCATGTGAGGCCACTACATCGATTTGAATGATATGATTCGTACTACAAAAGTTTTTTACCGCACTTCCATAATAATGTCCAAGTTGAGTATGCAGTTTATAAAACTCTTCTATTGATAATTGCTTCGCTGTTTTTATCTTTTGTAAAAGGGGAGGAGGATATTCTAAACATTCATATTTTAAAATATTGAAATTCCATTGATTATTTTCTACAGTAAATTTTACATAAGCAATATCTAATCCATCTAATGAACTTCCAGACATTAATCCAATAGCATGAAAAGTTTTTACAGACATTTTATTTTCTTAGAGTGACTATATATGTAGCAACTTTCTCTATCTCTTCAGCAGTCATTTTACCCTCAAATCCACTCATCATTCCTTTACCATGTGTTATTTGTTTGATGATTTCTGAGTTTTCTAATTTGCTGTCTTGAAGATTTTTTGCCCCACTCATACCCATAGCACCATCTGCACCATGACAGGTCACACAATGAGTAGTATAGAGTTCATTTGCAGTTTTTGCTGTTTCTTTTGTGTCAACAGAACTTGATCCTTTCGAAGGCATATTTGGCTCGCATGATGCTATTACTATAATAAAGAGCACTATAAAAATGAATAGAAAATTTAATTTCATACTAATTAGTATAGGCTAATACGATAATACTTAAAAAAAGTATACAAGTAGCTATAGTTAACATTTTATTTTTATTTCTCATAGCTATGATACCCATAGGAATAGATGAGAATACAAAAAGTATTTTTATTAATAACCATTTTGGCCAAGATTCAAAAGGCATTTGAAATGCCTGTGTAAAACCCAATATGATAATGATAGTAGGCAATACCATATCAAATCCAACTTTTAGTGCTTTATTATTTCTAAGCTTATCTAAAGTTTCGTTTTTATCTGTCAATAGTAATATTGCTTTTAATAAAAAAAATAGTACAAAAATAAACGCAAACATCATGTGTGTGTGTTTGATACCTGTAAGTGCGCCTGCAGACATTAATAATGTATTCATAATTTAAATTTTGATTGGTTGATGCAAAAATAAGCGTAAAATCAGAATATGAAAATATAAGTTTTCTACCTAATTAGAGTTACATTTCCTTTTTGTATAAATTCTTGATCATCAAAGTCCAGTCCTTTTACTACCCAAACAAATGAGCTAGTAGGTTGTGGTCTACTTCTAAATGTTCCGTCCCAGCCTTCATTGACATCATCTGTTGAGAAAACTAATTCGCCCCATCTATTATATATATTAAACGAAACTAAAGTTTTTAGATTTAAGAATTTTACAATTCTAAAAATATCATTGATTCCATCACCGTTTGGTGAAAAAGCTGTAGGTAAAAGTAATAAGGTATTTTTTACTACATTTACCCTCACTGTATCATAGTTTACACATCCATAATAATCTTCTACTCTTAATATATAATCTGTAGTATTGATAGGTGATGCTATGGTGGTGGCATCATAAGGATTGTTGAGTCCATCTAGCGGAAACCAACTATATATCTCACCTAATGAACCAGTAAGCGTTGTATTTTGTCCTCTATAAATAGTTACATCAGTACCTGCGTTTGCTGGAGGTAAAGGATATATAGTTATAGTCACTGTAGTATCATCACTAAAACAATCATTGGATACTGTCACAGTATAAGTGATAGTAGTATCTGGTTTTGCATAAGGATTTTGCACTATAGCATTTGATAAATATATAGCAGGATTCCATTGGTAATAATATCCTCCACTAGATTGAAGTAAAACTGTATTGCCAAAACAAATAGAGGTATCTGTTTCTGCTTGAGCTACCACAGGCATCTGAGGATTAATATAAACTGTATCATTTTTATCACATCCATGTGAGTTGAGCACTGTTACATAATACATTATTGTGTCTTGTACACTTGCTATTGGATTTGATATGGTACTATCGGTTAACAATATGCCTTCATACCATGTATAAGAAATTCCACCACTAGCATTTAGCTGAAGATTTGTTCCTTGACAAACTACATTTGGAATAGCTGCTATTTGAGCATTAGGCAATAAATAAACTAATATAAGAATACTATCATTATTACTACATCCCAATGTATCTGTCACATTCACATAATATCTATTATTTGAAATTGGAAATGCAATAGGATTTGGTATGTCAAAATCACTTAAAGTTATATCTGGTCTCCAAGAATAAATTACACCACCAGTAGCTAATAGTTGAATTGAATCTCCTATACAAATAGAGTCAAGTTTTCCAGCAGTAATTGTAGGAAGTGGATATACATTTACCAATACGCTATCACTTTTTGTATAACAATAATTACTGATAGAAAGTATATAAGTAGCGGTATCTAATGGGAAAAATATGGGCAGTCTAGTGTTTGGGTTGCTCAGTCCACTTATCGGCGACCATGTATAAGATGTGATCAATCCTTGATCTGCTACATTTATAAGAATAGAATCATAAATACATAATCCTGTATCTTTTGTTGTGATTAAATCTATTTGTGGGTCAAGCACTACTACTCTTACACTATCTCTTTGCTTGCAATTATTTGCATCAGTGATGACAACATAATAGTAAGTATTGGTATCTGGATTTGACCATGGGTTTGGAATGTTTGGATTGGATAATGAAAATGCTGGAGTCCAGCTATAGCTTACACCACCAGTAGCGTTGAGCTGTACACTATCTCTAAAACTACCAGGTGCTAGACAAACACTAGTATCAAGTCCAGCGTCCACTATAGGCAATACAAATAAATTTATTTTTACAGTGTCAAAATTTGCGCATCTATTAGCATTGCTTACTCGTAGTGTATAATTTGTACTTGAAGTAGGTTTGGCTACTGGATTAGAAATATTTGCATTACTCAATCCTAGTGAAGGTGTCCATAAATAGGTTGTCCCGCCACTTGCAAATAATCGCACACTATCACCTGGACAAATAGAAGTATCATTATTTGTAACAATAACTGGTAATGGGTTTACGGTAATATTTTGAGTGATACTTTGCTTGCATCCACTATCACTGACTACTTCTAATGTGATAGGAAAGGTGCCACTACTTGTATAAGTTTGTAAAGGGGTTCTGGTAGTCTGGTTGGGAAATCCACTACCAAATATCCAGTTGTAGGATACAATATTACCAGTACTTGTATTTACAATACCAGCAGGATAACCAACACAGACTGAATCTGTATTAAAAGCGGGAACTGGTAATGGGTGAATAACAACATTTTTAGTTATAGTTTTATCGCATCCTTTGCTTGTTCGTACTCGAAGTGTTACAGAATAAGTGCCAGGTGAAGCATATAATCTAGTTGGGTTAGCCAATGTACTAGTACCACCATCTCCAAAAGTCCAGTTACGAGATACTATTACTCCTGCACTATTGCCTGTTATATCTCTAAATTGTACTGCAGTATCTTTACATTCATTTGATAAAGTAAAATCTACAGTTACTGGATATATACGAACAAATGCAATAGTAGTATCTAAACATCCATCAGCATTGTATGCAACTAAAGTTACTGCATATGTTCCAGTATCAGGATATGTATAGGACGGGCTGGTAAGAATTGATGTATCTGTAAAAGTACCCAATACACCAAAATCCCATTTATATCTAGTGGCACCTGCACTTCTGTTTATAAATGAAATACTATAATCATCACAATTTATTTCAAAATCGCCATAGCCTGTTCTAGGGTCAATATTGAAGCTTGGTATACTAGCTGTAGGATTTGGACAATTTACCACATTAAACTGAAAATCTCTCATAGTTCTACAAATAGGCACTCCTCCTCTAAATTCGGTAACACAAACCCCAACAACGAACTGACCAATATTTGGTGGAGTACCATAAAGCAATCCTGTATTTGGGTCTATAGTAATAGGAACAGCAGGAGGAGTAGGAGTTCCTAGTGGGTTTGAACTTGTATATGGTCCTAAAAAAGTAATAGGGACATAAGGACCAACACATCTTGGATCACCTGCACTTGCAGTTGGTGTTACATTATCTAATCCATTTAAAGGATTACATAGTTCATAATACAATGAATCACCATCTAAATCTGTTGCTGAATGGTCAAATAATAATGGAGCATTTTGACAAATAAATATTGGAGGGAAATTTGTAAAAATAGCATTATTGTTAAGTTGAGTAGAAATAGGAGGAATTCTTACAGTAACAGTTGAGCCAACATCACCAGGAGTAACTATATTATCTATAGAGTTATTTCTACAGCATCTTAAATAGGATATATAATAACCATCTGTAGTATTAGGCAATGTAATAGTAAATACATATACACCCTCTTCTACACAAATATCTGTAGGTATCAAACAAGGATTTGTAATTACAGGATTTACTCTTGTAATTGTTGGTGTTATAGATACTATGTTATCAATTAATGCATTATCACTTTCTCTAAAAATCGAAATTAATAATTCTGGAGCTAAAGTTCCATCCCTGTTTAGACCACCATCAAAACCTGTATTTACTCCAGGATCGCAATCCCTATATATTTTCATTGTGATTTCATAGGACGTACCACCTAAGTATCTATAGTACATCACACCTCCTACAATATGAGTGGCATATGTTTTTACTGTTAAAAACAATAATAAAAGGACAAATATTCTACTAAGAGTTTTCATTTACTCAATGTACGTTTTATGGCTTAGATACTAAAGTAATGCTTTTTAACAAATTTATAGAATTTTTTGTTTATTTATTACAAAAATTAACAAAATTGCTCATAGCATTTAGAGTATAATCAGTATCCTCAAAAACACTCATATGAGCAATATGATCTCTTAAATGCAATTGAGTTACATTAGCTAAATATGATTGATTTAAACTCATTTGAACTGGTATAGTTTCATCTTCTCTACCACTTATAAATAAAACAGGTATTTTAAGATTCTTTAGTACATATGATTTATCATCTCTATCTCGCATAGATACAAGTGTATCTATGATTGCTTTATCACTTATGGTAGTTTGTGCATTTTCAATCAAGCTTTTTACTACATCAGAGTTGGTTTTTAAAAATTCTTTTGTAAATAAATTATTAAATAATTCTCTTATAAATAATTTAGCAGTATGTTTTTCAATAAACGAAATACTCTTGTTTCTATTAGCTTTTTTTAGTTCGTCATCTGCATAAATATGTGAATTAATAAAGCCGATTCCTTTTAATTTTGAAGAGTATAATTCTGCAAAATGAATACTTACGTATCCTCCTAGAGAATGACCCATTATAATACAGTTGGTTATATTTTCAGTTATTAAAACCTCATTTACCATTTCAGCCATCCAGGTGATACTCAATATTTCATTTGTGCAACTAGATCCTCCATATCCGGGCAAATTTATAAGTATTAATTGAAAGTCTTGTTCTAGCTTATATGATATACCTTTCCACATGGAACTGTCTTCACAAAATCCATGAATCAATACTATAGTTGCACTTTTAGTAGCTGTGATTTCATAGCAGACTTCTACATCTTTATATGTTGTTTTTTTTTGCATATATATTGTTTAAAACAATTTCGACACCAATAATAATATTTAGGTTATTTTAGCTTTGTAAAATTATCTATAAAATGCGTAAGATTTCTACCTTTTTTTCTCTATTTCTAATATTCATAGTAAATATATTTGCTCAAAATAATACAACTTTTCCTATAAATGGAGTAGATGATTATAAAGATAAATTGTATGCATTTACAAATGCTACAATATACAGCGATTATAAAACTAAATATACCAATGCGACTTTACTTATAAAAAATGGTGAAGTAGTTCAAGTAGGTGCTTCTATAAATATTCCTAAAGATGCTATCATTATTGATTTGCAGGGTAAATATATCTATCCATCATTTATAGATTTATACTCAAATTATGGCATGCCTTCATCATCTAAAAAACAAAATAGTGATGACCCACAATTTATTTCAAACAAAAAAGGCGCATATGGATGGAACGAAGCTATAAAACCTGAAATCCTTTCAAACGAAGAATTTAGTTATGAAAGTGGTAAAGCCGATGAATATAAAAAAATAGGATTTGGCTCTGTAGTTTCTCATATAAATGATGGCATAGCTAGAGGAAGTGGGGTTTTAGTATCATTAAATAATTCAAGAGAAAATCTTTCTATTTTGAGACCACAAGTAAGCAATCATTTATCTTTTAGTAAAGGCACTTCTACGCAAGATTATCCTAGTTCGCAAATGGGCTGTATCGCGTTACTTCGACAAACTTATCTTGATGCACTCTGGTATAAAAATTCTAAAGAGCAAAAAGAATATAATATCAGTTTAGATTATTGGAATAAAAATACAAATCTTCCTCAAATATTTGATGCCAATGGGAAGCTCAATATCTTAAGAGCAGATAGAATAGCTGATGAGTTTGCTACCCAATACATCATCAAAAGTACCACTGGTGATGAATATCAAAGAGCTAAAGAAATAAAAGCAACTAATTCAAATTTGATCATATCGCTCAATTTTCCAAAAGTATTTGATGTAGAAGATCCATATGATGCTATGAATGTATCATTAGATGATATGCTACATTGGGAAACTGCTCCAGCAAATCCCTATCTTTTGAATAAAGAAGGTATACTTTTTTCTTTTACACTTGATGGCTTAGAGAAGAAAGAAGATTTTTTAGGCAATCTTAGAAAAGCTGTTCAGTATGGACTTTCAGAAGAAGAAGCATTGAAGGCACTTACATTTAACCCTGCTTTGTTTATAAAAGCACAAGATATTCTTGGTTCATTGGATAGAGGTAAAATCGCTAATTTTATTATTACTTCCTCTTCGCTTTTTGAGAAGGATTGTATCATATATCAAAATTGGATTCAAGGTAAAAAAAATACCATTAATAAATTTGATTTTAAAGACATCCGCGCTACCTATGATTTAAACATAAATGGTAAAATAAATTCTTTAGTAATAAGTGGCACTCCAGAAAAACCAGAAGCAATCATATTGAAAAGTGATACTTCAAAAATAAAAGTAGAGCTCACAAGAAACGGAAATTTAATCTCAATCAATTTTAATCTCCCAAATGACAAAGATACTACCTCTAATTTCTATGGATTATCTGGCTCTATATCAAATGATATGAATACATGGTCAGGAAATTTTCAAAATAAAGATGGTGCATGGTACAAGTGGAATGCTACTAGAGTAAAAGATTTTCAAGAGAAAGTAAAACCAAAAGTGGATGAAAAAAATCCTACATATAGCCCAGTTTTATATCCATATGTTTCGTATGGAAACATTGAAATTCCAAAACAAGAAAATGTGCTATTCAAAAATACGACTGTTTGGACAAATGAAAAAGATGGTATTCTAAAAAATACAGATGTACTAGTTTTAAATGGTAAAATAGTAGGTATAGGCAAAAACATAAATAATATGGGTGCAAAAGTGATAGACGCATCAGGCAAACATATAACTTGTGGTATCATAGACGAGCATTCTCATATAGCTATCAATAATGGTGTAAATGAAGGAACTCAATCGAGTAGTGCAGAGGTGAGAATAGGAGATGTACTCAATAGCGATGATATAAATATGTATAGACAATTGAGTGGTGGTGTGGTAGCAGCACAGTTATTACATGGTTCTGCAAACCCAATAGGAGGCCAATCAGCACTTATAAAGTTTAGATGGGGTGTTGCACCTGAGCAATTAAAAATAGAAGGAGCAGATGGTTTTATAAAATTTGCATTAGGCGAAAATGTAAAACAGAGTAATTGGGGCGATAGAAATACTATTCGTTTTCCTCAAACTAGAATGGGAGTAGAGCAGACCTATTACAATTATTTTACAAAAGCAAAAGAATATGATGTTCAATCTAGAATGAAACTCTCGATTCCTACTTATGTTCAAAGAAGAGATTTAGAATTAGAATGTTTATCTGAGATTTTACATCAAAAAAGATTTATAACCTGTCACTCCTATGTACAAAGTGAAATAAACATGCTCATGCATGTAGCAGATACTTTTGGATTTAAGGTAAATACATTCACACATATTTTAGAAGGCTATAAAGTAGCAGACAAAATGAAAACACATGGTGTCACTGCTTCTACATTTGCAGATTGGTGGGCTTATAAATATGAGGTAATAGATGCGATACCTTACAATGCATATATACTTCAAAAAACAGGAGTGAATACTTGTATAAATAGTGACGATGCAGAAATGGGACGAAGACTCAATCAAGAAGCGGCAAAGTCGATTAAATATGGAGGTATGAATGAAGAAGATGCTTGGAAAATGGTTACATTAAATCCTGCCATAGCCCTACACTTAGACAATAAAATGGGTAGCATCAAAATAGGTAAAGATGCGGATATAGTCATGTGGAATGCCAATCCATTGAGTATATATGCTATAGTAGAAAAAACCTATGTAGATGGTGTTTGCTATTATGACATCAAAACAGACGAAGAAAAAAGAGCTTGGATACAAAAAGAAAGAGCTCGGTTGATACAAAAAATGTTGGACGCAAAAAAAGGTGGAGCAGCTGTTCAGAAGCCAGCTAAAAAAGTAGAAGAAAGAAATGGATGTATGGGCCATGAAAGCGAAGAAGAGTAAATGATTGCTGAAAAGTGGAAACCTCATTTAGCACTACTTGTGGTAAATGCAATATATGGAGCAGGATACAGTATTGCCAAAATTCCTCTCAATGGTTTTATCAATCCAGGAGTATTCATTTTTATTAGGGTTTCTGTGAGTTTATTCTTGTTTGCAATTTTAGTTTTTCTATTGATAAAATCTAAATATAAAATTGACTTAAGTGATATACCTCGACTAGCTTTGTGTGGTTTGTTTGGTATTTCGATCAATCAAATTTGTTTTTTTGAAGGGCTTTCTAGAACTTCTGAAATGAATGCTTCTTTATTGATGATTTTATCTCCAATACTAGTGCTGATAATAGCCACGATTTCAGGAGAAGAAAAAAATTCATTTATAAAAATTCTAGGAGTATGCTTAGGTGTAATAGGAGCATTGATTATTTTATTTAATAAAGGATTAAATTTATCCTTGAATAAAGTAGGGCTCATAGGAGATATGTATATACTCATCAATGCCATATCGTATAGTATTTATCTTGTTATAGTAAAGAAACTGATGACCAAATACGAAGTACTTAAAGTAATTATGTATGTATTTTTATTTGGATGGTTTCCTGTTCTTTTTTATTCAATTCCTAAATTTAAAGATGTAGATTTTACCTCATTCACATCTAGTGTGTGGCTCAGTATAGCTTTTATTGTGCTCTTTGTTACATTCATTGCATATTTATTAAATATATATGCTATTGGCAAAAGTAGTGCTTCATTAGTAGGAGTTTATATCTATATTCAACCGATTTTTGCAGCATTTTTTACTTTTATTTTTACTCATAAAGCACTATATTTTTATCATATTCTAGCTTCTGTTTTTATATTCACTGGAGTATATTTAGTAAGTTTTAGTCATAGGTTTTCGTCAATGATAAAACGACCTATTTCATGAAAGAAAAGATTCGTCATTTACTAAATCAGGACCATCAAATCGTATTAGTATTTTATATGATTATGGCTATACTGCTTTATTATAAAAGTTTTGGTGCAGGATTGGTTTTTGATATGGTGGATTGGTGCATCAATTATGAGTTGTATGGTTTCAAAAGCCTTTTTCATCCTACTTATGACTATGCTGTGCGTCCCGTTTATCACTTTATTTTATATAGTTTTTGGAAACTATTTGGCACGGATGTTTTTTACTGGAATCTTATTTGTTTAGTTCTTCATGTATTCAATGCATATTTATTATATATTTTTTTAAAGATATTTTTTCAAAAATTCATTTATAAGAAAGATGCAAATAAAATAGTTGCTTTTATAAGTAGTTTTTTATTCTTAATAGCTCCATTAAATACAGAAGCAATAGTGTGGTTGGCATGTATGCATTATCTCATCACTTCATTTTGTCTACTAAGTATATTGATTTTATTTGAATTGTATTTTCAAAAAAATAATAGACTATTATTTATATCTACTTTTATCTTATATGCTATAGCAGCATATTCTATTGAGCTCGCCTATTCGATACCATTAGTGCTTTCTGCATATTATATTCTTTTTTGTAAAGACAATAAAAGTTTTAAATCATTTTTTAAAATCATAATTTTTCCTATTTCTATTATTACTTTGTCAGTATTTATATTTACTAAAGTATACTATGGAGTATGGATTGGTCACTATAAATTGAATACAAGCAATTTTGATTATCTATCTATTTTAAGTAGATTCTTAATTCAATTTATAGAATATTCACATATTACTTCGTTTCTAAAGTACAATCAAAAAGAGTTGATTTATACATTTTGCTATAATCATTTGGTTGTCTTATTTATTATATTTATAATTATTAGTATAGGATTATATACTTTGTATACTATTAAATCAAAAAACAATAAGTATACTAGTTTTATATTCTTATTTTCTTCCACACTGTTTCTATTTATTCCTATATCAATACAATTTTTTTGGTATATGACACCTATCATTGGTGACCGTTTTCACTATATGGTAGGAGTTTTTCTCATACCATTAGTGGTATACTTCTTCTATATATTTTTTAATAAATATTTATCCATAAGTATTTTAATAGTATATATAATAGCATCTATTTTTCTATTAGAAAAAAATATTTATAATTGGAATGCATCTAAAAATATTCATGAAAAAGTAGTTAATTCTTTTCGTTGGCAAAATGCAAAAAGAATCTTTGTAATATCTCAAGCAAATATGTTTAACGGTGCCTATATATTTGGAACTGAAGATGATTTAAAACGAACTATGTATCTTACTCACAAAATAAAAAATATAGATTTTTACCCTATATCTTTTTATAATATGAATTTAGTAACAGATAAAATATCTATAGAAAAAATAAATGATACCACACTTAAATGTAGTTTAAATCAATATGGAAATTGGTTTTGGAAAAATATGAGTGTTGGAGCTGTTGATAATAATAATGAGCTATTTGATATGCAAACCGATAAAAATTGGGGACTTTTCATACAAGTGAGTTTTAATGATATAAAAGAAGGGGATGTTTTTTTATATCAAGATGGTATAGAATTAAAAGAATTTAAATTTAAATAATATTAGTAAATGCAACTATTTTATGCAAGATATCAAGAACTAGATACAGCTTGTACACTCGATGAAAACGAAAGTTCACACCTAATCCATGTTCTTAGAAAAAAAGTAGGAGACACTATTTCTATCTGTAATGGATATGGATTGCTCAGTGAAGCTACTATTTCTGTAGCTCACGCCAAATATACACAACTAAGTATAGTTAAGCTATTAAATAAGATAGAAAGTCAACATCCATATAGGCTTCATATAGCTATTGCACCAACTAAAAATATGGATAGAATTGAAAATTTTGTAGAAAAAGCTTGCGAATTGGGTATAGATGAAATCACACCAATAATATGCGAAAGAAGCGAACGTAAAGAAATAAAAATAGAAAGACTTCAAAAGATAGCTCTTAGTGCTATGAAACAGAGTGGATCACTTTTTTTACCTAAACTAAATGAAGCGGTTTCATTTAAGAAATTTACTGAAAATAGAGATGTGATGTACATCTGTACTTGTGAAGGGGAGAGAAATCCTATATCAAATATTAATCCTATAAACAATTCATATACATTTTTAATTGGTCCAGAAGGTGATTTTTCACCAACTGAAATTTCTTTAATTTCTAATAATGTCTCTAATAAATTAGTAGAACTTGGTCCTAAAAGACTTAGAACTGAAACAGCAGGTATCTTCATATCCGCATACTTATATGCAAAATATTTATAATGCATTCATTATTATATGTTTAAACAAATATTTTAAAATTTGTTAAAAAATATCGAAATATTTTTTTGTATTTATAAAATATACTTATATTTGCCATGGTTATTTTTTCATGGGGTTGTTTTAAAGTCCGTTCATTTCATGAGCGGACTTTTTCTTTTTTTAGTATATATAGATTTTTTTTAGTATGATTTACCTTTGAGCATAGGCACAAATGAAAATGTACCAAATTCCTCTTTTTTCATTTCGGTATCATTTATTTTAGTAAGACGAATCATTGTCTGATTATCTTCCTCGTTTGTAAGTGGCAATACAAAATATCCACCTGTTTTTAATTGCTTTAAAAGTGCCATTGGTATTTCGGGAGCAGCACATGTAATAAGGATTTTATCATACGGTTCAAATGCAGCAACACCTGCAAAACCATCCCCAAAAAATGTTTTAATCTTTGTATAACCAAGCTGTTTTAATAATCCAGGAGTAGTATCAAAAAGTACTTTTTGTCTTTCTATACTATATACTCTAGCTCCAAGTTCACTCAATACTGCTGCTTGATACCCACTACCAGTTCCTATTTCCAATATTTTATCCATTGGTTTTATTTCGAGCAGGGTAGATTGGCAGGCTACTGTAGATGGGTGTGATATAGTCTGTCCTCCTGCTATTCTGAATGCTCTATCTTCATACATCAAGGAGTCAAAAGCATTACTATTAGGTAAAAATAGATGACGAGGTACACGCTCCATAGCAAGTAATACTTCTTCATCAAATTTACCTTTTTCTCTTAGAGATTGTATCAGTTTTTTTCTTAATCCTTTCTGTCTGTATGTATCTGCCAAATTCATAGCGTAAAACTAAATGCTCTCATTGAATCTTTAAATGATATTACTAACATTAAATATTTATTAGTAGTTTTACTATACTATGAAGTATACATTTATTTTTACTACGCTTATATTATTGGCTTTATTAAGCGCTTGTACATCAACGAAGTTTGCCCTAAAAGCCTATGAAAAAGCGAAAGTACATGCTCCATATGATGCTGTTATTGTTCCAGGATTACCATATGACGATTCATCCAATTTGAATGTAATTCTATCTGCTCGCATGCTCTGGTCAAAAAAACTATTTGATGATGGAATTACTAAAAATATTATTTATTCAGGTGCAGCAGTTGCTACTCCCTATATAGAAGGTATTGCTATGAAAACTATTGCAGATTCTATGGGAATACCGCCATCACATACTTTTGCCGAAACTCTTGCCGAACACAGTACTGAAAATATTTGGTATAGTTATTTACTTGCCAAAAAACTAGGTTTTAAAAATATTGCTTTGGCTACAGACCCATTTCAAACTAAAATGCTAAAAAGATTTTTAGTAAAAAGATGTGAGAATATGCCCTTTATTCCAATAGTTTTTATACAACTCGATCCTACAAAAAATAGAATATTACCTATACCGAAAATAAATGCTTCAAAAGCTTTTGTAAAAGATTTTATTTCATTAAAAGATAAGGAAAGTTTCTTTAAAAGATGGGCTGGTACTAGAGGTAAACATATTGATTTTAATGATAAAAGTTATTAGAAATTAGAAATAATTCATATATCTATTTATTATAAATAAGAACGAAAAATGTTTATTAAAATTCTATGATGTATTTTATTTTACAAAATCCAAAACAATCCAATCAATCACGGAAAAGTAAAACTAGAGTCATAGTATTGTAAAAATATTACATTGGCTGTTGTTTATTAAAATTGAAAAAATCATATTTGCAATATTCATTTATAGAACTTCAAAACAGTAATACAATGAAAAAAATTAATAAACTAATAATACTACTACTTTTTGTAAGTATATTATGCAATGCAACTAACTATAACCATATACTAGAAAGCAATAGAACATGGATGAGCAATAAGGATGCAAATACGTATTTAACTACTAGTTATACATACTACGATGCAAATCCAACTAAAAATCATCTGCTCAATGTATATGCTTACTTGCAATCTAGACATATAGTAAATGAACAACGAACAAAAAACTTAGCTATTCTATATAAGTATATACAGGCAGAAAAATATCCTGTAAATACCTATAGTAAAAACTATGTACCAATATTCATAGATGCTAAGCAAAACAATTATTGCGCAGTAGGGCATATTATAAAAGAAACAGGTTACGATGAGTTAGCAAAGCAAATAAATACAGCACATCATTTTGATTATCTAAAAAATATAAAAACAAAAGGAGTGAGTGAGTGGTTAGCTCAGTGTGGTTTTAGTTTTGAAGAATTGGAACTGATACAGCCTGCATATGCACCATCTACACCTACTTATAGTATTGGTAGTGGGGTTAATGGAGTAATAAATTCAATTGTAGATTTAAATCATAGATACCCAATTATTATAGGAGGTTTATTTAATCGGGCTGGAGATAAAACATGTAGTAATCTAGCTTACTATAATGGTGAAAGTCTAACAGATGATTCTTGGCGTGCCCTTGGAAATGGAACCAATGGAGTTGTAAATATTCTTAAATTAGTAGATAATAAATTATATGTAGGCGGAAAATTCACAAGTATAAATGGACTAGCTTGTAATAATTTTGCAATATTAAACATACAAGATTTAAATAATATTACTTATGAGGTAACAGATGGTGTAGATGATGAAGTATATGATATAGAAGAGATGCATAACAATATATATTTATGTGGTAAATTTAGTTCAAAGTTAGCAAGATTAAATAATGGATATATTGAACCTTTACCAGGTCTATTTTTTGGTGTTTTTAAATCTCTAGAGGTGTTTTCAAATATTTTATATATTGGTGGAGATTTTACTACTATAAGAGGAGAACATCAGAACATAGTTAAACACAATGGCTTAAACTATATATATTCTACACAGGCATTTCCTAAAAAAATCGCAAGTTTATGTCGTTTTAAAAATAAGTTATATATAGGTGTCAATAGTTCATCAATTACAGATAGTTTACTTTATATGTATGATGGATTTATTTATAGTACTGCAAAATTTGAAATTAATATAAATTTATATGGAAATGAAATAAATAATTTAATAAATATAGAAGATAGTATATTAATCACTTCTGGCTCTATATATTATCCAATGCTTTCAATTACTAATAGTGTATATGAATTTAAAGATGGTGATTCTGGATTATCAGTTTTACCTTATGTAATCAATATTATTGGGAATTCAAAGAGTGTTTCCTATACTGATGATCGATTATTTATTTGCGGTGATTTTTTAAGTTGTAGTACTAGTGGAGGTATTGTTAATCGAAATAATATTTTTACAATTGATAATTATTTAGGATTATTTAATAATATAAACCAATATAATAATGATTCGAAAAACGAAAATAATCTTTTAATTTACCCCAACCCTACATCTAATTATATCAATATCTATTCAGAAAAAAAGATAAAGAAATATACTATAAGTGATATAACTGGTAATAAAATAAATAATCTAGAAATTTATAATAATCAAATAGATGTAAGTACACTTTCTACTGGTATGTATTTTATAGAAATAGAAACTGATGAAGGAGTAGCAGTAAAACGATTTGTAAAATATTAATTATTTTACTACACTATAAATTAAGTTTTATTTGTATATCAATTTGAGTTAATAAAAAAAGGAGCATGATTTCATGCTCCTTTTTTATTTATGTATTATTCAGTTTATACATCTATTCTTGCATACTTAGCATGTTTTTCTATAAACTCTCTACGAGGTGGAACTTCGTCACCCATGAGCATAGAGAATGTATGATCTGCTACTGCAGCACTTTCTATATCTACTCTACGTAGTGTTCTAGTTTCAGGATTCATAGTAGTTTCCCAAAGTTGCTCTGCGTTCATCTCTCCAAGACCTTTATATCTCTGTACATGCACAGAATCTTTATTTCCACCTTTTGCCATTCTTTCTATGGCTACGTCTCTTTGTTGGTCATTCCAGCAATACTCAGAGTCTTTACCTTTTTTTACAAGGTATAATGGAGGTGATGCTATATAGATATAACCCATTTCTACTAGTTTTTTCATGTATCTGTAGAAGAATGTAAGTATCAATGTAGTGATGTGGCTACCATCCACATCGGCATCACACATTACTATTACTTTATGGTAACGTAGTTTTTCTATATTCAGTGCTTTGTTATCATCGATTATACCTATTGATACACCTAGAGCAGTGAACATATTTTTAATCTCTTCATTTTCGTAGATTTTATGCTCCATTGCTTTTTCTACGTTAAGAATTTTACCTCTAAGTGGAAGTATAGCTTGAAAAAATCTATTTCTACCTTGTTTTGCGGTACCACCTGCCGAATCCCCTTCGACAAGATATATTTCGCACATTGCCGGATCTTTTTCTGAGCAATCTGCAAGTTTTCCTGGTAGACCAGAACCAGTCAATACATTTTTTCTTTGCACCAACTCACGTGCTTTACGTGCAGCATGTCTTGCAGTAGCAGCTAGTATTACTTTATCTATTACTACTCTTGCTTGTTTCGGATTTTCTTCAAGATATATGTTCAATGCCTCACCTACAGCACTCTCTACTACACCTGCTACTTCGCTATTACCAAGTTTGGTTTTTGTTTGTCCTTCAAATTGTGGTTCAGGTACTTTTACAGAAATAACGGCACTCAATCCTTCTCTAAAATCCTCACCTGATATCTCAAATTTGAGTTTTTCAAACATTTTGTTCTTGTCTGCATATGTTTTAAAAACTCTTGTTAATGCTCTTCTAAAACCTGCTACGTGCGTTCCACCTTCTATAGTATTGATATTATTTACATAAGAGTGTACGTTTTCACTAAATGAAGTATTGTATTGTACAGCTAGCTCTACTACTACATTGTCTCTGGTACCTTCTACATAGATTGGTTCAGGTATTAAAGATTCTCTAGTACTATCTACATATTTTACAAACTCAATCAAGCCACCTTCTGAATGAAATACTTCTGAAAAAGATGCCCCATTTTCGTCTTTATTTCTATCATCTGTCATAGTGATACGAATTCCTCTATTAAGGAATGAAAGTTCACGCATACGAGATGATAGTGTCTCATAATTATATTCTCCTACAGTGAAAATAGATAAATCTGGTTTGAATGTAACTCTAGTTCCAGTTCTGCTAGATTCGCCCATTTCCTTTACAGGATATAAAGGTTTACCTATACTATATTCTTGTACAAATAATTTTCCTTCTCTTTCTACTTCTACTTTTAGGTGAGATGAAAGTGCATTCACACAACTTACCCCTACACCATGAAGACCTCCAGATACTTTATAGGTATCTTTATCAAACTTACCACCAGCATGCAATACGGTCATTACTACTTCTAGTGCAGAACGTTTTTCTTTAGTATGCATAGCAGTAGGTATCCCTCTACCATCATCTTGTACAGTGATAGAATTATCTACATTGATAGTGACATAAATATTTTTGCAATGTCCTGCAAGTGCCTCATCTATAGAGTTATCTACTACTTCATATACCAAGTGATGCAATCCTTTAAAGCCTATATCACCAATATACATGGCTGGTCTTTTTCTTACAGCTTCAAGACCTTCTAGTACTTGAATATTGTCAGCACCATATGATGCGGATGCTTGTTTGATTAACGCTTGTTCTGCCTCAGTCATATTTAATTTTTTTCTCGTTTTTTACTTTAAAATAATTATAAAAATTGCTTATAAAAGCATATTAATTTTTGGGTAAGCAAATATACTAAAAATACCTTTATTTATTCGCTTTGAGCCGTATTTAATACGCATTACTTTTCCACATTTATTTATATAAGTGGACAAATATTTTTTATTCAATTTTTTATTCATTTTTTACATATTTTTATGTATTAAATTATACTCAAATGCCAAAATTTATACTCATAATTCGGGAAGACCTAAGTAAATATCCTATAGCTGATGAAAAACTTAATGCAATCATTCAAGCTCATAGCAATTGGGCTAGAGAGCTTTCTAAACAAGGAAAATTTATAGATGGAAATGGAATTCCACCTGAAGGGAAATTAGTAGAAAAAGTAAATAATCATGTGATAGAATCTCCATTAAGAGATGTAAAAGAAGGCATTGGAGGGTTTTATATACTAGAAGTGGAAGATATGAATGAAGCATTAGTCATAGCAAAACAATGCCCAACTTTTGATGAAGGGGATGTGATAGAAGTAAGACCTTTGATGTAGTTTTTTTGAGTAGCAAGAAGCAAGATGCTAGATATTAGACGCTAGATGTTAGATACTATAAGAAATACAATATTTTCCATTTGCTAATTTATAAATTTGCTAATTGATTTTAACTTTTAACTTTTTAAACGTATGAAAATATTTTGTGTTGGTAGAAACTATGCTTTACATGCCAAAGAACTAGGAAATGCAGTGCCTGAAGCACCAGTTATTTTTATGAAACCTTCAACAGCTTTGCTTAAAGATGATAAACCTTTTTACTATCCAGAGTTTTCAAAAGGAATCGAATTTGAATGTGAAGTAGTATTGAAAATATGTAAAAACGGAAAGCATATTGCTGAAAAATTTGCTAAAGATTATTATCAAGAAATAGGCTTAGGCATTGATTTTACAGCAAGAGACTTACAAAGCCAACTAAAAGAAAAAGGCTTACCTTGGGAACTTGCCAAAGCATTTGATAATAGTGCAGTTTTAGGAAATTTTGTAGATAAAAATACCTTGAATAATTTAGAGGCTATTTCTTTTGAAATGACAAAAAATAAAGAATTGATACAAGCGGGCAATACTCAAGATGTATTGTTTTCATTTGATTATTTAATTCATTTTTTATCCACTTATTTTACACTTAGTACTGGCGACCTCATATATACCGGCACGCCTGCTGGAGTAGGTAAAATAGCTATAGGTGAAGTGTACGAAGGGTATTTAGAAGGACAAAAAATGTTCACATGTGAAATCAAGTAATTGACCAAGTCATATTACTTACTTTTTTATTCATCAAAAATTATATCTTTGTGCCATGCAAAGCAGAGTGATATTAGATAATAACAAACTACAACTCACCATAGATAGGCTTTGCTATCAAATAGCTGAAACTCACAAAGATTTTAAAGATGCTTGCATCATAGGCGTTCAACCTAGAGGTGTATTTTTTGCAGATAGATTAGTAAAAAGACTCAACATTCTTTTTCCAGATTATAAAATTCCTTACGGTAAACTAGACATTACTTTTTATAGAGATGATTTTAGGCGAGCCGACAAAGCTTTCTCACCAAGTGTGACGGATATTAATTTCAGTCTAGAAAATAAAAATGTAATACTGATTGATGATGTACTGTATACTGGTAGAACTATTCGTAGTGCATTAGATGCTTTAATGGATTTTGGTAGACCCAATGATGTAGAGCTTGTAGTGCTGATAGATAGAAGATTACAACGTCACGTGCCAATACAAGCAAAATATATTGGTAAAACTATTGATAGTATCAACTCCGAAAAAGTAAAAGTATATTGGAGCGAATCTCATGGAGAAGATAAAGTAGAATTAATTGCCAATATAGATAAACCTTAAAAAAAACAACATATTAAATGAGTGCTTTAAGTACCAAACATCTTTTAGGAATCAAGTATATCAATACAGAAGATATTCATTTAATATTGCAGACAGCCAAAGAATTTAAAGAAGTAATCAATAGACCTATCAAAAAAGTTCCCTCACTTAGAGATGTGACCATAGCCAATTTGTTTTTCGAAAATTCTACACGTACTCGTATATCTTTTGAGTTGGCTCAAAAAAGATTGAGTGCAGATACCATCAATTTTTCAGCATCGGCTTCATCCGTAAAAAAAGGAGAAACGCTACTAGATACTGTCAATAATATTTTGGCAATGAAAGTAGATATGATAGTGATGCGTCATAGTAGTGTTGGTGCGCCTATGTTTTTGGCAGACAAAATCGATGCAAATATTATCAATGCGGGAGATGGAACTCATGAACATCCCACACAAGCATTATTAGATGCCTATTCTATCAAAGAGAAAATGGGAGATTTCAAAGGACTCAATGTAGCAATATGTGGTGATATTCGTCACTCAAGAGTAGCATTATCTAATATATTTTGTTTGCAAAAATTGGGTGCAAATGTGATGCTTGCTGGTCCACCAACATTGATACCAAAACATATAGAAAGTCTTGGTGTGAAAACTACTTACAATATCAAAGAAGCTCTTCAATGGTGTGATGTAGCCAATGTGCTGAGGATTCAACTCGAGCGACAAGATATCAAATATTTCCCTACACTGAGAGAGTATTCATTGTACTATGGAATCAATAAAGAGCTACTCGATTCGCTCAATAAAGAAATTGTGATTATGCATCCAGGACCTATCAATAGGGGAGTAGAGATCAATAGTGATGTAGCAGACAGCAAACAATCTATCATATTAGATCAAGTAGAAAACGGAGTGGCCGTGCGCATGGCTATTATGTTTTTATTGGCTGGTAGGAGTTTTTAAGTTTTATTTATTTATCTCGCATCTATATCCATCATTAGCTTTTGTAGAGGCATTAGCAGCTGCTACACTACTACTATTGCCACAAATTTCAGATTTTGAGCTCGTTGATATTTTTTCTGTACATACATATCCAGAATTTACATAGGTATTTTTATTGGTATTAAAATCATCTACATTATCAAAATCTTCTCTACACACGTTTTCTGTACTACTTAGATATTTGCATTCATAACATATAGGCTTACAAGTGTAGCAGTTTTTGCATGATGCTATTGAAAATAAAACCACAAAAAGAATCGTTGAAATTATTATGTTTTTCATAATTTAAATGTATTTATATTTAATCGTAAATTTATAAAATTAATACTACAAATATATGGCAGAATTAAGGTATAATCCACTACAAGATACATGGGTGATGCACGCACCAAATAGACAAGGTCGACCACATCTTCCTGCAGATTGGTGCCCTTTTTGTCCTAGTTCTGGATTAGTACCAGCAGATTTTACGGTACTTAAGTATGACAATGATTATCCTGTATTGTCTACTACGCCAGAAAATATCGAGCGAATCATAAGCGACACCTATCTCAATGCCAAAGCATACGGTAAATGCGAAGTGATCTTATATACAAAAAATCATAATCAAAAATTTTATGAGTTAGAGCAAAATCATCTTGTAGAATTGATTCAACTTTGGCAAGATAGATATAGCGAACTCTGTAAAGATGAGAAAATACAGTATATTCATATATTTGAAAATAAAGGCGAAGAAGTAGGAGTGACCATACACCATGCACACGGACAGATATATGCCCATAGCTGGGTACCACCAAAAATAGAAAATGAACTCATCAATAGTAAATTATTTTTTGAAGAAAATGATAAAGTACTACTAGATGAAATCACAAAAGAAGAGCTCAATTATGGTAAAAGAATAATCACTCAAAATGATAGTTTTATAGCGTACATTCCTTATTTTTCAGATTATCCTTATGGAGTTTTTATTGCTACTAAAAAGCATCATGGGAGCATACTTGATTTTACATCAGATGATAAATCCAATTTAGCATCGATACTCAAAGATATTACTTATGCATTTGATCAAATATTTGATAAGCCTTTTCCATATATGATGAGTATGCACCAAACTCCTATAAATACTATAGAATATGATGATGCATCTGATTACTATAGATTTCATATTCAATTTTATACACCACTGAGAGCCAAAGACAAAATAAAATGGTATGCAGGAAGTGAGATGGGTGCAGGCGTAGCTGCCAATCCACTAGATGTAGATGAATGTGCATCTGTTTTAAGAAAAATATTAGAAAAATAATATGAATATTTATCCTTTTCTAATCAATGAATTTTATACGAAGTACAAAACTAATGATACTCCACTTCGAATATTTTTTGCTCCAGGTAGAGTCAATATCATCGGTGAACATATAGACTATAATGGAGGACCTGTAATGCCTGCGGGAATTTCTATGGGTATATATGTGATAGCTCGTTTGCGCTCAGATAATGAAATACATTTAAAATCTTCGTTGCATAAAAAAGAAATAATACTAAAAACGGAAGATACTTTTACATTTTATAATTACGATGGATGGACCAATTATCCAAAAGGTGTTTTTCAGTTTTTAAAAAATGCAGGATACAAAATAGGTGGTGTAGATTTATTAGTATATAGCGATTTGCCAGGTGGTGCAGGGCTTTCATCAAGTGCAGCAGTAGAGCTAGCTTTTGCGTATACCATGATGCAATTATTTAATTCAGATAAAACAATGCCACTAGAAAAATTAGCAGTATTGTGCCAACAAGTAGAAAATAAATTTGTAGGAGTAAACTGTGGCATCATGGATCAGTTTGCTAGTGCTATGGCAAAAAAAGATCATGCAATAGTACTGCAGTGTGATACATTAGCATATGAATATATACCTATGAACTTGAGAGAATATTCTCTAGTGATTATGAATACCAATAAACAAAGAAGCTTGGCAGGTTCTGAATTCAATAAAAGGAGAGAGGAATGTGAGCTTGCTCTACAAATAATCAACGAAGCGCATCAATATAAATATCTTTGTGATGCAGATTTAGAAGATATAGATATAATAAAAGACGAACTTATTAAAAAAAGAGCCAAACATGTAATCAGTGAAAAACAAAGAGTTTTGGCTACTAAAAAATATTTTGAACAAGGTGATTTAGTAAAAGTAGGGGAGCAACTGAATGAGTCTCACCAATCATTGAAAGTAGATTTTGAAGTGTCTTGTATAGAGTTAGATACTATTGTAGATTTAGCACAAAATCATCCTGCCTGTATAGGGTCACGTATGACAGGTGCAGGATTTGGAGGTTGCGCTATTGCACTCGTGGCCACGCATCAGTATCCCAATTTCAAACTAGAAATTAGTGAAAAATATAAATTAACCACTAACTTAGAGCCAAGTTTTTATAAATGTGCTATTTCAGACGGAGCACATGAAATTAAATATTAGTATTCTATGATAAAAAAAGTAAAAAAGATACTTACTAAAAAAGAAATTCCTTTAGAAATAAGAGAATTACAAGAGGATAGTTACCATGTGTTTTTGAAAGCAAAAATTAATGGCAAAGTGATGCGTATGTTATTAGATACAGGCGCTTCAAAAACAGTAGTAGATAAAACATTTGTAGAAACTAAACTAAAAACTTCAAAAGTAAAAGACTCAAATAACCCAACGAGTAGCCTTCATGCCACAGTATCTACAAGTAGTATCATGACTGCTAAAAGTATTGAAATAGGAACTGTTAAAATTGAAAACTACGTTGTAGCAGTATTGGATCTCACACATGTAAATCAAACATACGATTCAGTGAAATGCAAGCCTATTCAAGGAATATTGGGAAGTGATATTTTGGTAGATAAAAATGCTGTGATTGATTACTCAAAAAAAACCATGAAACTAAAAAGTTAAATATTTCCATTTATCATTAAAAATTAAAAATTAAAAATTTAAAATTAATTAATATTGGTACTATTGTTGATAATAAAGAACATATAAATACACTAAAAACCATAAACGATGAATATTAAATCAATACTAATTTTTACTTCACTTTTTGCATTATTACTGGGTGGTGCAGGTTTTTATGTAGGATATATTAGTTCGAAAAATAAAACAGAGCAGAAGTTTATACAAAACTATGAATCTGTAAAAAACATAGCAGAGCTTGGCTCACTCGAAGTGAGAGGAGTATCAAAATCTGAAACCAAATCAAATACGGAAGACAACACCATTGTAGACGTTTTTGAAAAAACATTTTTTGAGAAAATGATAAAAATAGAAATACCTTATGTAGCAAAATATGGTGTATCTATGAACAATCAGGATGTAGCTGTGAGAGAAAATACAAAAGATAATAGTATACAAATAGTTTTACCAATGGTTCAGTTATTGAGTTATGAATTACGACTAGATCAATCAGATGCTAGTAGCAAAAGAGGTTTACTTATTTTTGAAAATGACGATGACTTTATAAGAGCTTCAAGAAAACTTTATGCTGAAAATAGAAAAATGCTAGAAACCAATCCTGAGTTTATCAAAAAGAGCGAAGAGCAATTGGTAAAATTGATGCAAAACTATTTTGCGCCTACAGGCAAACACGTAGAAGTGAAATTTGAGAATAGACCAAAGAGAGATTAAATTTATTATTTCTATATACCATTTCAATTCAATAAAATATAACTCATTATCCAATATTAATATAGTTAGTTCAACATTATTGCTTAACCATTCATTTAAATAATGAATAATTTTATAAAATCACTTAGAAATATCAGTTAGGGTTCAAGGTGACAGCAACTTGTATGAATAGGTATTAAAAATGCCAGTTTATCTATGGTTCGTATGTGCTTCGCTAATATCTAGAACGTTTTGCAGCTACCCGAAGGGCGGGACTTTTTCCACAAAATTTGATTTGAAAAACTAATGTTTGATTAACCACAAAACTGTCTTTGGAACACCAAACCCCGCCTTTTGGGTAGGTGCTGTTAAGGGCTGGCTTATTCCTTAATCACTTTAAATGTCTGTTTCACGTTTTCTCCTACATTGAATAAATAAATACCTGCCGCTAAATTCCCTAAATCCACGCTAATGTTTTCAGAATTTATTGTTCCCGATAAAACTACTTTGCCTGTGTTGTCATGAATAGAGTATGCAGAACCAATAAGTTTGACATCAGCTTGTACATTGACTATACTTTGGGTAGGGTTAGGGTAAATTGTAAATAATTTATCATTTATAGTTTCATTAATACCCACACTTATGCCACTAAATTTTACTAAGAAAGCATCGTTGTAACCACTATTCCCATTTGCGGTTTGATGCGCTCCTGCTGTGGCTATGCCCGAACTAGATTGTGTAATCCCCGCCATGTAAACATTGCCTGAAGCATCTGAAGCGCATCCGCTTACAAAACCTTCGCCATAATAGGTGCCGCTTTGTCTTACTCCGCTTGAGTTAAAACAGACTAAAAAGCCGTCTAAACCACCACCTCCAAAGACAGTTTGATGCGCTCCTGCTGTAGCTATACCAGTAGTTGAACCTGTATGTCCAGCAATGTATACATTGCCAGAGGGATCAATAGCGCAGGAAGTCCCCTCTTCTACTGAGCTACCTCCGTAATAAGTTCCCCATTGCCTTACTCCATTTGGATCAAACTTTACTAAGAAAGCGTCAGTGAAACCCCCACCATAAGTGGTTTGATGAGCCCCAGGTGTGGATATGCCTGAATCAGGAAGTAGCTCCTGGAATACTTGTCCCGCCATATATACATTGCCAGATGCATCGGTAGCACATGAATTTGGTTGTGTATCTCCCAAACCATCGTAATAAGTTCCCCATTGTATTACTCCAGTTGAATTAAACCTTACTAAAAAAGCGTCAAAAAATTGAGTTCCACCAGCTGTTTGATGCGCTCCTACAGTGGCTATACCTGAAGTAGACGGTGTTTTTCCCACCATATAAATATTGCCTGAAGCATCGGTGGCGCAGGATATTCCCGTTTCGTTAGCGCTGCCACCATTGAAAGGCCCTCCAAAATAAGTCCCCCATTGCCTTACTCCGCTTGAATTAAACTTTACTAAAAAAGCGTCACCACTGCCCGACATCACAGTTTGATGCGCCCCTGCTGTGGCTATGCCTGAAGTAGAATTTGTTAATCCAACTATGTAAACATTGCCGGAAGCATCTGTAGCGCAGGCATTACCATTACCTTCGAAATAAGTGCCCCATTGCCTTACTCCACTTGAATTAAACTTTACTAAAAAGCCGTCATTAACTGTAGTTTCATGGGCTCCTGCCGTGGCTATACCTGATGTGGAACTTGTAGATCCAATCATATAAACATTGCCGGAAGCGTCAATAGCGCAAGATATTCCATAATCCCATTCGCTCCCTCCGTAATAAGTAGCCCATTGTCGAACTCCACTTGAATTAAACTTTACTAAAAAGGCATCAGTACCACTGAAACCACCAATCGTGTCCCCCCCGGCACAAATAGTTTGATGCGCTCCTACTGTTGCTATATCTGAATTTGAATTGGTGGTCCCAACCATGTAAACATTGCCAGCGGCATCGGTAATACAGGCCTGTCCTCTATCTTCTCCGTTCGGCCATACTTGTCCGGTACCTGTGTAATAAGTACCCCAAGCTCGAACATTTTGAGCCATGCTAATTGTTGCAAATCCAAAGATTGCAATTGCTGCCATTAGTAAGTTTTTCTTTTTCATGTTTTGTTTTTAATTGTTTAACCAATTGGGCAATTTTCGTTCAAGCTTGCCCTTAATGGATTTTGCAGATTTGTGAAGTACTTTTTATTTTCAAAAAGTATGATAACAAATAAGCCTAGTATTTTACAAATGTGCCTGATGGCAGAAGTAAAAATACTTGGATTAATGCAAAATCCAATGGCAAAAATTGCAAGTCATAAATCTTTCAAAGAAAGATTGAATTGCGGTATTTTTATTTTTGCCATCTTATATATTGGCGCAACTCTGTTGCGCCAATCACACCATTTTTTGGGTAGATTGGCGCATGTTTTTGCTTATAGAGTTTCGCATATACTTTCAAATATATATAATTTTTGATTACAAATCATCACTATAGTTTTATATGATATTTTCTATATAACAAAAAAACCTCTGCAAGATCGCAGAGGTTTTATAAATAGGTACATTGTATATTATTATGAAACTAATACTTTTGGTGCAGCTGCTTTTATTTCATCACTAGCTACATCAGCATATTTTTCAAAGTTTTTGATAAATTCGCTCGCCAGTTGGTTGGCTTTAGCATCATACTCTTCTTTGCTAACCCAAGTGTTTCTAGGGTCAAGTATTGATGCATCTACTCCAGGGCATGAGGTAGGTATTTCTATCCCAAATACTGGATGAGTAGTAAAAGTTGATTTTTCCAATTCGCCATTTAATGCTGCTGTGATCATAGCTCTTGTAGCAGGTAGTTTCATTCTACTTCCTCCTTTACCATACGATCCGCCACTCATACCTGTATTGATCATCCATACTTTTGCACCACTTTCTTCTAGTTTTTTACCAAGAAGTGTAGCGTATTTAGTAGGGTGAAGTGGCAAAAATGGTGCTCCAAAACAAGTAGAAAAAGTAAGTGTAGGCTCTGTTACTCCTGCTTCTGTACCAGCTACTTTTGATGTAAAACCACTTAAGAAGTTGTACATAGCTTGTCCTGTAGAAAGCTTAGAGATAGGAGGCAATACACCGTATGCATCATATGTAAGGAAAAATATATTTTTTGGAATACCACCAACTGATGGTTCAACTGAATTAGAAATATAGTTTAATGGGTATGAAACTCTAGTATTTTCAGTGATTTTTGAGCTTGTATAATCTACTTTATTAGTTCCTGCTATAAATTCTACGTTTTCAAGTATTGCACCTGGTTTGATAGCTCTATAGATATCTGGTTCTTTTTCTTCTGTTAAATCAATACATTTTGCATAACATCCACCTTCAAAGTTGAATGTACCTTTATCTGTCCATCCATGTTCATCATCACCAATCAATCCTCTATTTGGATCAGCACTTAATGTTGTTTTACCAGTACCAGACAATCCAAAGAATAAAGCAGTATCGCCATCTTTACCGATATTAGCAGAGCAGTGCATGCTCAGTACATTCTTTTCGTGTGGAAGTACATAGTTCAATACTGTGAAAATTCCTTTTTTGATTTCACCGGTATATCCTGTTCCACCTATGATAGCACATTTTTTTGTAAAATTCAAGATAGCAAAATTATGCTGACGAGTACCATCTATAGCTGCATCTGCTCTAAAACCTGGAGCACAGATGATAGTCCATTCTGGAGAGAAGTTTTCTATTTCAGTAGCTGTTGGTCTCAAAAACATATTATATGCAAACATATTGCTTGCTGGTAGTTCAGTTACTACTCTTAAGTTCAATTTAAATTCTGGATCTGCACATGCGTATGCATCACGAACATACACTTCTTTACCTTCAAAGTATTTAGTTATTTTGTCATATAAAGCATCAAATTTAGCTGGCTCAAAAGGAATATTAAAGTTATTCCAGTTTACAGAATTCTCTGTATTAGCATCTTTTACAATAAATTTATCTTTAGGTGATCTACCTGTAAACTCACCTGTATTGATAGCTAAAGCTCCTGTATCGTTCAATACACCTTGTTTTTTGTCTAAAGCATGTTGTGTAAGTTCTTCTGGACTAAGGTTCCAATATTGTGTACCTGTATTATTGATTCCCAATGATTCAATGCTCGCATTTGCACCTTTTTTACCTTGAATATTCATTCTTATTTTGTTTTAGTTAATAATAAAAAATTCAGACGGCAAAATTACAAAAAAATAGTTTTTTTACAGTAATAATTTACTAACGAATAAGGGTAACAATTCCACTTTTTATGATGATATTTCCATCATAGTCTTTTGCTTTCACTACCCAATCAAAACTACTGGTAGGTTGTGGATAGTTCTTATAGGTGCCATCCCATCCAGCATCGATATCGAGGGTATTGAATACCAATTCGCCCCATCTATTGTAGATATTGAATGATTCTAATTTCTCTATATTGAGCCATTTACTGATTCTAAATACATCATTTACACCATCACCATTGGGTGAAAAAGCTGTTGGGAGCAATAAAAGTGTGTTTCCGATTACTTCTACTTTCACGGTATCATAGTTTATACAGCCATTAGCATCAGTTACAATGAGTAAATAACTGGTAGTTTCGAGCGGACTCGCTACGGTGATTTCGCTATATGGATTACTCAAATTAGTAGCTGGATACCATATAAAATCTCCTGTACCTGAGGCATCGAGTGTAGCGCTCGTATTTCTATAAATTGTTTGGTCAGGTCCAGCATTTGCTAGTGGTAAAGGGTTTATGTTTATGTTTACTATAGCTGTATCAGAAAAACAGTCATTAGACACATTCACTATATATTGAATCGTAGAGTCTG
>CAMART010000019.1 GCA_945860705.1 Chitinophaga pinensis | reverse complement strand
TTTATCAATTGCACGCATATAAAAAACAATAGCGCTATCATAGTTAGCTGTGTTTTTATACGCATCACCTAGCTTATATAAAAAACCTGCATTATTAGGATCTGTTCCTATTAATGCTTTTAGAAGTGGAATAGCTTCAGCATATTTTCCTTCATTATAAAAAATAGTAACTAAATTTTGATACGAATCAAAATGACCTGGATTATAGTAATCTGCCATTTTATAGGCTTTTTCAGCATTTTTTAAATCGCCATTTAAAAAATAATATGCATTACCCAAAAGATTATATGCATTGGAGTGTCCTATATGTATCTCTTCATTGTCTACTATCAATGTGGTATCACCATATATTTCTGTAGCTTTTTTTAAATAAACTATAGCTTGTTCCAGCATTTTTTTTCGTTCGAGTGTATCTGTTTTGGTGATAGCACTATCTATTAAAACACCTCCTGCAGCCAAATTTAATTTTGCACTATTAGTAGAGATATGTATATCATGCAAAAAAAGTGATTCATCATTTTTCCAAACTGGATTTCTTTGTATAGTGATAAATGAATAGATAGCTACTATTGGAAAAACCGCATATAATAAATTCATATTATATTTTGATGCAAAATGATAGAGCACCAATACAAATGATATAATGATACCTAATGAGGGCATAAAAACAAAACGTTCGTTCATAGCAGTGCCGATAGTAAAAAAGACTTGTGAAACTACTGAAAACGTAATAAAATAAAACATCAAACCATAACCGATTTTGCTTTTATGTTTATAGATACTGTATAATGCGTATATGAATAATCCTACATTGATAAGTACAGACAAAATCACTACAATATTATCAAAAGAAACTTTAGGTACTTGGTAAGGATAATAATCATGTGTGAGTGGATAGGGTACAATTTGTAATTTCAGATAGGTAATAAATGTATAAAACAGTGTACCAAATTTTTGTGTCACACTACTTGTTACAAATGGGTCGTTTAATAATTCTTTGGTAAATTTACTGAGCTTAGACGTAGTAAACATATTTCTTAACAGTAAGAAAAGTATTGTAGGAATGATATATGCAATAGAAATATTAAAATAGTTTTTAGACTTGGCATTATAAAAAACATAATAGGTGATAAAAACTACACCTATCATAGTGATAGCATTTTCTTTTGATAGATATGCTAAAAATAAGAGTACAGAAAAGATTATTAAATTTTTAAACTCTAAAGTTTTGATATACTTAATAGAAAAAAATACGGCGCACATACTAAAAAGCATGCCCATGATTTCATCTCTTCCTTTGATATTGGCTACAGCTTCTGTATGTATGGGATGCGATGCATAAAGCAATGCTATAAGAAATGGTATACACAACCACCAATTTATTTTTTCATCATTATTTTTATGAAATAATTCGAGTAACAATATATATATCATCACTACACACAAGCCATATAAAAGTGCATTGATAGCATGACTTATAGCAGGATTATTTTTACCAAAAAACTGAACCTCCAATGCAAATGTAGCTATGCTCAATGGACGATACCTACCACCTGCAACGAGCGTCTTGCCTCGCTCTCCAAAAAAACCAACAAATGCATCATTGGTAAATATTTCTTTGAGACCAGCGATTCCTTTTTGTGTAAATTGATTGGAAGTATAAACTAAAGTATCATCCGAAGCATACTGATTTTGAAGCGTGTTGGCATATAGCAAGCTTGCAAATAAAAAAAGTAAGAAATGTATTTTATATTTATCAAAAACAGAAATAGAAGTAGATGGAACTATTTCAGTTTGTTCAGTATCTACTATTTCGTTTTGTATATTTTTTTTATATGATTTTTTTGCCATAGTAATATTTTAAGCGAGTTTGTATCTCTTGCCAGGTAAAGATAATATAAGTCCTCTCAATTCTAGTTCTAATAATGAGGTAGCCAAGTCGCCAGTAGATGATTGAAGTTTTTTGAGCATCACATCTATTTCTACATTATCTATTTCTCTGAGCAAATCTATTATTTTCTTTTCTTTCGGATTTAAATCTAGCAATAATTCTTTTTGTTTTTTTGGTTGAATACTTACTTCATTCCAACCCATCAATTGCACTAAATCATTAGAATTTTCTATAATACTTGCTTTATGAGTTTTCAATAAAAAATTGCAACCTGCTGATGATTTTTGATCATAGTTGCCCGGAAGTGCTAGTACATCTTTGTTGTACGAATTGGCGATATTGGCTGTAATCAATGCACCTCCTTTGCTAGCAGACTCTACTACCACCAATGCATCGCACATCCCTGCTACTATTCTATTTCTCATAGGAAAATTGGATGGAAGCATAGTATGCTGTGAAGAAAACTCTGTGAGCAATCCCCCATTTTCTAGCATCTGTTTGGCTAGTGATTTGTTTTGTGCAGGATAGATAGTTTGCAGACCATGCGCCAATACTCCTACTGTGGTCATTTGATTTTCTACTGCATATTTGTGAGCATAAGTGTCTATGCCATATGCTAGACCGCTTACTACTAGTATATTTTGATTGGACAAATCTTCACACAATTTTTTAATGAAATACTTGCCGTACTCAGTGGCATTTCGTGTACCAACTATACTTACTATTTTAGCTGTATTTAAGTCTGCTGTGCCTTTGTAATAAAGTAAAATAGGACTATCTACACATTCTTTGAGTCTAGCCGGGTATTCTTTATCTGTAAAAAAGTAAGTTTTGATTTTATACTTTTCTATGAACTTGATTTCTTCGTCTACTCTATCAAAAAAAGATTTGCTCATGATAGCACTAGCGGTCTTCTCTCCTACGTCAGGCACTTTGAGCAGTTTAGATTTGGGAGTACTAAAAACTTTTTCGGCACTACCACAATATGCCAATAATGACTTGGCAGTGATATCCCCTACATTGGGTATAAAAGTGAGTGCTATTTGGTAGTATAATTCAGAAGCTGTCATATAGTATGCGAAAATAATAAATATTTGTGGAACGGAACGAATCGAGTAAGAATATTCAAAAAACTTATTTCAAACTTATATCTTTAAACTTATAGCCTTTGGTTTTGTCGCCAGTGAGATTGATAGAGCCGTTGAGTGATATACTATTCATCACTAGTTTCAAGTCTTTTAGTTTTTCTACATCTACCTTGAAATTGAGTTCTATCATGTCATTTTTTATCATATTTACTTCTGGGCTGTATATCTTACCTGTAGAAGGGTCTACGAGTTTGAATACTGGCTTAAGTATCGCTAGTTGTTCTGGCAATTTTATTTTCACCTCATCACTGCCTATGATACTTTCTGTGGCTGTAGCGGTAAGTTTTTGTTTGATTAAGTTTTGAATTCCTGCTACATCTAAACCTAGCTCCTCTGGTTTGAATTTCACTACATAGTCTTTGGCTACTTCATTGGTCACTTTGGTATCTGCATCATCTATCCATGCTATAGCTTCATCGCTGATGAGCACGGCTCTACTTTTTACTATGCCTTCTTGTTTTTGTGTACCACTTTCAAAAAGATTATTTCCTATACTTAATAAGTATTTTGTACTATTCAAAGTACCTGACCAAAAATCTGTTTTTTTATTATCTATTTCACCAAAATCATTATAGCTATTTGGTAAAAGTTCTGGTAAAGTTTTATCCATTTTGATAGATACATAGTCATCTCTATTCATTTCTGTATATTGGATACATAATATAAGACTAGCATTGTGCAAACGCACATCGCTCCTATTGTCTACACCTACTTTTATATAGTCTGCATTGGCACTTAGGCTGTGTTTTACATCTGCTTTCAAATCGAGGTATTGGTTTTCTGGAAAGAGTTTTAAGAAATTGACTCCTAAGTTTTTTTCACAAAAATGTATATCGCTGAGTATATAATCCCAGTGGCTTTGGTTTCTTCTTCTTGAAAAATGATCGAGTACTTTTTCTTTTCCATTTTTTGTATCTCCTTTATCGAAATACATTTTTGCCATCTGCAAATCTGGACTAAAATAACCAGCACCAAGCATTGTAGATTTATACAATTCGGTGATATAACTTCCTTCTTTAGATTTTTTCAGATAGTTGCGCATCTTGTATGGATTGAGCATATCACTCAGTTCGTTGGCTTGTTTTGGATAGTAAACTGCTGCTTGTTCAAAATTGAGTTTTGCACTATTGGCATCACCTATTTGTGCAAAGTATACACCTTTGAGAAGCAATGCAGGAGCTGTTTCGCCAGGATGTGCCTGCATATAATTATCGAGCAATGGAAGTATTTGATTTTGCTCACTCATACCCGTTTCTGGATTGATGATAGGCGCTGTATTATTTTTCATGTTTTGCACCATGCTATATGCTTTGAGTAGTTGGGCTTCTTTGTCTTGAGGATACTGTGCAAATACTTTTGCCAATGCCGTATTCATAGCTGGTAGATTATTGCTATGTGCTGCAAGGTAAGCCATATCTCTATTTACACACACTTTATCCCATTCATTTACGTATTTATAATATACACCTGAGTAATCGATAAGTTGATTAAACAAATCTGATTCGATAGTTGCTATGTCATTTTTCAATACTTTTTTTTCATTTTCTAGTTGCGTGAGTTTAGAATATGATTGCTTAGTAGCAGTGACAGCTTTAGCAGGCAAAGTAATACCATGTGTGACAATATCTTCTGCACCTATATTATTGATAACAATTCCACTCATTTCTTTAGTAATATTCCATAGTGCTTGTTGTTCTTCGAGTGTAGTTTGTTTGGCATAAAGTTTTTGAAGAGTCTGGAGTAGTTTGGTACGAGCTTCTACTACTTCTGGTGCTACTTGGCTATAATCTTGATGTGCCATATAAAGCATAAAATCATTGAAATTATTTTTTTCTTGCATAGCCACATCTAGTCCATTGATGATTCTTACAGTTTCTTGCAGGTCATATGATTTAGTAGCTTGTTGTTTACCTTTATTGAGTTGGTCATATATTGGTTCAAATGTTTTTTTTACCTCAGCTTCATGTTTTTTGGCTTTATAGTTTTTGTATCCAAACTGATATGCACAAAAAATAGCTATGATACTCAAAAAAATAATAAGAATAATACCAGGAATTGATTTGAGAAAATTTTTCATTATGATGATTTAGGTCTATAATTGATGTATAAATATAGTATTAATAATTAAAATGCTAGTTATAAATAGTATAGATAAACAATAGAATATTATGCCAAAAATGGAAATGTTTAGATGTGATGAGAAACAAAATATTAGTATTTCGATGCGTGGAGACACGCATCGAGGCGAAAGATTGGATTATATTCTTTCGATGCGTGGAGACAAGCATCGAGGCTGGACATATAAATGCAAAAAACATATTGAAAAAATCTATAATAACATACACAAGTATCAGATAATGTAAATGATAACAGAAAATACATCTAAAAATTGGTAACATTTTTGTATGTGAAACGTATATTCTAAAAACTAAACCAATGAAACAAGTATTACTTTTAATATTGAGTCTTTATATCTTTAGTAGTGATGTATATTCTAGTAATAATGAATTGCCTATACCTACTGTAAAATATGATAAAAACGACAAAACTATTCCTCTGTATCTCAGATATGGCTATACTGATTCATTTCAATTTATTAGAGATCAATTAGCACTCAATGCGTATCCTTATGAGAAAACAGTAGATTATAAATGGGGTGGTAATACTCAAGCAGGTTGGGATTGTTCGGGTTTTATAAAGTATATGTATGCACAATTTAATATGAATTTGCCTCGTACTGCATCAGAAATGTCTAAATTGGGCAAATCTATAGATATGAATCAGTTGACTTCTGGAGATTTATTATTTTTTGGAAGTGGTAGCAATGTAACTCATGTAGCGATGGTTTATTATAGCGAAGATGGTACTCAAAAAATAATTCATTGTGCATCCTCTACTGGAGTAACGATAAATAGTTTCGATGATAATACTTGGAAAAACTATTGGAGCAAAAAATATCTTTTTAGCAAAAGGATAGTAGGGTCATAAAAAATTAAATTATTATAAAAAGAAAGACCGGATCGCATAGCGAGCCGGTCTTTCTTTTTATATCAATAACAAATACTATCGAGCTATATTCACTGCTCTCTTTTCTCTGATTACAGTTACTTTTATTTGACCTGGATAAGTCATTTCATCCTGTATTTTTTTAGCTATCTCGAATGATAATTCATCTGCTTTTTGATCAGATACTTTATCGCTCTCTACTATCACTCTTAGTTCTCTACCTGCTTGTATAGCGTATGCTTTATCTACACCATCATAGCTTGTAGCCAATGTTTCTAGCTCGCCGATTCTTTTTAAGTAGCCTTCCATCATCTCTCTACGTGCACCTGGTCTTGCACCACTGATAGCATCACAAGCTTGGATGATAGGAGAGATTACAAATTTCATTTCCATTTCATCATGGTGAGCTCCTACAGCATTTACAATAGCTGGGTGTTCACCATATTTTTCGCAAAGTTTTGCTCCTAATAATGCATGACTCAATTCACTCTCTTCATCAGGCACTTTTCCTATATCGTGGAGCAAGCCTGCTCTTTTAGCCAATTTTGGACTTAGTCCTAATTCGCTAGCCATAGTAGCACATAGATTGGCTACTTCTCTAGAGTGCTGAAGTAAGTTTTGCCCATAAGATGAACGGAATCTCATTCTACCTACATAACGAACCAGTTCTGGATGAAGCCCTTGGATACCTAAATCTATAACTGTTCTTTCACCGATTTCTCTGATATGCTCATCAATTTGTTTTTTAGTTTTTTCTACTACTTCTTCTATTCTTGCAGGGTGTATTCTACCATCTGCAGTCAATCTTTGAAGAGCCAAACGAGTGATTTCTCTACGTATAGGATCAAAGCCAGATATGATGATTGCTTCAGGAGTATCATCTACTACTATCTCACATCCTGTTGCGTTTTCAATAGCACGTATATTTCTTCCTTCTCTACCTATTATTTGACCTTTTTGTTCATCACTTTCAAGGTTGAATACTGATACTGTATTTTCTATAGTGTGTTCTGCGGCAGTTCTTTGTATCGTTTGTATTACTATTTTTTTAGCTTCTTTATTGGCATTGATTTTAGCTTCGTCCATTATAGTCTTGATGCTAGACATTGCTTCCGTTTCAGCGTCTTTTTTCATAGAAGCTACTAATTGAGATTTTGCCTCATCCTTGCTCAACCCAGATACTTTTTCAAGCATTTTTACCATTTCATCATGGCTTTTGTCTAGCTGTTCTTTCCTTGTATTAACTAAGGCTAGTTGTTTATCAAGATTATTTCTTATTTCATCTACTTCTTTCTCCTTTCGGTTAAGTCCTTCGGTTTTTGAGTTGAGTGATTGTTGTAATTGGTTTGCTTTTTGTTCTTTTTCTACTACTTTGGCATTTCTATCATTTACAGATTGTTCGTGTTTTGCTTTTTCTTGAAGATAAAACTCTTTTGCTTCAAGCATTTTTTCTTTCTTTACTCTTTCAGCCTCTTTAGTTGCATTTTCTGTGATAGTTTCTGCGTTCTTTTTAGCTAGAGCTTCTATTTCTTCATTCTGACTTTTTATTGATTTTTTACCTAAAGTAAAACCCACTGCTGTACCTACTATGGCTAGAAGTACACAAGCAATGATTAATGCTATTTCCATAATTTATTGTTTGTTTTTTATCGTTAATAATAAAAAACTACATTGAAAAAAAGGATTTTGAAAGGAGAAAACCGAATTATTATTTCTCTAAAGCACTATCTAAAAGTGTATGTATATCTTGCAAAGTACTCAGTGGTGTAGAGTCACTGGTGCTAGTGGAGATATAATTACTGTCTTTTTTATTATTATCTACGGCAAAAGTAAGTGCAATCATAGCAAGGAAATCTTGCTTGTCTTTTGCTGCATATAACTGCTGATAGGACTTTATTTTGTCATTGATCATTTTGGCTGCTTGACGTACTGTAGCTTCCTCACTAGGTTCTATACTTAGTGGATATAGCCTTTCTGCTAGCATCACATTGATATTAATGACGGTTGGTTTCATCTTTCTTTATTGATTAAGGGTTTTTATGCAATAATCAATCTCTTTTATATATTCAATTATAGTCTTTTTTAATTCCATACGCTCGTTTTCAGGAAGCGTATATGCAAATGTAGTCAATTTTATTGCATTTGTACTAGTATTTAACAAGCTTATTTCATCTTGCATTTTCTTTTTTTCTAGCTCCAAACTCATAACTTTTGACTCTAAATTCTTATTTAGAGCAATACTCGAATCGTATGCTTTTAGCAATTTTTCTATTTTAAGCTTTATTAAATCTAAATCTTTTTCCATTTTATAATCAATTTCTCAAAATAGCTTGATGTTCTTTTGTCAAAGTATCAATCAATTTATTCATCATTTTGTCAATATCCGTATCCGACAAAGTCTTACTATCATCTCCAATAATATATGAAATTGCATATGATTTTTTATCAGAGGCTATTTTGTCTCCTTCATATTCATCAAATAAAACCATTTCTTTGAGTACATTTTTCAATGCTTTTTGGCTACTTATTTTTATAGATTCATAAGTACAAGATTTGTCTATTACTAACGCTAAATCTCTTTTTATAGTAGGAAATTTGCTTACAGCTGTATATTTGATTTGTTTCTTTTTTTGATAATTGAGCACTAAGTCCCAATTTATAAAAGCTACAAATGCTTCGTCTTTTATATCAAAATTTTTCAATAATTTTTTATTTACTGAACCCAAAGTCGCAATTACTTTGTCTCCTTTTAATATTTTAATAGAAGTCGCATAAAACTGTTCTTTATTGTTTGAGTCTATTGTCAAATCTGCAACTCCATTTAAATTTAATATCTCTTCTACATAAGATTTCAAATCAAACAAGGTTATTTTCTTTAGCTGAGTAGACCAAGAATTATCTACTAAATTTCCAAGCATATAGATTCCCAATACACTTTTTTGTGAATAGCCTTCTTCTATAGTTTCAAAAATATTGCCCCATTCAAATAGTCTTAACTTATTATTTTTTCTATTTATATTGTACGAAATAGTTTCTAATGCGCCATATATCAAATGACTTCTAAGTATATCTAACTCAGCCGTCATACTATTTGCAAGTTTTACCAATGAACTGTCTTCTGCATAATATTTTGATTGTGAAATAGGATTACTCATCATTTCAAAAAAACCATTAGCAACCAAAAATTGTGCTGTATTATTTTCTACTTGTTGTTTATCTGGTTTTGTTCTAAAAGATAAAGTAGCGTATACATCTGTAGAATTAGGTATTTTATCAAAACCATAGATTCTCAATATTTCTTCAATCACATCTGCTTCACGAGTGACTTCTGTTTTGCATGATGGTACTACACATATAAATCCTTCATCATTATTATTTTTAATTTTAAAATCTAAAGATTTCAAAATATTATGAATACTATCTGTTGCTATATCTACTCCTATTAATCTACGTACATTTTTATATGAAATAGCTATTTCTACTGCTTTAATTTCATCAACTATATTATCATTAATTATAGAACATTCTATATCAGGGCAAGTTTCTTTTAATAGTAAAATAGCGCGCAACAATGCAGTTTTTGTAATGTTTATATCAGTTCCTTTTTCAAAATGCATGCTTGCATCTGTTCTCAAATCATGCTTTGTACCAGAAACACGTAAAGAAGTAGCATCAAAAAATGCACTTTCTAAAAATATATTTTTTGTAGAGTCTGTAATACCTGAATTATTGCTACCATATACACCAGCTATGCAAAGCACTTTAGACACATCAGCAATCACCAAATCACTTTCTAATAAATTTATTTTTTTATTATCTAGTGTTACAAATTCTTCTCCTACTTTAGCATTACGAACTATTATTTTTTGCTCTTGTATTTTATCTGCATCAAAAGCATGCAAAGGCTGTCCATATTCATGCAAGATAAAATTTGTAATATCAACTATATTATTGATAGGTCTTACACCTATTGATTTTAGCTTATTTGCAAGCCATTTAGGCGATGAAGTTACTTCTATGTTTTTGATAAAAACACCAGTATATCTTTTGCATTTTTCTTTTTGTTGTATATCTACAGATATTGGATTAGAAGATTTGCACTCTTCTTCTTTTGCTATTTCTGGAAATTTTATATGTACATCTTTATCATTTCTTACATTCATCAATGCTACTAAATCTCTGGCTGTACCTATATGAGTATATGCATCTCCTCTATTTGGGGTAAGTCCTATTTCTATTATTTCGTCATTTACTACTTCAAAATAGTCTGAAGCTAATGTACCTACTTTAGTATCTGATGGCAATATCATAATACCTTCATGACTAGTCCCAAGACCCAACTCATCTTCAGCACAGATCATTCCATTCGATTCTATACCACGTATTTTAGATTTTTTAATTGCTATTTTTTCACCTGTAGTTGTTGTGAGTAGGCTTCCTACTTTTGCTACTATTACTTTCTGTCCTTTGTCTACATTAGGTGCACCGCATACTATTTGTAATGTTTCATCGCCTACATTCACACTAGTAAGTGAAAGCTTATCCGCATCTGGATGTTTTTCTTTGCTCAATACTTCTCCTACTACTACATGATCTAGCGAACCAATTATCGAAGTATATTTAATTATATCTTCTACTTCTAGTCCTCCTGAAGTAAGTAATTTGCCTATTTCATCACTCGATAGTTCTGTATCTATATATTCCTTTAACCAATTGTATGCTATCTTCATAATAGCAAAAATAGAGTATTTAGCTTAGTATAAAAAATGAGGTTAAAATATGAATATACAAATGAATATAATTCAACTAAAAAAGGCTATAGATTTTTGCTCCGCAAAAATCTATAGCCTTTTAATTTAATTTTTTACTATTTATCTAACATCTAGAATCTAGCGTCTAATATCTAGATTGATACTTATTATACTATTTCAATAGCGTTACACTACCTTGATAATATTCTTTCTTACTATCTAAGTATTCTGCTTCTACATAATAGATATATACACCCGGTCCTAGTATCTTACCTTTATAGCTTCCATCCCAGCCGATATCTTGTCTATTGCTCTCAAATAATAATTCACCCCATCTATCATATATCGTAAAGTGTAATTTCTTAATGCCTTCTCCATATACCATCAATTGATCATTGATTCCATCTGTATTTGCTGGTGTAAAAGCATTAGGTACGTACGATTTGATATGTTCTTCTACCATCACATATAGTGTAGCTTCTCCATAACACTCACTGCTATTGAGTGGGTGTGAGTGATCATATACTCGTATTGTATATATCATATCGTTGAATGGACTTACTATTGGATTTGGGCAATCATTGCACGATAAACCTTGTAATGTATTCCATACATATGTCGGGTTGATAGCATTTTGTACGTTTACATTTATTTGCTGTGATGCGCCTAACTCTAAATATACCGTATCTGGCACCACATCTACTATCACTGGTGGTGGGAATGGCACAAATTGGATTAATGAATCGACACATCCATTTGCATTGGTTGCTATGATTAAATGATAGCCAGCTCCTAGTCCGTAGAAGATTCCAAAGTTTTGACTTGCTCCTCCATCTATAGTCCATGTATATGGTGGATTGGCTAGTGCGCTTACTATGATACTTCCATCTAGATATTGTGCTCCATAGCAACTTGTACTATCTATATCAAATGCAAAGGTATCTACTGGTGGTCTGCCTATACTCGCAGTGTCAGTGGCTCTACATCCATTAGCGTCATAGCCTTCTACATAATAGAAGCCTGATGTAAGATTTGCAAATTTTGGAACATTGGAGGTGCTAAATACTACATTATTTTGTGAGATGCCATAACTTTGGTATGGTGTAGTACCTCCATTTGGTAGTATGTTTATCTTACCATTGTCACTATCCCAACATAACACATCTACTCCACTTGCATCTATTGTAAATAAAGTAGGATTATTCAAGGTAGTAGTAGCTGATGCAGTACAGTTATTTCTATCTCTAACTACTATATTATATACTCCTGCTACTAGTCCTGCAAATGTATTGGTACCTACAAAGCTAGTGCCTCCATCTATTGAATAGTCATATGGAGTTCTTCCTCCTCTAGGAGATAAAGTAATAACTCCTGTAGCATCATTATTACATTTGTTTTGTGTAGTTACTACATCTATCACTATTGGTGCTGGTTCTGTAATCGTAAAGTTTATAGAATCTATACAACCCAATGAATCTTGTACATAGGCTCTATAGTTTCCTGCACTCAATCCTGACAATGTATTGCTTACTTGATAGCTAATATTATTTAATGAATACTGGAATGGTGCTGTGCCATTGGTGGTGCCTATTTGCATACTTCCATCATTTCCTCCATTACAGAGTGGTGGTGTATTTACTAGTATAGTTGGTATGATACGAAGTGGTTGTGTAAGTGTGATACTTGTATTTGTAGTACAACCATTAAAGTCTCTTACTGTAAGTGTATAAGTGCCTGCTACTAAACTATTGAAGGTACCTGAGGCTTGCCATGCTCCTCCTATATTGAACTCATATGGTCCTACTCCGCCTAATGCGCTTCCTACTATCTGTCCATCATTGCCCGAAAAACATCGTATGTTACGAGTGGTTTTATTGAGGATAACTGTATCTATTGTTAAATTAGTAGTAATCACACTATCGCAACCTAAATAATTTACTAATGTATCTTGGTAGGTTCCACCTGAAGTATAAGTATTGATACCCACAGTAAAACTAGCTCCATTGCAAATTCGAGGATTTTGTGTAGTGTAACTATGGCTCTTGAATATTAAATTTGTAATCAATAAACTATCGCATCCACTTATTGCTACTAATGTATCATAGTAGGTACCTGAACTACCTCTGTTAGCTCCTTGTACAAATAATGAATCTCCAAAACAAATACTGATTGTTCTTGTAGTAGTAACTAGTGGAATTACTGTAAGATTAGTTCTTATAACGCTATCACATCCGTTTATAGAGAGTAAAGAATCATAATAGGTATTTGTTGTATTTCTATTAGCCCCTGCAGCAAAATAGAATTGATCATAACAAATAGTAACTGGTATTATAGTTACAACATTTGGATAAACTGTAAGTATCGATGTAACTATACTATCGCACCCTACATAATTTACAAGTGTGTCATATCTAGTGCCTGAAGTAGTATATCTGCTTGTCCCTACTCGTAGGGTATCTCCATCACAAAATGATGGTGTGATAGTAGAACTACTTATAGGTTTATAAATAATAGTCGTTACTATGATTGTATCACAAAAACCAGGTTTAGGGAAAGTATCATTATAGCTACCTGGAACTGAATATGTACGAGATCCTATTGTATAAGATGCATCTGGGCAAATAGCTATAGTTTGATAGCTGAATGGTAAAGTATCTATTATTAAATTTGTAATAACTATAGTATCACATCTACCTGGGTTTAATAAAGTATCTGTGTAAACTCCTGCACTAGTATATGTATTTGAACCTACAGTATATGAAGAGCTAGGACAAATATGAATAGTTTGTCTTCCGACAGGGAAGGTATCTACTATTAAGTTTGTTGTAATAATACTATCACAAGATAAAATATTTGTTAGTGTATCTCGATATGTACCAGAAGTACTATAAGTGTTTACACCTACATTGATACTATTACCTATACAGAAACGAATATTTTGTGTAACAAAACTTCGTGGTCTAATATTTAGGTATGTATACATTATAGAATCACACCCATTTCTATTTATGAAGGTGTCGCTATAAATTCCAGATATAGTATGAGTTCTTCCATTATATGTAAAAGAACTATCATCACAAATACTAATAATTTGATTTAATGAATCACTAGGAATAATAACTAAAGTGGTATTTACAAATGAGTCGCATCCTGCTGAATTCAGTAAAGTATCTCTATAAAATCCTGATGTAGTATATGAGCGTGTTCCTACTCTTACTATACTTCCTCCACATAAACTAAACGTTTGATTTACGGTATCTTTATTTCTAATAGTTATCGTAACAGTATCATAGAAATAACATAAACTATCAAATACAGATAAAATATATGTAGTAGTTGAAGTTGGTGTAGCAGTTGGATTTACTCTATTTGTAGGAACTAAAGCTGTAGTTGGTGACCACGAAATAGTCAATGGATTCTTTCTAGCTAATAAGGTATATCCTTTAGTAAATCTCCAAGATTCGTTTGTCATTGTAAAACCTTCCGCTTGATTTCTGCCTGGCACGGGTTTAGCTCGAGTACCTGGTATATTTTCAATTCCAAATGTATGACCGTTGCCACCTAATGCATTTGCTGTTAATGCTGTAGTATGTATTTCTATCATATTTGATGTTTCATACAATTGCACTTGGGTAGTAAGTGGAGTTCCGTCACCGGCAGTAAAATGTGGCAAACTATTATATCTTACAGTTAATATTCTATTTGGCGCAACTCCACTTAAAAAATATTGAACAGTGGCTCCTCCAGTTACATTATAGTCATTCCATCCACAGGCTATTAAATTATTTGGTGCCGTAACATTTGGTAAGAGCTGTCCTGTACAACAACCAGATCCAGAGCCCCCAGTAAATGTGACAAATCCATTGGAACTGGCATAAAACTGAGTGAAGTTGGTGCAATAAAAATTAAACGAAAATCCTATAGCTGTAGCTACGCTTACTACATCATCACCTGTAGTTAATAGATTTAAAGGTGTGCCACCTACAATAGGTGCAAAAGGAATACTTGCTACAAAATACGAGTCACAGATAGGTGTAGTATCCATTTTTACGATAGTGTCATATCGTATTATATTGTTTATAAGAACAGGCCTTCCAACACATATAGAAGTATCTGCTTGTCTTCGCAAAAATGTAACTGATGTATCATAACTTACAGTTAGTTGAAAAATAGAATCACAGCCAGCTAATGAAGTACCAAAAGTATCTCTATATATACCAGCACTTGTATAAGTTCTACCACCATATGTATACGAAGCACCTCTACAAATCATTACATTTTTTGTAAACAGACCCCCATTTACTACATTTACTCTTACAGTATCCCAGTCGTCACATCCACCTATACCTCCCCCTATTACATGCACAACATAAGTTGTATTGACTGTAGGTGTAGCTATTGGATTTGACGATGTAGAATCGCTTAATCCAGTTCGTGGTGACCAACTATAAAGATAACTACCTGGTATAGTAGGTGTGGCACTAAGCCGCACACTTTGCCCCATACATATTGTAGTATCATTATTTTCATTGATATCAAATGCAGGAATAATAACTACTGTAGTAGTATCACTATTCTGACAACCAGACGGTGATGTTCCTTCTACAATATAGGTTGTAGTTCTAGTAGGAAATACAACTAGAGGATTGCAGGTAGTACATGTCAAAGATGCACTATCACCTCTAAGTACTGACCACCTATATGTGGTTGCGCTACCTCTTGCTAAAAGTGTAAAAGTATCTCCAGGTGGATAACAGATAAACTGTGAATCAGGTGCTAGTATGGCGACACCGACTACTACGATATCATATGCTCTTACGGTACTTCCATATACTGGACATGCATTATCTCTTAGTAGTACTACAAACGAGTTTATACCTGCATCTAAATCAGTTGGCACCCATGAAAATGTACCATATACACTAGGAGTATCAGCTATTGGATTTGTGAAAATTGCACCTGGTATAGCAGTAGCAACATTATTTGTCATGATCAAAGTATCGGTTCTATTACTATCTCTTCCATATACATCAAATCTAATACTATCACCTATACATACTTCGTATCTATATGGAGTAAGCCTATTCCCTCCTACCGCATTAGAAATAGAGTCGAGAATTGGAGGATTATTAGTACATGCAAGTACAGTCACTTGTATATCTCTCATGGTACTACCTATGAGCACTCCATCTCTAAACTCTTGCACAAGTATAGCCATTACGGCTACTTGAAGTGCATTGGGTGTAAAACTTACGTTACCATTTGCAGGATCTATAGCTACACCTGAAGAAGTAGCTAAAGGACTTAAAGCTGTTCTTGGTGGTATATATGGAACTGGATCTGTAGGTCCTCCATCTAAACATGACACTATCGTATAATACAAGGAATCACCATCTGCATCTACAGCACCGTGATTATATATGTATGGCATATTATTACATACATATGGAACTGGTAATGTGGTAAAATCTGGTGAATTATCACATGGTACTAGCACGTTATTCATAGTTGCTTGTATGTAAGTACCAATCGCATCAGGTGTACTAATGGTAGTAATAGCAGGATTTCGACAACAGGTTGTCCAGCTAAAAACCCAATCTGTACATCGTGATGGAAGAGTGACCGTACCTTCATAAATATGTTCTTCTACTCCTGGTATAGTACCACCTCTACATGTACTACTAGAAATACGTGAAGCACATATTGGTGAAACTTCTATAGGCCATCCTGCTAATCTAGTTAATGTGACATTTATAGTTGAACCGCATGAAGCAGATGCAACTCTTACAGTTTGTGTAGCACCTAAAGATATACCGCTACAGTCTCTATACAAGCTTAATCTGATTCTGTATTGATTAGGACCTATACATCTAAAGCTTAAATCAGATCCCATGATATGTGATGCTTTAGCTTCATTAAAACTAAATGCTACTGCAATAATTAATAAAAAGTATTTAATAAATAAATTGTAACTTTTTTTCATTGGCCTTATTTAAAAAATTAGTTAATTATATTGTTATAAATTGACTATAAAAATACAAAAAAAATAACAAATTCAAAATGTTTAAATGTATTGATTTTCAATTTATTAAATTTATAGCATTGTATATTTTTCTAAAAACACCATTATATTGAGACGAAATATGTGAAAATAAGATATATAAAATAATATTTTTTATTGATAATCTATTTTCTTCAATGAAAAGTTATTATATTTGCAACCCGTTTTGAAGAGTATTTAAAACAATGGTCCTATAGCTCAGTTGGTTAGTAGCACCTGACTCATAATCAGGGGGTCCTTGGTTCGAGCCCAAGTGGGACCACATACAAAATGAAAGCCTTTCAAGTAATTGAAAGGCTTTTTTATATCATAACTAATAAGATTAATTAAGGAAAGTAGCATCCCGCTGATAGCGGGAGAGTCCTTGGTTCGAGCCCAAGTGGGACCACTTATAAAATGAAAGCCTTTCAAGTAATTGAAAGGCTTTTTTATTTCATAACTAATAAGATTAATTAAGGAAAGTAGCATCCCGCTGATAGCGGGAGAGTCCTTGGTTCGAGCCCAAGTGGGACCACTTATAAAATGAAAGCCTTTATATCATGGTCGGTTTTGTCAAGCCTTGGAGTGATCACCGACCATATTCTATTAGCTGGCAAAATCTACAAACTATCAGATGAATTAGAGAATAACTAATTATTTCAATACATTCACCGTGCCACTGAGTGTTTCTTTTGTACCATCATAGTACTCTACTTCAAACTGATAAACATACGTGTCTAATGATACATTCTGACCTTTAGATTTTCCATCCCATCCATTACCTGCTCCATTTATTTGTGCCGGATTGGTATATACTATTTCTCCCCATCTATTCCAGATACTTACTGCTACTTCTTTTGCACCTAAGATTTGAAAATCAAATGTTTCATTTTTGCCATCTCCATTTGGAGAAAATGCAGTAGGTATAAATACGGCTTTTTCTTGAAGCACGACTACAGATATAGAATCTACTAGCACACAACTATTTGAATCTGTACTGATGATTTCATAAGTGGTATTTTCTATAGGCGATGCAGTAGGTGTTTGACAATTGCTCGCTACTCCACATGCACTAAAGTCTAGAGGATTTCCACTAGGATATGCGTTCCAAGCTACCGATACGATAGGTAGTGGTGAGGTGATATTTGCATTGAGTTGTGTAGTCATTCCTCTTTGTATCACAGCAGGTGTTGCTGTAGGATTCATAGAATAGTTGCTTGGTTGTGCTATACTAAAAGTAGTATTACCTACACAGTCATTATTGTCTTCCACTACTATGATATAGTTGCCTGCTGTTAATCCAGTGAACATACTATCTGTTTGTAGTATTCCGTTCAAAATGTATTTATAAGGCATAGTACCTCCAGTAGCACTCACCGTTACTTTTCCATCGCTAGCTCCAAAACATTTTACACTCAGTGGTACAGTAGTGACATTGATAGGTGCTGGTGCTGTGATGGTGACAGTATCACTCACCGTACAGCTATTCAAATCTGTAATTGTAACTGTATACGTACCAGCTCCAAGATTAGTAGCCATGATGCCAGATTGTGGTGGTGAAGTGTTCCAAGTATAGTTATATGGTGGCGTAGATCCCAATGCAGTAACAACTGCAAAACCTGTACTGTTATCATTACATGTTGGGCTATTGCCATTGATATTAGTAATAAATGCAGTAGGTTCGGTGATAGTAAAGTTTTCAATAACAAAACAACCGGAGTCATCAGTGATGACTACATTATATAATCCTGCACCTAGGTTTGGATGATTATTGGTAAATGGCAATCCAGTATTCCACACATAGTCGAGTGTGCCCATTCCTCCTAATACTGAGAAAAATACAGTGCCCGAATCAAATCCATAACATCTGTTATTTGTAATACCAATATTTGAAAGGATCATTTGAGAAGGTTGTGTGATAGTAGTAGTATTATTATGTATACATCCATTATCATCTGTGATGATGACCGTATAAGTACCCGCATTGATTCCACTGATAGTAGCTGAAGTAGCAAAAGTATTCCAAAGTATATTATATGGAGATGATCCTCCTGTGATATTTACTGTAGAACTAGCTGAACTTTCACCAAAGCATCTAGCATTGATATTTGTAAAAGTAGTAGCTAAAGGTGCTGGCTCATTGATAGTAAATGATTGCATTTTCATACATCCTTGATTGTCAATGACCATAAGATCATAAGTTCCACCACTCAATCCACTGATATCTTCTGAACTAGAAGTGATTCCACCTGTCCAAGCATAAATATATGGTGTGCTACCTCCGCTTACGGTTATATCTATTCTTCCATTTGCACCACCGTTGCACTCAACATCAAACAATAAAGATGAAATACGCAATGAATCTGGTTGATTGACTGTAATACTACCTGTAGTAGTACAACCTCTGCTATCAGAAACCACTACAGAGTATGTACCAACTCCCAAACCAGAAATAGTAGGAGTGTTTGTAGCTGGAGGTGACCATGTATATGAGTATGGTCCTACTCCTCCAATAGAATTGGTATCTACACTTACGCTTCCTGTATTTGCACCATAACAATCTACATCAGTTTTTGATAATGATACTGTAAGTGCAGGTGCTTCGTATACATTCATACTGCGAGCTAGAGTACAACCTTTTCTATCTGTAACGGTAACGATGTATGTACCACCAGATAAACTAGATATAGAAGCAGTATTTGCTCCATTATTCCAAAGATATGAGTATGCTCCATTTCCACCACTTACACTAATACTAGCCATACCATCTGCACTACCTGCACATGATACAGAATCTGTAGATGTAGTAGCTGATAATGGTGCTGGTTGATAGATAGTAGCGCTTGTAGTTCTATTTACACAACCATTGTTATCTGTGATAGTGACTGTATATGTGCCAGGTGCAAGAGATACGATATCTTCAGTAGTAGCGCCATTGCTCCATACAAAAGTATATGGACCTGTACCACCTGATACAGATAATTCTATAGCTCCATCATTATTGCCATTGCATCTTACGCTATCAGTTCTACCTATGTATGATGTAAGACGTGTAGGATCTAATAACTGCACTGGTAAACCATAAGGAGGCACTTCACAAAAAGCAGATTTTACTTTTACTAAATAAAGACCTCTTGGAAGATTGATAAAATTGCTATCTGTCTGCCAAGTAACTCCATTATTGATAGAAAACTGACAAGGAACAGAAGAGGCAACTCTGATAGATATAGAACCATTGCTAGAATCTGCACATAATGGATTAGCTGTATTGATAGCTGTAATTGTAGGTTTCTCTTGGAAAATAGTAAATTGTCTATAGCTCCAACTTTCTGCTTGAGTACCTGCTGGTGCAGAAGGTGAAACTACATTTTTTGTAAAGACTCTATATGTAGTAGTAGCTGCAACGTATAATGTAAGGAATGAATCTGTAGTTTCTTGAATAAACACTGGGCTTCCGCTGACCATTTGATACCATCTGTATGTACCTCCAAATACAGCACCACCCGTTTGTATTGTTACATAACCTGGGTCACAAATCACTGGTCTATCTGCCCAAAAAGTATCTGGACAAGGAGGTGTCCAAAAAGAAGAATATATTGCACCATAGTTGATACCATTTGCTGTAGGACCAGTACCTGTAAATCCGGCATTGTCATCTCTCATTGTACCTCTATTGGTAAAAGTATTTGGAGCTGCTATTCTAAAATTATTAGAGATAGTTCCGTTTTGTTCTCTACTAGCATAGTCATCATCATCATTGCAAGAGATACATCCACAAGAGCCTCCTACATTATATACTGTTCTATCGCTAGCGCCAGGACCACAAGAACCAAAGCAAATAAAACCACCTGCACAAGAAAAATAATCATCTTCCCATGATTCAAAACCAAACTGAATACCTGCTGGTGCAGGTCTTGGACCTAGAGTATTAGGTGCCCCATAAGTAAAAGTTCTATTATGATTTGCAGAGTTTGTATAAGTACAACATCCGATACATACTGAAAAAGGACCTGTCCAAGCTATAGGGCCAGAGTATTGCCAATTGGTACCATCTATGTCTGGATAGTCTCTCATTCTATAATTGGTGACAAAATCTTCAGCATCTATCTCACCAGTACCACAATCTGCATAATGCTGGTCCATTCTATATCTCACTTGCATATTACCATCTCTAAATGCTTGAGCATAGATATCTGTAGTAGATGTAATAAAACAAAATATAATTAGAGGTAAAATATATTTTTTCATATATAAATTATTGAGTTTTTAAATATTAGGTTTAGGTTTTGATAAAAATTAATGACCAGCTTCTGGATGAGTACCAGCATCTTCAAGTGCTTTCATATAGGCATCATATCCACTTGGGTCATATATTTTATAGTAATCTTTTCTGTAGTATGTAAAATACCAGTTTTTAAGAGTAGCATCATATCTAGCTTGATCTAAAAGTGGATTTCCACTATCAAAATTTGTACGTTCTGGTTTGTTTTCCACTTTTTCTATATACATAGATTTGTATGCGTCTCCTTCATATGCTAAATCCATATTAAACGCTTCTCCATAGATTTTTGAACCGGTTCTTACTTTTTCATTATTCATAAAAGCTATAAATTCTTTTGGAAAAAGCACAGTGAAATCTGTAAATACTTTATCATATAATATCACATCTGAATTGATATCATTAGTGTTTTTTGGAAAAGGGAAGTGAGGTGCAAATTTGCTAATTTCATCAGCCGATAGTCCACTTTTCAAAAACATATTCCAGTAAGTATGTTCAAATTTGACTGTAGTATTTTCTTCTCCAAGTTTTTTTATTTCTAAATCTACTAATGAAGGATTTAAATTTTTGATTTTTGGTATAGCCAAAAAAGCACTCACTTCTTTGCTATATTTATTTTGCCATGCTTGTCTAAGGCTTGTAAAATCTACATCTTTTGTATTAATGTCATAGAATGGGAAATGAGGACATTGTGTCTTTACTTCGCTATATTTCAAATTGGCATAATTGACTAATGCCAACCATTTATCTGGAACTGTATTACTTTGTGCAAAAATTATTGCACTGAATGACAATAAAAAACTGAGTAATAGTAAGCTTCTTTTCATATGTTAAGTTTTAAGTTTTTATACTAATACTCAAAAATAAGAAAATTATTCAATCTTGCCTAATACTTATTGATTAATTTATCCATATTGGCTATGTTATCAATATTATTGTACAAAAAAAGCTACCCAAATTGGATAGCTTTAGATATAATCTTTGGAAAACCTTATTTGCTTTTATCTTCGATTATGATAGTTTGTTTTTTCACTTCTTCTTCTTCAGCTTTTTTTTCTGCTCTTTTGTTAAAATAGTTTTTTACTAACCATGCTAGTATAGTAGAGAAACTCACTCCACCAGCAAACAACTCATCTATCCATCCAAACCCCGGAATAACATCTGTAGGTTCTGGTATAAACATATAGATAAATGCCAATACTCCTATGATTAATAATAATTTACCACTACGTTTTTTTGGTGCTGTATCTGCCATTCTGTTTTTACTTTTTTTTACTTGTTATAAAATTACTAAAACTTAAATCTTATTTGTGCTTTTATTTCAGATCTAGTTCCTTTAGGTAATTCATCCAATCCCGTGCCAATTGTTTTGCTATCATTGATATATGTTTGAGAAAAACGGAGCCAAAGGTCAATTCCTTTGTAGATAGTCCATCGAGCATTGATATAATATCTCATTCCTCTGCCTTGATATGCCGGTATAGAGAAAGAATATAGCACATCATCTTCGTATGCATAGATTCTAGTGTTGAATCCTTGTGTTTGAAACAGCGCAAATCTTCCACCAAATGAAACTGGAAAACTCAATGCTTTATAATTAATATCTTGGTAGATTAAAAAACCTTTTTCTAGGGGTGAATTTGCTAATTTGAAAAAACTGACTTCTGCTCTAGTACTTAAACTAATAGCATCGGTCACTTTGGCATCAAATTGAAAACGAAGGGCGTCTTGTTTTCTAGGCACGAGCTCATTGAAATATCCAGTATTGTTGCTCAAGTTTACTTCTTTATGAGTGTGTCTATACCTTACATACATCGATGCTTTTTTTGAAGGTATATAATTGAGCTGCACAAATGCTTCATATCCTGAAGTAGGTTTGTCCACCAAAAATCGTAGCCAAGGAAATTTAAAGCAATCAAAAAAACCATCTATTTTTATCGTTCTACTTGGCTTTATAGAAATACCTACATAGGTTCCATGTTCGTTTTGTGGTGTAGTGCTTTCACTAAAAGTTCTAGCATAAATTGTTTGATAGTTTTTTGAAAAATATCTATGTACTACACTCATTTCTACACTCGGACCAAGACCTATCAAAACTCCATTGAGCAATCCAAATCCTCCATTTTGACTGATAGCTTCCTCTCCAAAAAAGTGAAAATTTTTAACTATAAAGTGATAATCTATAGATGCATTAAGTAATGTTCTGCCTCTAAAATCGAATTGATTGTATAAAGAAACTCTTGATGTAAGTGGTGCACTTAACCTTGTATAGACAACATTTGCATTGATATGGTATTTTCTTTTTGTAAATGCAAAAGTGCCGCCAGTAGTGAGTTGACCTATAGCTACTCTATCTGCCACTTCTGATAGGGTGCGATGAAATCCACTCAACTGTAATGAACTCACTTCAAAAATTTGTGACTGAGTAGAATCGAATTGAGAAATATTTGCATCTACTTTTTTATATGATGCAAAAGCAGTGATAGCTATATTTTTTTTGATTCCTATTGTAAAAGCTCCACCTCTCAAAAAATTAAATTCGCTTACAGAAGTATATGGTCTCACTACTCTACTTTGCCTTTTTACATTCATCACTATAGGGCTCTTACCAAAACCAAATCCAGTCCACATGATCAATCCTTGTCCCATATTGATGGTATAGTCTCCTAGTGCGATTGCTTTGAAAACACTTACATCTCTCAAAAATAAATGTCCACTATAAAAATCAAACCCTCTTTTTTGAGTGCCTTTGAAAAATTGTTCTCCAGCATCTTTTTCTGCTGTAAAGCCATAAGAAAGCTTTGAACCATAATTATATCTAAATCGAGTATACAATTTATATCTACTACCTAAGTATCCGTTTTCACTCCCACCCTCTTCAGGTTTCATATAGCCTTTGGCCTTTTCTAATACTTGTTGGTACTTTACAAATAACTGATAATCTCCTTTGAATATTAAGTTTTTTGTTTTTACATGAACATCATCGAGCTCATTATTTACTTTGATAAATGGAAGGATTTTTTTGATGGAGAATACATCTAAATTGGGTATCACCTGCAATTCATATATAGAGATAAGTTTACCATATTTTTCTATATATAGCAATAGATTGTCAATTTGTACTTGAGTCAATAGACCTAAATCTGACAATTCTTGAGCATCAGTTTTATTTAGATTGATTGGTTTTTTTGCAAACTCTTTGAGCTCTTCTAATACTGTATTGTAATCAAAATCACTATTATCACTTTGTGATGTAGTATTTTCAATAGTCTGTTTGATATCATCTTCATCAATATTATCTGATTGTGCATGAGTTTGATTTGCTTTTACTAGAAGTAAAAACATTACTAATGAAAAAATAATATTATTCTTTAGATTTTTCAAGCTTCTTTATATTATATGATAAAGAAATACTTGGGGAGAATCCAAGTTGAGGATGATACATACTTGCTATATCTATGTTCAGTCCTTTTGTTTGAATACCTACTCCAAAGGAAGCTTGAAGCGCTTGTGTATTTACCCCTGCTCTGAGATACAAAATAGATATAGGATTGTATTCTACACCGAATTTAAAATTTGGTTTATGCTCTAAATCTTTTTCAAACTCAGCACAAACACTTACCTTTTTGAAGGCTGTATATCTAGCTCCTATTTGCATCACAGTAGCAAATCGTTCGTTATATTTTTGTGCGTCTAGTTTGAAACGAGAAGGGTTGGCAATATGAGCTCCTAGTGTAAGGTTTTGCAATACTTTATACTGCACTCCAAAATCAAATGAAAATGCGTTTTTACTGCCAAGTGTAGCTATACCAGCTCGCATATAATCAAATCTAAGACCGATAGAAAATTTTTTGCCAAATGCTTTTCCATAAGCAATTCCTGTGCGTATTTCGTTGTAATTTTTATCTCCAAAAAAATTGCATGCATATGCAAAAGTTCCAAATTTTTTGGTAGGAATAGCCACAGATAAATTGCTATTGTATATGCCTGCATTTGCAAATCTCAATTCTGTGCTTGCTCCGATAGAAATAGTTTCTAAAAAACCTAAACCTGCTTGATTATAATTAGTAGCAAAAACATCACTAAACGTAACAGATGCATTGCCCAATCCCATATGTCTTGCTCCTACACTTTGGTATTCACCACTACCAAATGATGAATTTGAAAGTATAATCAATAATGATAAAATAAAGTATAGTTTTTTCAATGCTTCTTATTTCTAAAATGTGATGTATCAAAAATAAGATGAATTTATGAGAATTTAAAATATTCTGATACATAATATCAGATTCATAATATTTACTTAATAAATTTAAAATGTAAATAATAGTTTTGCACTATGGTATTAAATTCAAAAATATATGGAGAAGGTTTTCCATTAATTATTATTCATGGCTTATTAGGTTCATTGGATAATTGGCAAAGTATAGCAAAATATCTTGGACAAAAACATCAAGTAATCACTCTTGATATGCGTAATCATGGACGTTCTGAGCATGATGATAATTTTACTTATGATGCTATGGTGCAAGATGTAGTAGATACGATGCAACATTTATCTATATCAAAAGCGAATTTTATAGGTCATAGTATGGGAGGAAAAATAGTGATGTACATGGCACTAAATCATCCAGCAATGGTAGAGAAATTAATCGTAGCTGATATAGCACCGATAAATTATACGGCACATCATGATGATGTTTTCAGTGCACTCAATGCTGTGCCTATAGAGTCGATTGAAAATAGAACTGATGCTGAAAATATAATAGCACAGCATGTGAAGGAAAATAATGTAGTTCAGTTTTTGATGAAAGGTCTTTATAGAAAAGAGGATAATTCATTTGGCTGGAGATATAATATCTCAAGCATAGAAAAATCTTATACAAATATTTTAAGTTTTGATATCAATAACAAAGTATTTGAAGGAGAAACCTTATTTATACGTGGTGAGCTTTCTAAGTATATACAAAATAAAGATTGGGAGTATATACACGAGCTATTTCCAAGAGCAAAACTAGAAACAATGGCTGGTGCAGGTCATTGGCTACATGCACAAAAACCAAAAGAATTTATTTATATAGTTGAACAATTTTTATAGGAACTAGTATTATTTATTTGGAAGTATTGTACTTTTTGAATTGTTTTCTAGATTTCCTTTGTTCTTTTCTGATTCTCCATTGCTCTGCTAGGTCAGCAAAATTATCAAATTCTTCCCTATAACTAATACCGGCTCCGGTACTATTGAAATTCCCACTTTGTAAAGATTGATCTGCAAGCTGTGTACCTAGAGTAGCTCTGTTGTAGGCTTTTAGTCTAAGACGTCCGTCATTGGTAAGTTGGTATTCAAGAGTAAAGTCGCTATTAAAATTATTTACTCGTTGTGTATTTCTTTGTCCAATATCTAAATTGCCTCCTACGTTTAAAGAAAGCTTATTATTTAAAAATCCTTTCCTTACAGCAAAGGCTACATCATTTCCATTAAGTGTAGTGGCATTATCACTATTGTTATAGTTTTTGTACTGCAGACTTACATCTATTCCATTAACAAAATTACCTAGTAGTCTACTGAAAATACTAGATATTTGAGTAGATAAAAACTCAGTAATAGTACTTTTTGCTCCTTCTGAAACCAATGCTGTATTAGTTCCAGTATTATTAGTAAATCCATTTATTACTATTAATGAAGCTGCTTGTTTGTTCATTTCTAGCTGATTGGTTCTAAGTATATTTAGTTTAGTTTCCACATCTTGTAGTATACTATTATCTACATTTTGCATTTTTATATCAAAGCCAATATATGGTTTGCTCAAAGGCCCATTTAGTAATAGATAAAGATTAGTTGGAATTCTTCTACTTGCTACATTTTTTTTAGCATCACTTCCTGCTATGATATCCTGTATCAACTCATATGTAGAAGTACGAATGCTGTATACAGCATCTACATCTAGCATTGCATCATATACACTTCCGTTAAAAGTGATTTTACTTCCTTTATCTATTGCAAAAGATTTATTGATTATATTCTGCAAAGTAAATAAATAACTACCTTGAGAAATAGTATAATCTCCACGAACTATCAGTTGATCATTATCATTAAATCCTATTTTCATATTTCCATTACCACGCACATTTATTTTATCACCACTAGTAGGGTCTAGTATTAGTGTGAGTTCACCATCTTCAGTCACATCTACATCTATATTTACATTTACCAAAGCTTTTGGTTTTGGTTTTTTAATTATACCTGTAGTAGTATCCTCAAAATTTATAAATCGATAAAAGCTATATGAATTAGTCTCTGCTGTGGTACGAATTGGTATAGTAAGTTTAGAGTTCTTTGCAGTAGCGCCATTTACTTTTATTGCTATATTTTTAAGCGGTCCTTGAAATAGTGCTGTAGCTTTTGAAAGATAAATATCTCCCCAGTATATTGGATTTATTTTTTCGGTCGTACTCAGCATTTTTATTTGATCGGAAGTGATATTTATATCAAAAAAGAAATCTTTAAAATAATTGTGTCTGATACCTCCACCTACCAATGCAGTACTATCATTTTCATCTCTAAGCGTGACGTTATCTAAATTTATCTCATTCTCTTTAAATCGCACCATTTCATTTTTCAATTTATATCGAGTATTGATATAAGCTGCGGTAGCTTCACAATCTAATAAATTAATAAACCCATTTAAAACTGGTTTCTTATCTGTACCACTTACTTTTATTTTACCCCACATCATTCCTTTAGCTTCAGTCACATAAAGTTGTAAATAGTTGTTAATTATTGGTACATCAAATTTTGCAATTTTTACATCTAAATCTATATTACTTTCTTTTGGTTTGGGTTCATAAAATCCAGTGACACTTATATCATTTTTCTTACCTACCAACTTAGCTTCTATTGGAATTTTGCTCTTAAAATCTAATATATTACTATATACAGAAAGATTGCCGATTGTATCATTGTTCACACCTAAATTAGCGATATAAATATTAAATAAATAAGTAGGAACTTTGAAAATATTTTTTATTTCTATACCGCCATCAGCTTTACCAAAATAATTATTTTTAGATTTATCAAAGAGTTTAGATACATCTTTCATACTGATATTATTCAAATCTACTTCTATATTTGTTGTGCTGTCATTTGGATGTGTAGTAGTGAAGTAAATATCTTTATCATCTTGATGAAGAATGATATTAGTAGTTTGCAAATAATTTTTTGAGTAAACTATTTTATTGTTTGGTAGAAAAGTCCATTGTTTGTTATTTACAAAAAGATTAGAATTTTCCAGTTCTAATTCCACTCTCTTCAGGGTATATCCAAGCTTCCCATTTAAGTCTGCTCTATTTGCAAGTGTATCTGTACTCGATGTGAGTGTGAAATTAAATTTATTTGCATCATTGTATTGTGCCGCAAATATTGTATTCTTTAATAGCAGACTATCTTTATTGTTCAATCTTCCCAGCGATGCATCTATTGTCAATTGGTCACCATTGCTATTCAATTTTAGTTTTATCTGCTTTAAGTTTATTTTACCATAGGTCAGTTCTGGAACAGTAGCATCTATATTTACTTTATAGTTTCTTGCATCTATAGTCCCTGAAATAGCAGTATTTCTTATTAGTTTAAAATTTTTATTGATGATAGTAGTCAACGAACCTGGGTCATAAATAATTACACTAAAAGCAAGATTGGCATTCCCTATAGAATCTCTATATCTTTCATTGGGTTCTAGGCTATATCTATTGATAAAAGCACGAGCCATAGTAGGCAACTGAGCATAACTAAAAGTTCCACTAATATTAGCTTTCAAAATATCTGATGTAATATCAAAAAATCGCACCCCAACATTGTCCGTATAGGTATTTAAATGTACATTATTTAATGGAATCGTATAACTATCTGTTTGCACTATCAAATCATTGAGATAAATATCTCCATTAAAATCATCTAATTTTTTACCTTTAAAATTTATAGATGTTTTAGTTGTTAATATGATTTTTTTCTTGGAAATATTAAGTGCTTGAAGGTCTATAGTTTTTATGTCTGCATCAAAATTGTAGGAAGGTGTAGCTCCATCTAAATTTAATTTTCCTTTAAATTCTAAATCTACATTTTTATCATTGATAGTTAAGTTTCCTTTAAATTCTCTTTGTTTGAAGGTGCCATCAATATTGATATCTTTATAGTTGTAATTTTTAAATTCTAATTGCTGTACTATCCCATCAAATCTAGCATCTAAGTCATTTAATTTGACTCCACTTCCTTTTATTTTTGCATCTAATGATATAGTGCCGAGTAGTTCTTTTTTATCAATCAATTCACCTATATCAAATGATTCTGTGATGATATGGCCACTGTAATTTATTGGTGCGCCTTGAGGAAGCTTTACATTTATATCTGTCTGTGCATTACCGATAGCAGTAGTGATATATCCATTGCTTACAAAATCGGATACAAATCCATCAAACTCACCTCTATAAGTTACATTGCCTAGTTTTTGCAATTGAGGAGGATACGTAAAATTTGGATAGATTCGCTTTATATCAATTGCATTGGTTTTTAGATTTTTGATATCCGCACTTATTACTGTTTCTTTTATGTTGGGCAAACCAGTCATTGCTATATTGCCCTCATACATAGTGTTTGAGCCAGTAGTAAATTTCAAATCTTTTCCTTTAATATTTTTTACTTTGCCTTGTATTGTACCACTTATATTGAAAATATTATGTTTGATTTTATCCATTTTATTTTTTGCAAAATAATTTAAATCAATCAAACTTAGTTTACTTTCATTTAAGGATACACTGAGTTTTACCTTTTCAATAAAATTTTTAAAATCTGGAAATGAATCGTATCGCATCTGCAAAAAATCTTTCAACTCACTATTAGGTGTTGTAAGCAACATGTTGTTTATAGTAATATCTGAAGTAGATACACGTGCATCACCTTTCAAGTTATTCAATTTAAAACCACTTTTTTCTGAACAAGCTAATTTTTGAATTTGACCAAAAATAGTATCATGGTCTATTCTTCCTTTTTCTACTAAAATATTTATATCACTTACTCCCATATGAAAGAAATCAATTCCTTCATTACTGATTGCTTTGTTTTTATCGTTATAGGTAAATGTAAAATTGGTGATTTGTATTTTGCTATAAGACAATAAAAACTCTCCTAAAAAATGTATGTTATGTGAAGTAATAGAATCAGTTTTGCGAGGGTTTATTTCTTTTACATAACTGATAGTTGCATTATTGAGTACTGCTTCATTGATGTCGCATTTTTTATTTTTTAAATCTAAACTATTTACAGAAAAATTTGCTTTTGGTAATTGAACTGTTAAATATTGTTTGTTATAATTGTCTTTGTAATTTACTTTTAGTTTTTCTATATCTAAATCACCAAACGAAAAATCCCAAGTTTCTTTATTAGTTGCGTTTGTTCTGGCGGTGTTATTGGGCGATTTTAGTTTTGTTAAAAGATTGGTGATAGAAACAAATCCGTCTTCTTTTAATCCGATGCTTATTTGTGTGTTGTATAGCTTTACATTTTTTATACCTATCTTTTTATTCAGCAATTGAAAATTGTTGAGATTGGCATCTATTTTTTCTATATAGACAAGCGTATCTTTATTGTCATCTGCTATATATACATCTCTAAGTATAAAATGACTAAAGAACGATAATTCAACCTTTCGCACTTTTACTTCGGTATTGAGCTTGTCAGACAAAATACTCGTAGCTTGTTTTACCAAAAAACTTTGAAAACTAGAAAACTGAATCAATATCAAAAAGGCAATAAAAAGCAATACGATACTCAAAGCACCATATCCCAATATTTTTCTTTTTACTTTTTTTGCCATAAAATATAAACACCAAAGTTACTAAATAAGTATCTAAGCTATACAAATTAGTAATACAAACTATTTTTTCTACTTTTATACCCTGATTATGAAAACTTGTATACTTGCTATAGAATCATCTTGTGATGATACTTCTGCCGCTATTTGTATAGATGGCAATATTCTTGCCAATATCACTGCTTCGCAGACTGTACATGCTGCTTATGGTGGTGTATTTCCAGAGTTTGCATCTAGGGCACATATGCAACATATTCTGCCTGTAGTAGAAGCTACTATCAAAAAAGCAGGTATTAACAAAGACGATATCAATGTAGTAGCGTTTACTAGAGGTCCTGGTCTTATTGGTTCGCTTCATGTTGGAGTTAGTTTTGCAAAGGCTTTTGCATTGCCCAAAAAACTCCCACTCATAGAAGTAAATCATATGCAAGCACATATACTTGCTCATTTTATAGACGAACCCAAACCTGCATTTCCTTTTTTATGTTTGACGGTATCTGGTGGTCATACACAGATGGTCTTAGTAAAAGATTATTTAGATTTTGAGTTGCTAGGCGAAACACAAGACGATGCTGCTGGTGAAGCATATGACAAAATAGCCAAAATATTTGGGTTGCCCTATCCTGGAGGCCCGCTGATAGACAAATATGCAAAAGAAGGTAATAAAGATAAATTCGTTTTTCCTTTCCCAGCTACCGAATCATACAATTTTAGTTTTAGCGGCTTGAAGACTAACGTGCTTTATTTTATTCAGAAAGAAGTTGCTAAAAATGCAAATTTCATAGAAGAAAATCTACTAGACTTATGTGCTTCTATTCAGTATAGAATCAATTCTATTTTGATATCAAAACTACTAAGAGCTTCCAAAGAATTAAAGATAAAACATATAGCTATAGCAGGTGGAGTATCTGCCAATAGTGGTCTGCGAGCTATGCTTGAAGAAACTGGAGAAAAACATCAACTCAAAACCTACATTCCTGCGTTTCAATATTGTACAGACAATGCAGGCATGATAGCAATAGCTGCATATCACAAATTTTTACAAAAAGATTTTAGCCATCAACAAGCAGAACCTATAGCTCGCTGGGGAGTAGATGTAAAATAACAACTTATAATTTGCCTAAAACTCTATAAGCCGAATTGATAAGTAAAGGTGATGTGAGTCCCGCTTCTTTCACTACACAATAGGGAGGTATACCACTCGAATGTATAAAATATACATCTGAAGCACTATCGCAAAGTACAAAGCCAGTATGCAAGTCTAATCCTACAACATACAAACCATAACCTTGTTTTTTTACACTACTTACAAAATCATTAATTCCAGTATTGTGATATCTTTTTATATGCTCTTTTTTACAAAGAATTTTTATCATGTCTTCACTAGCCATTTGAGCTAGTTTTACTCTCTCTAGTTTCACACCTGCATCTCTCAAAAGTGTTGTTACAAAATAGCCACAGGCAATACTTCCTTCACCTGGTACTTGAGTAGTGCCATTAAAATTCCATGTAGTGCCCAGCCAATAAGGCAATAGTTTTTTATCAATGATATATGCTAAATCTTTTTTGTTTTGGCTTTGTACCGATGTTTTTACATCCTCATATTTTTCAGGAGTATAAACAAAAGTATGATAGCCGGGCATGAGTCCTTTTAATCTAGTAAAAGGTAAAGTGGCTAATACACTAAGTATGGTAAAAACTAAAATGGTAATGATAATTTTAGAACGTGTCATTATATTTGGTTTGATGGTTTTGGATTTTCAATTAACGAACTATTTAGTAGTAATAATATATCAGGATATTTATTTAACAATAATTAATAGTAAAACACCAAGCACTTTCGTACTTGGTGTAAACTACCTATGAAAAAACCTAAACTACAATTTTGCTAATTTGTCTAAATCATTTTGAATAGAAAGTATCAATAAACAAGTAGCTGTACAAAATACAGGACTTGTAATACAGTGATGTCCTTGCCAGCTTCCATCTTGTGTTTGTGCACTGATGAGCTTTCCGCTTACATTGTCATACCATTTTTTCCAACCATTATCTCTACCCATCACAAATGATTCGCCTGTTTGCAAGTGACTCAAATATTCTTCACCACCATTATTTCCAAACCCATTCATTACATCTTCTCTCATCACTTGATTTTTTGCTGCTTCATTTATTTTATATGCTGCTACATATTTTTCAGATTCACTATCACTATAGCCAAGTTGTTGAAGCGTTTTATTATTTACTTCCGCATCCTTAGATATTTTCCCTTCGTTGATTGCTTTGGCCATAGCTTGATTCACTTCTTTAGTTTCTTTTGCGCTACTTCTTACAGAGCTAGATACAGAGTATAAAACTACTCCTGCAGCATCTTCGGTTTTGCTAGTTCCAGTACTTGCGTCCATATTTTGTTTTTGATAGTCGCGTGCTTTATCCAATTTTACATCATCTACACTGATACCTTTTGCTTTTGCAGTCTCTACCGCATTGGTAGCAAAAGAAGACTGCAATACACCTGCCCATCCACCACCATTAGTTTTACCAGCTACATCTTGATTGTTTTGTATTTTTTTCACACATTTATCTATACTAGTTTTCACTCGTTGGTTGAGTTGTGCATCGCCTTGTATATGATCGAGTAGATTGGTCAGATATTGTGAAGTAAGCACCACGTCTATATTTGCGCCAAGTTTTATTTGTGGTTGTGTACCTGTAAGTGTAGTGATGTTCATTTGATTGTCTGGAGTAGCATTTACTTGAGCTATCAAAAACTCTGTGCCTTTTTGAAGTTGAGTGGCGTGCTTTCCTGCTTTGTATTGATTGTCGCAACGTAGCAATGCCATACAAACCATAGCTGTAGTAGCAGGGTCACTGCTCACTGCATGTGGGTCTCTTATATCTTGGCTGTAGTGAGAGCCTGCACCCCAACCACCATCATTATTTTGTGCCTTCACCATCCAAGCTAGTCCGTTCGTCATAGCACTGGTAGCAGATTCAGGAGTCTTATATATAAAAAACGAATCGGAATTTTCTTCACCCATTATGGTTTTAAAAACACAAACTTTTGGTTTTGGCAGTGGTACTGCTTTAGGTGGAGTTGTTGTTTTTATTGGGATTTTAGAGAAGATAGCTTTTGAAAAACCTGTCTTTGAATAATAAATAATAGCTAATGCTGATGGAATACTGATAGCAAGAAATAAGCAAACAATAATGAAGTTTCTAATTTTCATAATAAATAGAGTTTTTAATTAATTAATAATTGTAATTGGGAGAACTCTATCTAGATTATAAAAAACACTTATTCCATAAGTTGAAATATTTAAAATATGTTAAAGAAAAATGGAAGTATAATATTTGTTTGTGTACCACAAACCATGGAGCAGAAATTTGCATTGATTATTGGTGCGTTTATTTTTGGTACGAGTTATAAACTAACGCTGTTCGACATGTTAGCTTGCGCATGTCGAACCACAAATATTTTTGAATTTTATAAATTCAAGTATCAAAAATCTAAATTACTATATTTAAAAACATTACAAATGTTTTTTTATCTAGCCCGCTCTCGCGCAAGCATTAGCAAAGCGGTGCTTGTGTGATTATTTTTTTTATATAGGTGTCAATTTCCATTTTAGTAAAATTAATAAAAATATTTTTAGTAAAAACAAAAAAGCCTTCATTGTTTACACAATAAAGGCTTTGGATTTGTAAGCGTTCCCTAAAGGATTCGAACCTTTGACCTACTACTTAGAAGGCAGTTGCTCTATCCAGCTGAGCTAAGAGAACATTTTCGTTGCTCTATCCTCACGCCATGGCGTGAGAGCTAAGAGAACATATTTTTTATTTGAACGGAGTGCAAAATTATAAAAAAAAATTTGAATTGCATGTATTAAATTTAAATTTGATAAAAATTATCATGGATGTCAATCATAAAAATAAAAGATAAATCGTGGTCAGATGCTCTAGACAAAGAGTTTGAGCAGGCGTATTATCGAAATTTACAGCATTTTTTAGATACTGAAAAAACACTAGGAAAAAGTATATTCCCTCCTGAAAATCAGATTTTTAACGCATTTGAGCTTTGTCCACTTAGTAAACTAAAAGTAGTTATCATAGGGCAAGACCCTTATCACGATGTGGGTCAGGCACACGGATTGGCTTTTTCTGTAAATGATGGTATAGCCATACCACCCTCCCTCCAAAATATATATAAAGAAATAGCTACAGATACACATGCTCCGATTCCCTTATCAGGCAATCTGGAGAGATGGGCTTTGCAAGGTGTGCTTTTGCTCAATGCGGTGCTTACTGTAGAAGCGCATCGAGCGGGTTCGCATCAGGGCAAAGGTTGGGAGATTTTTACAGATAGAATTATCAAAACCATCAGCCAATCAAAAACTCAAGTGGTTTTTATGCTTTGGGGCAACTATGCAAAGCAAAAAAGCAAACTTATCCATAGTACTAAACACTTTGTGCTAGCTAGCGGACACCCTTCTCCAATGAGTGCCAATAGAGGTTTGTGGTTTGGTAATAAACATTTTTTATTGTGCAATGAATATTTGATAAAAAATAATATGAAGGCTATCGAATGGTAGAATATTTTAGTAATTATAATATCCATTTAAACTACATTTTATCTATAATTATTGCAATTGAATAAATCTTTTTACTAGATTACGCATTTAGACTATAATTTACTTGCAAATAAGAAAATACAATAGGATATACGCATTTTTGCCTTTGGCGACTTCTTTTTTCTTGATAAAAAAGAAGGAAAAAATCAAGTCTTTGAATCCTTTTATCACAAAAGCTACACATACTTATGCCCATTAAAATAAGGTGTGGCGTCATTATTTATCTATTTAGTCAATTTATCTGCCACACCATTTTAATGAAGCATTATTCCAAGCATATAAGTATGCTTGTTTTGTAGATAAAACTATTCAATGACAATATCCTAATTCGCAGAGATCATTTTGGATTAAATAGATAATTCAATAAGTTAATATTTATTCATGCCTTATTCATTTTAGATATCTTAAATTTGTAAATGAAAAGAGCTGAATTCTTTTCAATTTTAAGTAACAACATAAACTTTATATAGTGCAAAAAATATTTTTATTTATCGCTTGTGTAATGGGTGCTCTAGCAGTAGCCATAGGTGCTTTTGGTGCTCATGGTCTAAAAGGATTGGTAGAACCTTACTATGTAGAAATATTTAATAAAGGGGTTACGTATCAATTTTATCATGTTTTTGCATTGGTAGCTTGTCACCTGCTCGCCTCTCAAAAACCTTCTCGTATGATCAAATGGGCATTTTGGATGTTTTTTTCTGGTATCATTTGTTTTTCTGGCTCTTTGTACTTGCTAGCTTTGAGTCCAGCTATAGATATGCCTGTAAGTATCTTAGGACCTATCACACCGATAGGTGGTTTACTTTTTATTACTGGGTGGATTTTACTATCTGTTTATGCACTAAGAAATTTCTTTGGTCATAAAAATCTACACGGAATCTAAGCACCGATGTCAGCTAATATATATAAAGCTACGATAGCTGATATACCAAAAATAATAGCAATAGCCGATAAAGTATGGGTAGCTCATTATTCGAAAATAATATCTCAAGAACAAATAGAATATATGTATGCGCTGATGTATAGTGCTAATGCACTCTCACAGCAAATGCAGGATGGACATAGTTTTTTTATATATGAAGAAAATGAAATGCCACTTGGTTTTGTGTCTATGAAATTAGATAAAGATATAGTGAAGATACCAAAACTCTACGTGAGTATAGAAGCTCAAGGAAAAGGAATTGGTAAAAAACTGGTTGAAAAAATAATATCAGAAGCAAAATCACAGCATGCAATATCGGTACAATTAAATGTAAATAGATTCAACACAGAGTCAATTGCATTTTACAAAAAATTAGGATTTCAAATTATAGAAACTATAGATATTCCATTGGATAAATTTTTATTGGAAGACTATGTTATGAATTTTGAATTATAAATGTTGTCACGCCAAGGCGTGATTGAATGATGAGTTTATAAAGTTGTAAGTTCAAAGCCTGTCTAACGGCTTCAGGTTTTAAGTTTTTAGAATGGTTTAATTTGGAAATTTATAAGTGCTAGATACCAAACAGAAATCACAAGAAATAGAGTTTTAGAATTAACTAATTATTTATTTTTAGGGGAGTAATTACTTTTTCGCATACCCAAAACCCAATAATCAAAAATCATTTCTGATTTTAACTTTTTTTCAAAATGAATTTCGAATCCGTGTTTTTGAAATAAATTTTTGTAACCTTCTAAAGTATATTGATGCGGATGCAATATATCTCCTGGAATCCACGAAAATATTTTTTGTAGTAGCGTATACTTATGGCTATCTATACTCACTATTATTTTAGTATTTGCATCAGCTAAAGTAGATAGGTTTTTTACAGCCTGTTCTATATCACTGACATGATTGATTGCATTGATACAAAATATAGTTGCATAATTTTTTGATGAAGTAAAATTTTCTATACTATCACAAAAAAAATGCACCTGAGGGAAATTAGCTTTTTTGAAATGAGGTATTTTTTCTTCATACAAATTTATTAGTGGGTCTACTGCATCTATTTCATTTTTATCAAATACTAAATAAATACCCGCAGGACCACAACCTAAATCTAAAATTTTAGAATTTTCATCCGTCTGACAAAAATCTTTTATCTCATTTAAGAAATTTATCCAGTAGTTTTTCTTCCAAATCAAATAGCTTTTTTCATCTTTAGTATGCAAATATCTTTGCCACCAGAGCAATTCAAAGGCTTGAGCTATACGCCATCTTATTTTCAAAATAATGTGAACTTATTGTTAATTGTTTAAAACTGTATATTTTATTATGCAATAATGATTAATTTTGTGGTAATAACAAAAAATAGTTCATTGAAAATAGTATAATATTCTTTGTCGCTAGGTATTTTAAATAATATCTAGAGGAAAGTCCGGGCAACATAGAACAACACCGTAGCTAACGGCTACTCATATATGCTAGCATATGTGGAGAGAGTGTCACAGAAAATAACTTTCATACTTCGGTCTGATAAAGGTGAAAACGGGAGGTAAGAGCTCCCGCTGTAGTATAGTGATATACTAGAGGGATAAACCTGGTGTGTTGAAAGACCAAATATATCATAGTTTTGGGGCTGTTCGTCCTATATCAAGCCTAGGTTTGATGACTATGAAGGGTAGGTCGTTAGAGCTTATCAGTGATGATAAGAGTAGATAAATGACAGAGCGTATACCTCGGTATACGAACAGAACCCGGCTTATATATATTATACTATTTTCAGTGAACTTAAAAAACTAATGCTAACTAAAAACATACAGAAATGCCAACTATATTACTCGTAGACGACGAAAAAGCTATACGTAAGACGCTGAAAGAAATACTCGAATATGAAAACTATAAAGTAGATGAGGCTGAAGATGGTGCTACTGCACTTGAAAAAATTCAGAATAATAACTATGATGTAGTACTTCTAGATATAAAAATGCCAAAAATGGATGGTATGGAAGTGCTTGAGAAAGCCAAAGAGCATGCACCTGATACTTCGTTTATAATGATATCTGGACATGGGAATATAGAAACTGCTATAGAAGCCACCAAAAAAGGAGCTTTTGATTTTATATCTAAGCCACCAGATTTGAATAGACTACTTATCACTGTGCGTAATGCAACTGAGAAAACCAATCTAGTCACTGAAACGAAAATATTAAAAAGAAAAGTAAGTAATACTAGAGAAATAATAGGAGAATCTGAATCTATACAAAAAATAAAAGACACCATAGAGCGTGTAGCACCTACAGATGCTCGTGTGCTTATCACTGGTGAAAATGGAACTGGTAAAGAACTAGTGGCACGTTGGATACATGAGCGCAGCAACAGAAACAAAGGACCAATGATAGAAGTAAATTGTGCTGCTATTCCTTCTGAACTAATAGAAAGCGAACTTTTTGGACATGAAAAAGGGGCATTCACTTCTGCGCTAAAACAAAAGCTAGGAAAATTTGAACAAGCAAGTGGTGGTACTTTATTTCTAGATGAAATAGGTGATATGAGTATGGAGGCTCAAGCCAAAATGCTTCGTGCACTTCAAGAAGGTAAAATAACTCGAGTAGGTGGCGAAAAAGATATCAGTGTAGATGTGCGAGTAGTAGCTGCTACTAATAAAGATTTATTAGAAGAAGTAGATAATAAAAAATTCAGACTGGATTTGTATCATAGACTTAGTGTCATATTGATACATGTTCCTTCACTTAATAATAGACGTAGCGATATTCCATTGCTTGCAGAAAAATTTATAAGAGAAATATGTGAAGAGTATGGTGCAAACAAAAAAAATATTTTGCCTAAAGCACTTACCGAATTAGAGAACTATAACTGGACTGGAAATATACGTGAGCTTAGAAACGTGTGCGAAAGATTGGTGATACTTTGTGCAGACAAAATCACTGAAGAGGATGTGCAACAATACGTGACTATGCCTATCACAAAAAAATCTACTACAGATATTTTCGAACAGTTTAAAGATTTTCATGAATTCAAAGAGCATTTTGAGCGTTTGTTTATACAGCACAGACTAAAAGCAAATGACTGGAATATATCTAAAACAGCTGATGAATTGAATATACAAAGAAGTCATTTGTATAATAAAATTGAAAAGTTTGAATTGAAAAGAGGTTAATAAAAAAAACATACAATGCATCTACTAAATCCTTTTGATGTGCCAGATCCTGCATTGTATGCTATACCTTTTTTTGTACTTACACTTATCATAGAAACATTTATTATCATCAAGCATTATCACAAGGCTTATGATTTCAAAGAAGCTATGGCTAGTATTTCAATGGGCTTAGGTGTATTGGTGGTCAATATTATTTCAAAAACGCTTTACCTTACTTTATTTTTTTATATCTATCAATTCAGAATAGTTGATAGTTTAGGTACTGAAAACTTAAATGATATTCTACAAATACAATGGCATCAGTCTCATTGGTGGGTTTGGTTGCTATTACTTTTTGCAGATGATTTCACTTTTTATTGGTTTCATAGAGCGGCACATGAAGTGCGCATACTCTGGGCAGGACATGTAAACCATCACTCTTCTCAAGAGTATAATCTAGCTACTGCGCTTCGACAAGGTTGGTGGGAAGATATCTATAAATATGTTTTTTGGATACCCTTAGTTTTTATAGGATTTCATCCATATATGATTTTTATGATGATGCAGTTTAGTTTGATCTATCAATATTGGATACATACTGAATTGATAAATAGATTAGGATTTTTAGAAGGATTTATGAATACGCCTTCTCATCACAGAGTGCATCATAGCTCTGAACTAAAATATCTAGATAAAAATTATGCAGGTATTTTTATAATATGGGATAGACTTTTTGGAAGTTTTCAAGAAGAAGAACATACACCAAAATATGGTATCACTGAAAATATACATACTCATAATCCATTGAAAATAGCGACACATGAATTGATAGCAGTGAGTAAAGATTTTTTTAGAACAAAAGGAATTTCTAATAAGCTAAAATATTTATTTCTAGCTCCAGGCTGGAATGATACTGGCGAAGATAAAAGGGCAAAAGTATTGCAGCGGAGGGGAAAATAATTAGACGCTAGGCGTTAGATAATTTTGTCTCGTTTTAGGACGAGATGAATTTTGAATTAAGAAAATAAGGCTTTTAAAAATTAACTATCACTCAAATAAATCCTCAGCTTTTTCTATGCTTTCTGGTTTGCCTACATCAATCATTTTTGTATGGCTATGGTCATATGCAACTATAATATTATTTTTGGCTAATTCTAGATACAAATCTATCATAGAGAATTTTCCTTCTTGAGTAATAAGCGATAAGATTTTTGGCTCTATAATATGAACTCCACTAAATGCTTTTTGATAATATGTAGCAGACTCATGTACTATCTTTTCTTCATTGGTATTTGCATTTCTCCAACCTACCAATATATTTTCTTCATTGAATAATAGATATCTAGATGTGTCTCTTTTTCTTACGGCAAGTGTAGCAAGGGCTTTATGTTGTTGATGATAGTGAAGCATTTCTGTTAAATTCAAATCTGTGAGTATATCTACATTCATCAATACAAATGCTTCATTGCTATTTTCAAAAAAATGTTTTGCTCGTTTGAGCCCTCCACCAGTTTCTAGTATTGCATCTATTTCATCACTAAATGAAACTTTGGCACCCCATCCATTATTGAGTTTTATTATTTCTATTATTTGTTCAGCAAAATGATGAACGTTTATAATGATCTCATCAAATCCATAACTAACTAGATACTCAATATTTCTTTGGAGTAAAGATTTTCCATTCACTGGAGCTAATGCTTTGGGATGATGGTCTGTAAATGGTTTTAGTCGTGTGCCAAACCCCGCAGCTAATATCATTGCTTTCATCTTAGTATAATTTTTTAACTATAAATTTTTTGTTCTATATGATGAACTTTCACTTTCACTTTATATTTATTTCTTAGATGTCTTGCAGTTTCTTCTGCAGCATATACACTTCTATGTTGCCCGCCAGTACAACCAAAATTGATGCACAAACTATCAAATCCTCTTTTGATATAATCTTCTACAGATATATCAACGATATTGTAAACATTATTCAAAAAATCTGGCATCAGCGTTTGTTGTTCAAGAAAATCTTTTACTTCTTTATCTCTACCTGTAAGTGCTTTGTATGGCTCAAATCTGCCAGGATTGAGTATACCTCTACAATCAAAAACAAATCCACCACCATTTTTAGTTTCATCTGCTGGATAGCCAGTTTTCAAAAATGAAAAGCTCGTAATTTTTATTTCTAAAGGTGTTTGTTCATCCGCTTTTATATTTTCAAAACGACTGATAATTTCATCTTGTGTGATGAGCTCAAGTACACGAGAAAACTCTTTCAAGCTGATTCCGATATTTTTATTAGCTACAAACCATTTTAAATTTTTTAATGCTAATGGAATACTGGTAAGAAAATGAGCTTTTCGTTCAAATAATCCTCTAAATCCATACGCTCCTAAAACTTGTAATAATCTGATAAGAACATAACCATTGTATTGTGCAGTGAAAATGTTTTTATCTAATGGTTTCGGTAATAATTTATTGGCTTCATCTATATAATATTCCAATAAAGAATTTTTCCATTCTTCTGAAAGCTCTGCTTTGGCTTGCCATAGAAGCGATGCCACATCATACTGCAATGCCCCTTGCATACCACCTTGATAATCGATAAAATAAACCTCCTCTCCTTTCACCATTACATTTCTACTCTGGCAATCTCGCATTAGGAAATATTTAGCATCGGTATGTGTAAGATAATTTGCTAGTGCATCAAAATCATCAAATAGTTTTTGTTTATTATAACTTAGTTTGAGTGTACGCAAAAAGTAATATTTGAAATATAATAAATCAGTAAAAATGGTTTGCTTATCAAATTCTTTAGATGTAAGACAAAGATTATAATCTAAATCTTCGTTGCCTTTGATTTGTAGTTTTGCTAACTCTTTTAGTGTTTTTTGAAACAGAATATAAGTTTCGTCTGTATGACCTTTTTTCTCCAACACATTAAGAAGTGACTCATTTCCTAAATCTTCTTGAATATAAATTAAACTATCTTCTGATACTGCAATCAACTTTGGTGTATTGATACCTTTACTTTGAAAGTGTTTTGTAAATTCAAAAAAAGTATGATTTTCAACTTTATTATCATTATAAGTAGCTATTAATGTTTTATCTGATGTATGAATTCTAAAATACCTTCTATCACTGCCACTTGCAGGAAGTATATCAATAGATTTTACATCTATATTATGTGATTTACAAAGCGATGTTATTTGTTGTAAGATTTGTTGCATTTACAAAACTAAGAAACTTTGTTAGGATTATAACTGAAGTAATTCTAATTTGAATTGTTTATAAAACTAATTTTTTCTGAAACTATTTTGTACGGAATTGGGTTTGCAATCATATCTATAGTAAATTTGTCTTATGCTTAAAGAAAAAATAGCTTATAAAAATACACATTTGTTTTCAAAGCTTCTACAAGATTATCTGTATGAAAGCGAAAAATTGAAAAATTTATATACTTTGGATAGTAGCATAGAATATCTAGAACAAACTACCAAGAATAAATTATTTAGTAAAAAACAAAGAAGCGTTTTAGTAGAAACTTTGCTAAAACAACATACTAATATATCTGAAATCACAAAAAATCAGATAGAATTGCTTCAGGATGAAAATACATTTACGGTCTGTACTGCACATCAACCATTATTGATGGGTGGTCCAATGTATTTTATTCATAAAATTGCTTCCTGCATTAAGCTTTGCAAGATCGCTAAAGAAAAAAATCCACAATATAATTACATTCCTATTTATTGGATAGGTAGCGAAGACCATGATATAGAGGAAGTAAATCATTTTTACTTGTATAATAAAAAATATGAATGGGATACACCAAAAGGTGGACCTGTAGGTAAAAAGATATTAGATAGTTCAGTTGACGAACTTAAAGTACAATTAAAAACCCAATTGGGCGATTCTTCAAATGCCCAAGAAATTTTTGATATCATAGATACGTGTTATCAATCAGGATTTAGCTTAGCTGAGGCAACTAAAAAATTAGTATATGCCTTATTTGAAAAACATGGTATTGTAGTGCTCGATCAAAATGATATTGCATTCAAAAAGCAAATAATCCCTGTATTTATAGAAGAAATAGAAAACAATACTTCATCAAAACTTATAGCAGACAACTTAAAATTTCTTGAATCGAATTATGCGATACAAGCTAATCCTAGAGAAATAAATATGTTTTATTTGACGGATAGTATTAGAGAAAGAATCATTGAAGTGGATGGAGTTTATAAAGTAAATAATACGGAGCTATCTTTTACAAAAGAGGCTCTTATAGATTTGATAAATGCTCATCCAGAAAATTTCAGTCCGAATGTAATATTGAGACCCTTTTTTCAAGAGACAATTTTACCAAATATCGCTTTTGTAGGAGGTGCTGGAGAGATAGCTTATTGGCTCCAACTGAGACCTATTTTTGATGCATATAATACGAGCTTCCCTATGCTGGTGATGCGTGATATGACCTTATTTATAGATGAAAAAACCTGGAATCGATTTACTCAAAAAGGATTTGAAAAAGAAGATATCTTTAAAAATATTCAAGAGCTAGAAAAAATATTTATTGCAAAGAGTCATGCTACAGAAAATATTTTTCAAACTGAAAAAAATAAAATCATAGAAGAATATGATATCATAGCGAGTAAAATGAGTGAGCTCGACAAAACACTTGCTACTACTGTACAAGCCGAAAAACAAAAAATATTGAATAGCATCTCGATGCTTGAAGCAAAAACCTATAAAGCTTTTAAGAAAAAAAGTGATGATGATTTAGTTCAAATACATAAAGCTAAAAACAAACTATTCCCTAATGATACTTTACAAGAACGATATGATAATTTCATGATGTATTATTTACATTTTGGTAAAGAATATATACCTATGTTGATAGACGAAATGAATCCATTTAATCTAGAAATCCATTTATTTATTTATTAAACATGAGCAAAAAATATATAGAAGATGAAGTATTTGAAAAAATCGATTTCACTATAAAAAATATAGAAAAAGCCGAATATGAAAATTGCACTTTTAAAGATTGTAATTTCAGCTCTAGCGATTTATCTCATATTTCATTTACAGAATGTACTTTTGATACTTGTAATCTAAGCACCGCTAAAATCAACCTAAGCTCTTTTAAAACGGTTGATTTTATCAACTGTAAACTATTAGGATTGCATTTTGAACAATGCAATGATTTTTTGTTTGCTGTAAGTTTTACAAATTGCACATTGAATCTTTCTTCATTTTACAAACGAAACATGAAGAAAACAACGTTTACTAATTGTATCATTCATGAAGTAGATTTTACAGAAGTGGATTTGAGTGCATCAGTATTTAGTGAATGTGATTTATCTAATAGTATTTTTGAAAATACCAATCTAGAAAAAGTAGACTTGAATACATCCTATAATTATATCATTGACCCAGAAAAAAACAAGATCAAAAAAGCAAAATTTGCTTTGAATGGATTGCTCGGACTATTGAGCAAATATGATATAGTGGTGGAGTAACAACTTCTATAGCTCGGCTCTGACGAGTGATTAATATTATATAGATTTAGGCTATTAATATATTATAGATTTATTATCACAACATCGTATTTGTATAAATATAGCTAAATAATATTTGTCGGGTGTGCCACCCGCCTTGGGATAGGCTTGCTCGGACTTTTGAGCAAGTATGATATAGTGGTGGAGTAACAACTTCTATCGCTCGGCTCTGACGAGTGATTAATATTAAATAGCTTTAGGCTATTAATATATTATAGATTTATTATAATAAAAATCGTATTTGTATTAATATGGCGAAATAGTATATGTCGGGTGTGCCACCCGCCATGGGATAGATAATGCATAAATTATTAAAACTTGCAAAAAATACAAGTTTTAATGATAAAAAAAATTGCTTTTATAACTATATAAATGAAGCTAAAGACTAATAAATAAAAATCGTTTGTCTCGTCTCGTCTCGTCTTTTGACGAGACGAGACGAGACGAGCGATAGTTTGCTTTTTCCAAGGGGTTTAAACCCCTTGGCATATCCCCATAAATAAGGTATTGCTTTAAACCACCTTAGCATATAACCTATCTCTACAACCCAATAATAATTCCTATACTAGGCAACAGTGTACCATTCGTAGTTTGAATAAAATTGGTTTGGTAGTATGCTGGATTGCTTGGATTTGTCAATGGATTGCCTGCTTCATCTGTCACCAATCTGAGTGATGGGTTGGCTCTTTGTTTTGCATTGGTAATATTTTGAATATCTATATACAACTCAAAATTCCATTTCTTGAAGAACCATTTTTTAGTAGCACGAATATCTAATTGATAGAAAACACCAATTCTCTCTGTATTCAACAAGTTGTAGTTGGGCACTCCAGATTGAGTAATATTCCAAACTGGTTTTTGTGATGAATATGCTGAATCTACTGGTGTATATGGTGTGCCACCTGCTAAACGAAATACGGTACCGATTTCATAATTGCGTTTGAATTTTTTACCAAATGTAGCACTGATAATATGTCTGTTGTCCCAAGCACTTGGAGAGTATTTGCCATTTTTATTTTTAAATTCGCTCCAAAATAGTGTATACGATATAGAACCAAAAAATCCTTTAAATAATCTTTGTTGGTATAAAAACTCCACACCATAAGCTCTACCTTGTCCGTTTGATACAGCTGGTTCGTTGCCCACCACACCAAAACCTCCACCTTGATTGGCAAAAGAAATAGAATCTCTTGTGAGGAATGGATAATTATTATAGTATTTAAAAAATCCTTCTACACTCAATTTTGAATTGACTTTTGTATTGTACTCAAAGCCTGCTACTACGTGTGTACAAGAAATATATTTCAATGTATTTTTATTGACTAAGGTTCCTGCATTATCTCTATAACCCATCAGCGTATACTGTGGAGTTTGATAATAATGACCCGTATTAAAATTGAATGCCAAGTCTTTAGCAAACTTATAAGCTAATGAAAAACGTGGTGAAAGTTGTTTGTACAACTGCACCATATCTTTGTTGTATGTATTTCCATCTGCTCTCACTCCTAGTGATAGAGCCAATCTATCTTGAGCAAAAGATCTACTAGCTTGTACAAACAATCCAAATCTATGAAGGTCAACAAGCGATTTTACATTGGCTGTAAATTGTCCTTGAGCAGTAGTATAGTTTAGTTTTGAATCATTGGTATATTTACTATATTCATATGAAAAACCACTTGTGATTTTAAATCCTTTATATCTTGTCAAATTTTCTACACGAACTTTATTTTCTATTTCTTGTGAAAGGTAATCTGTTGTTTTTGCTTTTGTTTTATCATTATCTACATATTTAGTTGCTTCATTGATCATCATATTTCTGCTAGCCACAAAAGTCCAACTTCCATTTGGTCTGAAATATCTATACTTAAGTCCTAGTGTATAAAATACTTGTTTTTGTTCTGGCAAAATATTTAATAAATAACGTTGGTTTTCTGTTTCATTTGCTTTTAAGTTGAGTCGAGATCTATCATATGTACCTATACCTATAAAAGTAAGCTCATGTTTATCTCCGATTCTTCTTTTTACTTTTATCTGAAAATCATTAAATGTTGGAAGGAATGGAAGCTTTAGAGCTTGAAATAAAAACTGTAAATAAGACTGACGAGCAGATACAATATAGGATGCCGTTTTCTTTTTGTTTAATGGACCTTCTACAGATAAAGCGGCCTCACTTGCACCGATAGTAAAATTAAAACCATGTTTATCTGTTCTTCCATCACGAAGTTTTAACTCCATATTAGAACTCAATCCATTATTTCTATTAGTAGCAAAAGCAGAGCTGTAGAAATCTACTTCTTTTATTAAATCTACATTGATTATACCTGTTGGACCTCCAGAAGCTCCTTGAGTAGAGAAGTGATTGATAGTAGGTACTTCTATACCATCTATATGAAATTTATTTTCTGATGGCGAACCTCCTCTGATTATGATGTCATTTCTATTCACTGCTGTTGGTGCTACGCCCGGAAGTGCTTGTATCACTTTACTGATATCTCTGTTTCCACCCGGATATCTTTGTATTTCATTCAGTCCTAGAGACCTTACAGACAATGGACTTTCTTCTGTTTTTATAAATTGTTGTTTGCCAGTGATAGTCACTTCAGTGATGTTTTTTGATTCTGTTTCGAGAGCAAAATCTATTTGAACTTGTTTTACATTGGTTACTTCTACTTCGTATTGTACTTTGGTTTGGTATCCAATATATTTTACTTCAAGATTGTACAATCCTGGTTTTAAATCTTTTAGTATATAAACTCCTCCTGTATCTGTATTTACAGCAGTAGTGGTATTTTGAATAGTCACTGTGGCAAATGGCACTGATTCATTGGTTACAGCATCAAAAACACGGCCTGTAATATTGCCTGTTTGAGCATTAGTAGTAAAACATATAAAAATACTAATAGCAAGTAAAAATGATTTCATATTATTGGGTAAGTTATTGATTTTTAACGATGATTTATTTAACAAAAAATAAGTAATATTGTTTATGTAAAATTACAAATCTTCTACATAAGTAAGTACATGATCATCTAGAGTGACATAATGTACCGTCAATTCTTTATGTAAATTTTCTTTTGAAAGCCAGGCTTTAAAGCTTCCTGACCCTTTATATTCAAAAGGTTCAAGAAGAATATGCTCTTTAAAATCGAGTTGTTTTTGACTATACATTTTATAAATACTTTCTTTGGCACTCCAAATTGTAATAAGTGTAGCATTTTCGTTCTCAATAGTGATGTATTTACACTCTTTTTCTGTAGTAAATTTATGAGCTATTCGTTTTACTTTATCTCTTATCTGCTCTAAATCCACTCCTACTTTATACATATTATTAGATATTGCTACCACCATAGAGTTGGTATGTGACAGCGAAATATGAATATCGTGATTAAGTATAAATGGTCTACCAAATTCATCTTTATTTAAATGGATAATTTCATCTTGATTGAGCAAAAGCCTTATGGTATATCTACTTGCATACCATTGTAGTTTTCTTTTTTCTACTACATATTTGCTAAGCTCTGTTTTATCAAACTCTGTTAGTTGAAGATTTGAGAGATAAAACGCTGCAGATTCTGTAATTTTATTTACAATGATTCTAGAGTGAAATTCTGTTTCTTTATTATATAGTAGCATTATTTATATCTTCATATTTTGGTAAAACTACATAAAAAGTGGTGCCTATATTTTCTTGTGATTCAAACCAAATAGACCCTCCAGCATTTTCTATTATCTGTTTAGAGATAGCCAATCCCAAACCTGAACCAGAATTTTTTGTAGTGAAATTAGGAGTAAATATTCTGTCTTGAATTTCGTCAGGAATTCCTTTTCCGTTATCGATTATTATGGTTTTGATAGTGCCATATTCTTCTATTAGATAGATATCTATTACCCCAGGCCTATCTTCAGTCAAGGCCTGAATAGCATTTTTAATAAGGTTATTAAACAAGCTTACCATCTGATTTTTATCTGCAAATATCCATGCTGGTTTTGAGTAGCATTGATAATTGATCGTTACATTATGTTCATCTGAAAATAAATTAATAATAGAATTTAGATAATGATCTAAATCTAGTTTTTCATTACTGGCAACAGGCATTTGAGCAAAAGAAGAGAAAGCAGTAGCTATCTCTGATAGATTGTCTATTTGCTCCAAAAACGTGTGCGTCATATTCAATGTAAGTTGAGGAGCATTTGGGTTATTTTCATTGATAGCTCTCTGCAAATATTGTATACTCAGTCTCATAGGAGTGAGTGGATTTTTTATTTCGTGTGCTATCTGTTTCGCCATTTCTCTCCATGCGCCTTCTCTTTCGCTTTTCTTGAGCACATTGGCACTTTCATCTAGCTTCAAAATCATTTTATTGTATTCTTCTACTAGCAAACCTATTTCGTCTTTTTGATTCCATTTTATAGATTCGTTTACTTTACCCAATCTTATTTTACGTAACTGATTACCTATTTGTGATAGAGGTTTTGTAAGTGAATTGGATATAAATAATGCGAGTAAACCAGTAATCAATAAAAGCGGAACATATACATTGATGAGCGCAACTAAAAATCTAGATATTTCATCTTTGAGCATTTTTGTTTGAGAGAAATAAGGGATATTCATATAAGCAATCAACTGATTTTTTTCGTCATACAAGGGCATGTACAAAGAAAGATAGTCAAGCTTACCTATAGATTCTGACTGTAGTTCTTGATTGGTCACTTTATTTTTCAATATAGAATAAGCTCTAGGATTTATTTTAGTAGCTTGAAGTCCTTTTTCAAAAATCGAAAATTGTGAGCTGATAGCAAGTGTCCCTTTATCGTCATATATATTTATATCTACCTTCTCATCATTTGAAATTTGTGGTATAATGTAGGAGAAATCTTCTTTTAGAGTAATACTATTCGGATTATTAATATTGTTTTTTACAATAAAATCTTGAAGTCGATTGCTAATACTAGTGCTTATTTCAGTAAGATTCTGTTTATTAGATGTCTCGTACTGATTGCTGATAAATAAAGTAGTAATAATAGCAATAGCAAAGAATGAAAATAGTAATAGAGAAAATAACGTGATATTGATTTTATCATAAAAGGCTAATGAATTATTGAGCCAAGGTTTTTTCTCAAAATTTTCGAGTAGATTGTGAATAGCAAAAAGTAGAAAAACACATAAAAAAACAGTAATAAATAATATTAAAACATATGAATACGACGTAATGTATTTAAAAAATGATATTTTATCTTGACTGAGAATAATAGATTTCCTTTCGTTGGTTTTATACACCACATAGTCCATAGCATTGTCACTAAGCCATATAAATGTATCTAATGGAATATTTAAATTTAGTTTATTGGTAAATTCATAAGGAATACTACCTTTTGATTTGAGTATTCTTTTATTATTTATTACTAAATAATTTACATCATTGAGACCATCTGATTTTTGTATGTTTTTTGATAAGAGCAGTTCTGGATATAAATTGTCAGTAGCTGAGGTTTTAGGTTTCAGATTGAATAAAATATTACCTACCTGAGTGGTATCATTATATACAGGTATCAATGCCGAATAATAATAATTCTCTGTAGATTTTTCAATAAAGTGAAGATAAAAATCAGAAGTTTCAAATCCATACTTTTTGATTTCTGATTCGTAATAATTTGCGTTAGTTGAATCGGACTCTATAAGTGATTTTCCATTTATATCAAAAAGATGTAGATCTAAATCATACTTTACTAAATATCCTCTAAAATACAATTGAGAAATTCTATTGATAATAGTACTTGTGTTATCTCCTTCAAGTTTACTTGTAAATATTCTTTTTACAAATGGGTCTTCCGTAACTCTACAATGTATATCTGTGAAAGAAAACTCTGTGATATAGTCTCTATCATCTGATAATTTATGAATGACATCTTCGGTGAGTTTTCTGTTTTTTTCAAAATGAAAATAATTTGAATATACCGCTGTGATTAACGAAGTAAAACTTAGAATGATAAGCATACTATATATACTATCAAAAGGTTTGTTGTTTGAAAAATACAAATGAAGAAGTACATTCCACACAAGCATCACTACAATACCTGCATAGCATATCAAATCTAAATGGAATATGAAAATCACTATTAAATAGACTATAATAGCAATTGAATTGTATATTATAAAGGATCTATTTGTTATTGCTTTTAACTTTTTGAGTGACTTATAAAAATTATAACTAATCATAACATATGATATAGATATAATAGAAAACATAATATATACTATAATTGAGTACTGGTTCAATTTTAGAATATTGGTTAAGTCGAGTGGTATTGTAGAGTTTAAGATTATATCTTTATAAGTATATATAAGAATAAAATGGGATAAGTAAAGTAGAATAAAAATAAAGACATATAATATATGAGCTAGATTATTGCCAAATGCTACTTTCTTAAATCTGATATGAGTATAAAAATATAGAGATACTAAACCGAAAATAATTGTATTTACTATAAAAATACCTAGAGAGGTATTAAAAATAGGTGAACCTAATAAAGTAGGGTCAAACAAAGAAGAGTTTTGAAGGTGATACATCCAAAAATTACTAAAAAATAATAACCTAACTGCCAATACTAAAATACATAATACTAGAAATGCTACCCATTCTTTGGTATAGTTAGCCAGTTTATCACATATATTATAGATCAAATAAAATAATACAAATAAAAATAATAGATTAATCAATGTATAAAACAGTGTACTATTATATTTTTTTATAATCTGTTTTTTCAGTAATCCAAAAATGGCCTGATGATTCTTATTATTAACTCTACTATTTTCATAACTTACATTTTTACTTATATCATAGCTTTCATCTACATTTTTTACTATAAATTCATCAGTGAGATAGTTATTCTTGATGTCTTGAGTATATTTTATAGGCAAGACACCTACTAATGAATAGTTTTTGTCATATTCATGATTGATCACATAGCACCATACATTTTTTAGTTTTTGTATACTGTACTTTTCATTTTTTAAATTAGTATTGACAGGAAAGCTTACTTTATTGCTGGTCCAAAATATGGGTTCATCATTTTTATATAATAACAAAATATATTCTTTGTTATTGTCATCAATAAATTTATTGTTTTTAACAAAATCAAATGAATCAATAGTATTGTTATTCGCTAGTATTTCAAATTTTGTATCAAAGTCGGCAATATACTTTTCTAAATGATAAATACTTTGAGAAAGATTTCCATCATTATTAGCAATATTATATTTACCTATTATTGATATTATACCTAATATCAATAATAAGATACCTGCTATACTAAATTTACTTTTAATTTTTTCTTTCATAAAGTTTAGCCTCATTCCAATACTTATCCATTTCATCTAGACTCATTTCAGCTATATTCAAGTTATTTTGTTTTGCCTTTTCTTCTATAAAATTAAATCTAGTAATAAATTTATTATTGCATTTTTCAAGTGCAGCATCTGGATCTATATTAGTAAATCTTGCATAGTTGACCAAAGAAAATAGTACATCTCCTATTTCTTCTTCTATGTTGGTACTGGTATGTATAGCTTCTTTTAGTTCATTTATTTCTTCTTCTACTTTAGTCCATACCTCTTCTTTGGTCTCCCATTCAAAACCTACTTGTTTTGCTTTCTCTTGTATTCTATATGCTTTATTCATAGATGGAAGCGAACGTGGCACACCTCCTAATATAGATTTTCTTCCCTCTTTTAGTTTTAGTGTTTCCCAATTCTTTTTTACGTCTTCTTCAGAATTTACTTTTAGTAAGTCTTTATCATCAGAAGTATCTCCATATATATGTGGATGTCTGAAAACTAATTTATCACAAAGTGAATTAATGATACTCGTAATATCAAATTCATTTTTTTCACTTCCTATTTTTGCATAAAATACAATATGGAGTAGCACGTCTCCAAGTTCTTCTTTGATAGAATTTGATTCGTTTTTTAGTATCGCATCAGACAACTCATAAGTTTCCTCTATGGTCAATTGTCTGAGTGTCTCGTTAGTTTGTTTTTGATCCCAAGGGCATTTTTCTCTAAGCTCATCCATGATTTGGAGTAGTCTACTAAAGGCTATAAGTCTTGAATCTGTATTCATAATTCGAATGTACAAAAAAAACTATAAAAAGCCTATAAAATAATAAAGCCCCGACTTGCGGGGCTTTATTAGTAATAGTTTTACAACTATTATTTTTTTTAAGCTACTACTTTTTTTTAGGAGCCGCTTTTTTTGCTGCTGCTTTTTTAGGAGCTGCTTTTTTTGCTGCCGCTTTTTTCGGAGCCGCTTTTTTTGCTACCGCTTTTTTCGGAGCCGCTTTTTTTGTTGTTGCCATTTTTTTAAATTAATTTATGGTTAAAAATGATACATCAAATTTAATAATATAAATTGAATAAATACAAATGTATGTGAAGCAACATACTAAATATACATGTGTATTTTGTGGATAATGGCAATAAAAAAAATAGATTAATAATTAAAAAACAAAATCAGAAACCTCTACAAGTACTTATTTAACTATATGTTCAGAGAGTAGTATATAAAGTGTATACTAGAGTAAACAAAAGTGTAGTTACTAAAACTCTTGTTGATAATTGGAAAAATATTTTTTTATTTTTCAATGGTATTCACTCTAAAAGACACTAGAAATAGATAGATAAGAACTTTATTTAAGATAAAAATTCAAAAAAAAATTCAAAAA
>CAMART010000018.1 GCA_945860705.1 Chitinophaga pinensis | reverse complement strand
ACTTTTTATTTGACCGATAGTCAATACTTCTTTATTAAAATCTAATTTCAGATTGTACGCTACATTCAGATCTTGTAGTTGTGTGAGTTTAGATAAGTTTTTTGGAAGAGCAGTCAATTCATTTGCTTTCAGATTTAAAACTTTAAGATTTTTTAAATTGCAAATACCTGATGGTAATACTGCTAGTAAATTATCTCTTACTTGTAAGTTTTCCAATTCTTTTAGATTGCTTATTTTTTCATTAAGCTCTGCTATCACATTGTCATTGAGTGATAGAGTCACCAGTTTTTTTAGATTATATATTTCTTCTGGAAGTACTTTTATTTTTTTAGCTGCTTTATTAAAAAAGTTTCCATCTAGATTTAAATAAGTCAACTCTTGCAATGCATCAATAGTTGTGGGTATTTCTGTGATATTATTTTTGCCTAAATCTAAATAGGTTAATTGTGTGCAGGTAGCAATATCTGAAGGAATAGATTCTAAATTATTAAAACTAATATCCAAATATTTTAGTTGTGTTTTATCTTTTAGAATAGTACTTATTTTTTCAATAGCATGACCAGAAAAACTAAGATATTCTAGATTTACTAATTTTTTGAATGATGAAGGAAGCTCTGTCAATCTCACTCGCATAGCACCGTCTTGTACATTATAATCTATTTTTTTTAGATTCATCAAATCACCCATTTTACTGGGCAATTCAGCTATATTATTTCCTGTTAGATAAATTTCTTCTAACGATTTAATTAGACTAATTTCTTCTGGTAATGATGGAAATTTATTGTAAGAAAGATTCAGTGAATTCAATTTTGAACAAGCAGCTAATCTTATCAGCACTTGTGGAAGATTCATAGACTTATTTGAAGCTAAATTTAATTCTTCTAACTTGCTTAAATCTTTAAGTGCTACTGGTACATTAGTCAAATTATTATAACTCAAATCCAATGTTTTTAGTGAACTCAACTCACTTATTGATTCAGTCAATTCGAAAATTTGACAGTATGCTAAATTGAGATTCTCTAAAGACGCTATATCTTTTGTTTTAGTGATGATTTCTTCTTCTGTCAAATATGGATTGTTTGACAAATTTAATGATGAAAGCTTACTCATACTTGCCAATGAAGTAGGCAAACTTTTAAATTTATTATTTTTGATATTGAGAGACTCTAAGCTCTTTAAAGAACTAATACTTGACGGCAACTCTGCATATCTTCCTCCATTTAATTCCAAATATTTTAAGGCTGGTAAACTGCTGATTTGATTTAAAAAAATAGTTAAATCTAACTCTGGGCATTTGTTTACAATTATTGATTCTAGATTTTTCAATTGAGTGATATCGTTACTTACCGATTTGATATTACATCTATCTATCAAAAGTGATTTAGTATTTTCAATATCTTTTGTTCCGTCTTTTATTCTATTATTAATGGTTGCTATTTGTATAGAATCATTTTGGGATTGATATCTATTATATGCCACAGCCGCTATACTATCCCATGGTGTTGGATTAAACCTAGGTTTATATTTAGTGATTCTATATGGATCGGTGATAATGGTAGTATCCTGCGATTTTGCAATAGTCACTAGCAATAACAAACAAACAATAATCGAAAATATTTTATTCATCATAAAAAAATATAGTAAAAATTAGTTTTTTTCTACTCTCATTTGAGGGAAAAATAATACATCTTGAATAGAAGATTGATTGGTAAATAACATAGTCAATCTATCCATACCTATACCCATACCGCTCGTAGGAGGCATACCATACTCGAGCGCTCTCAAGAAATCGTGATCTATAAACATAGCTTCATCATCACCTCTTTCCATGAGTGCCACTTGCTCTTCAAATCTTGCTCTTTGATCTATAGGATCATTCAGTTCACTATATGCATTTGCTATTTCTTTACCATTGACCATCAACTCAAAACGCTCCACTACACCTTCTTTTGTTCTGTGCTTTTTACAAAGAGGACTCATCTCTATAGGATAGTCTGTGATAAATGTCGGTTGTATATAATTGCCTTCACATTTTTCGCCAAATATCTCATCGATCAATTTTCCTTTACCCATAGAATTATCTACTTGTATATGTAGGCTTTTACAAGCATCTCTCAATTGTGTTTCATCCATATTGCTTACATCTATACCTGTATGTTCTTTTATAGCATCATACATACTGATACGTTTAAACGGTTTTTTGAAACTAATTATTGTATCCCCTACTGGCACATCTGTTTTTCCATAAAGCTCTAATGCAATTTTCTCTAACATATCTTCTGTCATTTCCATCATCCAGTTATAGTCTTTGTAGGCTACATATATTTCCATAACTGTAAACTCTGGGTTGTGTGTTTTGTCCATTCCTTCATTTCTAAAGTCTTTGGCAAATTCGTATACCCCATCAAATCCTCCAACTATCAATCTTTTAAGATATAGCTCATTGGCTATTCTCAAATACAAAGGCATGTCGAGCGTATTGTGATGTGTTATAAATGGACGTGCAGCCGCACCACCAGGAATGGGTTGTAATATAGGTGTTTCTACTTCTAAGTATCCACGCTCATTGAAAAACTGACGCATGGTGCTAAATATTTTCGATCTATTTACAAATACTTCTTTCACACCAGGAGTCACTACTAAGTCTACATAACGCTGTCTGTAGCGCATTTCTGGGTCTGTGATAGCATCATGCACATTGCCTTCTGCATCGGTTTTTACTACCGGCATAGGCTTAAGTGATTTTGACAACAAAGTAATTTCTGTAGAGTGTATGCTATCTTCACCAGTTTTTGTAGTAAACATATATCCTTTCACTCCAATAAAATCGCCTAGGTCAAGTATTTTTACCACTTCATCAAAAAAAGTTTTATCTTCTGTAGGGCAGATATCATCACGTTTTACATATAGTTGTATCAGTCCTTCACTGTCTAGTATTTTTATAAAAAGAACTTTGCCTTTATCATTTACACTCATGATTCTACCAGCCATAGAAACTTCTACTCTGGTTTCTTTATCAGCATTGTATTGGCTTTTGGCTGCATTGCTTAGATGGCTTATTGGAAATAATGCTGCAGGATAAGGGTCAACGCCGAGGTCACGTATTTTTTGTAGTTTTTCCCTTCTACCTAGTTCTTGTTCACTTAGAGATAAATCGCTCATTTTAAATAAATTTTATGCAAAAATACTATCAATAGATTTTATAGCGATGAATATTTAATAACAGCATATAGAATAAATTGATTAATGATAGTATTTTCATTGAATAGTCAATATTATATTAGAATTATATTTTTCTTTTTTCTTGATAAAAAAGAAACAAAAAATCAAGACTGCGAAATAAATAAAAACAAAAACTGCAGGCTTTTTTCATTTAAAAAAATGTAAGCTGAAAGCTAAATTTCAGCCTAATTGAGAGTAACCCTCAGCCTACTTTTTTAAAATGCATAAATCCACGCCAAAAAAGCCTTTGTTTTGTAATTTATTTATTTCGAGGTCATCCATCATATGGATTGTTACACTTTATATTTAAAATAGATTTTTTTAGATTATTAAGATTATTAAACGATAGAAACTTTATGGGTGATAGCTCTAAAATAAATTAGGCTCGCCAAAGGCGAGCCTACTATTTCACGACGCTTTATCAAGTGGGAATTCTTTTTCTATTAAAATCCGATACCAAAACGGATACCTGCAGCACCATTCACATCAAATCCACTTCCATAATTATAAGGTGCGAATGAAGAATAGCTATTCATTGGGTCAGATATATTTGTAAACCATCTAGCATTCAAGCCCAATTTGAAGTTTACTTTTTTGTTGGTATTAAATTTCACACCAAATACTGCACCTCCCATAGGTCCGCCAATATTTCTTTGTTGGTAGTAATAGTCATAATATGCTCCATTTTCATAGTAAGAATAGTATCTATCAGTTCTTCCATTTAAATTAAATCCATAACCTAACTCAAGTTGATAATAAGGAGTAATTTTTCTTTTAAGAATATCTCCCCCATATACTAAGTTTAATGTAGCAAATGGCTGTGTATTTCCGCCCCACATATTCATATATGGCGCATAGTTAAATGAATTAAATCTATTAGCTTCTATACCTACAGCTAATCCTAAATAGCCAAATCTACCGAATTTGTATCCATTGATCACTCTAAGACCTGGAGAACCAGCAATCAATAACTCTACACCACCAAAATAACCTTTTGCTTTGCTGTAGAAAGGTTTTGGCTCTCTTTTAGTCATCATAGGGTTTGTAGTGGTTGTGGTTGTAGTGGTAACTGGTTTAAGTTCTCTAGTAAATTTTTCAACTTCTGATATTTGATAAACAAACTGACTTCCGTCACTTGTTTCTATTTTTAATGACTTTCCAGGTACTTGTTCGATGATAATCCCTTTGATCATGCTCCCGTTTTTTAAATATACTACATCTATATAGTCATTTAAAGTTTGAGCGAAAATAGATGCAGAACTGAATAAAATCAGCGCAAATACAAGTAGTTTAGATTTGATGTTTTTCATAATTTATTGATTTAAGATTCGATAATTAGCTTTATAACGGAACTTAAGCATTTATAGTTGCCTTAACGAAACAAATTTAAGCTTATTGTGTATAAAAAAATAATATTATTAGGTAGGCAACTCTTATTTTCGTGCCGTGAATAGCAGACAGTCAGAAATTTTTAATGAAGTAAAAAATATTTTTTCTGCCCATTTGGAGTCGCATCAGCTAAGAAAAACACCTGAAAGATTCTCCATACTAGAGGAAATATATACTAGAAATGACCACTTTGATGCTGAGGAGCTCTTTGAAGATTTAAAAAATAAAGCACAAAATATCAGCAGAGCAACTGTATATAATACTTTGGAATTATTGCACAGCTGTGACTTGATAAAGAAACATCAGTTTGGCAAAAATCTAGCTCAATATGAAAAATCTTATGGACATAAACAACATGACCATATTATATGTGTTGACTGTAAAAAAGTAGTGGAATTTTGTGACCCTCGTATTCAGCAAATACAATCGATGATGGGCGAATTGCTCAATTTTAAAATCACTCATCATTCGTTGAATTTATATGGAATATGTGGTACTTGTCAGATGCAACGGGAGAAGAATCAAGTATCAAGTAGTAAGATACAAGTAAAAAGATAAAAGATTTAAATAGTAAATTTTAAGCATTAGATAAAAGGAAAAAGATTAAAGTAGTAAAGTATAATAAAAGAAAAAAGTTATAAATATGTATTTGATATAGAATAAGAAAAAAATCTTAATTCTTGATACTAGATACATACATCTTGATACTTTTTAAAAATACTTGATACTTAAAAAAACAAATAAATAATAAATATGGTAGATGTATTACTAGGCCTACAATGGGGCGATGAAGGAAAAGGAAAAATCGTAGATGTATTAGCCAATCAATATGATATGGTAGCACGTTTTCAAGGTGGACCTAATGCTGGTCATACATTAGTGATTGGTGGAAAAAAAATGGTACTTCATACTATACCTTCTGGTGTATTTCATGATAGACCAATAAACCTTATTGGCAATGGTGTAGTGATCAATCCTGTGACACTAAGAGCAGAAATCAGCAATCTTGAAACTGCTGGCATCGATATAAAAAAACAACTTTATATTTCTAAAAAAGCAAGTCTTATTTTGCCTACACACAAAATACTAGATGCAGCAAGTGAAGCACAAAAAGGCAGTGCAAAGATAGGTTCTACGCTACGTGGCATAGGCCCTACATATATGGACAAAACTGGTAGAAATGGAATACGTGTAGGAGATATATTGAGCAATGATTTTAGAAGCATCTATGAGAAACTTAAAGAAAAACATTTGAATTTGCTCAAAATATATGATTTTCATTTTGACTTAGTAGCTGATGAAAAAGAATTTTTTGAGGCAATAGATTTTATGAAAGGTTTGCAAATAGTCAATAGCGAATATTTTGTAAATGAATATATACAGAATGGTAAAAAAATATTGGCTGAAGGCGCACAAGGTTGTATGCTCGATATAGATTTTGGCACTTATCCATATGTGACTTCATCTAATACAGTAACTGCAAGTGCATGTAATGGCTTAGGTATTTCACCATCTAAAATAAAAGAAGTAATAGGCATCTCAAAAGCATATTGCACTCGAGTAGGATCTGGACCTTTCACTACTGAACTAGAAGATGAAATGGGTGAAAAACTTCGTAAAAATGGCAATGAATTTGGGGCAACTACTGGTAGACCACGTAGATGTGGTTGGATAGATTTGCCTGCGCTTAAATATACATCTATGCTCACGGGACTTACCAAACTAATCATTACCAAAATAGATGTATTGAATGATTTTGATAGCATAAATGCTTGTACTAGATATTTGCACAATGGCAAAGAAACTAACGAGCTTCCATATGACATAGTGAATGATAAAATATATCCAGTTTACGATAGCTTCGAAGGCTGGAATACTTCATTAGCAGATGCAACTGATTTTGATTTGCTTCCTGCAAATGCAAAAAAATATTTAGACTTTATAGAAAACTATCTAGGCGTTCCTATTTCACTTATCTCTAACGCACCAGATAGAGAAAAAATGATTATCAAAGACACTACTTTATTAGTATAAAAAAATTGGAATTAACCAGCTTTACAATCAGTGATATTGACCTATTTAAAAAGAAAGCATTAAAATGGGCTGATTCCTTTAGTGTATGTTGTGCCTTAGATTCCAATAATAATATCAATGACAAATATTCTAGATATGAGTTTTTGCTTGCTGTAGATAGCCTTTCTATTTTCACTGAAGAAAAAAATGTTTTTGAAAAACTAGAAAAATTTCACACTGAAAAAAAATCTTGGCTCTTTGGATATTTGAGTTATGATTTGAAAAACGAAGTTGAAAATCTTCAATCTACGAATCCAGATTATTTAGATTTTCCTGCAAGCTATTTTTTTGAACCTCGATATTTGCTCTATATAAAAGGCAATAAACTTTCTATCAATAGGAACTATCCAGAAGCTCTAGCTCTGTATGATATGATTTGTAATATAATACTAGAAGAAAAAACGGAAATAAATTCTCCAATTCAACTCAAATCTAGGATAGCTAAAGAAGATTATTTACAAAAAATAGCAACAATAAAAAATCATATACTAGAAGGCGATATTTATGAAATGAATTTTTGTAGAGAACTGTATAATGAAGATGCAACTATAAATCCTCTCAATACTTTTTTTGAGTTAAATGAAAAATCAAAAGCCCCATTTAGTTCTTTTTTTAAAATAAATGAGCACTATATTTTGTGTGCTAGTCCTGAGAGATTTTTACAAAAAAATGAAGATTTATTAATATCACAACCAATAAAAGGCACTGTGAAAAGAGGTGCATCTCAGGAAGAAGATGAGTTTTTGAAAAGTGAACTTTACCACAGTGAAAAAGAACGTGCAGAAAACATCATGATAGTAGACCTGGTAAGAAATGATCTCACTCACTTTGCTAAAACTGGAAGTATACAAGTAAAAGAACTTTTTGGCATCTATACTTTTAATACAGTGCATCATATGATCAGTACCATAGTGGCGACTCTAAGCGATAGTAAAAATTATATTTCAGCAGTAAAGAAAGCATTCCCTATGGGTTCAATGACAGGTGCTCCAAAAATAAAATCTATGCAACTCATAGAACAATATGAGCAAAGTAAACGAGGCGTATTTAGTGGAAGTATAGGCTATTTTACTCCAGAAAATAATTTTGATTTCAATGTGGTAATACGTACTATTTTATACAACAAAAAAAATAAGTATCTTTCCGTTCAGAGTGGAGGAGCTATCACTATAGATTCTCTGCCTGAAGCTGAGTGGGATGAACTACAACTAAAGTCTGCACTTATTGAAAATATTTTAAATAAAAAATAAATACAATGACAGAAAACACGGGTATACTTATAGATGCACTACTCAACAAAGCATCTCTAAAACAATTTATTTTTAGAAATACTATTAATAATTTTGAAATGCTGAAAGTAGAGCTTAAAGATCTCATCAATGTAATTCAAACCAGCATAAAAGAAAAAAACACTAATATAGCAGCAAACTATAAAGAAGAAAGTGCATTTGAGGTGCAAATACAAATAGGTGGAGACCTATTGGTTTTTAGTATGCATACTAATGTATTTAATTTTGACGAAAATCATTTCATACATAAAAGTAAATATGTAGAAGATGATATAGCAAATAGCTATTGTGGCATGATAGAAATCTATAATTTTTTAGCTGACTCGCTCAAATATCAGCGTGTAAACGATACTGGATATTTGATTGGTAGGATTTTTATCAATAGAGAAAATCATTTTATAGTAGAAGGCAAAGGTCAAATGGGTTTTCTTTTTAATGATTTCGGTAGTCAAATTTTAACCAAAGAAATATTTGAAAATATTGTAGAAATAGCAATTCTATATTGTATAGAATTTGACTTATGGGCACCACCTATGGAGCAAATACAAGAAATCACCGTGTTGGATAAAATACAACAAGCTGGTACTATTGCCCACAAAACATCAAAAAGAATGGGCTTTGATATGAACTTTAAGAAATAATAATCAATGAATACAATTACATAATGAAAAAAAATATCCATTTTATTATTTTAGCAATATTAGTTGTTATTATCTGTGGATATTATGATATGCATCATATCTTTTTCTTAAGACCATTTGGCAATCACTTATGGAGACAATGTGATGGCGCAAGTTTTACATGGACATATACGCATGTAAGTATGAATATATTCAATCCTAGAACTATAAATGTATTTGGTATTGATGGTAAAATGTGGGCTGAACTACCTTTATTTTATTATCCTGCAGCTATTTTAAATAAACTTTTTGGAGAACACGAATCTTATATTCGAATTATGCATTTTGCTACCTTCATTTTGGGATTATTTGCAGTAAGTGCTATAAGTATGAAGCTTACACGAGACAAAATAATCTCCATTCTCCTACCATTATTACTTTTATCAAATGGAATAATTGTATTTTATGCCAATAATTTCTTGCCAGATGTTGCAGCAATATCAGTCGGATTTATAGCCTTATATTATTTTATCAGGAGTAGAGAATCCGATAAGAATAGGTATTTAATATTGGCTTCTATCTTATTTACTATTGCAGGTTTATTAAAACCTACTGCCTTAAATATTTATTTCTGTTTGATGATTATGTATATTTTCGAACAAGTATTAAAAATCTCTATTAGTGAAAAACCAATTTTTAAAAGAAAAGACATTATCTTATTTTCAAGTGTCCTGCTCATAAATATTGCATTTTACCTCTATGCTATTAGATATAATATAGTCAACAAAAGTCAATATATACAAGCTTTTATAAAACCCATATGGATACCTAGTGAAGTATCACTTAGTGAAAACTATCGAAGACTTATACAAGAACGACTGCCTTATTTCTTTGACTTTACAGTTATATATTTATGTATAGGATTATTATTATTTATACTTTTTACGACAACAAAAAAATACTTATGGATTACTATTTTTTGTAGTTCTATGCTTTTAGTCCTTACAGCAAATTACCTGCTTTTTGGTCACCAATTCTATCATCATGAATACTATCTAATTGTATTTGCTCCTATTATTTTGAGTGTTGTATTATTATCATACAAACGATTACTCATTTTTGATTGGAAATGGAATAAGAACATATCATTTACATTATTTTTAGTTTTAGTATTTTTTATAAATATGAATGTACATAAAACAAAAAGATACATAGACAATTTGAGGTATGATTTTGTATGGGATGATGCTTTTGAAGACTATAAAAATATAACTCCACTACTTAGAAAAAATGGAATAACAGAAAAAGATTTAGTCTTGAGCTGGGGCGACCAAACTACTTCTGTATCATTATACCTTATGAATCAAAGAGGATGGACTAGCTATCAAATACCCGGATGGAGCGTAGGTGTATGCAAACAAGCTGGTGCAAAATATTTAGTTACAAATAAACTACTCAATGGTGAAGATTCAACACTTATTCCATTTAAGAAAAACTTAATAGTAAAAAATGGAAATGTAGAAGTGTATAAATTATAAAACATACATCCCTTCAGTAATTTCCATCTCCTTCAAGTCATTAAGTATAGATGAATTTTTGTCTATATATATTCTAAAATCAGTAGCTGTTCTATATTCTTCTTCTCCCTCATAATTGGGCACTTCCTGCCATTCTATAGCTGTTTGATAGAGCATCTCTATACACATCATTTTATCTTCTATGTCTTCGCTCATCCAAGCATCATAGTTTTTTATCAGTATATAAAAACCTTTTTTTTCTAGCCAATCTAAGTCATTTATCAATTCATAAAATGCTTCTAGATTTTCTCCAAAATAATCAGGAAATTGAAAACCTTCATTACATGATTTGTAAAAAGCATCTAAATTTTTCACCTGATTTCCATCCATCACTACTTGCAATATTCCCTCTTCAGCAGTTATGTTTTCTATATTATTTACTATATAAAACCCGTTATTCATTGTATGTTTTTTTTAGAATTCAATAAATGTTTTGTAATGATTGCCCGTGTAGTATCGTTTATGATCACTACCCAGTACTATTCGATGTGGCCCTCTATCTTTTCCTTTTTGCTTTGGATAAATATCATACTCTTTATATTCTATATACTTATTTTTTGCATCTGTTTTAGGCAATCGCTTTTCTCTATTCTCAAATTTTCTGCCTCCTACATATCCTTTTGGAGCTTCATTATATTCGTATACATAATTAGCTACTTCGTAGGCTTCATCTGGCACTTTATCATTTTTTATCTCCTGTTTCTCTATTATTACTTCCTTTGGATTTTCAATAACTGTTGGAGGAATATTTTCTTTTTGTTTCTTATCAAATTTGCAAGATGATAAAATCAATAAAAAAGAAAAGAGTATATAAATATATTTTTTAGATGCCATGTTTTTGATTGATTAAAAGTGTTTCTAATGTCCATTCTACTTTTTTTGTAAAAGCTTCCTTTCTAACTTTACAATCGCTTATAGTACATATTTTGCATGAAGTAGGAATACAAGGGTCTGCATGTATAAAAAATTCTAGTTCGCCTGGATGTAGTTGATTGATACTTTTGTCTAGCGTATCTATTTCGTGATGCGCTTCTTCAAGTGTAAGATACCAAGGTAAAGTCATATGACAGTCTACATGCAATACAGGTCCGTATTGTATCATACGCATATTGTGTATATCTATCCATTTGTCTTGTCTCACTTTATTGATGGTAGCAATCAACTCTGCTAGCAAATCATCATCTGCCTCATCCATGATACCTTTGAGCGACTTGCGTATCAGTTGATATCCAATAAATATAATCCATAATGATATAACAATAGCTATGACACTATCGAGCCAAACATAATTGGTAAAATGCAAAATAACTGCACCAACAATCACAGAACCTGAAAGATAAAAATCTGAATAAATATGTTTGCCATCGGCTTCTAGTGCTATACTATTTAGTTCTTTTCCTTTTGCAATCATATATCTACCGATGAGCAGGTTTATAATTCCTGTACAGGCGATGATGATACTACCTATCCACATGTGATCTATAGTAGTAGGGTGAAAAAAATTAGTAGCTGATTTTGTAATGATAATAAATCCACTAGATGCTATGAGCACACCTTCCATTCCTGCAGCTATAAACTCTACTTTGCCATGACCGTATGGATGATCTGCATCTCGTGGCTTTGATGCTATCACCAAACTATATAATGCAAAAATACTACTGATAATATTGACTATAGACTCTAGTGCATCTGTAAGTATAGTGTTGGAATGGGTGATACCATATGCGACAAACTTAGCCGCTGTAAGCAATAAAGTTACTGCTACTATATACTTCTGTATTTTTATTGCTTTAGAATTCATATCAAAAAATTATATAGCTGGTTTCAATTTATTTTTTATATCTATAAAATAAGCCACTACAATATAAATCAAAATAAGTAAAACATTGATAGTTATTAAGAGTATTTCATTTTCTACATACAGACTGATGAAATTTGTTGATACAAAATATATAGCTAAAGCAAACACTAAATAAAAAATCATTTTAGAAATTTTATAAGGTACTAGATAGTATTTTTGCCCCATAAAATAAGATAGTAAGCACATCACTCCATAGCCGACTATAGTGCCCAAAGCACCTGCCAATATATCGAAATGTGGAATCAATAAATAAGTTGATACTATAGTTGATACCGCTCCAACTATAGAAACATACCCTGCAAGTTTTGTTTTGTCGGTAAGTTTATACCAAGTAGAAAGATTGTAAAATACACCTAATAAATAGTAGGCAATACATAAATATGGAACTATATACAACCCACTTCTATAGTTTTCTCCTATTATTTGACCAAAATATTTTAAGAATAAACTAATCACTAAAAACATAGCTAACATAAAAATAGAAAATACCAACATCACATCTGCATTGGTTTGTTTGGCATCTTCTTTTTTTGCTTGATTGAAAAAGAATGGCTCTGCTCCCATCTTGAATGCTTGTACACAGAGATTCATGAGTATTGCAATTTTATAGCAAGCACTATATATTCCTATTTTATAGTCTACTTCTTTGTCAGTACCGCTTAGGTATTTTTTGAGCATCACTCTATCTATGACTTCATTTACTATGCCTGCTAAACCAACAATTATTAATGGCGAGCCATAAGTCCAAAGTGTATTTGCTATTTTTTTGTTCCACTCAAAACCAACTCTAAAAATACTAGGCATAAACAATGCAAACGTGATGATACTTGCCGCTAAGTTTGCTATAAACACATAATAGACTAATAAGCTTGCATCATAATGAAAACCAATACTAGCGAACATTTCAGGATTTTTGTAATATCCTGGTGCTAAGAAAAACAAATTGAGTCCTACATTAGTAAGCACATTGCATAGTTTTATCAATATATATTTTAGTGGCTGTTTGTCGAGTCTTAGCTTTGCAAATGGAATGTTTACTAAGGTATCAAACCCAATAATCATTGCAAAAATAATGACAACATAGGTGTGATTTGGATATCCTATCAGCGATGCTATACTCGAAGAAAAAATAATAATCAAACTCACTAACAACGTGGTAGAAGCAAATAGCAGTGTATTGGATGTTTTAAAAACTTGGTCTTTATTTTCAGATTCTGAAGCATATCTAAAGTAGGCTGTTTCCATACCATACATAAATATGACATTGAGAAATGCAATATATGCATATATCACTGATACAATACCAAACTCAGACTGTTCTGTAATCACTCTTGTTTGTATAGGAGCAAGTACATAATTGATTAGTCTTACTAAAATAGTACTCAGTCCATAGAGTGCAGTCTGTCCTGCTAAATTTTTGAGTTTACTCAATCCTACATTCTTTTGATATTCAAAAATAAGAAGATTATATGGATAATATGCCGAGCTTTATCCTCATCTAGTTGTTTATTCTTAATATTTACGAAACATAAAATGAACTATTTTACTGTATTTTTACTTATAAAAGTAAATTGACTCAAATATGAATATAGGAATCGTATGCTATCCTACTTTTGGAGGTAGTGGAGTAGTAGCTACAGAACTTGGTAAAGCTCTTGCTGACAAAGGACACAATGTTCATTTTATTACATATAGCGAACCTGCAAGGCTCGATGCTTTTCAACCTAATGTTTTTTATCATGAAGTAAGTTTTCAGAACTATGCGTTGTTTCAATATGCTCCCTACGAAACGGCACTTGCAAGTAGGATGGTAGATATCATCAAATACGAAAAACTAGATGTGCTCCATGTACACTATGCTATTCCACACGCATCTGCAGCTTATTTAGCTAAAATGATTTTGAAAGATGAAGGAATACATATTCCTATAATCACTACGTTACACGGTACAGATATTACATTAGTAGGTAAAGATCCTACATTTTCGCCAGTAGTAACATTTGCTATCAATCATTCAGATGGAGTCACAGCAGTATCAGATAGTTTGCGAAGAGATACCTATGACAATTTTAAAATAACACGCGATATAGAAGTGATTCACAATTTTATTGATTTAAAAAGATTTACAAAAATTGATAAGAATCATTTCAAAAAACTCATAGCACCTAACAATGAAAAAATACTCATACATACTTCTAACTTTAGAAAAGTAAAAAGAGTAGAAGATGTAATATATGTATTCAAAAATGTGCGAGAAAAAATGGATAGCAAACTGCTTCTCGTAGGTGATGGACCAGAGCGAAATAATGTAGAATCAATTTGTAGAACTATTGGCTATTGTGATGATATACGTTTTCTGGGCAAACAAGATGCAGTAGAAGAACTTCTTGCAATAGCAGATTTATTTATTTTACCTTCAGAAAAAGAAAGCTTTGGACTTGCAGCACTAGAAGCTATGGCCTGTGAAGTACCCGTAATATCTAGTAATACTGGAGGTCTACCTGAAATAAATATTCAAGGTAAAACAGGATACATGAGCAATGTGGGAGATATAGAAGACATGAGTAAAAATGCAATACATATTCTCGAAGACGAAACAAGACTCAATGAATTTAAAGCAAATGCACTAGCTCAAGCTAAACAGTTTGAAATAAGTAAAATACTACCAAAGTATGAAGACTACTATTTGAAAGTGATTGCAAGCATGAAATAATTTTGAATTTTTAAATTTTGAATTCATAATAGATAATATTATCATACATATTTCTATTGAAGTATATTTTTAAGAATATTCAAAATTAAGAATTCAATCATTCAAAATTAAATATTAGCCTTTCATATCTCTCTTATTCAACAAGAACCATGAACCTACATTGAATAAAACTAAATAAGCAACAACCACTGCTAAGACTACTGGTTTGTCAATAGCCTCACCTGGCATCAACTGTTCAGTTACTGGATTATTTATTAAATTGCTCATACTTGCAAAAGGCAATAAATCAAAAGCGTTATTTGTAATAATCCAACTTACTAATGCATCTCCTAAATATAAAATCACTAACATGATGATAGTAATTATACCTTTTTTGAAAAGTAAACTCAATGCATAAGCTATAGAGAAGAATGTAAAACATTTTAGAAAATGAATTCCTACATAATAAAAATCATGAAAATAGTTTTCGGGTGTAAATGCTTTTGAAAACAACGCAGAAAATAAAGTACCCAACAGCACCACTAAAATAGTAGAATACAAAGAAATAATAAAGTGCACGATAACTTTTGACATAAATACTTCAGTTCTACTCAATCCATCTATCACATTTTGTCTGAAGGTATTAAATGTATATTCATTGGTTGTATACAATATTACTATTAACACTAAAAAAGGATTGAGTAAGCCTGCTATCCAAGTGAGTCCTTGCCAATTCATCGGAAACCCTACTGGAAATTCTTGACTTTCGGTAAATTTTTTCACCACAAAATAAGCTCCAAATAATAGTACAGCGTATAATCCTGTAAATAACCAAAAGATACTATATGGTCTTAATTTAAACCATTCTATTTTTAATAATTTTATCATTGATTGTATTTTTTCTATTTAATAATTTCAAAGAATTGTTCTTCCAATCTTTTCTTAATTTTATTTAAGTGAGTTGGATAAATATTTCGTTCTTGCAATGCTTTGCTGATTTCAGATACTTCTACTTCTTTTGTAAGCGATACTACTAATATATCTTTTTGTTTAGATACTTTTTTTACAAAGTCTAATTTTTCTAATACTGACTGGAGTTCTACTAGGTTATCACTCGCTATTTCTATTCTCGAATCATTTACTAAAATATCTCCTACAGGCCCAGTAGTAAGTAGTTTTCCTTTTTTCATGATAGCTACATGCGTACATACTTTTTCTACTTCATCTATCAAGTGACTAGCTATGATGATGGTTTTTCCTCTATCTGCAAGTTCATTGATAAGCTGTCTTACTTCAAGAATCCCTTGTGGATCTAGTCCATTGGTAGGCTCGTCGAGTAGCAATATTTCTGGGTCGCTGAGTAGTGCATTGGCTATAGCAAGTCGTTGTTTCATACCAAGTGAGAAAGTTCTAAACTTTGATTTTTTTCTCTCCAGCAAATTTACTTTAGCTAGTACATCATCTATCCTATCAAAAGATACATTTTTTATCAATGCATTTATTTTCAAATTGCTCTCAGCATCTAAGTGTGGGTAGAAATTGGGAGTTTCTAATATAGAACCAATTTTACTTCTATGATTCTCTCCATCTGTTGAACCAAACCAAGAGTAGGTTCCTGAATTTGCCTGTACCACATCTAAAATAATTCCTAGTGTAGTAGTCTTACCACTTCCATTAGGTCCTAATATTCCAAATACGGTACCTGCTGCTACATCAAAAGAAACATCACTGACTGCAGTGATTTTTCCATATTGTTTTGTTAAATTTTTTACTGATAGTATCAAGTTGTTCTATTTTATTAAAATCTAAGGTAATAAATTTATTTTTATTCAATGTTAATGTTTATTAAATAGGAAAATTAACCTTTCAAATTTGTACATTTACAAGATGTTATTAGCGTTTAGAGATATTGATTTTATAGAAGTAGGTTGTGATGAAGCTGGAAGAGGATGCTTGGCAGGACCTGTAGTAGCAAGTGCAGTTATTTTGCCAAAAAACTTTAAAAACGAACTACTCAACGATAGCAAAAAAATAGTAGAAAAAGATAGACTGAAACTAAAAAAAATCATAGAAGAAGAAGCAATAGATTTTGCAGTATCATTTATATATGAAGCACAGATAGACGAGATAAATATCCTCAATGCAAGCATACAAGCTATGCATGACTCACTAGACAAGCTCAGCAAAAAATTTAATTTTATACTTGTAGATGGCAATCGTTTTAAAAACTATAAAAAAATAAAACACGAATGTGTGATAAAAGGCGATGGAAAATATATGAGCATAGCAGCCGCTTCTATACTAGCCAAAACATATAGAGATGAATATATGATGAAACTTCATGAAGCTCATCCAGAATATAATTGGAATAAAAGCAAAGGATATCCCACATTAGCTCATAGAGAAGCCATAAAAAAATATGGACCTACTATTTATCATAGAAAATCTTTTAATTTACTGGGTACAAATCAACTTGAATTATTCTAATTTTACTATTGTAAAAAATATCATCGATGAAACTTTTTCAATTATTATTATTTAGTCTCTTTATACATTTTTTAGTGGCTTGTACCTCATGCAAACAAACACCAAAAAATGATACTACTGAAAATACTCCACCAGTAGAAGACATCAAAGTGACTGTGCCTAACTTCAATGAAGATAGTGCTTTCGCTTATGTAAAAAAACAAGTAGACTTTGGGCCACGTGTAAATAATACTGCAGCTCATGTAAAATGTGGCGACTGGATGATACAATTTTTAAAAGAAAAAGCAGATACTGTATATGTACAAAAAGCTGATTTAACTGGCTTTGATGGTAAAGTTTTGAAATCCAGAAATATTATTGCCTCATTTAATCCAAATGCAAAACAACGAATCATGCTCGCATCACACTGGGATACTCGCCCTTTTGCAGACCAAGATAGTAGTAGACAAAAAGAAGCAATAGATGGTGCTAACGATGGTGCAAGTGGTGTAGGAGTATTACTTGAAATAGCGAATGTTTTAAAACAAAACAAAATAGATATCGGTATAGACATTGTATTGTTTGATGCAGAAGACTATGGTGCTCCACAAGGTGCTACTACTACACTTGAAGAAAGCTATTGTCTAGGTTCTATTTATTGGAGTAAAAATAAACATATACCTAACTATACCGCAGACTTTGGTATTCTACTTGATATGGTAGGTGCAAGCAATGCTACTTTTACTAAAGAAGGAACTTCTATGATGTATGCAGGTGCATTTGTAAACTATGTGTGGGGCATTGCAAATGAAATAGGATACAGCCAATATTTTACTTATGAGCAAACGGGTGCACTTATAGATGACCACAAATATGTAAATGAAATAGCAAATATTCCTATGTTGGATATCATACATAGAACTAACGAAACACCTAGTGGATTTGGTGCATACTGGCATACGCACAATGACAATATCAATGCTGTGAATAAAGCTACACTCAAAGCTGTAGGACAAACAGTACTGCACGCTATATATAAATACGATAAGAAAAAAAGTGTGTAGGAATGGATATTGAATATAGAAGACTGTTACCTACAGAAAGTCTGATATACCGATATATTAGACTTGAATGCTTAAAAGATTTTCCTGAAGCATTTGGTACTAAATATGAAAATGCTATACTACAAGAAAAAACCGGTTTTCAACTATCTATAGAAAATTCAGATGAACTAAAATTTGTAGTTGGTGCATTTGATGATAAAATAATTATTGGTATATGCGCATTTGAAAGAAATAATATGCTTGGAAATATTTATCAGATGTATGTAAAACCAAAATATTCTGGTCAAAAAATCGGTTATCAACTTTTACTAAAAACTATTGAAGAAATACATAAACTAGATAATGACATTGAGATTTATCTTGAAGTAAAAATAAATAATATTAGAGCTAAGAAATTATATGAAAAAATCGGTTTTAAAATGATAGAATGTATAGACGATGAATATAAAATGAAGTATAATAATCTGTAATAATATTTTTCACTTATCTTGTATCCACCCACCAAGGCGTGTATGCATTCCATTTCCATGGCGGGTGGCACACCCGACATCTTAGGATAATATAAAAATTAGTATATTCACGTTAAATTTGATGATTGATGAAACGAAAATCACATTTAGAACTTGATAAGATTTATTTTCTTACATGTACTGTGCATCAATGGAAGAAACTTTTTACACCTGACAAATACAAACTTATAATTATTGAGAGTCTTAACAACTTAATAAAAAATAATTTCATAAAAATTTATGGATATGTCATCATGCCAAATCATATTCATCTTTTAATTAAGCTACTTAAACTTAATGGTAAAGAAAAACCTAATGCTAGTTTTATAAAGGAAACTTCTCATTTAATAATTAAAGATTTGAAAGAAAATCATGATGATGTTTTGAAAAAATTTAAAGTAGATGAACATGACCGTGTTTATAGAGTATGGCAAAGAGATTCATTAGCAATAGAAATATTTAATAATGAGATGTTAGAACAAAAATTAGAATATATTCATAATAATCCTATAAATAAAAAATGGAATCTTGTTAATGAAAGAGACGAATATACTTTTTCGTCAAGTAAATATTATTATCAATCTATTAATGACAATATGTTACAATTAACTGATTACAGAAATGAGTTTTAGTAAATTGGTAATGAATTAACTATTGTTATAAATATTGTCGGGTGTGCCACCCGCCAAGGCATGTATAATATGTTGACGATGAGTATAAAATGAAATATAATAATCTGTAATAATATTTTTCACTTATCTTGTATCTTTGTATTTTAATGATAATTTTCAGACTCATACTCCAAAGTTTTATTCTTGCTTCGCAGGAATTATATAACAATAAGCTCAGAGCAATACTTTCGCTTACTGGTATCTCTATTGGTATTTTATGTATTGTGTCTGTGCTTACTGCTGTAGATTCGCTAGAAAAAAATATCAAAGGAACTATTCAATCTTTAGGCAATAATCTAGTGTTTATAGAAAAATGGCCTTGGGAGTTTAAAGCTGAGTATCCATGGTGGAAATACTTGAGTAGACCACAGGTTTCGCCTACCGAGCTTAAATTGATACAAGAAAGATCGAAACTGACACAATACAGTGCCTACGAAATATTGATGCAAGGCAAAAAAGTAAGTGCTGACAAAAACCAAGTAAATGGTGTAACAGTTTCTGGTATCAGTGATGATTATAACTTACTAAAAGAGTTGAATTTTAATGAAGGAAGATTTTTTATACCCTCAGAATTTTATACAAAGCAAGGCGTATGCATAGTAGGTTATTCTGTAGCTGAAATTCTTTTTCCTAATGAGCCTTCCTGTATAGGAAAATACATCAAGTATAATGGCGACAAACTAAAAATAGTCGGCGTTCTAAAAAAAGAAGGTAAAGATTTATTGAATATATCTAATGATAATTCTTTGTATGTCACATCTGGATATATCAGGAAATTTGTAGATGAAAAAAACTATGAAATCAGCCAACGACTTTTAGTAAAACCAAAAGAAGGTGTTGATATAGAAGAGCTAAAAAGCGAACTGGCGGGTATTTTTAGAGCACATAGAAAAATACGACCAAGCTATGAAGACAATTTTGCACTCAATCAAATTTCGATGCTTACTTCTTTATTTGATCCAGTATTTGCATTACTCTATTTAGTGGGTTTATTTATTGGTGGCTTTTCTATATTAGTTGGTGGCTTTGGTATTGCCAATATTATGTTTGTGAGTGTAAAAGAACGCACCAATTTAATTGGAATCAAAAAAGCATTAGGAGCAAAAAATGCTTATGTACTTATTGAGTTTTTAATTGAAGCTGTACTACTTTGTTTTTTTGGAGGTGTGATAGGACTCATACTTGTATTTAGTATTTTTGGTATACTCAACTACGTGACTAAGTCAAATACTGAAATGAATTTTAGCTTTCATGTCTCTGCATTCAATGTGATGATAGGACTAGTGATTTCTATTTTTCTAGGAATAGTTTTTGGTATTATACCTGCACTTAGAGCCTCTAGGCTCAATCCTGTAGATGCTATTAGAAGTAATTAAAAACTACTAAGCGTATTTAAACTTGATAGCTCTGCTATATTTTAATAGGACTTCTCTGCTTTGATTGAGACAAATATATAAACCAGTGAATCCTTCTTTAAATCCATTTTTAAAAAAATAAATTTTAATAAATTTAAAAAATGGACTAAATAGCATTTTAAAAAAAAGATAAATCACATTTCTGTGTTTATTATGTTGCGCACTGATAGTAGCAAATTTTTCTATTTGATTTAAAAAATCTTGTTGTGTAGGATAGGTATCGTGAAGTAATTCTCCTTTCAATTTTTTAATCTTACTTCCTTTACGCATAATAAATTTATCATGAGGATTGGTACCACCCCATGCGCCTTTGTTACTATCCCATAGTCGAAGTTTCTTATCTGGATACCATCCACAAGAGCGAATTGGTTTGCCACAATAGTAATTGACTCTATCCATAAAATACCCATCACTCAAACCTGACTCTTTGATCACTTGAATACTTTTTGCTAAAATATCTGATATATATTCATCTGCATCTAGCGATAAAATAAACGGATATTTAGCTTGAGTAATAGCCCAGTTTTTTTGTTGAATATGCCCTTCAAAATCATGCACTATCACCCTAGCGCCTTCTTCGAGAGCTATTTCTTTGGTTCTATCTGTAGAGTGAGAATCTACTACTACAATATCATCTGCTATTTTTTTTACGGAGCGAATACAACGTGCTATATTATTCTCTTCGTTATATGTTATTATTACAACCGAAAGTAACTTCATTTAATTTATTTATGCTTTATCAAAAAATCTATAAATTACTAGCAAACAGCAATTCTAGATTGGTCATTTTTATTTTAAATTTTTCTGAGAGGTGCGAATTTACTAAATTGCCTCTATATATATAAGCACCATGTCTAAAACCTACATCTTCGTGCAATAAATTTTTGATACCACCTAACTCTTGTGTTCTTAGTAATAATGGTGACAAAATATTACTGATAGCTTGGGATGCAGTTCTAGAAACTCTAGAAGCAATATTTGGTACGCAATAATGAATCACATCATGCTTTACAAAAACTGGTTTGTCATGTGTAGTGATTTCACTAGTCTCAAAACAGCCACCTTGATCTATACTTACATCTATGATTATAGAACCTGGTTTCATATGGCTCACCATTTCTTCACTTACTATAAGGGGAGTTTGTCCCCACCCACTATGTATAGCACCTATCACTACATCTGCATTTTTCATTTCTTTGTCAAGTATAGCTGGAGATATCACTGATGTAAATACTCTAAAACCTAAATGACTTTGCAAACGCATCAATTTATAAATATTATTATCAAACACAGTAACACTTGCACCCAAACCTATAGCAGCTTGAGCGGCATACATACCTACAACTCCTGCACCTAGTATCACCACTTTACTTGGTGGCACACCTGCTATTCCTCCTAAAAGTAATCCTTTCCCTTGTTTGCTATTGCTCAGATATTCTGCTGCTATCAAAACAACACTACTGCCCGCTATCTCACTCATGCTTCTAACAAATGGATAAGAGCCAGCTATGTCTTTTAAGTATTCATATGCTATCGCAGTTATTTTTTTATTCATGAGCTTTATGATATTTTCCTTATTCAAAGTAGGCAAATGAATAGGAGAAAATAAAGTCTGGTCATGTTTGAGTAAATCAATTTCATCTAATGTAGGTGGAGCAACTTTCAAAAGTATATCTGCTTGAAAAACTTCTTTTACATTTTCTGTAATTTCTGCACCAGCCTCACTGTAGTCATGGTCTTTATAGTAGCTTTCTTTTCCTGCACCTTTTTCAATAATCACTCTATGACCATTGTCACAAAGAATTTTTACATCATATGGAGTAAGACTTACTCTATGTTCTTGAAAAGTTTTTTCTTTGGGCATTCCTATAAACAAACCACCTCGTTTATTACCAACCATCTGAGTAGCCTCCATGGGAGCTAAACCTAGTTTTGTAGTTATTCCTGCGTATTTAGACGAATCACTCATTTTGGTGAGTTATTTTGGATTAATTTTTAGATTAACAAATAAATGTAATCATTTTTCTTGAATTTTCAGAAGTTTTTTCAATAAAAATTTTAACATATGAGATATCATCTAGCAGAGGATAAGCAAGTTGTGGCCACTCTATTAAAATAATAGAATTTTCATACAAAATATCTTCAAATCCAATATCTATAAGCTCTTGACTATTTTTTAGCCTAAATAAATCTAAATGATATATATATCTATTATCACTACATAAATACTTATTGATGACACTATAAGTAGGCGAACTCACATTGTCTACCACTCCCCACTTATCACAAAGTTGTTTTATAAATGTAGTTTTGCCTGCTCCCATTTCGCCTTCTAGACAAAATAGTTTTTGAGTAGCATAAGTAGATACAAAAAGCTCTGCTAGAGATGAAATCTCATCTAATTGATAAGTTACTTCCACAAAAAATGAATTATTTTTTTACAAAAGTAGCAAATGGAATGATTATTTCCTCTAGAGAAACTCCACCATGCTGAAAACTATCTTTGTAGTAATTGGCAAATTGATTATAGTTATTTTGATAAACTAAATAATTATTTTCTTTTGCAAAAATATAGGTAGAAGTAAGATTTGACTTAGGCAATTTTGCTTTCACTGGATCTTTTATCACAAAAACATCTCTTTCTTCAAAGGCTAAATTTCTACCAGTTTTGTATCTAATATTTGTAGATGTTTGTCTATCACCTACACACTTACTTGGCGACTGCACACGAATAGTACCATGGTCAGTAGTGATGACAACATTTATGTCTAGACCAGCAATTTTTTTCATTGCTTCATACAATGGAGAATGCTCAAACCAAGAAAGTGTAAGCGATCTATAAGCACGCTCATCATTGGCTAATTCTTTGAGCACTTCCATCTCGGTACGTGCATGCGAGAGCATATCTACAAAATTATATACGATCACATTCAGCTTATTGTTTTTCCAATTATCAATATTATTGACTAGTTCTTCACCAAGTCTGTAATTGGTAACTTTATGATAATGCATTTTTATATCATCTTTGAAAACACGTTTTAAGTGATTGTCTAGCAGTTGTTCTTCAAACATATTTTTACCTCCTTCATCATCATCGTTTCTCCAAAAATGAGGCAGATTTTTTTCAATATCTCCTGGCATCATCCCTGCAAAAATAGAATTTCTACTGTACTGAGTAGCAGTAGGTAAAATGCTATAAAATGTATCATCTTCTACTTGTTTAAAAAGTCTTTGAACCAATGGCTGAATAGTTTTCCATTGATCTAAACGTAAATTATCTATTACTATTAAGTATGTAGGTTTATCTTGTTTTAATAAAGGGAAGACTCTTTTTGCCAACAAATTATATGACAAAACTGGACTATCTGGAGCTTCTGGACTTTCAATCCATTTCATATAGTTTTTTGCTACGTACTTACAAAAATTCGTATTTGCTTCGCTTTTTTGCATAGAAAAAACATCCCCCATCGTGTTTTCACTTTGCTGTAACTCTAGTTCCCAATATATTAGTTTTTTGTATAAATCTGACCAAGCTTCAAAATTATTATCATCCTGCATAGACATAAATATTTTTTGAAACTCTTGTTGGTAGTTGCTGGTGATTTTTTCACTTACCAATCTATCATTATCTATCAATTTTTTAAGAGAAAGTAAGATTTGTTGAGGTTTCACTGGTTTGATAAGATAATCGCTGATTTTAGAACCTATAGCATCTTCCATCAAATTTTCTTCTTCATTCTTTGTAATCATAACTACAGGTGTACTCGGATGTGTTTCTTTTATTTTATAAAGAGTCTCTAGTCCACTAAGTCCCGGCATACTTTCATCTAAAAACACTACATCAAACGCATTATTTTTATTAGCATCTATGGCGTCTTGTCCGTTATTTACAGCTGTGACTGCATATCCTTTTGATTCTAAGAAAATAATTTGAGGCTTTAACAACTCTATTTCATCATCTGCCCATAGTATCTGAATTTTGCTCATATATATATTTATTTTATTTTTTGCTGAATTTATTAAATGTATAACGGATATTTGCAATACCAATTATATAACAAAAATACAATTTAACATTTTATAAGTTTCATAAAAAATGTCAAATACACATAAAATATTCAATGACCCTGTACATGGCTTTATTGCTATAAAACACAAAATAATTTTTGAGCTTATAGAACATCCATATTTTCAGAGGCTCCGTAGAATCAAACAACTAGGTCTTACAGAGTATGTATACCCAGGTGCATTGCACACCCGTTTTCATCATGCTCTTGGCGCTATGCACCTGATGCAAGACGCCATCACAGTGCTCAGAGAAAAAAATATTGAAATCAGTGATGATGAAGAAAAAGGAGTGCTCATAGCTATATTGTTACATGATATTGGTCATGGGCCATATAGTCATACACTTGAATATAGTCTACTTGAAAAAGTACATCACGAGGAAATCTCTATGGTACTCATGCAACAGCTCAATAAAGAATTTGGTTTACAACTATCGCTCGCTATAGAAATATTTAAAGATAAATACCCTAAAAAGTTTTTACATCAATTAGTATCCTCTCAACTAGATGTAGATAGAATGGATTATCTCACAAGAGATAGCTTTTTTACTGGAGTGAGTGAAGGAGTGATAGGGCATGATAGAATCATTAAAATGATGCATGTAGTTAATGATGAGCTGGTGATAGAAGCAAAAGGTATCTATTCTGTAGAAAAATTTTTGATAGCACGCAGACTGATGTATTGGCAAGTATATCTGCACAAAACAGTGCTTTGTGTAGAGCAAATGATGATACGCGCAATCATCAGAGCAAAGGAACTGATACAACAAAACTATAAACTACCAGCTACTATAGATTTGCTTTATTTTTTAGAAAGAAAAATAAGTATTCATGATTTTAAAACTGAATCTGAGGCCTTACAACATTTCACCAAACTTGATGATATTGATATTTTTTCTGCACTAAAAATGTGGATGTATAGTGATGATATTATTCTGAGCAGTCTTTGCAAAGCCATTGTAGACAGACGACTATTTAAAATAGAAATAATGGATATCGCTCCTACTGTAGAGTATATCAATGAACTTAGAAAAAAAGCATCTATAGAATATGGAATAGATATAGAAGATGCAAAATACTTGGTATTCACTGAAAGCACTGGAAACCATGCCTACAATCCAAATGCAGGACGAATAGGTATACTACAAAAAAACGGACAAGTAGATGATATAGCGAAAGCCAGCGACCAACTCAATATCATGGTGCTCTCCAAACCAGTAGTAAAGTATTATGTTTGTTATCCTAAGGTGATTAATTTTTAGATGCTAGATACTAGACACTAGATATTAGACGTTTATATTAGATTTTCAAATTACCAATTTTCAATGACTAATTTTCAATGACCATTTTTCAATCACGCCTTGGTTTGATAATAATTAATTATAAAATAATTAAATCTGCTAATTTGCTAATTAACTTTTTTGCTAATTAATTTACACATATGATTTTCTAGAGAGAGTTCCTTTGTTATTGACTGGAGAATCTCCTCTGGGATTGATGCTTTTTTCTCAAAATGTACTATAGCATACGACCATGCTTCTAAATCATTGGCAGGTATTATTTCTCCAAGCTCTTTATTTTTTATTATTTCCTTGGCACCTACTTTATCAGATACTATTACTCGAGTACCGCATGCTATAGATTCGCTGATGATTTGTCCATATGGTTCATAGACAGCCGGGTGCAAAGTAGCATCTACACATACATATAGCTCATTGGTATTATTTACAAAACCTAATGAATGAATATTTTTTTGTTTGTACTGGGCAGTAGAGCCTGCTATATAAAGATGCTTATCTTCATTTTCTTTTTTCGAAAAAATCTCCATCAATAAATCAAGCCCTTTTCGTTTATGGCTAGTAGAAACGAATAAGAAATTTATTTTGCTTATATCTATATTATATTTTTCTAAGTACTCTTTTTGCTTAGCTCTCTCTTGCAAGTTAAATTTCTGAGTATTCAATGGTGGGAAAACTACTTTTATTTTTGTTGCATCTATATTATACTCATTTACTATTTCTTCTTTTACCATTTGCGAACAAGCAAAGATATTTTTAGCATTTCTAAAAGATTTTTTATCTAGATATAACTGTATCATATCTGATGGATTTCTCCACCATTTATCTTGTGCTTTCAGAAAACCAATATGTGTATTGGGTGCTATCAGATTGTCTTGACTCCATGTTCTTTCGAGTGATAGCGTATAATCAAAAGTATTTTCTTCTAGAGTTTTTTCAAGTTTATAATTAAAAAAAAGATGCCTAATAAATTTTGGATAGGCACTTAAATCTATTTTAATCAAATGTACATCTTTTGGCAACTCTATTTCGCCCGATATTTTAGATGTGATGATAGTAACTTCGTGACCTAAACTCAAAAAATAATTCATATAATTGATGAGCCTTGTCTCAAGACCGCCTTTGTTCATGAGCCGTATATGAATCAGTGCTATTTTTTTTGGCATACCTATTTTAAGAATGTAACTTCATTTTCTTGAAGTAAAGGTATCTGATTAAATTTGAATAAAAGTTGTGCTGTAGTAAGTACATCTTTTTGACAGTAAGTACTGATTCTATTCAAGTCATTTTCTTGCCAATAAACACGCGCCACATCCTTTCCTTCAATATCATCTTTTGGGGTATCTATATTAAAAATGTGCGCTAGAAGTTTGAGTGAGGTATAGCTTTTATAATCTCCAAATTTCCAGAGTTGAAGCGTATCTATATATTGAGTTTCCCAAGGCTTTACACCACCTACATCTAGTATTTTTGGAATCTCTAATCCATTTACTAGCATTCGACGACAGATATATGGTATATCAAATTCTTTGATATTGTGGCCACAGAGATTGTGTTTTTTAGTATTAAAATTTTTCTTTAAGATAGCAGCAAACTGCTTGAGCAATTCCTTTTCATCATCAGAAGCAAAAGACTTGATTCTAAAATTTCTTCTATATTTCAATACGTTTAAGTAACCAATAGAAATACAAATAATTTTGCCAAACTCTGCATAGATACCCGCTCTACTCTCAAAAGATGAAGTAGCTGTTGTGTTTTCATCTCTAAAGGTTTGATGCTTGTCTTCCCATAATTTTTGATATGTTTTATCCAAATCTGAAAATGACTTTGCTAAGGGTACTGTTTCAATATCTATAAAAACAATATTTTGTATTTCGCTAATTGTATACATTTGAAATAGTTTATTTTTTTTCTAGGTAGATAGTTATTTCTCTTCCCATTCTCGGAGCAATGGAATCAGTACAAATATCCATTTTTTTTATGATAAAATAAGGTTCAAATAATTTTTGATATTCATTTATATTTCCACCAAATGGAGGGCCTTCTTTTTCAAATTCACAATTGAATAAAACTCCTTGAATACTCCCTTTTTCATTTAAGAGTTCATGGCATTTTTTCACATAGTCTATGCGTAGTATAGGATCTAGTGCACAAAAGAAAGTTTGCTCGAGTAGAATATCATATTTGGCTTCATGCTTGAAAAAATCTCCTAATAATATCTGTTCTTTAGGAAAATCTGGATATTTATTAGCAAAATTTTCTAAAGGTTCTTTAGCATAATCTAATACATATACATGTTGAAATCCTTGTTGAAATGCATAAATAGCTTCATAGGCATTGCCACAACCTGGAATAAGTATTCTTAAATTCTTGTTAGATATAGTATCAATAATATTTTTTAAAGGAGTCGAAACATCACCTATATCCCACGAATCAGTATTTTCTTGGTAACGAACCGACCAGTATTTATCATCTAGCATGAAGAAATATGTTGTTTTTAGTGGACATTAACAAAAATTAGCTAATAAATAATTGATATTATGTAATAAACCTATACATTAATACAATAATTTTGCGTTCTACAAATATAAAAAATACAAACAAATTATGACAGAAAATCAATCATCAAATAAAACCTTACCAATAGTCTTAGGTATCTTATGTCTTATACTTGCAGGAACTACTGCCTATTTTGCAAATAAGGCTATGAATCCTCAAAAATCAGTAGAATATGTACAACTAAAAGACGAAAAAGATAAGACTGAAACAGTATATCAAACTACATTAAACAATCTAAATTCAACTTCTGAGCAACTAGAAACCATGAAAGGTAAAAATGTTGAGTTAGATGCTTTGATAAAAGAAAGAGAAGAAAAGATAGGTGCACTTACATCTCAATTAACTACTATCAATAAAAAAGCAAATAAAACGGATGCCGATAGAGCAAAAATGCAAACTATCATTGATGAACTTCAGAAACAAAATGCAGATTATATAGCTCAAATCAATACTTTAATAGAAGAGAAAAAAATATTAGTAGAAAAAAATATAAAACTAGAAACTGATCTTACTTCTGAAAAAGAAACCACCAAAAAATTATCTACTGAAAAAGAATATTTATCTGGAAAATTTGAACTAGGAAAATTGCTACAAACAAATAATATCATAGCTACTGGTATCAAATCAAAAGGTAGTGGGAAAGAAATAGAAACAAACAAAATCAATAGACTAGATAAAATAAAAGTATGTTTTGAAACTGGTGCAAATAAAGTAATAGATGCAGGTGATGTGACATTATATATGAGATTGATTGGTCCAAACGGAACTACTATCACACAAGAATCTATGGGTTCTGGTGTGACGAAACTTGAAGATGGTACAGATGTACAATATACTAAATCAGTAGATTTTGACTACCAAAATACCAGTAAAAAAATATGTGTATATTGGTCACAAAACTTATATACTGAAGGGAAATACACTGCAGAAGTTTATCAAAGTGGACACTTAATTGGTAAAACAAACTTTGTATTGAATTAATAATTTTTTGTTAGATTGAATAATAGCAAAGGCTACCTTCTTTTAGGTAGCCTTTTTCATTTATACACAATTATAGTAGGCATATCTATTTTTTCTATACTAAAAGCAAATCCTTACTTTTATCTATTATAAACAAACGTAAATACTATGCAAGATAATACGACTAGTAAAAATAATTATTCGGCTTTAGCAACCATTATTTCTGTTTTTTTCTTTTGGGGTTTTGTAGCTGCAAGCAATGGAGTTTTGATTCCAGTATTGAAACATCATTTCACACTTTCACAATTTGAGTCACAGCTAGTCGATACAGCTTTTTATATTGCATATTTTGTAGGGTCAATGATCTATTTTATTTGGTCCAATCTTTTTGGTGACCCGTTTAATAAATATGGAATGAAATCTGGACTTGTGGTCGGACTAATAGTATCTGCTATAGGTGCGCTTTTATTTGTACCAGCAGTAAGCACCAATCAATATATGTTTTTCTTAGTTGGTTTATTTATCATTGCCTTTGGTTTTTCTATGTTGCAGATTGTAGCCAATCCATTTGTTATTAATTTAGGAGATCCTGCCAAAGGTTCATTCAGGCTCAATCTTGCAGGTAGTATCAATTCACTAGGCACCTCTATAGGCCCTGTTATTTTTGGTTTTGCATTATTTGGTTCAGCAAAATCAATAGCAGTATCAAACGATATAAATATTGAAACTTTAAAAATGCCTTTTATTATCCTTAGTGGCGTATTATTGCTTGTAGCTGTATTTTTAGGTATATCAAAACTACCGACTCCCGTATTAGATGAAGTAAAAGAAAAAAGTTTAGGAGCACTAAAATATCCTCAATTGGTTTGGGGTATGCTAGCAATATTTGTATATGTAGGTGTAGAAGTGACCGTAGGGAGTAATCTAGGTGAGCTATTAAAAGATAAAAATATAAAAGGAATAGAACTGAGCCAAGTAGCAAAATATGTTTCCTTGTATTGGGGGAGCTTGATGATAGGTAGATGGACTGGTGCTATCAATGTATTTAACATGAGTAAACTTACTAAACAAATATTAAATGTAGTGATCCCATTTATAGCTTTTGCTGTGGTATTATTTTTTAATAACTTACGAGAAGGAAATGTGAGTGATCTATATATTTATGGTATATGGATAGTAGTATTTATAATAGCAAATTTTATGGCACAAGAAAAACCAGCACGTACACTGATAATTTTTGGTTTGGCAGCAACAGTGATGATGCTCATAGGCTTATTTACATCTGGTGATATAGCGCTATATTCATTTATGAGTGGTGGATTATTTTGTAGTGTTATGTGGCCTTGTATATTCAACCTTGCTATTGCAGGATTGGGCAAATACACCAATCAAGGATCTTCATTATTGATAAGCATGATACTAGGTGGTGCATTGATTCCTCCAATACAAGGATTTCTAGCTTCTCCAGATAGATTGGGCATTCACCAATCATATTGGATAGCAGTGGTATGTTTTTTATTTTTAGCTTGGTATGGATATCATGTAAAAAACATACTCAAAAAACAAGGTATCAATTATGATGATACTACTGCATCAGGCGCACATTAATTAATTTTATTATGAAATATTTATTTGCTTTTATTGTTAGTATAATAAGCAATCAACTCATTGCACAAAACGAAAATTTTACCCAATACGTAAATCCTTTTATAGGTACAGGTGGTCATGGACATACATTCCCTGGTGCAACTCAGCCTTTTGCTATGGTGCAACTCAGCCCCGATACTCGAATAGATGGCAGTTGGGATGGATGTAGTGGCTATCATTATAGCGATAGTATTATTTACGGTTTTAGTCATACACACTTGAGTGGCACTGGGTGTAGTGACTATGGAGATATAGCATTCCTACCTACCTTTACAGATAAATCTATAGATCCAAAATATGTATTAGACGAAAAATTAGGTATTTCTTTTTCTCATAAAAATGAACAAGCAAGTGCTGGATACTATGAGGTAACTTTAGATAATGGAGTGAAAGTAGAACTTACTTCTACAACTAGAGTTGGCTTACAAAAATACACTTACCCTAGAGATGGATTTTCATATATAAAATTAAATTTGAAACATAGAGATGAATTGCTTGAAGGCAAAATCAACGAAATAAATACTATGACGTATTCAGGTTTAAGAAGAAGTAAAGCATGGGCTAGCAATCAAGAATTGTATTATTATTTTCAAATGAGCAAATCTCCACTTTCTCAAGAAATAATAAAAGGAAAAAATGGTGATGATGTATTATTAATGTATTACAGAGTAAAAAAAGGAGAAAGCATTCTAATAAAAACTGCACTATCTGGAGTAGATATAACAGGTGCCAAAAATAATTTAGAAAAAGAAATGCCCGATTTTGATTTTGAAAAATATAAAATCAATGCAAATAAAAACTGGAATACTGAACTTGCTAAAATAAAAGTTTTTGGAAATACTACAGATAAAAAAATAAATTTTTATACTGCATTATATCACTGTATGATACATCCTAGCATCATGAATGATGTAGACAATAGATACAAAGGAAGAGATGCTAAAATACACAGCACAGAAGGAAAATTTGATTACTATTCTGTTTTTTCGCTTTGGGATACCTATAGAGCCTTGCATCCACTACTTACATTGATAGATGAAAAACGTACGAATGATTTTATACAAACTTTTATTAAACAATACGAACAAGCTGGGAGACTGCCAGTATGGGAGCTCTGGAGCAATGAAACCAACTGTATGATTGGTTACCATGCGGTGAGTGTGATATGGGATGCATACAATAAAGGCATCAAAAACTATGACGCAATAAAAGCATACGAAGCTATGAAAAGCATAGCCACAGAAAAAACAGATGCACTCAACTCATATCTAAAATATGGATATATACGAGCTGATGACGATGCCGAAAGTGTGAGTAAAACTCTCGAGTATGCATACGATGATTGGTGTATTGCACAAATGGCATTAGAATTAAATAAAGAAGAGGACTATAATTATTTTATGCAAAGGTCACAAAGTTGGAAAAATGTATATGACCCAATCACAGGTTTTATGAGAGCTAGAAAAAATGGAACTCTGTATGAACCTTTTTCTCCATACATGGTAGACAATAATTATACAGAAGCAAATAGTTTTCAATACAGTTTTTACATGCCACATGCATTAGATGAATACGAAAAAATGATTGGTGGCAGAGTGAATTTTGATAAAAATTTAAATCAATTATTTACTGCAAAACCAAATACAGAAGGCAGAGAACAAGCAGACATCACTGGGCTCATAGGACAGTATGCACACGGTAATGAACCGAGCCATCATATTGCTTACCTAATCAAAGATGAGAAACTACGTAAACTATATATAGATTATATCATTGATAGTTTTTATAAAAATGCTCCAGATGGTTTGATAGGCAATGAAGATTGTGGGCAAATGAGTGCTTGGTACGTATGGGCTTGTATGGGCATGTATCCTGTATGTCCGGGCAAATTTGAATTTGAATCCAATACAAGTATTTTTGACAGTATACATTTATGCATTAATAATCAATCACAGTTACTCAATATAAATTCTATATATAAGTATTATCAAAGAGATGGCAATGCAGTAGATTTTTCGTCACTTTTAAGCATGCCTAAATATGTTGCATCTCCATTTATCTATCCCACACAAAAAATATTTAAGGATAGTACTCGCATCAAAATTAGTAATGAAAACACCGTATACTATTCGCTTAACTATGCACCATTCGTTAAATATGAAAATGAGATAACATTAAAAGATAAATCTTATATTCAGTTTTATGCATTAGATGCAAAAATAATGTCGCCTAGACAAGAAGCCTATTTTTATAAACTACCTAATGATAGTGAAGTAATACTACACAGCACCTACAATCCTCAATATCATGCAGGTGGAGCTCAGGGATTGGTAGATGGAGTGCATGGCGATATCAATTGGCGTAAAGGAGATTGGCAAGGCTATCAAGGACAAGATGTAGAAGTAGTTATAAAAGTCAATAATGCAAAAAACATCAAAAATGTATCTACTACTTTTTTACAAGATCAGCGTTCATGGATATTTTTTCCAAAAGGCTTTGAAATCTATACTTCGCAAGATGGAATCAACTACGAATTGAAATCAAATCAATCGTTTACTATAGAAAGAGATGATGATAAAAATAGTATTAAAACATTATCTGCTCCGATAAACACTAATTGTAAATACATAAAAATCATAGCAAAAAACTATGGTAAAGTTCCTACTTGGCATCCAGGCGCTGGCGGAGATTCATTTATATTTATCGATGAAATAAGTATCGACTAATTTGAGTTTAACTTTTTTTAAGGTCATACAATTGTCATAATCATTCTTTACTATTGACATTAAGAAAGTAAGCATTTACATTAGCTTTTAAAATCCAATATTATGAAAAAGCTAATTATAATTATCAATGTTATTATTTTGTATCATATAAATATTCAAGCACAAGAAATAGACAGCAGTTCGCTATCTATTGATACATTATCATTTGAAAATAATAATTCATTTGTATCTGGTATTGAAGGAGCGTTGATAGAATTACCATCAGCTATAATTTTTCCAAATCCTATACAAGGAAATATTATTCAAGTAAAATTTGATAAGTATGTATCTGATGGACCTGCTCAAATCTATATCACCAATCTAAGTGGGGAAATAGTAATGCAAGGCATCGTTATGATTATTAATAATAGTGCTTATGTAGACATTTTCAATAAAAAACTATGTAGAGGATTTTATAATATTCTACTAATCAGGGGTGAACAAAAAGTAACAGGTAAGTTTCTGGTAGAGGAATAATACTAAAAACATGTATTTTTTATGTCTATAAAACTATAATATATTAGGTTTGCATACGTTTAAGAAATCAAAAATCTAATATTTTATAAAAATGAGCTCTAATCATCACTTCATACAAGCAATAAAAATAGTTCTCAAATGGAAATGGCATATTCTAGGTGCTACACTTCTTAGTGCAATCATAGCAGCACTTGTCTCTTTATTTGCCATGAAAGAATGGTACTCGAGTAGAGCTATTATATATCCTATCAACCAAGGAATCACTGACCGTTCTACTTTGTTTAACGAGAAAGGCGAAACTCAAGTAGAATACTATGGTACAAAAAATGATGTGAATAGACTTTTGGAGATTGCTAATTCTAGCCCTATTACCGATTTTCTCATCAATCATTTTCATATAGTAGAACACTATGGTACCAATACCAATGCGCAATATTATAGAACGAAAGTAAAAAAGAAGTTTTTGAAAAACTACCAAGTAATAAAAACTGAAAGAGAAGCAATAGAAATAACTGTGCTAGATACAGACCCTGATACGGCTGCAGCAATGGTAAATTTAGCAATAGAAAAAATAGATGAATGGAATAAAGCACCTGTAGTGAAAAACAAACTAAGAATTGCAGCCCGTTTTGCAGAGGATGTAATCACTCAAAAACTAGACTTAGATACACTTACCAATGAAATGAATGAGTTGGGTAAAATATATAGTATCTCTATAAAGGCTGATGACAAGGGAAATTCTATCATCAATGGCAATAGTGCAGAAGGTGTAGAAAAATACAAAGTACTTCAACAACAACAACAAAATGCTCTTTTGAACTATAACAAAATGGTGACACTGAAAAACCAATATGAACTCTCTGCAAAAGAAAATGTACCCAGTGTATATGTAGTAGAACAAGCATATCCTGCTGAGAAAAAAGAAAAACCAGTAAGAAGCTTAATAGTAATAACTACTGCATTTATAACACTTATCTTAGCTGTTATAGCTGCACTGCTTTCTGAGCAAATCAAAGAAATACGTACTGAGTTAAAAAATGCTTAAACAACTAATAGATAGAAACTCTTTAGTTTATTATTGGGGATTTATTGCTATTAGTACATTAGCAATAATACTAGCATGGACTACCGAATTTTATGCACTATTAGCATTACCTGTTGCTATCATTATTGGTGTTATTACATTTTTAGATTTCAAAAAAATATTTTATTTCTTATTGTTTTTAATTCCATGCTCTATTGAATTTAAAGTGACAGAAAGTCTCGGCACAGATTTACCTACTGAGCCATTAATAGCTGGAATAATGATTGCGTTTTTTATATATGTAGCACTTGACCCAAAAAAATTGGACTTCAATTTTTTTAAGCAACCAGTTATTATTTTTATAACATTACAATTTTTATGGGCCATTATTTCTTCTATAAATTCTATCAATACGCTTGTTTCATTTAAGTATTTATTAGCTAAAGCATGGTATTTGACTACTTTTCTAGGTGCTACTTCTATTTTTATTAAAGACTTAGATGATGTAAAAAAATTCTTTTGGTGCATTTTTATTCCACTGAGTATACTTGTGATTATAACTTTAGTAAGATATTATCCATTAAATTTTGCATTTGAAGAAGTAAATAAAACAATGGTGCCTTACTTTAGAAATAAAGTAAACTATGGAACTACATTGACCATCTTTTTACCTTTTATATTTTTAGCTATCACCTGGCAACAGCCCAATACATGGAAAAAGAAAATTCTTATAGCTTCTGTATTATTGTTTTTAGCAGGTATTTATTTCTCTTATACTCGTGCTTGTGTTCTCGCTTTGATGGTTTGCGTAGTAGGATTTATCGCTATCAAATGGAAGCTCATGAAAGTTGGAATTATATTTACGTCGCTTATCGTTATGTTTTTTATCGGTTTTATGATTTACGAAAATGAATATATGAACCATGCTCCTGTTTTTGAAAAAACAATACAACATGATAAATATGAAGACCATTTAGCTGCTACCGTATCATTTGAAGATGCCAGCAGTATGGAGCGAATCTATATGTGGATAGGAGGAACATTTATGTATCTACAACATCCAATAATTGGTAATGGACCTAATACTTTTTATCCAAACTACAAGCATTATACTGTTCACAGTTTTGAAACATATCTCAGTGATAATGATGAAAAACTTACAGTACATAATTATTTTTTATTGACTTTGATTGAACAAGGGCTTGTTGGTTTTTTATTATTTATCTGCACTATTGTAAGCTTCTTATTATTGGCACAAAAATATTATCACCTAGCAACTGTGCAAGAACAAAAAAATCTGATCATGGCTTGTACCATGTCTGTTATAGGAGTTGTTGTAAATTTATCTTTGAGTGATTTATTAGAGGTAGATAAAATAGGTTCTATTTATTTTATGGCTATAGCTATGGCTATAAATGTTTTTGTGATAATAGATAAAAAGAAAAAAGAAACTACAGCTATTTTATCCTAATAAACATACTGCTGATATCATCTGGATAAGGCATATCATTTTTATACGTAAATACATATTCGTGTAAATCATTTACAAAATCTACTACTTCTTTGTCTTTATTTTCTTGAACATACCGCTTGAGCAGATCTACAGTGAACTCCTCTCTCGCTGCATTTACAATATCTGTAAGACCATCTGTATATGTAAATAACACATCACCAGATTGAATATCTAATTTATCGGATTTTATACTAAAAAGTTCATCAAACATACCAATAAAAGTACATCCTTTATCCAATTCTATAAGTTCATCTTTTTTAAGTAAGAAAGCAGGATTATGACCTGCATTTATATATTCAATCGTATTTGCTTTTGTATCTATATAGCCTAAAATTAAGGTGATTTGTTTTTCGCCTTTAGTAGTGATGTAGGCTTTTTCATTAAGTATCGCTATCAATTCTTCTATTGGTAGATTTTGCGCAGCATAGATTCTAAAAGTAGCTTGAAAATTGGACATTATCAATCCTGCACTTATTCCTTTTCCTGCTACATCACACATACAAAAGATATATCTGTCTTCACTGATATTAAAGATATCATAATAGTCTCCTCCTATATCTTTGTGAGGTATATAGTTGAAGTAAGATTTGATTTTTTCTGTTTCAAATGCTTCTATAGGAAGCAACATCATTTGAGCTACAGTAGCATTGCTGATTTCTTTTTGATAGTATTGTTTTTCTAATTCCTCTTGTATGAGTCGTTTATTTTCTATACTAGTAATGATAAGATTGGTAAGCGATTTTATAAAATCCAATCGTTCTTTTTTGCTTTCTACTTTATCATTATTTATTCCGCCTAAAAACACAAAGGCTACCGTTTGGTTATTAAGTTTTATATAAATATATGCTTCAAAATCTTTTAAGAGAGAGCGACTATCAGGTTTAGGTTCTGCATAAAAATTATAATATGCATGAAAGTCATAATCATCAGGATTGGTATTTAACTGGCAAAGACATCTCCAATCACTCCCCTGTAGCACATATAAGAGCATTTTATCTATCTTCATCTGAGATGTAAGAAGTGTTTGATATATCTTGAATAGCTCTTCAACTGGCAAATTATCATTGATAGCTTCAGTGATTTGAAGTACCGCTGATAGATGCTCCGTCTTAGCAGCAATCTTTTGATTGGCTACTTCGAGTTCATTCATATTATCATTAGTTCCGTTGCTCATTTAAAATAAAGATATTTATTTTGGACGAATATATGTAAAATATTTTTAATATCTTAATTGTCTCTTACATCTAATGCATCTCTAAGTCCATTACCTATCAAATTAAATGCCAATACCATACACATGATTGCAAAACCCGGTATCAAAGTAAGATAAGCCTTATTGGTATTCAAAAAATCTCTATATTCGCTAAGCATTTGACCCCAGGAAGGTTTTGGTGCTTGAATACCCAATCCTAAATAACTCAGTGCAGATTCTATCAAAATAGCACTTGCAAAATCTGCAGCAAGAATAACAATGACTGGCCCCATGATATTGGGTAATATATGTTTCAACATAGTTCTAAAACTACTATAGCCCAAACTTTGAGCAGCTTCTACATATTCTTTTTCTTTAATACTAATAAACTGGCCTCTCACCATACGAGCCATATCTACCCACATGGTAAGCCCTACTGCTATAAATATCAAAATAAATTTAAATGAATCTCCAAAATCAATTCCAGTAAGTTTTGTTACAAACTCGCTAGTAAGACTCAGGGACAAACCCATAGCTAATAAAAAAGTAGGGATTGACCAAAATACAGTTATAAACCACATAATCAAACTATCTACCCAGCCACCAAAATAGCCAGCACACGCTCCTAAAAACAAGCCAATAATCAAACTAATAAATACACTAACAATACCTACAGACAATGAAACTCGCACACCGAGTATCATTCTACTCAATATATCTCTACCAAATTTATCAGTGCCTAAATAATAGGTTTTTTTATAGATATTATTTTCTTTTACTTCTTTTTGTAAGCTACTAATATCTGCACTTATTTGCTTACCATTGTTATCTGTAAAAATTGCTTTATCATTCTGATACTTTATCGAATCTGTATCTGGAGATCTGGCATATACCACATCTACTAATGCTATTTTTCTTTCTTTTGATTTAAAATTTTTCCCTAAATATTCTTCTACTAGGATATTAGTTCCTTTCATTTTATAGTTAGTAAAAGGAACTAGTTCGTATGCACTTTCATTGCCATCTATTAGTTGATGATAATATTTTGAAATACCATTTTCATATTTTAGTTTTTTATCTCTCTTTACTTTTAAAATATTAATAGAGAATCCAGGAGAATGGGTTTCTAGTTGCAATATCTGTTCGTCGCAATTGGTAGAACTATCCGGTGCTAAATAATATGCAAATACTGCTATAAAAACACAAGCAACTATAAAATATATGCCCAGCATAGCAGACTTATTTTTTTTCAGTCTTTTCCATGCTTTTGCGCTAGGCGATTCTATTTTATTATTCATATTAATATTTACTCTTTAATTTTCTATTTTTCCAAGTATATCTACCTACTATAGCACTCAAACCTATCACACAAACATATATCATATATACCAGCTCAAATATAGGCATTAATAATACACTATATTTTTTGTCAAAATGCTTACTTATTTTATGAATAAAAAATGTATCTAAAAATAATTTCACACCAAAACAATAGATAAATATATAAAAACTTTGATGAAAATAGAGCAACAATAATGGCAAAAACAAAATAGCAGTATGATAGAAGTACATAAATATTGCTGTAAATAAAATGAACATACTATTATACGAAGTAGTTTTTGATACCCATCTTGTTCTTTGATGATAAAGACCTAAAAGGGTTTCTTCTGTATGCGTATAAACTATTGCTGATTTTGTATTTAAATATTTTATTGAATTTTTGCCAAATCGTGCATGAATTTTGTGCATCAAAAGCACATCGTCACCTGTTGCTAGTTTATCTATTCCATCAAATCCATTACAAGAAATAAATGTGTTTTTACGATAAGCTAAATTTGCTCCATTGCACATATAGGGTTTCTCCATTTGTATAGTTGCGCAAGTGATCCCTATCAAACTATACATATCTACAATTTGAAATTTATCTAAAAATGTGTTTTCGTTTTTAAATAAAACTGGACCAGTCACAAACTGTATTTTTTCATTTTGAAAACTGTCATTTATAAGCTGAAGCCACGTCTCTCCAACTTCACAATCCGCATCAGTGCATGCAATAATCTCTCCTTTTGCTATTTGTATTGCATGAGTTATAGCAGTTTTTTTATTTGCAGTAAAGGCATTCTCAGCTGGCAATATTTTTTTTAATTCAATTAAATGTATTTTATCACTTATATAATTATATGCAATAGATACGGTATTATCTTCTGAAAAATCATCTACGATTATTAATTCCCAATTTTTGCTATCATAGCTTTGTGCCAAAATACTTTTTATACAGTTCTCAATATATGCCTCTTCATTGCGTGCAACTATTATTATACTTATAAATTTATTTTGTATAGCTGTATAATTTACAGTTTGATTTTTTATTGCTTTTTTCCAAAAAAAATAATAAAGTACAATATGAATAAAATAAATAAACTGAAGTACGATAAAGACCGAATACAACTTCATTTAGAAAAGTAATTTTAGCAGTTCGTATACTTTGCTGATATATACTATTTGTATGAAATATTTTTGTTGCACGCTTTTTTGAGCATAACTCGACACAAATATTTTTTCAAATCCCAACTTTTGTGCTTCCGCTATTCTTTGTTCTATACGAGTCACGGCGCGCACTTCACCACTTAGCCCTACTTCCCCTGCAAATGCATATTTGTAAGATATATTTTGATCTTCATAAGAAGACATGATACTTGCTATCACTGCTAAATCTGTTGCAGGGTCATTAAGTTTGAAGCCTCCTGCTATATTCAAAAAAACATCCTTTAATGCAAGCTTATAACCTGCACGTTTTTCAAGAACAGCTAATAACATATGCATACGTCTCACATCAAAACCAGTAGCACTTCTTTGAGCAGTGCCATATACAGCATTGCTTACTAGTGCTTGCACTTCTACCATCATAGGTCTAAGTCCTTCCATAGTGCATGCTATACTGATACCACTCATAGCATCGACTCTATCTGTAAGCAAGAGTTGCGATGGATTATCTACTACTTTCAAACCAGAACTATCCATTTCATATATCCCTATTTCAGCAGTAGACCCAAATCTATTTTTAAGTGTACGGAGCAACCTATATAAATAATTATTATCTCCTTCAAACTGCAACACTACATCTACGATATGTTCTAGTACTTTGGGTCCTGCTATACTACCATCTTTAGTAATATGACCTACCAATACCACACTCACGCCATTTTCTTTGGCATATCGTTGCATTTCTGCAGCGCACTCCCGTATCTGTGATACACTACCTGGTGTACTTTCAATACTATCTGTATAAATAGTTTGTACAGAATCTATTATTACTAATTGAGGTTGCAAGTCTTTTGCGTGTTGAAATATTTTTTGTGTATTTGTTTCGGTGATGATATAAAAATCGTCATTTTGTTGCTTGATTCTATCTGCTCTCAGTTTTATTTGTGAGCCACTCTCCTCACCACTTACGTAGAGTACTTTTTGATTTTTTACTTGGAGGGCCACTTGAAGTAGCAAAGTAGACTTACCTATACCAGGTTCGCCACCTAGCAAAATCAATGAACCTCTGACCATACCTCCTCCTAAAACTCTGTCTAGTTCTGAATCTTCAGTAGAGCTTCGTTCATTTTCATTATCAGAAATATCAACTAACTTTTGTGGTTTATTAGTAAAAGTAGTACTCGTTTTTCTATCTCTCCAAGTAAACTTCTCCTCTTCTTTTTTATTGACTACCTCTTCTACATAGGTATTCCATTCATTGCAAGTGGGGCATTTGCCTATCCATTTGGCAGATTGTGCGCCACAATTTTGACAAAAATATACCGTTCTTATTTTACTCATATGTATTACAAATGTGATACTTTTTCGAGTATTTCTTCTATCATTTTTTGAATAGACTGTGCAGGAGTCTTACTAAAAGTATTGAAAATACGATGAGCCATAATCACACTAATAGACAAACATCTATGTCCCAAAAGCTCTCCCATAGCATAAATACCCGCAGTTTCCATTTCAAAATTGGTGACTCTATGTTGTTCAAAAGAAAATTTAGTAGCATTACTATTTAGATTTTTGAATCGTGGAGCTAATCGAAGCTGTCTTCCTTGCGGACCATAAAAACCTGGGCAAGTAAGCGTGATTCCTTTTTTATAGGAAGTATTTATTTTTTGCATCAATTTATCTGAACCTTTGGATATATATGGCGATGAGGTGAAAGGACTATTCAGCACCTCTTTTTTAAATTTTTCGATGATATACGTTTCCTCCACATCATTTTCTAAAAAATAATAATTTGCTAGATTATCCAATCCTATTCCATGAGTAGAACAGACAATTTCGTCCAAGCCTAAATCCTCTTGAAGTGACCCAGAAGTACCAATTCGTATGATATCTAGTGATTTTTTATTGGTTCGGGGCATTCGAGTATCAAAATCTATATTGGCACAAGCATCGAGCTCATTGAAAACTATATCAATATTATCAGTACCTATACCAGTAGAAATGACTGTAAGCCTTTTATTATTGATATAACCAGTATGAGTCACGAACTCTCTTTTGGCTACTATATGCTCTATAGTATCGAAGTATTTGCTCACCTCAGCTACTCTTTCGGGGTCGCCAACAGTGATAATTGTATCTGCCAACATTTCGGGTCTGATGTTCAAATGATAGATGCTTCCATCCGCATTTAAAATTAATTCTGATTCAGGTATACGATTCATTTATTTTTTTCATAAAAATAAGTAATATTTGCATATTGTTATATGCTAAATAATATTACCAAAATTTTAATCCCTACGGATTTTTCAGAAGCCTCCATTCAGGCTTTGATATATTCTAACCTTATAGGCGTGAAAACCAATGCAGAATTGGTGTTGCTCCATGTAAGAGAAGACTTATTTGATAGTAATCATGACCTAATTTTACCTATAAAAGGTCATGAAGATCTCTATAAATCTATAGATGAACGACTCGACAAAGTGAAGGAAAAGTTCACGGATTTGGAAAAAATCGGGTTTACAATTCTGGTTTCGACTGGAAAAGTGCATAAAAGTATCCAAAATATAGCCAATCAAATAGGTGCAAATTTGGTAATAATGGCCACTTCTGATAATGTAAAAGGCTTTGTAAACGGCGTAAAAAGATATGTATTGGGCAGTAATACTTGCCGAACTGTAGAAGTATGTGATATTCCTATCATCACGATACACGTAAATAACACTAAGAAAGAGCTAAAATGCATAGTACTCCCTATAGATATAGAAGATGACTCAACTACAGACAAAGTAGAATATACAAAAAACCTTGCCATAGCATATGGTGCTTCTATACATGTATTGGCTATAGCAGATGATGCTGGACCCCTTGAAAATGTAGATGAACTTAAACGAACCCTAAAAAATGTTTGTACAGACCTACAACAACATGGATTAGAAGTAGAAACTAATCTACTTCACTCTGTAGATATTGCAATAGATATAGTTGATTATAGCATTAGAAACCGAGCTGATTTAATTGTAATCATGAGCAAAAAAGCAAAAAGTTTTGATCAATTATTCTTACAGAGCGAAGAACGTATCATTATTGAAAATGAACGTATACCAGTGCTCAGTCTCAAACCAAATAATAATATAGGAGAATAAAAAAAGGCGACAATATTCTTGCCGCCCAAACTAAGAAACCTATGTTAGACAGATTACTTAAGGTTTTTTTTTACCTAAATTTTTAAATGCTTCACCCATTTCATCCATATCGCGATTGAACTCATTTTTAAAATTTATCCAATCAGTTCTTTCATTTTCATAACCATATAGACGATTTTTTAGTTGAGCATTTCTTTCTTCTAAATCATCTATTTCTTTTTTACGAAGCGGATCTAATGGTAATTTTCCAGGCTTATTTAAGATAGCTCTTAATTCTGCTATTCTAGTTTCATTCTCAGCTATTCTTATTTCTGCATCAGATTTAAAAGTTGGATATTCTGCATTTAATTCAGCTTTTGCATCTTTCAAATCATTCTTTGCTTCTTCTACATTCACAGTAGCTTCTTCAACTTTTTTAGCTTTCGATTCGCAAGAAGATAAAAATAGCGATATACTAATAGTACTTAACGCTATATATAATATTGTTTTTTTCATTTGTATTTAATTGATTTTTTAGTTTATAAATTTATTTAGATACTTGCTTTACATTTATATCCCAGAGCTTTATATGTATCAATTGTGAAGCCATATTCTGTATTACTATCAAAATCTTTTTCGCATACTCGCACTTCATTTGAAGAAGCTTTTGTACAAACTTGACAACTTGAACAAGAGGTAAATGTAAATGATACCGCTATGATACCAATTAATATTAATGTGATTTTTTTCATTATTATTAATTTAAAAATTTAAGAATTTAATTTTTGACCTTTAATCACTCTAAGGAGAATTGCAATAATTGCAAATACTAAAAGTATATGTATGATACCACCTACATGATAACTAAACATACCAACTGCCCATAGTATAACTAAAATAACAGCGATTACATATAATATATTTCCCATTTTGATTATTTTTTAAGTAAATGATATTCTTTAGTACCGCCATCTTCAGATATACTCGCAGATGCTGGATTGATTTCAATTACATGAAAAAAACGTTTGCTATTATCTGCTTGATTTGTAAACTCAAAATCATCTCCTCCATTGGTCATTTTCCATGAACCTGCATTGGTAACATTTACACCTGCTATTGTATATGTCTCGATATAATTATTTGAAGCATCAAATGTTAAAAGATAATTTGTGTATGATGCTTTAAAAATGGTCGTTTTATCTGTGCCATTTTCGGAGTAACTATCCACTTCCCATTTACCTAATAATGTAATTGCTTCTGTAGTTTTTTTGCATGAAGCAAAACTTACAGCAACTAGAAGAATTAAAATTAATTTTTTCATATTTTTTTGTTTTTTAATACTAGACTATACTTATAATAAGTTTCGTTTCGTTGTTTATTAATTATAGTTTTGAAATAATATCAAAAAGTTCTTCTTTGGTTTTACCAAGTTTTTTTTGAAGTCTTCCCATCATTTCGTCTTTTTTACCTTCTGCGAATAGTAAATCGTCATCAGTTAATTGTGCAAATTTTACTTTTAATTTGCCTTTTTGTTCGTTCCAGTTGCCTTTTAGTTCTGTAGTATTCATTATATTTAAGATTTATTTATGGTAGAATTACCATGATATAATTGTATAATATATTGCTCAAATACATTATACAATTATATGATTAAATTATATGATTAATTAAAATCAAGGAATCATTTGTACACTAATAGCAGATGATTTTTTACTAAAAATAAATTTACAATCATCAAATGATGGTGCACTTATTTTAGGCACATAGTTTTGTGAGAATCCATATCTCTCAGTAGGAACACCTAAAATGTTTTTGTTGATTTGTCCACTATTATTTTCATCTTGATACATAGCTATTGCATAGGTACCGTATTTTACACCTTTAAGCACAGCGGTATATTTACTACTATTTATTTTAAATTTATATGTTTTAAGATAATCACTGGTACTTGGGAATTCGTTGTTAGTTCCATATATGGTAATATTCAACACTGATGGTATAGCTTTCAATAAACTCACATGAATGCTAAGATTTTCTACTAAGGGTGAATTTACTGACATGCTACTTTCTACAACGATATCAGTATCTTCATTATTCATCTCGTTATTCATTTCATTATTTGTTTTATTGCTATCTAATATAATTATGGTATCTGTTTGATTTGATGGTTTTGTTTTTAAATCAGTATTCAATTCTTTTTTATCAGTAGAACTAGATTGTGACATTAAAATCATACAAAAGATTGCTATACTAAATGTCAAATATTTTTTCGTATTCATATGGGATTAAATTTATTTTTTTGAAGTAAATATTTTTCGAAATAAAACTACAGCTGTAGCTACTATCCATTCTGGATTTTCATTTGCTAGTTTTGTACATCTTGATAATAAAGCTATAGCACCAAGCTGATACATAGGTTTATCTTTAGTTGATGTTACTATTTTTTTAGATAAAATATTATTTGTATATGCTATAGCTATCTGTGCTAAATTTATTTTTACATCATTAGAATTTTGAATTTCTTCTAAGGTACTTTTTAGAATATTTACAGGTTGAAGCTTTTCAAATGTGAGCTCAAGTTGATTTTTTAAATCCGATTCGTCCTCTATTTTTTTAGATTCTAATTGAATAATAGCAGCGTCTATTTCTTGTATAGTTTGCATCATGCTAGTATCAATTTAAAAATATATTTAACTACAGATTCTTTGATTTTTTTTCTTAAAAAAACCAGTATAAATAAAAATATGACTAAGAAAAAAGCTGCAACAATATAAAAACCATAATAATTTTTACCTAATATTTCACCTAGCCAAAAAGCTATTCCAATAAAAAAAACCGATAATGAAATACTGATAGTCAAAAATAAAATAGCATATACAATAAAAGTTGAAGCTACTATTGCAGTAGCTTTCAACGATTTTAAATTAGCAAGTTCATACGAAGTTTTACTATAGTTTTCTATTTTTAGTCTTACTTCTTCTAAAGGGATAGTGGTATATTCCATTTCTTTATTTTAAAGAAGCACTAACTTCACTTAACATATCTACAGCTTTTACTTTACCATTTTCAGAGATTTTGATAGCCTCTGATTTTACTGATTCAAATTGATTGGAAATCACAGCCATAAATTCATTGAATTTATCTCCTAATTCTTCTGCATAATCTTCTCCTTTATCTGAAATTTTCTTTCTAGTTACCGAACCTTTATCTGGTGCGAATAAAATGCCCATAGTTGCACCTGCTGCTACTCCAGCCAAAATGCCTAATAATACTTTTCCATTACTCATGATATCTATATTTTATATTGATTAATTAATACAACAAAGGTCTATGTTATACTATGAGAAATGTTATACAATAGATTTAATAAATTGTATGATTAGACGAGTGTCTTTCTATGTAAATTTTATTTCCTCAACTCTCCACCCAGACTTCAGTACCTTCTGTACAATTGGTGCAGATATCGATTTCACTTCTAGATTTTAATACGCTTTTTCTAAAATTCATATACTTTTCATTATTCCAAATTTCAGAAAATGTACCTTGCTTTATATCGCCTAATTGATGTGTAGCATCTTTATCAAAACAACAAGGCACTACCAATCCATCCCAAGTGATCACACTACTATGCCAGAGTTTCCAACAATGATTGAGCAATTTATTTTTCAATGCATACAATCCTTCCTTGTTTTTTTTATATCTAGAATATTTTTCTATGCTTGGTATTAGTTCATTACCTTCTTTATAGTCATATATCTGAGCAGTTTTCAATTTTACTTCATCTACTCCTATATCTTCAGCAAGCTTATAGATATCCTCTATTTGATGCTCATTTGGCTTTACTACCAAAAACTGAATAATGATGTGTGGGGTTTTAGATTTTAATTCTTTTTTATATCTCACCAAATTTTTTGCACCGTCTATCACTTTGGTGAGTGTGCCACCTCTTCTATAATTTTCGTATACTTCTTGTGTAGTACCATCTATAGATATGATGATTCTATCTAATCCGCTTTCTATAGTTTCTTTTGCTTTGCGCTCTGTAAGAAAATGCGCATTGGTAGAAGTAACCGTATATATTTTCTTTTCTTTTGCTATACGCACCAACTCTAAAAACTGTGGATGCATATAGGGCTCACCTTGAAAATAAAAATAGAGATACAACAGATTATGATGAACCTGCTCCATCATTTTTGTATAGGTATCCATTTCTATGTTTCCAGTATTTCTACTAAAAACTTTCAGACCACTTGGGCATTCAGGACAACCTAAGTTGCAATTGGTAGTAGGTTCAATAGAAATAGTAAATGGCATGCCCCATTGGGTAGCATTTTTTGTATACCTCGAATAATAATATGAGCTTAGTACTTTGAACATATTTATGAGACGCTTTATACTAAGCTTACTCACAAAATTGATACTATCATTATAATATAGTTTCAAGATTTCTTATTTTTCAAATCTAAAATAAGTTCCTAAAGGTAATTTCTTTTTACTTCTATCTTGAAGATAGAGCTCACCCATTTCTTCATTTTTGATAACGCCAAAATGATGATAGGCTAGGTTTTGCATAATCAAATACGAAAGACCCATTGAATACATATTGAATACTACAAATGAATTTTTATCTGCTAGTATTTGAGCACAATTCATCATCAGCTCATCTATCATATCTTCCAGTATCCATTTCTCCCCATCGGGTCCTCTACCATACGCAGGAGGATCGAGAATTATTCCTGTGTATTTATTTCCTCTTTTTGCTTCACGTTTTACAAATTTGAGCGCATCTTCTACTACCCAACGAATATCATTCAGACCGGATGCTTCCATATTTTGGCTACTCCAAGTCACTACTTGTTTGATACTATCTACATGCACTGTATCAGCTCCTGCTTGCTTTGCCACTAGCGATGCACCGCCAGTATATGCAAACAGATTGAGTACTTTGGGGGATGTTTGTTCTTTGGTTTTATTATAAATATATTTCCAATTTTCACTTTGCTCTGGAAACAAACCTACATGCTTAAATGCGGTAAGTCCTAAACGAAATTTGATATCGATTCCATTATTTTTATAAGTGACATACCACTGCTCCGGCATTTTTTTCAAGAAAGACCAAACCCCTTTTTCAGGATTAGTTTTTTCTCTTTTAAATTGTGCATGAGCTAATTTTTGCCATTCAGCTTCAGGCAATGATTTTTGCCAAACAGCCTGTGGTTCTGGTCTAGAAAGTATATAATCTCCAAAGCGCTCTAGTTTTTCAAAAGCACCGCAGTCTATGAGTTCATAGTCTTTCCAGTCATTTGCACAGAGCAACTGTATCATACTTCTATTGTTTCTTTAGTGTGTTTTCTTGTTCCTTCGTATAGTTCATACTTTACAAATCTACATTCGAGTTTTCCATTAAACAATGGAATTTTTCTAGATGTTTTTAGCCCAATACTTTTCATAGCATTTTCGTTAGAACTAATAAGCCATGCAGTAGCATCTGTAAATTTTTGTTTAAATGTATCGCCTATAGATTTATAAAAATCTTCTACATCTTCTATATGCATACGTTCTTGATATGGAGGATTGGTAATAATAAAAACCGGTTTTTCTTGTTTTTCATACTCAAAAAAATCTTTTTGTTTGAGTAGCACTATATCGTCCATACCTGCTTTTTCTATATTGATACTCGCTTTGTCCAATACTCGTTTATCTATATCTGTACCTCTGATTTTACAGGTAGCATCTATTCTTTTTGCTCTTAGTTCTTTGCGCACTTCCATGAGTAGTCGTGGGTCAAAATCAAACCAAGTTTTAAAAGCAAAATCATCTCTTTTTAGATTGGGTGCTGTATTGGTAGCAATCATTGCCGCCTCGCAAAGTATGGTACCGCTTCCACACATAGGGTCTAAAAAATCCATTTTCATATCCCAATCACTCAATAATACCATTCCTGCTGCTAAAACTTCATTGATAGGAGCTTCATTGGTTTCTAATCTGTATCCTCGTTTAAATAATGGATCACCACTTGTATTGAGTGATACTACACAGTTTTCACTACTGATACGAATATCTATGTACAGATTCGGATAGTTCAGATTTACAGATGGTCTATCTTTATATTTTTCTCTAAATCTATCTACTATAGCATCTTTAGTTTTGTAAGCTACATATTGAGAATGGGTGAAATATTCAGATTTTACAGCAGTTTCTACCATAAAAGTACTACTAGTACTTAGGTACTTTTCCCACTCTATATCTTTTATTTCTTTGTAAAAAGTCTCTTCATCTTTTGCTTCAAAAGCCTTGATAGGCATAATTATTTTGATAGCTGTACGCAGAGCAAGATTGGCAGTATAAAGTAGTTTTTGATCTCCTACAAACTCTACAGCTCTTTTTGAAATATTAATTTCTTTGGCACCTATTGATTCTAGTTCTTGAGCTAGTACTTCTTCTAATCCCTGAAATGTACGAGCGGTGAGGTGTATTTTATGTTTATCTTCTATCATATATTATTGCAAAAATACGTGATAAAAAAAACTAAACGTAAAGTTTAATTAAATGATTCTAATTATCTCCAAAAACTTGTTGTAAAACATCACTTCTTTGATGTGATTTATCGGTACGAATTTTTACTTCTTCAAGTGACATGAGGTAAAAATATCTTTCTATTATTTTTTCAGCTAAATAGGTAGCAGGGTCTTGAGTAAGAACCGCAGGGCCATTATACGAATTATACGAATTTTGAAAATCTATTATGGAACTCTCTAATTGACTACCGCGTATTTTTTGAGCTAAATATGTAGTAAAATCTCTTTTAAGTTGTTCAGATTTTTGCTCATTCAGATATGCTGTAGCTACTGCATCATCTGTATACACCATATTGTACACATCATCAAATATAAGTTCTATAGTAGCATCATCTATAAATACATTTAAATCTTTAGATAATTTATTGGATTCTGTATTTATGCTAGTCTCTACAACTGTCAATGCTGCAGTACCTGTAGGAAATTTGTTTAGAACACTAACTGATATCAAATCAGATTGTGGGAATGCAATTTTTGTAGAAGCACTAGCATTCATCAATACATCATTTTGAGATTGTTCATCTGCTGTATCAGCGCTATATTCCAGCGTTTGCATTATAGCTTGTTTAGCTATGTCTTCGGGTATAAAATTTTGTAGTTTTCGGCATGAATTAAAACTAATTGCCAAAAACACAGTAAAAATTAAAACAGTAAAAAATCGTAACATTTGCTTCTATTTGAAATACTTATTTGTAAAGTTAATAAACCATAGAGTTAAAAACAAGTAAATTGGTTGCAAATGGTACAAAATTTAATCTAAAAATTGGCTTGAAGCCTCATTTAAACCCAGATTCAGCATTAAAAATGCTGAAACGATTAAGAAGTTGTATATCATTATTTTGTAAATATTGACAACAACTTCTAAATCGGGGTAAACCCAACTAACTCACTAGAATTCTCGTCCCGAAGTTTCGGGACTCAAATCCTATTGCGTAATTTGGGTTAAAAACGGATTATGTCTTTTTTCGTGTGCAATTGTTGTCTGTTCTCCATGTCCACTGAGGATAATGGTCTCATCTGGCAACGTAAATAATTTAGTTTTTATAGCCTCTAAAAGTGTATTCATATTGCCTCCTGGGAGGTCAGTTCTGCCTATACTTTCTCTAAAAAGCACATCTCCTGCTACCACAAAGCCTTCGTTTTTAGCATAAAGACTGATACTGCCAGGCGAATGACCAGGTGTAAACAATACATCTAAAACCGAATCGCCAAACGTAACTATGTCGCCTTCATTAAGATACACTTTGGGTTCTGGAGATTCATCGCATTGCATCCCAAATACCGATGCATATGCCACCGTAGCTTTTAGGTTTTTCAAATCCTCTTCATGCATATACAAATCTATACCATATTTTTCTGCAACCCATTTATTTCCAAGCACATGGTCTATATGGCAGTGGGTATTTATCAGCTTTACTGGTTTCAGTTTTTCTTGATTGATATAGTGTTCTAGTGCTTTGCGTTCATTGCCATCACCACAGCCAGGATCGATGATGATACATTCCTTAGTTTCATCAAATAATATATATGTATTTTCTTGAAAAGGATTAAAAGTAAAATAATGAACCTTTATCATGCTATTTTTGTATTTTTAGTATTCGAAATTTATAAGTAGTAAAGATAGAAGCTTTGAATTTATTTTTTTTAAAAGAGCCAATGAAGATTTTTAAAGAACATTTTTTAATTAGATTTTTCTTATTGTGTGGTTGTATTATACAACTGAGCACTTCATTTGCTCAATCTTCTACCGTCACATTTGGTCAAAATAGAGTGCAGTATCATGGGTTTGAATGGAGCTTCTACGAAACCGATCACTTCAATACCTACTTTTATATTGGCAATCAAGATTTAGGAAAATTTGTAATCTTAGATGCAGAGAAAGAATACAAAGACCTCAATACTATTTTAGATTTAAATTTTAAAAGCAAAATAGACATACTCGTATATACCGATATAAGTGATGCAAACATGACCAATATAGGCATATACCAAGATGAGCAAAATATAGGTGGCAATGTGAAAATAGTAGCCAACAAAATATTTGTATACTTTGATGGCAATCACAATCACCTAAGAGAACAAATCAGACAGGGCATCACCAGTATTTTTATTCAAAAAATGTCACAAGGCACCAATTTTCAAGAGGTGATGCAAAATGTAGTAAGCCCAAATATTCCAACTTGGTTTTCTGATGGACTGATTCAATACATGGGTAAAGACTGGACTCCCAGTGATGACAATAAACTAAAAGCTGGTATTGAGAAAAAAAGATATGCTAAATTTAAAAGACTAGAAGGTGCTGAATTGAATTTTTTTGGTAAAGCTTTTTGGAATTTCGTAAAACAAGTATACGGCGAAGAAGCCATCAGCAACCTATTATATATAGTAAAAGTAAATCCGAAAAATATCAACGCCGCTTTTGACTATGCTCTGGGTAGCTCTATGAATGAAATGCTCAATAAATGTATGAAGTATTATGTAAGTAGATATGCACCTATCAATGAAAATACTGAGACACTTGCTAAAAGTAATTTAGTAGATATAAAAACGAAGAAAAACACTACCTACTTCAACCTAGAAACCAGTACTGACGGTAAAAACATAGCTTATAGTAGCGATGAATTTGGTAGAAAAAAAGTGTATGTATACAACACTAAAGAAAAAAAATCAAAAGTACTTTTTAGGTTTGGACATAGAACTAGAACATTACTTACCGATAATTCTTATCCTTTGATAGCATGGGAACCCAACGGCACAAAGCTTTCTATAGTTTATGAAAAAAGAGATAAAATAAAACTACTTCAACACGATATCAAAACAAAAAAGAAAACTGTAAAACCTATCACCAAGTTTCAGAAAGTATATAGTATGAACTACGGCTCAGATAAAGGTACTTTATTATTTTCTGCGGCACAAAAAGGACAATGCGATATTTTTAGTTACGATATCAAAAGTACCACTACTACACCACTCACCAATGATTTTTGGGATGACCTAGACCCTAAATTTATAAGCACAGATGAGTTTAGAGGCATTGTTTTTAAAAGTAATAGAAGAAGCGATACTATACGAAATGAAAAACTTGAAAAAGAATTGCCACTTGGGCCAATGAATTTATTTTTTTATAGTCCTATATATACTCCCAACTACTACGCACAAATCACCAACCAATCTATGTGGAGTGAAGTATATGGTATCGAAAATTTTAATGACCAATATTTTTCTTATATCAGCAATGAATCTGGAATAGCTAATAGATATGTATCTAAAATAGAAAGTAAATATTGGTTTACAGGCAAGATGATGTACTATACAGATACGGTAGAAAATTTTTCTGATTCTCTTTTGATTCATGAAGAACAATATCTCGATTCGTTTATAGAAATGAGTGCTATACGTATTGATAGCAATCGTATTTTCCCAGTAAACAAACTTATGGGCACACCAGTATGCATCAGCAATATGAGTAATGGCATACTCGATCAAAGTATCAATTTTGAAAACAACAAAGTAAATAGCTGGCATTTTGATGGTATCAAATACAAACTATATAGAACAGATATAGACACTACTTTCTCTACTATCAAAAATGTAAATGCTTTTAAACTCAACTATATCCGAACCAAAGAAGACTCACAGAAGATAGCTGAAAAAGAAGATAAAGATGAAGTGATCATATTTGAATATAGAGATACTACGGAAGTCATACAAGTAAATCCGAGCAATAACTCAACAGAGAATAACAATACATCAAGAAATTATTTCCAAAGCGAATTTGATTTTATCGCTCAAAATCCTGCACAAGATTCTATCATCAATTTCAATATACAACGTAGTCTATCATACAATAGCAATGGCTCTGTATCTACTACTGGAGGGGTATTTAGGTTTTCTAAACAAAGACCCTACATAGTGAAAATGATGACCGACAAAATAGCTGCACAATTAGACAATTCACTTTTGGTAACTAGATACAATGTATTCAACCCAAAAAATCCTGCACCCAATATGCCTGCTATCGGTGGTTTGATCAAGCTAGGAATTGTAGACCTGATGGAAAACTATAGAATCACGGGTGGTTTTAGAATCCCTTCTAGTTTTAATGGTACGGAGTATTTTTTGAGTTATGAAAATCTGAAGAAAAGACTCGATACCAAATATACTTACTATAGAAGTAGCAGACCCATGCAATCTGAAGATAATACGGTCCCTTTTGATACTATTGTTTTGAGTGGAGCAAATCTACCACTCAACTACAAAATAAAAACCAACTATGCAGAGATACAATGCAAATATCCAATTGATTTATTGCAGAGCATCCGATTTGGTTTTGGATATAGAAACGATAAGTTTGTATACAGAGCCGAAAACGAACAATCACTCGCACTCACTAACTATGCTACCAACTGGACTTCACTAAAAATTGACTATGTATTTGACAATACATTTGTACTGGCTACCAATCTTAGAAGAGGCACGCGCCTAAAAATATTTACCGAATGGCATAAAGAAATACCTACTGCCGATACTAAAATATCGGAGTCATTTTCTATGAAACTACCTAGATGGAACAATGCCTATTTTGGTATCATCGGTGCAGATATTCGTCACTACGAAAAACTCTATAAAAACATCATATTGGCTACTCGCTTTTCGTGGAGCACTTCTGTAGGTACTAGAAAAATGATTTATTATCTAGGTAATGTAGATGGAGCTATAGCACCAAGATTCAATACTACTACACCTATCAATAATGGCTACAACTATGCCTTCCAAAGCTTAGCTACAGATATGCGTGGCTTTGACCAAAACATCCGTAACGGAAACTCGTATGCACTCATCAATGCAGAAATACGCATCCCTGTTTTCAGTAGTTTATTTAATATCAATAGTAGAAGTGAACTCATCAAAAACTTCCAACTCGTAGGATTTACAGATGTGGGCACGGCTTGGGAAGGACTCACTCCATTCAATAATAATAATCCTCTCTTCAAAAATGTGATACGAGTACCCGAGACTTCACCAGTGACGGTGACCATCTATCAAAAAAGAAATCCGATAGTAAGCGGATTTGGTGCTGGACTGCGCACTACTATATTTGGATATTTTGTAAGAGCCGATTTGGCTTGGGGCTACGATGGTGCCAAAATCACTAGCCCAAGATTGCACCTGAGTTTCAATTTAGATTTTTAGGGGAGAATTATAAATCAAATAAAAATTAGGGCACCAAATACACCCGCTTCCCGAATGTTCGGGACGCTTATATCTCTGCCTTACTGAGTGGCAGAGGATACCGCTTCTATCGGGGGTGCAATCAAATACTTAAACAAAAAGTATTTTTCATTTAATAGAGTTAGTGAATTATTATGTATAAGTTCTTGTGCTTTGTGAGATTGCTTCTTCGTTCCTCATCGCAATGACGAATGCTTCGTGGTGTGAGGCTTCGCCTCACACTCCATACCGGCTTGTCATTGCGAGGTTTTATTGCTGACTTTGGGCATTAAAAACGAAGCAATCTCACAAAGCCTTCCCACCACCTTTTCCATGGCTGGTGACACACCAGACATAATAAGATTATACCAACACGATGCATGTCTCCTAGCATCGAAAATAGATTCGTCAACTATATTCAAAAAAATATATATATTTGAGAAAGTAAAAATCGCAACTCGTATAAAATACAAAATTGCGAGCATTAGACACACCACTAAGTAATTTCTAAACAAAACAAGCAACACAAAACAAACAGAAAAATGAAAAAAAGCCAACCCTTCACAAATCCAAAAGTCAATTTTGTCAACGAACTAATTATATCAATTGAGATTAAACCTTAAATTAGCAAACTGAAAAACTTAGAAAAAATAAAAGTGAGTAGCATCGATGAAGATTTAGGCAAAATACTCCTAACACTTCCTAAACTAAAGAAGATAGAATGCTTTGGTATAGATGAGAAAATATACAATCAATTGATATCAAAAAACCCAAGTATATGGATCATAAGAAATGACAACTCTAGATACGATAGTTTTAGTAGTACAAGTACTGATTCAAGTTATTGAAAAAGTATCAAGTATCTAGTAGTAAGTAGTAAGACACAAAAAAATATTTCCTTCAACTTAATTCATTTAACTTAATTCTTTTAACTTAAATTAAAAAAACATGCAAACATCAATAACAGAACTGATAACAAATAAAGAAACACGATATAGAATACTGACTTTTGTTCATATCAATCTATCTATATTCATTGCGCAAAGATATTTTTACAAAATAGAAAACTATAAAATATTGCTCATATTCTATGCAATCTTGTCCCTACAATTATTACTTCATTACGTTCATAAAAAATATTGGAAAGATATGTCTATGATAGCATTGTCTATATTCTTATTTTTTGCTGTATTTTTGGTAAGGTATAATGAAGCTACTGATTTCAGTCAATTGAAAAAACAAAAAATCAAACACGAAAAAACAAATACCAATCATGAACATAAAGAAAAGCATCCGTTCGTTTAGACCTGCATTCAAAGGGATTTATGAAACAATACTGGAGGGCAATAATATGAAAATACAGATCATAGCTGGTATTGTGGCTATAGCTATTTCACTTCTGCTGCATATTAGTAAAATAGAATTTATCATTATATTGATTTGTATAGGATTGGTATGGAGTGCTGAATTATTTAACACTGCACTAGAACTTATCGTAGACAAAATAACCAAGGAGCAAGAGGAATGGGCTCGAAAAACAAAAGATGTCAGTGCAGGTGCGGTACTAATTCTTGCACTTATGGCATTAGTGATTGGGATAATAATATGGTTACCTTATTTAATTTTATATGTTGATTTATTAAGGTTAAGTTTAGCATTTTTTATGCTAAACTATTAGTTAACATAATTAACATTATATATCATATCTATAGGTTTTTCTAATCTCTCAATATCTCTCTCCAATCTTCGCCTTCTGCTATTTCTTTAATTACATCATTTCTTTTGATGAGGAGATTACGCATATAGTTTTCTAAGAATAATTTATCCGCTATTTTTCCTATCATACCAAATGGAGATGTATAATTAAATTCATCTTTCATCATAGTTTTATTATCATCTATTTTTTCAAAGATATGTTGGTGTTGAAAGCCAGCAAATATTCCTTCTAGCATACAATCTTCAAAAAAATAAGGTTTATTGTATTGAGTAATTTTTGATGTAAGTGTTTGATAAAATCCGAGATGTTTAGCTCGCCAAGTGACTGTGTCATTCAGCTCTATCAAGCCAGAAGTCTTACCTGCTATGGCTGTTTCATTTGTATGTTTGGTGGAGATTTTATGTACGTATATGCTTCTTGCCAAATCGAAAACTCGTTCTATTGGTGCATTTATATCTATCGATAAACTAATTAGAGGCATTAAATTTTAGGACTATCTTCTTCGTACTCATTATCCCATTGAGTCATTTCTATATCTCTATCAATATTCTCTGTTCCAACTATCACATCTTCTACTTCTTCTTTTAGTTCATGAAGTATTTCTTCCTCTTGAGGGAAAAAGCTGCGCTGAAAAATAAGTATAATAGCTACTCCTACTGTGATAGAA
>CAMART010000017.1 GCA_945860705.1 Chitinophaga pinensis | reverse complement strand
GGTGCACTGATAGTCACTGATGGTCTTCTACAATCTCTTGGTGGTGCTGGTGCTATACTAGTGATAGTAGGTGCAGTAGCAACTGTACAAGTAGCATTTGTAGTAAATGTTGCTTTTTTACTCCACCATCTGCCTCCGTTTCCACATACATATGATGCGAATACTTCGTATGCTACTCCCGGCATTAGTCCAGTAATAGTATGAGTTGTAGATGTTGCATCTTTATATATCCATGTACCTGATACAGTAGATGGTGCTCCTACTGGTCTCCATTGTATATAAGCTCCAGATATATTACCCCAAGTACTAGTCAATACAGGTGACCAATCTACAACTACTGATCCTGCTCCTATTGAACTCAATGTTGGAATAAATGGTTCCGCATCTATGATCAAACCATAGTTACCACTCGATGATCCTACTCCTGATGTCTGCACATATATATCCTCACCTGGTAAATATTCATTGGTAAGTGCTCCTGTAGTAACACTATTTGGTGATAATACTACTGATGAATTATTTGTAAGACCTGTATTTAAATAATATGTACCATTATCATTACATGCTATTTCTGTATAAGTACCGTTACAGTTATTTACATCATCTCTTCTATACACAGATATTCTGGTATCAAAATCTGTTGTACCACGAGCATCTGTAGATATATGAAGCTGAGGTGTAGAACAGAATGGTGTGGTAAGTCTATACCATAATGTTTTGTTACTTGCGCCTGCTCCACCACATGAGCCTATTGGCTCACCTACTTGATTCGTAGCTATAATATTTGATTGATTAATTGTATCTGTATGTGGATTGATATTAGCAAAGCCAACCATATAGTATGGTATTGTAGCTACATAATTAGTAGTCACATTCATTGGTTTACATAAACTATCGTTCGTAGGTAATGAAGGACATCCTCCAGTTCCTGGTGCATTTACAATTACTGACGCACTTGCTGAATTTGTGAAACAAGCTGTGCTAATAATAGTAGATGTTGCCGTATAAGATGTAGTAGTGCTTGGTCTAGCATATACTGTATCTTCTAGAGCACCTGCGGTATATGGAGTAGTACCTGCTGCGTCTATAAATAATCCTGTAGCAGGTGTCCATGTATATCTATTTGTAGGATTATTTAGTAAATACGCAAATGTAATTACTGGTCTAATTGATGATGTAACTATAGTTCCTGTAGGTGTAGTACAGAATGTTCTAGGTGTACCAGCATCATTATCTGAGTATTGAGAAGTTACAGAAACAAACGGAGTAGTAGCTACACTTTGCGTAGGTATATTACCCCAACATACTGGAGTACCTGCTGTACAAGATCCTGAAGGATCATTGTCATGACACATTTCTATTAGTATATTACTTGTGCCATCCCAGTTGAAAGGAGTACTAAATGTAAATGTATTTGCACCTAATACTGCATTATATAAAGGACTAGAAAACACTGGTAAACTTGGTGTAGGTTGGAAAGTAGAAGTCAATGCCACTGCACCTGTATGCCCTATTGAAATATTTAAATTATTAAAATTATGATTTGGTGATGCGCCTAATGTTGTAACATTATAACTCAATGAAGTAAGTTGTCCTGCACCATATCCTAATGCTGTAAGTTCACTTGCTCTTACCAAATATTGTCTTTTAAAACCTTCAAAATTTCTGTATAATGGAGTATTTGTTCCTGTACTTGTAGTAGGTGATGTACCACTAACTGTAATATTTGTAGCTAAGAAAGATAAACCACCCGTAGCTACAAGTGTATCTACTCCTAATCCATAACAAACTGGAGCAGGATTAGAAATAATACTAACTGAAGCTGGAACTGGATTTACTAATACTCTTTGAGTTCCAACATTTACACAACCTGATGTAGTATTTGTAGCAGTTACTGTATAAGTAGTAGATGATGTTGGTGTTACCAAAGGTGTAGCACCCGATAAACTACCTGGACTCCATGTATACGTATAACCTGGATCTACAGAACTTACACTTAAAGTATCTTGAGTACCTAAGCACATATTGGTAGTATCTCCCATCACTAATGCTGGAGGTGCTGTTACTGTTGCTACTACCGTATCACGTGGAGATGAAGAACAAAGTACGATATTACCATTAACAATAAATTGTGGTCTTATTGAATACGTTGTAAGATTTGAAGTAATATCACCACATATAGTAGCACCTGAAGTACCTGGTGCTGTAGTTATATGTGTATGTATTGTAGACACATATGATGTATTGTCAACTTTACAAGTTCTTGACATAGTAGCTGTAGAGGCTGGATTACCATGACAAAATTCAATTACTACATTTGATACTCCATCCCAGTTAAATGGTGTTGAGAATGAAAGTGTATTTATACCAAGTGTAGGTAAATAAGATGCACTTGTATGAACAGTAGTAAATGATGGTGATACAAAAGTAGCCATACTAGTTGCAGAAGTATGTCCCATTTTAACACTTAAGCCTAACATAGGTAATGTACCCGCTGCAGTAATATCCAATGCTATAGAATTAATATTACCAGGAAGTACTCCTGATGCTGCTAGTTCTGATGCAGTAATCAAATATTGATTGTGAGTATTTGACCATAAACTATAAAAAGGATTTGGATAAGTCGTTGAAGTTGTTGCACCCAAGCCTACAGGTGTAGTTCCTGTTCCTGTAATGGATGCTTCTAGTTTATATGTAGTAGACGAACTTATTGTTGGTGTTGTAAATGAATTACCTGTAGCTAAATAAGAATTAGAAGCATCATACCATCTAATAATTGTACCTGCTGTACCAGTTGCACTTAAAGTAGTTGTTCCAACACCACATCTAGTATTTGGGGTAATAGATGTAACTGTAGGATTTAATACTATCACAGCTACAGCACTTGAGTAGTTTATAGCTCCTGTAGTTATACATTCACTTTTTACTCGATACCAAGTAGTAGTAGTAATAGGTGAACTAGGGGTATACAATGCATTGGTAGCACCTGATACATCTGTAAATCCTGTAGTAGAACTTGTAGTAGAAGATTGCCATTGAATTTCTGGACCATTACCTGTTACTGTCAATGTAGGAGTACCACTCACACAAATTGATGCAGTACTAGAAGTAACTGTACCTACTATTGGACTATATGGTGCTACTGTTACCGTACCTAATAAAGTAGGACATGTTGGATTAGCAATATATCTTACACTTATAGGCCATGTGCCAGAAGTTTTCACAAAAACTGGTGATGTTTGAGATGTTGTAAATCCATCATCACTATATTCATAAATGTTTGAATATTTGATATCTAAATTATCTATAAACTGACCTTGGAATTCAGCTCCAGTTCTACCTGCAAATACGTGTTTCCAACTCAGTTTATTATCAGATAAATAAGATGCTGGCAATGATGTAGGAGGAAGTACTAAAGTTCCATTTAAGAATAACGAAACTTGACCTGCTGCATTAATAACTATCTTAACTGCAGTAGTTTTTGCTAGTGTAGTTGTCGCTCTCCATGATACATCTGGAGAATAAAATAGTACTGCAGGGTTTGTTGTAGCTTGATTCCAAACCGGACAATTGTACATCAAGTAAATACCAGCTGCATTTGCACCATTTGTATATGCATCAAAAGAAAGTTTTAGCTTAGTACCAGAACCATTTTCAACATTGGTAGTATTTGGTGCTACAGTAGTATTTACCACTGTACTACCTGTTCCTGTAGGCAAAGGCACTACATCTGGCCCATAACTATAACTGATACCATCTGCTGGTGAAGTAGAACCTGGTGTAGTGAGTAAATCAAATGTAATTTCAAAATCATTCGATACTATACCTGTTGTATTTTGAATTTCAATAGCTCCATTTCTAGATGCTGCAGATGAGTTGATTTGTAATCTACCTCCGCTTATTGAAGAACTATTTCCATATAATTTTGCTTTAGTGGTATCAAGTATGCTAGATGAAAAATCATTTGTATACACTGTACCAGCACCTACTGGGTTTGCAGTAATTGTAGTAGTCGTACCCGCACATGAATCAATATTTCCTCCAGATACAGTTCCTGTGATAGCTTGATATACTGTAACTGGCACTGTAGCAACTTGAGAACATTGTGCTACTGCATCAATTGCAGTAACTGTATACGTAGTAGATGAAGAAGGTGTAACTGTATGAGAAGCACCTGATAAAGATCCTGGACCCCATGTGTACACATAAGCAGGATTGGCACTAGATACGTTCAATACAGTACTTTGACCTGCACATAATGGAGTACTTGGTGTTGCTGTAGCAGATATAGTTGTAGCAGGATTTACTTTTGCTAATACTGCTTGTCTAGGAGACTCACAACCTGTACTAACTCTTAAATCATAAAAATAATATACATATCCACTCAAACTAGCACCAGTCATATTTACAATACCTGGTAGAGATAATGGGTATCCAAAATCTGGTGCAGATAAAAATCCAGATCTCCATGTATTTGGATTTGTTCCTGCAAAACCCATATGATAAATACCAGCAGTTGGTACTACAAAATTTGTAGGAACTATCTGAGCATTGATAGGCAAAGTAGACCCTCCAACGTTAGTTACAGTAGTAGTACCAGTATATGTAGCTACTAATGGACCTGTAGCTGTTCCAGATCTTAATTCTATTGTAAATGATGTACCAACAGTAGCTGCAGGATATATGGTTACAGAATTTATTGTTAATGGCACTAATGTTTGATAAATATTAGATGCCCCACTCATCAATGTGGTTTGATGAGCACCTAATGGTGTTAATGTACTAGCTGCTGTTTGATTTCCTCCTAATGGTGCATTGCTTACTCCACCTTGTGAAGCTGTAACCCAAAAAGTAGTATCACTAGATAAAACTGGAGTAGTATAAATATTACCAGTAGTAAATGGTGCACCTCCTGTAGGAGTTCTATACCAATTGATTGTAGAACCAACTGATCCCGTAGCATTTAATTGAACTGTATCAACTCCACAAATCGTATCGCCTTGTACAGATAATAACAAAGGATTATTTACAGTGGTAGTTCCTGCTGTTGCAGTCACAGTTTGTCCTGAAAAATCGGTAACGGTAACAGTATAAGTAGTAGTAACACTTGGTGTATGTCTGAAAGTAGCATTAGTTTGACCTGTACTCCATAAATATGATAATGGAGGACAACCTAAAGAAGCTGTTACAGAAACTTGTGTTGAATCTCCAGCACATAAAGATGTTCTTGATAAACTAGTTGCAGTGATTGTTGGCATACTAGTATTTTTAGTAACAGTCACTGAATCTGAAAAAGTACAACCTGCTGCATCTGCAGCTGTCACTGCATATTCTAGAGTACTTGCCATACCAAAACTAGCAGTTGTAGATTGAGGATTTGATGTACCAATTGCAGTCATAGAAGGTACTAGTGTCCATGTAGTAGATACAGGAACTGTTCCAGATAATGCATTGAAAATATAACGAGGTCTAGTACTATAAGTAAGAATATTAGTAGAAACATCACCACAAATAGTAGCACTAGAACTACCTGGTGCTGTAGTGATATGTGTTTTGATAGTAGAAACATAAGAAGTAACATCCATCAAACAAGTTCTACTCATAGTAGCAGTACTTGCAGGATTTCCATGACAGAATTCTAATACGATATTAGAAGTACCATCCCACATAAATGGAGTAGAGAAGGTAAGTACATTTTCACCTAGAGTAGGCAAATAAGAAGCACTTGTAAATACCGTACTAAATGAAGGTGATACAAAAGATGCCATAGTTGTAGCAGAAGTATGAGCAATTTTTACTTGGAGATTGATCATAGGTAAAGTACCTGCGTTTGTTATATTTAATGAAACTGAGTTTATTGGACCTGGTACAATACCTGCAGCTAATAATTCACTTGCTCTAATTATAGATTGATGGTGTAAGTTTGACCATAAACTATAAAAAGGATTTGAATATGTAGCACTTGTAGTAAGTCCTGGACCCATTGCCACATTTGCAGGTGAAGCTATCGCTGCAGAAAGTGATACTGGGCTACCATCGCATACTGGATCTGGACTAGCAAACGCAAATGCATCTGATACTGCAGCTATTGTATAGTTTCTGATAGTCCCTCCTATTGGGAATGCACCCGAAGGCAATGCTACTGACGTAGGACAAAATCCTGAAGGATAAGATGCAAGATTTGAACCTACATTTGCAGTTCCTGCATTATCTTGTGCTACTACAAAATATTCAATAATATCTCCAGAAACAGCAGGAGCTGAGGTTAATAATGTATAATCAATAGCAAATGCAAATGGAGATGAAGAACTTGTAGATTCAACAAATTTCCAATCAGCTAATGTATTTGCATCTGTAGATTTTTTGAAATATAACCTTGGTTTTGTTCCAGCTGTACTATTTACTCCACTAGCATCTGTAATCACTGCTGATAAAGATGGTGGATTCGTACAAGCCTGATTAGGTATATTTGTATATGAAATACTTGGACCTGTAGCATCTGAAGCAGAACCACTAAATTGAAGTGCTCCTATATCTGCTGTAGATCTAGATACTCCAGCAAAATCTACACCGATTGAAGGAATAGTAGAACTAGTAGCGTTAGACTCAGCAAAAGAAGCTCCACTTGGTACAAAAGTACCTGGTATAACTCCAGCAGTAAGATTATTTTCTGTAAAGGTACCTGTCTCTGCCATAAATATTTTATAAAGACCACATGAAGTATTAAAATTTGCATCTAGAATAGCTCCTGTAATAGTACTTGTACCAGAGGTAAAATATGGATTCGTTACTGCAGTAGGAGCTCCTGTACCTTCACCATAAATCAAACTATTTGTAGCTGGAGTGACATAGTATATATTGTTACTAGCAGTAATTGTAGAAGGTTTTACACCTGCTGTTCCACTTACTCTTCTAAAAGCTGCTATCCATGAACTAGTACTAGCTGTAGTAGCTTTTACATTGATAATATTATTTTTAATGATAGCAGTGGTAAGTGCACTACTTATATATAATCCTGATACACCAAATGCTGCTCCAGCACTGCTCATCGAACCTCCACTACCTAAATTTATAGTATTAAAAGATACGTGGTGAGTACTTGTAGTACCGCCCAATTGCATACCAAACACATTATTTGCACCATTCATAGAGGGTGTTCTGATATCAGAAATAAAGTTATTATATATATGGTTGGTAGTACCAGCAGTAAAAGTCATACCATTCATAGTACCACCTGTTGAGCCATTTGAAAGGTCATTAACTATATTATTAAAAATATAATTAGTAGTACCACCTGAAACCTGCATACCAAAGTTTGTACCTCCAGTACCTCCAGTTACATTCATACGTGTCACAATATTGCCATAAATACTATCAGTACTTCCTGTTTGTAAAACAATACCATTGAATGAAGAACCACCTGTTCCTCCTGGATATGTTGCAAAATCTGAAACTGTATTATTAAAAATCCTTTTTATTCCAGTTGTACCAAATTCTCTAATACCGTGCATGGTACCAGTTGTAGGTGTTCCAAAATTTCTAATAATATTATTTGAGTACGTCATATTTACACCAGAGCTAATATCATATAAACCATATATAGTACCTGTAGAAGTTGGAGCAGTATAAGCCACATTTTCAACTGTATCTTTATCTAAAAGACCATTTGTAGGAGAACCAGTATATACCCCATAAAAAGTACCTGAAGTGGCAGTGTTTATAGCTACATTTGATACTCTATTATTTACTAAATTTAAATTAGTCAAAGTAACTGTGTTATAAAATAATGCAGACTTAGTACCTGTACCTGTATAAGTAATTCCATTGATTTTATTATTATTGGCATTCAATGTACCAATACCTGCAGTTTTATTAACTATAAAACCTGCATTTGCTGTACCAGCATATTGAAAATTGTTTATGATATTATTATTGATATTTACTGTACTTGCTACAGTAGCTAACCATACTAATTGAAATTCTCCAGTAGATGCTGCTAAATTTAGACAAGCTTGAAATGTATTATTATTGATGTTTATAGTATTTCCTGTACCTGTAGATGCCATTTCGCAATCGATTACCCAGTTTATTGTTGTACCAGTAGTAGAAGATCTAATTTGAATAAAATTATTATTGACATCCACACTTGCTCCAGGTGAAGCATTAAATAACCAAATACCTCTATTTGATGTTGTATGGTTTATACCACCACTACCTCCTACATTATTACTGATAGTATTGAATGAAATATTAGCACTCCATTGATTTTTGTGCAATACTGCAGCACAAGCTCCTGTAGGAGAAGCACCACCACCAAAATTGATAATGCTATTTCCATTACCCATAGAACCACCAATAGTATTATTTAAATCTGCATTAGTGTAAGGTGCTGTTGTTATAGGAGAACCTATAATACAAATACCATTATTACAATCTTGAATTGTATTTCTTTCAAATAAATTGTTTGAACTAGCTCCAGCTAATGAAGTTGCAGTAAGAGCAGAACTTGTAAGTGTAGCTGTAGCGTTCAAAAGTAATATACCAGAAGCACCACTTATTTCTATTCTTGTTCCTACACCAGTTACCACATTATTTCTATCTAGATGAATAGAACAGTTTCTGATGATATTATTATTACATCCATCTGTAGCAGATGCTTTAAAAAAACCATAGCCATATTCCATATAGCCAGCTGCTGTAGTATTAGAATCTACTAAATTTATACCATCTATAATGATGTAATCAGATCCAGAAAAACTCCACATACCATCTAATGTGGTAGCAGAACTATTTAAATTTGTACCAGTATACGCTGTAATAATAGGATTTGCACCTGCTCCACTTTTTTGAAAAGTGATAGTATTAGATGCAGTACCAGTAGCCGTAAAATCAATACGAGATGGTAAAGTCTCTGTATGACCTGCTAATACATCTACTGTAATAGCACCTGTGACTGGGTTTGCACTGATAGCATCAGCTGCTGCTTTGATAGTGGTGTAAGAACCTGCAGCAGAAGTACCACCCGAAACGGTTACTTGAGCATTTAATTGGCTTGAAAATAATAATACCAATGTTGTAATCAACATTAGTTTAATGCTTCTCAAAAGTCCAATATTGAATGACGTAGTTTTTCTGTTCATTTGATATTTGGTTTAGTTAAATAATATTTAATACAAAAATATGAAAGTAAATTTTATTAACAAACTATTTAATATAAAAAATTATTAACATAAGTATTTAGGTTATTTATTGATATTCAATATATTACGAATTATTAAAAGTGTATATTTTAATATACATATCTATTTTATTTGATTTTAAATGTATTTATAATTAAAAAACCGCAGCAAAATGAATTGATACGGTTTAATAAAATACTTGTTTAAACTAATAAATTAATGTCTGTCTACTACTAATTTTTTAGCGTCTGTATAGTTGCCAGCTTGGATTCTTACAAAGTAAATACCTGCACTATAGTTATTCAAGTTGATATTGTAGATACCACTCACCTCTGGGTATGTGATTGTCTCATTCATCATCTCTTTTCCTTGTGCATCCATTACTCGTATTACCATGTTGCTTACTTCTTTCTCAAGTGTGTAGCTAATAGCAGCTTCGCTGGTAGCTGGGTTTGGATAGATACTCATTCCGAATGAGGTCGGAACTCCTACCAATGATTCTTTCACTATTTCTCTTCCGAAATATGTATTTGCATCTGTTGTTTGAAGGTTGATTTCTCCTTCTCCTTCATTCATATGCCATGCTATTTCGTTGAATGGTAGACCATACATCATCTCGCCTGTAGGTAATGTATATACTACATCTGCTTCTTCTGCTGATGGATCTGACATTCTAGCAGCACTACATGCTGTGTAGTTAGTCATTAGTGATGTATATGCTATTGTACTTCCACAGTATCCTACTATATAGTATTGGTAAGTCCAGCCATAAGTCAATGATCTAGAGTCTACATACGTAATAGATGCGCTTGGTGCATATGATGGTGAATACCACAATGAAGAACCTCTTTTTCTCACGATTTTGTATGAAGAGAACTCTATACCTGGTGCACTGATAGTCACTGATGGTCTTCTACAATCTCTTGGTGGTGCTGGTGCTATACTGGTGATAGTAGGTATAGTAGCCACTGTACATGTTGCATTGGTTGTGAAAGTTGCTTTTTTACTATACCATCTTCCTCCGTTTCCACATACATAAGATGCCCATACTTCATATGCAGTTCCTGGAAGTAACCCTGATATTGTATGAGAACTTGATGGTGCTGCTTTATATACCCATGTTCCAGCTGTAGTAGCTGATGCTCCTACTGGTCTCCATTGAATATATACACCTGTAATTCCTCCCCAAGTACTAGTATATGCTGGAGCCCAATCAACAACAGCCACACCTGCGCCTACAGAACTAAGAGTTGGAACAAAAGGTTCTGCATCTATTATTAAACCATAATTTCCACTTGCACTACCAACACCAGAAGTTTGAATGTATAATTCTTCACCAGGTGCATATTCATTTGTACTAGGCGTTGCACTATTTGGAGTTAATACAACTGTCGAATTATTTGTACTTCCTGCATTCATATAATATATGCCATTATCATTACATGCTATTTCTGTAAATGTGCTACTACATGTGATAGGATTACTCCTTCTATAAACTGAAATTCGAGTATCAAAATCTGTAGTAGCTCTTACATCTGTAGATATGTGTAGTTGTGGCGTAGCACAATTTGGAGTGGCAATTTTATACCACATAGTTTTATTAATAAATGATGCCCCACCACAAGAGCCTACCGGTTCACCTACTTGAAAAGATGATAGACTATTAGACGCTGAAATAGTTTCAGTATGAGTATTTACACTTGCATATCCAACATATGCATAAGGAGTAGTAGTTACATAATCTGTTGTTAAATCTAATGCATTACACATATTATCATTTACTGGTGGTATAGGACATGAAATCGAACCCATTGGATTTAGAGTAAGAGTTAGTGTTAGGAAACTATCACAACCTAAATGATTAACTAATGTATCTCTGTATACTCCTGATGAAGTAATAGAAACTCCATTAAATTCATAATAAGTTCCAGCACAAATAGATTCTGAAATACTATTACTAACTGGCACACAACATACATTTCTGTATATACCTAAATTTGTAATATCATTTGTAGATAATGTATCCCATTCAGTAGACAATGTAGGGAATCCACTAGATGGATTAATGCTAACCCCTCTTGTCACAGAGAATTTTCTTATTAATGTTTTGTCTAAGGTGGTTCTTCCTGAAGAAGCCCATTGTGTACCTGGATCTTCTCCTATTCTACCAATAATATCAATTGGAGCATTTAATATTTTATCAAATAATACTAAAGCATCATCACCATTATAAAATGTAGCTATAGTTGATGTTGCAATACCTGTATACAATAAAGCTCCAGAATTTTTAAACACTCTCACTGTGTGTGGAGATAGTAATCCAGTAATAGAAGAATCAATAGAGGTAGCAGTAACAGAACCATTAGCATATACCATTAAATTATAATTTGACAAATCAATGCTGAAATCTGATGCATTGTAGACTTCAAAATATTTTTCATTACTTGTTCCTTCTATATATTCGCTAAAGAATAAATTTGAACAAGGAGCTACATTTACATTACCATTTATATTTATTTTTGTAGTATCAACATCATTTGTAGCTTGAAGTTGAGTATTATAATTACCAATATTTAAACCAGATATTAATCTAATATATATAGGTGTACTAGACAATGTAGATGAAGTATATGGTAAGGTTATACTTGATAAATAAGTACCACCAAAAGAAGTAGATACTTCATATGCTGCATTTAAAGGTGTGATGACAACATTTCCAGAGCTAGGAGTTAAGCCTGTAGCAGAAACAGAAACATTTTGAATACTAGAAGGACCAGAACCATAATCATAAGTAAATGTACTTAATGAAGTAGGACTAATAACAATTGGTGGAGCTAATGTTGTTTGAGAAGCAATTCCAGTAATTGTATCTAAATAACATGGAGTTAATGCTTGATTAAATGAAAACACAGCAACATGATATGTATTTGAAGGTAATAAATTGGTAATATTTACTGAATTAGCACCTCCTGTATAAACAACATATTGTCCAGTAGCTACTGTTCTTCCAGCTCCTGTAGTTCCAAATACTGATGTTGGATTATAAGTAACTGCATCTAGTGGAGAAACTGTTACTGGACTACTTTGTCTAACAACAACTAAAGAACTATCTCCGCTTCCACTTGTCCAATTTATGGTCATTGAATTATGAGTAACACTTGTAAAATTAACTCCTGAAGCTTGAGTAGTTGGTTCACTGCAAACTGGCATTGGAGCACAGTACAATATAACATCATCAAATGCTAAGTTACCAGATACTTTATTATAAGTAAATCTAACTTGTGTAACACCTAATGGTAATGCTGGTGTTGAAGAAGAGTTATATAATCTAGTAGTTGCTGTTGTTGAAATTGATGTTATATTATGAATAGTAGTCCATGAACCTCCAATATAACCTTCGACTAATAATGATGATCCAGTCATTGTTCCTTGACCTTTCATCCAAAATGATAAACTTGTTGCCATTTGTGGAGCGATTGAACTTGTAGTAACTTGGCTACTTCCAGTTGCATCAAATTTAACAGATGGAGATGCCATACCAAAATTTCCAACTGATGTATATGTACCAGTAATTGATGTAAATGCCCAACCAGTAGGTGTAGCAGGTGTAGTAGTACCTGTAAACCCTTCTGCAATACAAGGTGCTACTAATGTAGTAGTATCTCTAGATAATGGAGATACTGTATTATATGCTGGTCCACCACCACATGCAAGATTATTGTATGCGAAAACAAAATAATAATATTGAGTTGATGAACTAAGTCCAGTTGAATTAAATGATGTACCACTACCTATTGATATAATAGTACCTCCAAAAACTGTAGCGCCAACTGTATATGTAGAGCCTGTAGAAGGAGTACCAGATAAAGTTGGAGAAGTACTTTGTACTACTAAATATCCATCAGCAGTTGTTGAAGTAAATGAACCAATTATATTATTGAAAGTAACTGTTGTAAAATTTAATGCTGTTGGTTGAGAAGTTGGAGCAATACATAAAGGAGTAACAGTACCATTAAGATTGATGTTAACTGTTGTTGCACTAGTTGAAGCAATTGTTAATACTTGATTGTAAGGAGAACCTGCTGTCAATAAACCAGCTTTTAAACGAGCATAAATAGTTCTTGTAGCTACAGTACCTGAACTTGGAGCTAATGTAATTGAATCGTAATATGTACCTGAAGAGTTGGTATCAATTTGATAATTTGAAGGAGCTCCCAAAACTAAATCGCCTAATAAACTTGTTGCACTCACTGAAAAAGATTGATTGGTAGACGGACCACTTCCCTCTATATATGTAAAACCTGATAATGTTGTTGGTGTAGCGATAATACTTGGTGTACTTAAAACTGAACTAGTAACTGAAATATTATCAATAGAAATTTTAGGTCTATTACCAGAACCAGCTGTTTGACCATTATTCCATACATAAAAACGAATAACCACTTGAGCTTGCCCATCAAGAGCAGTTGGTAATGCAACTGCACTTAGAGTACCTGTTTCTGCAGTTGCATTATTGGTAACACGTGGTATAGTGTAGCCAGTTAAGTCTGTAAAAGTAAGCCCATTGTCTATACTATATTGAATTTTAATGTCTGATGTTCTAGGTGTGACAGATACTGTATTCGCTATTTTTGCCCAATCTAATGTAATACTACCAGCTGTTCTACCACTGAAATTTAATAATAAGTCTGTACCTGTGCTATTTGTACCTGTGGCTAAGAAAACCATATCGGCCGTACCTTTTTGAACTCCACCTGAAGAACCTGTAGAAAAAACAGTTGTTGTATTTAATACTGAAGAGGGAGTAACACTAGTTGCTACTCTCCAATTGCTTGCCCCTGTTCCTGATGCATAGCTTGCTGTCCAAGTACTAATATTTGCGAAATCTTGGGTGTAATTGCCCGATGACATTGTATAAAATGTCTGTGCATTGATTGCACTTATAGATAAGATACAAATCAATAAGAAGTAAAATAGTTTTTTCATATGAATATAGATTTAGTTGCAAAGATTTGGATTTAGTATTACCTGTATATTAATAACTTATCATTAATAAATTAAGATTAATACCTGCTTGCAAAATTACTTTAGAATACTATATAATATTGAATAAACGGGATAGAATTATTCACAAAAAAAGTGAAGTTATCAATAAAATAACTTTAAAAGATTATCTATTAAATTCTATTCGCATACCTCTACTACTTTCATCAAAAACACCATTGTCATATACTAAATTTCCATTAATAATAGTATGAGTAATTACCCCTTTCATAGTTTCATTTTCGAATGGACTCCATCCACATTTACTCAAAATATTTGAAGAATTTATTTGCATATTTTTATGGATATCTACTATAGACATATCTGCAAAATATCCTTCCCTTAGATATCCTCTTTCTTTTACCTGAAAACAAATAGCAGGTGCATGACACATTTTTTCTACTATTCGTTCTAGCGATATTTTTCCTTGATGGTAAAATTGCAACATCGCTTGAAGAGTATGTTGTAGCAAAGGTCCACCACTTGGGATGTCGGTATAATTAAGATTGTTTTTTTCTTCAAAAGTATGTGGAGCATGGTCTGTAGCTATTATGTCTATTCGATCATCTAGCAAGGCTTTCCAAATTGCTTGTCTATCATTTTCAGTTTTTATAGCTGGATTCCATTTGATAAAATTTCCCTTGGTTTCGTATGAAGCATCATTAAACCATAGGTGATGTATACATGCTTCAGCCGTAATTCTTTTTTGATTTAAGGGTATATCATTTCTAAACAAGCTACATTCTTTTTCTGTAGAAATATGCAAAATATGCAATCTTGTATTGTGTTTTTCAGCAAGTGCTTTGGCTTTACTCGATGATAAATAGCATGCTTCTGTATTTCTAATTATTGGATGTTGATATACAGGAATCAACTCTCCATATTTTTCTTTTGCTATTGCTAAATTATGTTTAATAGTTTCTTCATCTTCGCAATGTGTGGCTATTAGTGCTGGTACATTGGCAAATAATTTTGATAATACATGTTCATCGTCTACCAACAAATTTCCTGTACTACTTCCCATAAATATTTTTAGACCACATACTTTTGTGAAATCTGTTTGCATGATTTCCTCATAATTATCATTGCTTGTTCCCATAAAAAATGAGTAGTTAGCTAATGAATGTTGTCGAGCTATTTCATATTTATCTGCTAATAAATGTCTAGTAAGAGCTGCAGGTTTAGTATTGGGCATTTCCATAAAGGTAGTAACTCCTCCTGCTACACCAGACTTTGCTTCTGTATATATCGTTCCTTTATGAGTAAGTCCTGGCTCTCTAAAATGTACCTGATCATCTATAATACCTGGTAATAAATATTTATCTGAGGCATCTATTTCTTTATGATTTTCATTGATATTAGAAATAGAGTTTTCGATTTTTTCAATTCTATCATTTTTGATAAAAATATCTTTTGAAGTAATAATACCTTCATTTACTATAAGTGCATTTTTTATTAGTATACTCATGTTTTTTAGTTTTTATAAATAGCTATAAATTCTTTTCCATCTTTATCCACAGAAGCTCTATACATTCCTTCACTATTAAAATCTAGGCAAATATTTGCATTTTTATCAATAGCAATAATACCTCCTTCACCACCTATTTTTATCAACTTATCATGCACTACAAATTTGCATGCTTCTGATAATGACATACCTTTATATTCCATCAAACAACTGATATCATAAGCAACAACAGAACGAATAAACAACTCACCATGACCTGTACAAGATACTGCACAAGTATTATTGTTAGCATATGTCCCAGCACCTATCATAGGCGTATCTCCTACCCTTCCAAATTTTTTATTGGTCATACCACCAGTGGATGTAGCTGCAGAAAGATTCCCTTCTTTGTCTAATGCTACGGCTCCAACTGTACCAAACTTTTTATCATGTTTATTATCTGTATGATCCAATTGAAAAGTATCGGAATCTTTGATTTCTTGCCATTGTTGATAGCGAGTATCATTATAAAAATAGGCATCATTTTCAAACTCAATTCCATTTAATTTTGCAAACTCTTCAGCACCTTCTTTGCATAAAAAAACATGTTCACTTTTTTGCATAATTGTTTTTGCTAAAACTATTGGATTTTTGATATTTGAAACTGAACTTACTGCACCTGCTTCTAGTGTTTTCCCATACATGATAGATGCATCCATTTCATGTGCTCCTTTGTTATTAAATACACTTCCTTTCCCTGCATTAAACAATGGAAAATCTTCCATACTCTTTACACTTGCTTCTACAGCATCTAGGCTTGAGCCGCCTTGTTTTAAAATATCATAACCAATATTTAAAGCATCTTGTAAACCTTTTCTATAGTTAGCTTCTAATTCATTTGTCATTTTAGATGCAAGTATAGTGCCTGCACCACCATGTATGGCTATTGATATATTCATAATAGTATTTTTAGTATTGCAAATATTCAAAAGTTTTAATTATTTATTAATATTATTTTTTTATTTGAAAAAAGATATTATCTTAGCATATATTATAAACCTCTAAATAAAGCGTATGATTAAAAACTCTACACTACTCATATTCATATTATCCATTTTTTTATCACTTACTCATCTAAGTGCTCAACCTCTTTTAGGTGTAACACTGGGTCCAGATGATACTCTATGTGGTGCCAACATGGTTAATATAAGATCGTCATTTATCGGTGCTACTGGTGAATTGACCGATTTAAGTTCAGATGATATATTTTCAGGAACCATAGATATTGGATTCCCATTTACATATTTTGGTAATACTTATACTAAATGTTTGCTTTCTACAAATGGATATCTATCATTTGATATAGCTGATTCTAATGGATACTCTCCTTGGGCCTATACTACTCTTTGTCCAAATCCAGCTTTACCTTTAAATTCTATTTTTGGCGTATATCATGATTTACTTCCTACCATACCGGGTGGAACTATTTCTTATGGTATTATTGGAAATGCGCCCAACAGAATTTTTGTTTTCAATATGTGCAATGTACCTATGTTTAGCTGCACATCTCTAAGAGCTTCTCATCAAATATTACTGTATGAAACTAGCAATAATATAGAGGTGCATATAGGTAATAAAGATTTGTGTAGTGCATGGAATAGTGGCAATGGATTAGTAGGTGTACAAAATACAAGTGGCACAATAGGAATAAGTCCTCCAGGAAGAAATACTGGACCATGGACTACTGCATTTGAAGCATGGCAATTTACTCCTTCTGGAGGAAGTTATACTGTTGCATCTGTACCATTTGCACCATTACCAGTATTTACAAGTTTAAACTCCTATTTTTATGTTGATGGAGTATATTCTGGTAGTGGCACTTCAATAGATGTTTTAGTATCTGATACTACTGAAATTATTGCTATAGTAGATACAAATGTAACCTCATTAACTTGCGGACTATCAGATTCAATAATACGCTCTATGAAAACCTCTGATACTATGTATCTATACAATGCAGCATTTGACTACAATGCTTCTTCTTCTGTTGCAGCATGTTTAAATTCAAATGATAATGCTATAAGACTAGATGCTATAGGTAATATAGGTACAGGTATATTTAATTTTGTCTGGGAAGATACATCTGGAATCATACGGAATACCAATCGATCCACTACTCCAGCCTCTGATTCTATCTCTGGAATCATAGCAGGACGATATTGGTATACTATATCAAATGGATTATGTAGCTACCGGGATAGTATACAACTAAGTTCCTTATTATATTATGCAGGATTTACGCATGCCTCAGAACCATATTGTTTAGGTGAAGTAATTTCATTTAGCAATACTTCTACAGGTTCGTATGCATATTTACTTTACGATTTTGGCGATGGCACTATTGATTCATTCCCAAATCCTTTCCATGCATTTAGCACTCCTGGTATTCATACTGTGAAATTAATTATTTATACATATACTGGTTGTACTGATACCGAGTCTATAGATTTATTTATCGGAGAACTACCTACAATAGAGCTTGGAAATGATACTAGTATTTGTGATGATAAAAATGTACTACTAGATGCTGGTGCAAATTGGGACAATATTATATGGCAAGATGCTAGTACAAATAGTACTTATAACGTAACAACAAGCGGATGGTATAAAGCAACAGTAAGTAATACTTGTGGTACAAAAACGGATAGTATATATGTGACCGTAGAACCTTGTGATTGCAAACTTGTATATCCAGATGGATTTACTCCAAACGGGGATAATCTAAATGAAACATACGCTCCTTTATATATTTGTAGTGGACTCAGCGAATTTAATATGAGAATATTTAATAGATGGGGAGAATTAGTTTATGAAACGAATGATATAAATAATGGATGGAATGGCAAATTTAAAGGTAAAGAACAAGCGATAGGAACTTATATTTATTATATAAAAGCAAAATCTGCTAATATCAATAAAACTATAGAATCTAATGGCGTATTTAGTTTAATTAGATAAAAATAAATTTACTACTAACACTAAAAGTCTCACATAAAGTGAGACTTTTTTTTAATTAAATCTTAAAAAATATAAATATGATAAGTCACTCTGAACTAATAAATAAATCTATTGAAACAGTATGGGAAAATTTTGTTTTTAAAATAGAGCATCCTGAATATTTTGTACCTGGAGTAAGTGATGTAATTATTACAGAAAAAAATGATATGCATACACTAAGAGAGATGAATATAACTTCTCCTGATGGTATTACTATTCGACTAAAAGAAAAAATAACACATGCACCTTATTGGGTGAAATTTCTTATTATAGAACATCCTATATATAATGGATATGTAGATAATATTGCAGAAAAAATTTCTGAAACAGAAACTAAAATTACTTATACAATTAATTGGGTAAATAAAAAAACAGGTGAGATTTTTTCTAATCAAGAATTAGTAAAAAGTGCTGTTTTAAAATCTATAGATTATATACTAAAAAATAATTAATTTTTTATTTTATAAATTAAAACTATATCTACATAATATTAGTTGTACATATCAAATAAGGATTATGAGTATTAAAAATTGGACTACAGAAAACATTGGAAATTTAAATGGTAAAAACATAATAGTAACTGGTGGCAATAGTGGCTTAGGTTTTGAAGCTGTAAAAGCTCTTTCAAATAAAGGTGCAAAAGTTATTTTAGCTTGTAGAAATATTGAAAAAGGTGAACAAGCTAAAAAATCAATTCTTGAATTTGATAATAAAGCAAATATTATTGTATCAAAACTAGACATAGCAGATTTAGATTCTATTCGTCAATTTTCAAATCAATACAAGTCAGATAATACTCATCTAGATGTTTTAATAAACAATGCTGGAATCATGATGCCTCCATATGAACTGACAAAAGATGGATTTGAAAGTCAAATGGGAACTAATCATCTAGGGCATTTTGCACTAACGGGTTTATTACTTGATATACTCAAAAAAACTCCAAAATCTAGAGTAATAAATGTAAGTAGTATAGCACATAAAAATGGTCGTATGGATTTCGATAATCTACTATATACAAATGGTAAAGACTATACACCTATGAAAGCCTATGGCAGATCTAAATTAGCCAATCTTTTATTTACATTTGAACTACAAAGATTTTTTGAAAAAAATAATATAGATTGTATAGCAGTAGGCGCTCATCCTGGTGTATCTGATACGAATTTATTTAATGATATATTACCAAATTGGGTGATGAGTTTATTAAAACCAATTTTTAATTTTATGATACAACCTGCTTCTATGGGTGCGTTGCCAGAGTTGAGAGCAGCGGTAGACTTGAATGTAAAAGGAGCTGAATATTATGGACCTGATGGAAGAAGAGAGATGAAAGGATATCCTATAATTGTAAATCCTATGCCACATGCTCAAAATATAGATGACGCTAAAAAACTTTGGAATGCATCTGAAAAGCTAACTAATATATACTACAAGTAAATGTATTGTTACACATAAAACTTAAAGAAGCTTAAGTCGCCGATATAATAGATGCTATAGATTAGTATCATAAAAATACTTTGAACTACTATCATACCATCAATTTGAAATGTATAGACCTGTTCATCTGATGATGCACTTATATTTTTAATAATAAAAATAGACCCTAGACCGCCAAACATAGCAGCTACAAAAGTGGCCAAATTGAAACTTCTAAAAAATTCTGGATAATAAATATAACATGGCCAATATATGTACAATATAAAACTTAATACCATGTACAAAATCAGTAATCCTATACTTAATTTTTTTGTTTGTTCTATACCTAATTTTTGTGCAATAGTTTTTACTGCTACTTCAGAATCATAAGCTATATCTCGTATATCAAAAGGTATAGTCAAGGCTAGTATAAATATAAAATTAATTATCGTTAGTAAGATATGTTGAGGTCTTATTAAAACCGGATACATTTCAGTATTTGCTACAACACATATCACCGTGAGTACAGACCAAACTATAGCTACAATTATTGTTTTGATATATGGAATATGTCTGAGAGATTTCCATATACCATTTGATTTATATACTGGCATTGCATAAAGTATAGACAATGCCCCTAGAGATAAAATTATATATTGTTGCGATCTATGTAAATGATATAAGCAATATATGGAAATAATTCCACTGACTATAGTCCATAATATTAAAACAATTTTATTTTTTCTGACCCAATCGAGCATTTCAGAAGTAGCTTGAGGATGCTTTTCTCTTAACCCTAGAAGTCTAATAAATGTATAAATAAAAACTGTTGCAAAAAAATTAAACACTAATAAATACTTTGCATTTGAGAGCGACAAGTAATTGTCTTGCATGTTTGGAAGCCATCTCAATGCTAAAAGATTAGCTATAGAAAGCAAACAAGCTCCTAAACCAATCCAAATATTTGAGAAGCTTAGGAACTTGATGATATGTTTCATATATTATTTTTTTAACTATAAATATTTAAAATTAAAATCTGGTTTTAATTTGAGTAGAGAATGATAAATCAAATGAATTACATTTTCTACATCTTCTTTATGTACACTTTCTACAGTAGTATGCATATATCTCAATGGCAATGAAATCAAAGCTGAAGGAGTTCCGCCATTTGCATATGCAAAAGCATCTGTATCAGTACCTGTAGCTCTACTAGCAGTATCCATTTGAAAAGGTATCTTATTTGCTTTTGCTTCGTCTTTTATCAAATTCAAAAGTTTATTGTGTACAGCAGGACCAACTGTAAGCACAGGCCCATTTCCACATTTTGTATCACCTTCTATTATTTTATTAATCATAGGTGTAGTGGTATCATGAGTCACATCCGTTACTATGGCTACATTAGGTTTTATAGTATGTGCTATCATTTCTGCACCTCTCAATCCTACTTCTTCTTGAACAGAGTTTACAATGTATAATGCAAAAGGTAATTTCTTTTTGTTTTGTTTGAGCATTTTTGCTACCATAGCTATCATAAAACCTCCCATTCTATTATCTAGTGCTCTTCCTACATAATATCTATTATTCAATGTAATAAATTCATCTTGAAAAGTAATCACATCTCCTACTTCTATTCCTAAATCTGCAACTTCTTGTTTATTAAAACATCCTGTATCAATACAGATATTTTTCAATTCTGGCATTTCGTCTTTTCCTGCTCTTGTATGTATAGCTGGCCATCCAAAAAAGCCTGGTACCAATCCTTTTTTAGTATGAATAAATACTCTTTTTGATGGTGCTATTATATGATCACTACCACCATTTCTTTTTACATAAATCAAACCATCTTCAGTAATATAACTAACAAACCAAGATATCTCATCTGCATGAGCTTCTATCACTACTCTATAAGGAGCTTTTGGATTAATAATACCATATGCGGTACCATAATTATCAACTTCATATGTATCAATATATGGTTTCAAAAAATCTAACCATATTTTTTGACCTTTCCATTCAAATCCAGTTGGTGAGAAATTATTTAAATAATTTTTCATGAATTCATGATCTTCTTTCGATAAAATACTTTTAAAAGTATCTTTTTTAGTTGTTGTTTTACTGATGGATTTTGCCATTTTTATATTAAATTTTTAAGAGTGCAAAGTTACATTATTTTAATACTAATATAACATCAAAAAAACATTGTATTTTTGATTGCTAAATATGAAAGAGAATAAGTTTACAGTAGGAAGTTTATATGCAGGAGTTGGTGGTATATGTCTTGGGTTTCAGCGTGCAGGATTTGATTTGTCGTGGGCCAACGAAATAGATAAAAATGCCTGTATTACTTATAGAGAAAACTTCAAACATACGTTGATAGAAGAAGATGTGCTCAGCCTAGATATAAAAAAACTTAAAAAAATAGATTTACTCACTGCTGGATTTCCTTGTCAGCCATTCTCTGTAGCTGGCTATAGAAAGGGATTTGATGACCATAGAGGCAATCACTTTTATAAAATCTTAGATTTTATAGATATTATGAGACCAAAAGTTATTTTTCTAGAAAATGTAAAAAATTTGGTGGGTCATGATGAAGGTAATACGTTTAAAGTAATACAAAAATCAATAGAAGAAAGAAATTATACTTTTAATGCAAAAGTATTAAATACCAAAGATTACGGAAATATACCTCATAATAGAGAACGAATTTTCATCGTATGTTTTGATAAAAATAGTAAGTACAATACAAACTACAAATTTGAATTTCCTGAAAAACAAGCACTCACTAAAAAAGTAAAAGATTTTATCATCAATAAAAAAATGGAGGAGAAATTTTACTATAGGGAAGATAAATTATTTTATGATAAACTACAATCTACTATAACTAATAGCAATACACTCTATCAGTGGAGAAGACAATATGTGCGTGAAAATAAAAATAATCTTTGCCCCACTCTTACTGCAAATATGGGCACAGGTGGGCACAATGTACCATTAACACTAACAACTAATGGCATCAGAAAACTTACACCTATTGAATGTTTTGCACTGCAAGGTTATCCTGTTTTTGAAAAACAATATCAACTACCTGAAAACATGGCTAATGCTCACTTATACAAGCAAGCTGGCAATTCGGTGAGTGTGCCAATAATAGAAGCAATAGCAAAAAATATTATGAAAGCATTAAAAAAATAGATAACAAATTCTACACTCAGAATATATTATCTATTTATTAATAATTATTGTAAAAGGATACTATCCTCCTATATGTTTCAATAGTGATTTTACTTGTTCCTCCCAAAGTACACTTTGGCTAGCTTCATCACCTGCATCTATAAATTCTTTGATAGTAAGTATCGTATCAAATGATATCTCCGATTTACTGATAGAGAACTCAATAAATTCTTCTTTTGGTGCACCTACCCATTTGTATTTTACGCTTTCGTCTTCATGATCTTCTACCATGGTAGCATATTGTGTATCTCCATTCCATGTAAACGAATAATCATTTCCATTTTCCGAGCATACATCACAGAACCATAATGCTAAACATGAAGATGATTTTAAAAATGTGTAAAGTATAGTAGGTGATGAACGTATCACAAATTCCAACTTCAATAATCTTCTTTTAGGATTTGCTTTTAAATATGCGTCTATTTCAGCTTGTGCTTTGATACGAGCCAATCTTCTTACCTCAGCATAATTTATCTTTACACCAGATGCTTTCTTTTGTGCTTGAGCTTTGAGTCTAAGTTTTTCTTTTAGCGCTTTCTTTTCTTCTCTGTTAAGTTTTGGTTTTACAACACTCACAATAGTGCCTTTGATATCTTTAATATCTTTGCTTAGCATCATTACTGGCTTAGTACTTACATCTTCATGCTCTATATGTAATTTTGCTTTTGATGAAGTATCTTCTTTGATTGCTTTTTTTACTGGCACTACTGCAGGTTTAACTTCTACAGATGACTTGATTTTACTTATAGGTGTAGTTTTTTTAGTTTCTACAACTTTATTTTTAATAGTAGCTTTTATAGTATCTAATATCTTCTTTTTATCTTGAGCTTTCGGGAGCGCTTTTTTAGTATCTTTTTTAATAACTTCTTTTTTTGTAGCTTTTTGTGCCGGTTTAATTATATTTTTCTTTAAAACAGGCGTAACAGATTTTTTCGAAACTCCCTTTATATCTTTTTTATTTGTAGCTTTTTGTATTAGTTTTTTAGCTACTACTTTTGGTGCCACTTTTTTTGCAACAGGTTTTTTAGCAACAGCTTTTGGTGCTACTTTTTTTGCAACAGGTTTTTTAGCCACCGCTTTCGGTGCCACTTTTTTTGTAATAGGTTTTTTAGCTACTGCTTTTGGTGCTACTTTTTTTGCAACAGGCTTTTTTGCCACTGCTTTTGGTGCTACTTTTTTTGCAACAACTTTTGGTGCAGGCTTTTTCGCAACTGCCTTTGGTGCTACTTTTTTTGCAACAACTTTTGGTGCAGGCTTTTTTACCACTGCTTTTGGTGCTACTTTTTTAGCTACTGCTTTTGGTGCTACTTTTTTAGCTACTGCTTTTGGTGCAGGTTTTTTATTTACAACTGCTTTTGATGCAGGCTTTTTAGATGCAGGTTTTGCTACTGTTTTCTTAGCTACTGGCTTTTTTGCGGTAGCTTTTTGTACTTTTTTCTGTGCCAACTTACATAATATCTTTAAGTGAAAAATGAATCAACTTGCAATTATAATTATTTTAAAACGAAATCAAAATTTTATTTATCATTTATTTTAACACATTCTGTTTATTAGCTATAATTTATTTTAATTTTGCACACTTTAAAATGAGATAATATTATGTTTGAAAATTTACAGGATAAGTTAGATAGTGCGTTTAAGACTCTAAAAGGTCAAGGTAAAATAACAGAAATAAATGTAGCCGCTACCATAAAAGAAATACGTAGAGCACTTGTTGATGCCGATGTGAACTATAAAATAGCTAAAGAATTTACTGATAAAGTAAAAGAAGAAGCGATGGGTCAAAATGTATTGACAGCAGTTTCGCCTAGTCAATTAATGGTAAAAATAGTCAATGATGAGTTGATAAAACTGATGGGTGGCTCGGTAAGCGAAATTAATCTAAAAGGAAATCCTACTATTATACTTATTGCTGGTCTTCAAGGTTCTGGTAAAACTACATTTACTCATAAATTAGCTCACTTTTTAAAAACTAAAAAAGGTAAGAATCCTTTGATGGTAGCCTGTGATATATACAGACCTGCCGCTATAGACCAATTGATTGTACTTGGTAAAGCGATAGATATACCTGTATATAGCGAAATTGAAAATAAAAACGCTGTACAAATAGCAAAAAATGCACTAGAACATGCCAAAGTGCACGGATATAATACCATTATCATAGATACTGCAGGTCGTTTGGCAATTGACGAGGAGATGATGAAAGAAATAGAGCAAGTAAAAAAAGCTGTAAATCCTAATGAAACACTCTTTGTTGTTGATTCTATGACGGGTCAAGATGCGGTAAATACCGCTAAAACGTTTAATGATAGACTTGATTTTGATGGTGTAGTATTGACCAAACTTGATGGTGATACTCGAGGTGGTGCAGCGCTTACTATCAAATATACAGTGAACAAACCTATCAAGTTTGTTAGTATGGGTGAGAAAGTAGATACGCTAGATGTATTTCACCCAGATAGAATGTCGCAAAGAATATTGGGCATGGGTGATATCGTATCATTTGTAGAAAAAGCTCAAGAACATTTTGATGAGAAAAAAGCAGCTGAACTTCAAAAGAAAATAAGTAAAAACCAATTTGATTTTAATGATTTCTTAAATCAACTAAATCAAATCAAGAAAATGGGTAACGTAAAAGACCTACTCGGTATGATACCAGGTGTAGGCAAAGCTATAAAAGATATAGATATAGATGATAAATCTTTCAGTAAAATAGAGGCTATTATTTTATCTATGACGCCAAAAGAAAGAGGCAATCCTGATTTGATGAACGGAATAAGAAGAAAAAGAATAGCTGATGGAAGCGGTAATAGCATACAAGATGTAAATAACTTCTTGAAACAATTTGAAGATATGAAAAAGATGATGAAAACCATGCAAGGAATGCAAGGAAAAGGTAGAGGTATGAAATTGCCTTTCTAATACACTACCAACTTACTTGTGATTGTTTTCTTATCGGTATATATTTTTACAAAATAAATTCCTGCTCTATAGTTTCTAATATCTATTTGTGTATTAGTTGATTTAATAACATCATTAGCTAATACTTGTCCATCCATATTATATATTACAAAATTGGCATTTTTCAAATCTGTCGTTATAGTTATATAATCATTACTTGGATTTGGATATATGTATAGTTTTATTTTTTCTACATCAGCTATGCTATTATAGATCACATCTTTTGGAGCAATAATAGTATCCCAGTCTGCTTCTGAATACATCGTCACACCTCCTCTACTATTGCCAAGCAGATATTCTAGTAAACCATCTTGATTCAAATCCTTAATATAAATATTTGAATTATATCCATCTCTTATTTGTGCAAATTTTGAAGTATTTTTCACAAATGTACCTGTTCGTAAACTATCTATATTTATTTGGTATACTTGTATAACACCATACTGAGAACCAACATATATTAGCGAATTTTTGATAAATACGGATGAGTTTCCATCTGGATGACTAGTAGTATTTAAGACATTTATTTGTCCGAAATTAGAATTTACAGAATCTTTATCAAACTGAAAAACTGATGCAGTACCAAAATTCCAATAATAACTCACTTTACCATCTATTCTACCAGTGATGATATCTAAATCGCCATCAGCATCTATATCATATAAACATGGATTGGCTCTGAGTCCTACATCTATTCCTGCTAATCCTATTGTTGGACTTAAGTTGGTGAAATTGGCTACACCGCCAGTAGGTTGATTGTAAAACATATTTAATTTGCCATCATTGTCACCTATGAGCATATCTTCATCTCCATCTGCATCTATATCACCCATAGATATTTTCATATCCACAAGACCTAAAGCATACAAACTTTGATAATCTTTAGTAATTAGTTTATATGTTGGAGAGTCCGCAGTTCCAATATTTTGATATAGAGCTATTTTAGATTCTTGTTGTAAAGTTGTTTTATTAAAATATCCTTCATTAGCAACTAATATATCATCTAAATTATCATTGTTAAAATCAAATAAAACTGGTTTTGAGTTTTTACCTACATCTATCATGTCTCCTACCATAAATGAATCTGACTGAAATATAAATTGTTGATTGGAAGTTGGGCCAACATTTTTGTAATACCAAACATTGCCTACATTTTCTGCTGCAGTTTCTACATTGGGTGCCGCTATGATATCATTTGCACCATCATTATTCATATCAAGTGAAAAAGTAGCTGGAAATATATTGAGTCTTATTGAATTACTATATGCGGGGAAAATTGTATCTTCACTAGTGATATTAGCATCTGCAAGTGTACCCCCATTTTTACCAAATACTATCGTATTAAATCCTGGATCACCGAGCAATAACTCTACATCATTATCGCCATCTTGGTCTATCAATTCTATAGTACATCCTGAATGTCTATATTCTCCTACTTCCTCTTCATGTCTTACAGGTCCATCAGTTTTGCAGGCACCTAACAATAGATTATTTCTTATAGGGTCTTCATTAAAATGCCCCCAACAACTATTTGCATATTCGTATACCGATGTATCTGGAAAGCCCGTAGAATCTACACTTAAATTTCTATAAAACTCATATGTCTGACCAAATATTGAATTAACCAAAATATCTAAATCTCCATCATTATCCATGTCTCTGATTCCGGGTATATCATCATTGGCATTATATAAATTTGTAACAGTACCAAAGAAATTGGCTCTGACTGGCGAATCTATAACAGCATATGAATAGTTTTCTCCACCTAAATAAGTACCTTTAAGTAATTTCAAACCTGCTATAGCACTAGTGTATATATCATCTACTCCATCTTTATTATAATCACGAATCAAAACTAATTTAGTCATTTCTGGAAAATTCTTTTGATACTGTGGAGCATAAACAAAATGTGGCGAATCAGGATTTCCTAAATTGATATAGGTATTCACTTTGTATCCGTCTTTATCAAAGACAAATAAATCTTTATGGCTATCTCTGTTTAAATCTATAGAAGAAAATTCTGGATTATTCATCCCTCCTACCCAAGGATTTTTTAGTTCTTTATTATTATTGAATACAGGTATTGTCTTTACTGGCAAAAGAGTTTGTGCATTCAAACCATAAATAAAAATGTTTGAATAAATTAAAAAACTGATGAGTATATATTTATTTAAATTCATAATATAAAATTAAAGCATAAATTTGATTCTAATTATTAAATATCAACAATGAATTATACAATAAGAGAGGGAAAAGATACAGATTTAGTTGCAGTGCATAGCTTAGTAATGGAATTGGCACTATTTGAGAAAGCGCCTGAAGAAGTAATCACCACTCCTGAAGTCCTCAAACAAGATGCTTTTGGAGCTAGAGACAATTTTAAATTGTTAGTTGCAGAAAATGATGAAAAAGAAATCATAGGCATCTGTCTGTATTATATAGCATATAGTAGCTGGAAAGGAAGAATCCTTTTTCTTGATGATATTGTTATCCGAGAGGCTTATCGTTCGCAAGGTATTGGTAGAAAAATGATGCAAGAATTATTTGAAATTTGCAAGAAAATAGGCGTAAAACAAATGAGGTGGCAAGTATTAGACTGGAATGAAAATGCGATTACTTTTTATGAGTCACTAGGTGCTCATATCGACAAAGAATGGTATACTTGTAAAATGAATTTTTAAACTTTTGTTTAGATTTTTTACTTATAATTATACTATTTACTATTAACTAATAAACATATAACGCACATTTATATTTATCGCAACAATATTGTACTCATTAGAGTTATATTTTAGTTAATTTTGCACACCGAAAATATAAATATTTATGTCAGCAATCAACTTAAACTCTACAGATTCTTTCAGCACTAGACACATAGGACCCAATGATGCAGAAAAAGCAAAAATGCTTAAAACAATTGGTGTATCTTCTCTAGAACAACTAATAGACGAAACCGTTCCTGCAAGTATCAGAAAACAAGAAGAACTAAATCTTCCAGAAGCACTGAGCGAATTTCAATATTTAAATGAGCTGAGAACTATTGCTGATAAAAATAAAATATTCAAATCATATATTGGTTTAGGATATACCAATACCATTACACCAAGTGTTATCAGACGAAACGTACTGGAAAATCCAGGTTGGTATACACAGTATACACCTTACCAAGCTGAAATAGCACAGGGAAGATTGGAGGCATTGCTCAATTTTCAAACGATGATTTGCGACCTTACTTCTATGCCTATTGCAAATGCTTCTTTGCTAGACGAATCTACTGCAGCAGCCGAAGCTATGGCTATGTTTCATAATACAAAAAACAAAAAAGGAAATGAATTTAATAAAATATTTGTTTCTGAACTTTGCTACCCACAAACTATAGATGTAATCAAAACAAGAGCTACACCACTCGATATAGAAGTGGTAGTGGGCAATCATGAAACCATAACTATAGACAATTCGTACTTTGGTGTGGTACTTCAGTACCCTGCAAAAAATGGTGAGATATATGACTACAGCGCTATAGTAAAAGCTACACATGATGTGAATGCATACGTATGCGTTTGTGCAGACTTGATGAGCCTTACATTATTGACTCCTCCAGGTGAATGGAATGCAGACTGCGTTGTAGGCAATACGCAAAGATTTGGAGTACCTATGGGCTATGGTGGACCACATGCAGCATACTTTGCTACTAAAGATGATTTTAAAAGAATCATACCCGGTAGAATCATTGGAGTATCTATAGATAGAAACAACCAACGTGCACTTCGTATGGCATTACAGACACGTGAGCAACATATACGTAGAGAAAAAGCAACTTCAAATATCTGTACTGCACAAGCATTATTGGCTATCATGTCTAGTATGTATGCCGTATATCATGGTGCTGAAGGAGTAAAAAATATTGGTACTCGTATACATGGATTGACTACTGCACTTGCAAATGCACTTGCAAAAAATGGAGTATCTATCAGCAATAAATATTATTATGATACGCTTACAATTGCCACTACAGAGCTAGATGCAATAAAAGGTAGAGCAATAGCACATGAGATGAATTTCAACTATGGAGCAAATACTATCGGAATCACAATAGATGAAACAACTCAAACAAGCGATATCGAAAATATCATCAAAGTAATATGCAATAAAAATGAAAGCATCGACATAGTAGTAGAAGCTCCAAAAACGAATGCTCCTGAATCTTTAGTGAGAACTACTTCATATTTACAACACGATGTATTCAATTCATATCATAGCGAAAGTAGAATGCTCAGATATATCAAATCTTTAGAAGATAAAGATTTATCATTGACAAAATCAATGATACCACTTGGCTCATGTACTATGAAACTCAATGCTACTTCTGAATTAGAACCTATCAGCTGGGCTTCATTTGCACATATACATCCCTTTGCTCCACTAGACCAAGTTGCAGGATACCAACATATGATCACAGAACTAGAAAAATACTTAAATGAATGTACTGGTTTTGATGCTACTTCACTACAACCCAACTCTGGTGCTCAAGGCGAATATGCAGGGCTACAGGTTATCAGAGCCTATCATATATCTAGAGGCGATACGCAAAGAAATGTTTGTTTGATACCTTCATCTGCACATGGAACCAACCCTGCAAGTGCAGCAATGGTAGGCGCAAAAATAGTTATTGTAAACTGCGATGATCATGGAAATATAGATGTAGAAGACCTAAAAGCTAAAGCAACACAATACAAAGACACACTAAGTTCATTGATGGTGACTTACCCATCTACACATGGAGTTTTTGAAAGCAGTATCAAAGAAATATGCCAAGCAATACATGATAATGGAGGACAAGTATATATGGATGGTGCCAATATGAATGCACAAGTAGGTTTGACTAGTCCAGGATTGATAGGTGCAGATGTTTGCCACCTCAACCTTCATAAAACTTTTGCTATACCACATGGTGGTGGAGGTCCAGGCATGGGTCCTATCTGTGTACGCCAACATTTAGCTCCATTTTTACCATCAAATCCATTAATAAAAACTGGTGGTGAACAAGCGATACATGCTATCAGTAGTGCTCCTTGGGGTAGTGCTTCTATACTTTTGATATCTTATGCATATATAAAAATGCTTGGATCAAAAGGCGTGAAAGATGCAACTAGATATGCTATACTCAATGCCAACTATATAAAAGCAAGACTAGAAAAAGACTATGATGTATTGTATGTAGGAAAAGAATTTGGCAGATGCGCACACGAATTGATACTAGACTTCAGACCATTTAAACATACACTAAATGTAGAAGTAGAAGATATAGCAAAAAGATTGATGGATTATGGCTTCCACGCTCCTACAGTATCATTCCCTGTGGCGGGTACTTTGATGATAGAACCAACAGAAAGCGAAGACTTGATGGAATTGGATAGATTTTGTGATGCCATGTTAGCTATAAGAGAAGAAATAAGAGAGATAGAAAATGGTGCAGATAAAAATAATAATGTACTAAAAAATGCACCACATACTTTAGAGGAATGTATGGCTACCGAATGGAATTATAGCTACTCTAGAGAGAAAGCAGCATTTCCACTTCCATATGTAAGAGTCAATAAATTTTGGCCAAGTATAGCTCGTGTAAACAACTCACACGGAGATAGAAACTTGATATGCACTTGCGCACCAATAGAAGCATACATGGAATCAGCAGTAGAGGCATAAAATAATATTATTAACTAGCTTATACAAAAAGAGCTTGTCCTACGGACAAGCTCTTTTTGTATATATTTATTCTATCTATTAGAATTTGCGAAATTTTATCAATTCATAATTCTGAATTAAATAATTCAAAATTATTTAAGCTTTCTTATCTAACTTCATCTGAGAACTCATCAACTGATGAATTGTTCTCTGCATATTGTCTGGTGAACCATCTAAGAATATAGTATTTCCTTTACCAGTCTCAGCAAAATGCTTGATAGATTCTGTCCACATAGAGAATAATAAGAATGAAGCATCTAGATTCGCATCATGCATTTCACGAGCTGCCTCACTCATACCTTTTGCTACTTCTTGTCTGAAGAGTGCCACACCCTGACCTCTCATTTGCGCTGCTGTTCTCTCTGCTTCTGCTGCTATTTTTATAGCATTACCTTCTGCTTCTGCTGCTTTCGTTTTAGTGATCAATAAAGCTTGACCTTCGTTTTCTGCAGCTGCTTTTAAGTTGCTACTTGCCACTACCTGAGCCATAGAACGAGTGATTGCTTCATCAAATGTAATATCATTCAATTGTAAATCTATCAAGTGAAAACCCCAAGTTTCTAATATATGATCAAGCTGATCTTTTACATCTTCTACGATTTCTTTTCTAAGTGAAAGAATTTCTGATTGTTTTTTTGTAGCAACAAAACCTCTGATACTTCCTTCAATAGTTCGAACTAGTGCCGTCATAAAATCTCTATCATTTACGAATTTGAACGCCACATTTCTCAATACTTCTTCATCTTCTTTTAATACCGAATAAAGCAACATCGCCTTGAAGTATACATTCGCCTGATCTTGAGTAATCGCCTGAAAATCTAACTCTGCAGAACGATTCTGTACAGATATTCTACGAGTGATGGTCTCGATAAAAGGAATTTTGATATTCAATCCAGAATGCATAATTCTCTTATACTTTCCAAACTGTGTGATAATAGCTACTGTACCTTGCTGTACTGTAACGAAACATCCAAATAATGCTACTACTAGCACTACGAGAATAAAAATAAATACTACTGTTCCTGTTCCCATATTGATTTTTGTTTTTTAGGTTATTAAGTTTAACAAATGTAAATAATTTTAAGTGTATATGCGATTTTCTTTACCAATAATTTATAAATTTAATCAGTTTACATTAATTTATTAGTTTTACCATATGTATCTGAATTCTGTATTTATTGAATTTAGCTTCTTGCCTTCGGCGATTTCTTTTGTTTCAATGCAAAAGAAATCACAGAATAAAAAAAACAGTTCTCATTGAACTATAAAGATAGAACTAAATAAAACCTATAGAAAATTTGCATTTATAAGATACAATTTGGATGACCTCGAAATAAATAAATTACAAAACATAGGCTTTTTTGGCGTGGTTTTATGCATTTTAAAAAAGTAGGCTGAGGATTACTTTTAATTTCACTGGAATTTGACTTTCAGCCTACTTTTTTTTAAATGAAAAAAGACTGATGCTTTTGTATTTGTTTATTTCGCAGTCTTGATTTTTTGTTTCTTTTTTATCAAGAAAAAAGAAAAAAAATATTCTTCATATAAATAATTCAATATATAATTCTGAATAATAATATTATTGTAATTCTTAAAACTATTCAATTATATCTTTAATCAACTCTCTAATCACGACACTAGCACAAGTACAGCCAAACATAGCTGGCATATATGATATTGTACCTATCACACTTTTTTTGTTTTGCATATTCTCTACAACTTTCACCTTGCTTTTGTCTATATACTCTGGCGAAAACACCACTTTAAAACCCTTACTAATTCTTACTTTTCGTAATCTTTTACGTACTTCTTGAGCCAACATACAGTTATAACTCTTGCTAATATCTGCTACTTTTATTTGTGATGGGTCTATCTTCCCTCCTGCTCCCATACTGCTTACGAGTGGTAATTTATTTTTCACACAGGCTTCTATAAACAACACTTTTGATGCCAATGTATCAATACAATCTACAGCAAAATCAAAGTGCTGATTTTGTAGAATATCATCCATAGTAGATTCATCTACAAAAATAGTTTTTATATGCAAGATCAACTCTGGATTGATATCCAAAAGTCGTTGTGCAAGCACTTCTGTTTTTAATTGTTGCTCATTACTTTTGAGCGCTATTATTTGTCTATTTCTGTTGGTAGGATCAACAGTATCGGCATCTATGATAGTGAGCGTACCTACACCACTGCGAGCTATCATCTCTGCACATATACCACCTACACCACCTAGACCTACTACCAAAACATGCTTCTGTGTAAGCGATTGCAGTAAGTCTTCGCCTAGTAGCATCTCTGTTCTTTGCATCCAATGCGGATTTTTCATTTAAATTATTTGTTTGTGCAAAGATAATAGATGTAGCATATACCTATATGAAATAACAAATTCACGATTCGCGAATCGCGAATAATAGAAATAGATTTTAGTCTTTTATACTCAATGCACCTGATGGGCATTTGTTTACGGTGTCTATTATTTCTTGACTACTTGCATGTTCTAGTTGTATCCAAGGTTGTTCTTTGGGTTTAAAAACTGCACTCAAATGCTTTACACAATTGGCAGAATGGCTACATTTGCCCGACTGCCACACTACAGTAATCTCGCCATTGCTATATTCTTTTTTGATATCTTTTGGGTTCATGATATTTTTTTTAGTATTCAATAAAATGAAAAATCTATTTATAATTTTGAAATTAATTAAGCGACTTTTTCTTTATATAAATGTTGTTGAAACTCTATGAACAGTCTACTGATATTTGCAACATCACCTAATATATCTTTGGCATCTTCAAGCGATTGGTATTTATTTGTAAGTAGAATAGGTAACTTCTCTTGGTCAAGTTCTTCAACTCCTGTCTCGATATATTTACTCAAAACAAATTCAATAAAATCTTTTTGCTTGTCATTGAGTAGTGCAAAAATGGTAGCTTGTGAAGTAGCTACACGTCACCAGTCAATGCTTTATGATGGTCTATCTTTCCATCTGCTCCTTTTGGTGCTGCCCAAACTGTCCATTGATATTCTTTATCAATCAATGGTTGATATGCTTTGCCTGATAATGCTGCAGCAGTAACTTTGTCTTTTTCTAAGTCGTCCAAATATTTAAGGAACAATACCCAAGAAGTCTGCTCTACATAGTCTAGTTCACTTCCACAACCTGCGTCCTTGTGTAGTATATCGTCTATATTTTTAAAGGTTTGTTCAAACATGAATTAGTTATTTTTTATATTCTCAAATATAGTTCATTTTATTTATTATAAAATAATGGGCATATAAATACAGATAGATATTGATGTTTTTATTTTGATGTAATAAAAAGTACAATCCCTCCCACTTACTTTCTTGAGTATTTTTTCATACCTTTGCAGACCAATTTTTTAAATCAAAAAATTCATCAAAACATGAATGTATCATCAATCATTGGCGACGAAAGAGCCAAATACTTATTAGACCACCAGTCAAAAACTATCTCTAAAGACCAACTACACTTACCTGGACCCGATTTTACAGATCGTATCTGGATGCAGTCAAACCGTACTCCACAGGTATTGAGAAGCCTTCAACAACTATACGGAACCGGTAGACTAGCTAATACAGGCTATGTATCTATCTTACCAGTTGACCAAGGTATAGAGCACAGTGCTGGAGCATCTTTTGCACCAAACCCAATGTATTTTGATCCAGAAAATATCGTAAAACTAGCTATAGAGGGAGGTTGCAATGCTGTAGCTTCTACATACGGAGTACTTGGTGCTTGCGCTAGAAAGTATGCTCACAAAATTCCTTTTATAGTAAAAATCAATCATAACGAATTTATCTCTTACCCAAATGATTTTAAACAAATCATGTTTGGTACTGTGAAAGACGCATGGAATATGGGTGCTGTAGCAGTAGGAGCTACTATCTATTTTGGCTCAGAAGATAGCAGAAGACAAATCACTGAAGTAGCGGAGGCTTTTGAATACGCTCACGAACTAGGTATGGCTACTATTCTTTGGTGCTACTTGAGAAACAATGCTTTCAAAGTAGACGGTGTAGACTATCATGCAGCATCTGACCTTACGAGTCAAGCAAACCATATCGGTAGTACTATACAAGCAGATATCATCAAACAAAAACTTCCTACCAATAATGGTGGATACCTTGCTACGAAACACGGCAAAACGCATCCAAAAGTATATAGCGAACTCACTACAGACCATCCGATAGATCTTTGTAGATACCAAGTAGCTAACTGCTATATGGGTAGAAACGGTCTTATCAATAGCGGTGGAGAGAGCAAAGGTCAAACAGATCTTGCAGAAGCAGTAGAAACAGCTATCATCAACAAACGTGCAGGTGGTACAGGTTTGATATCTGGAAGAAAAGCATTCCAAAAAGATATGAAAACTGGTATAGAACTACTTAACAATATACAAGACGTATACTTAGATAGCGCTATCACTATCGCTTAATTTATTAATACACATATTCAATGCTAAATATTTAAAAATTAAATATTTAGCATTTTTTTTTGACAAAATGTGTACTAGTATATTATTGATTCAAAAAGATAATAGTTACATTTGGAAATGATAGTAGGAATTAATAGATAAGTCACATTGATGTTTTTAATTCAAAATTCATAATTCATAATTCATAATTCAAAAATTAAAAGAATGGCTTGGTGGAAAAGAAATAAACAAGGGATAACAACAGAAACGAGCGAAAAGAAAGAAGTACCTGATGGACTTTGGTATAAGTGCCCTTCGTGCAAAAAAAATATGACACAAGATGTGCTGAAAGACAATTACTATGTATGTCCAGAGTGCAACTTTCACGAGCGTATTAGCTCACTTCAGTATTTTGAAATACTATTTGATGACAATAGATTTAAACGACTTTTCAAAGAAGTAGAACCATACGATTACTTAGAGTTTGTAGACGAAAAATCATATGCAGATAAACTAAAAGCTGCACAGAAAAAAACTGGATTGACCGATGCTATGACGGTAGCTGAAGGTAAATGCAATGGTACTCCACTCGTGATAGCTTCTATGGATTTCAACTTTATAGGTGGCAGTATGGGTAGTGTAGTAGGCGAAAAAATAGCTCGTGCAGTAGATGAAGCAATAGCTAAAAAAGCAGGACTGATGATCATCTCTAAAAGTGGTGGAGCTCGTATGATGGAGAGTGCATTTTCGCTTATGCAAATGGTGAAAACCTCTGCGAAATTGACACAACTATCAGATGCAAAACTTCCATATATCTCTTTCCTCACAGACCCTACTACAGGAGGTGTGACAGCCTCTTTTGCGATGCTCGGCGATGTAAATATATCTGAGCCAGGTGCTTTGATAGGTTTTGCTGGTCCACGTGTGGTAAAAGAAACTATTAGAAAAGAATTGCCAGAGGGATTTCAAAAAGCAGAATCTGTATTGGAAAATGGATTTTTAGATTTAATCATAGAAAGAAAAGACTTGAAAGATAAGGTATCTACATTGCTTAAGTCTATGATGCCCGACTAATTTTTTTTATTTTGAACTATCAAGAAACTGTAGATTATCTTTTTGGTATGCTTCCTATGTATCAGCGTGTAGGAGCTCAAGCATACAAGAAAGACCTAGACAATACGCTAGCGCTTCTAGAAGCACTAGATAATCCGCACAAAAAACTTAAATGCATACATATAGCAGGTACTAATGGAAAAGGCTCCGTATCGCACATGATAGCATCTGTACTACAAGAGGCGGGTTACAAAACAGCACTCTATATTTCACCTCACTACAAAGACTATAGAGAACGAATAAAAATAAATGGTGAATACATTTCTGAAGAATATGTGATCGCATTTGTAGCAAAAATGAAAGAACATATAGAGCGCATCTCACCTAGTTTTTTTGAGATGACAGTTGCTATGGCTTTTGACTATTTTGTATATATGCAAGTAGACTATGCGGTGATAGAAACAGGACTCGGTGGCCGACTCGACTCTACCAATGTGATAGAACCTCTGCTCTCTGTGATCACCAATATCAGCTACGACCATATGAATATGCTGGGAGATACCCTGCCACTGATAGCTAAAGAAAAAGCGGGTATCATCAAATACAAAAAACCAGTAGTGATAGGCGAAACTCAAGAGGAAGTAAAAAAAGTTTTTACAAATAAAGTGTATGAAACTAATTCTATAATATATTTTGCAGATAAAGAAGTATCGATAGATAATATAGTGAGTACTGATATTGGTGCAAGTACACTAAATATTCATATTAAAAATAATACAGATATAAAAAATGTACAGATAGATTTTTATGCAAGCTATCAACTCAAAAATATAATCACAGCAGTTAGCGCTCTAGAGATATTAAGAAAAAATAATATATCTATCAGTGATGCACATATAAAAGCGGGATTGGAACATCTTAGAAAAAATACTGCATTTGTAGGACGCTGGACAGTGCTACAAAAAAATCCAACAGTGATCATAGATAGTGCGCACAATGAAGCCGGCATCACAGAAATACTCCAACAACTCAAGTCAATAAACTATACGCACTTACATTGGGTATATGGCTCAGTGAATGATAAAGATCTTAGTAAAATCATCAATCTTCTACCAAAAAAGGACACAACATATTATTTATGCAAACCAAACATTCCTAGAGGACTAGACGAAGAGATATTATTGGACTTTTTTACAAAAGAGAACTATGTAGCTAAATCCTATACTAGTGTGGCCTCTGCTTATGAAGGAGCAAAATCTTCTTGTACTTCATCTGAAATAATAATAATTTCTGGCAGCATTTTTGTCATTGCAGAAGTGTTGTAATGTATGTTACAATAATTTTATCCTTTTAAAACAAAAAAATGAATATTTTAAAATTTTTGATGGAGCAATTTTCTCCAGAATTGATTTCTAAGCTAGGTAGTACTATAGGCGAAAACACTGAAAACACTCAGAAAGCATTAACTAGTGCAGTACCATCAATACTAGGCGGATTGATGAATACTGCATCATCTAGCAATGGTGTTAGTAGTATAGAAAGCATTATGAAAATGGCAATAAGCAGTGAAGTAGGTGTAAATTTTATGAGTATGCTAGAATCTAATGAAGAAACTTCAAAAGTAAATTCTATGGGTACAAATATGCTTACAAATTTATTTGGAAACAAAGTAGAAGCTGTATCAAACTCTATAGCATCTAGCTCAGGAATTCAAGTATCTTCGGCTAGTACATTAATAGGTATGATCACTCCATATATCATGGGAAAACTTGGTGTACAGGCTAATTCTACTAGTATAGGTGTAAATGGCTTAATGAGTATACTAAGTGCTCAAAAAGAAAGTATATTAGGTATGATGCCTAGTAGATTTGCTGGTGCTTTGGGTTTAGAAAATCTTTCTACACTTGGTGATGGTATAGCAGGTACTACAAAAAATATCACCAGTAATATCAATAGCAATAGTAAAGTAGATGCTACTATTAACGCAGGTAATAATTCTATAATGAAATGGATTTTGCCTCTTTTATTACTTTTACTAGCAGGTACTATGTTGTGGTATTTTTTGAAAGGATGTAATAACAATGCTGGAGGAAATATAGGCACAGACATCACCAATATAGCAGACACTGCAAAAAAAGATATTCTAAATGGAGGAACTGATATAGCTAATACAATAGATAATGCAGGTGATTCTATAAAAAATAAAACTACTGATGCAATAGATGGTTTAGGTGCATTTTTCAAAAGAAAATTGCCAAATGGTATTGAATTGAATATCCCTGAAAATGGTATCGAAAATAAATTAGTAAAATTTGTAGATGATGTGAATAGGCCAGTAGATAAAACAACATGGTACACTATGGATAGAATTTTATTTGAAACAGGAAAATCTACATTGAAAAAAGAAAGCGATGAGCAAATAAATAATATAGTAGAAATAATGAAAGCATATCCAGCTATGCAATTGAAAATAGGTGGCTATACAGATAATACGGGTGATGCAAAAGTAAACTTAAAACTATCTGAAGAAAGAGCAACTACAGTTATGAATGCAATAGTAAAAAAAGGAATTGATTTAGCAAGATTGAAAGCTGAAGGATACGGTCAAGAACATCCGGTAGCTACAAATGATACTGAAGAGGGACGACAAGAAAACAGAAGAATAGACGTAAGAATCACTAAAAAGTAAAAGATAAGTAACATATAGAGTTTGATATGAATGCCTGTGATTTTATTACAGGCATTTTTTATTTGGGAAAATTGTAGATAGATTTGGAAAAATATACATATGAAAATATCCGACATAGAAATCAGCCCTATTAAAGTAAGCATCATTTTACTAGGAATACTTGTAGCTTATTTTATTGGAGATTTTGCAAATAGTATTTTAGCTGCTTTCGTTATTTACGTTTTAAGCAGAAGATTTTTGTTGCATATGGTAGAGAAAAAAAAGTTTAATGCTACACTTGCTTCACTGATTATAATACTTATTACGTTTGTAGTTTTTCTGCTACCATTAGTGTTAATCAGTCTTCTATTGAGTAGTAAGATAAACTACATAGTCAATAACTACAGTACTTTTTTAAATACAATACACGATCAACTACAAGTTTTTTTAGATAAGTATGGCATAGAACTCAATACATCTGATATACTACAGAAGACAGCAGGATATATCACCAAATACGCACCAAATCTACTCAATGCTACTGCTAATACAGTCACTCAACTTGTGATTATGTATTTCACATTGTACTATATGCTCAAAGAAAATTTGAAATTTGAAAAATGGGTATTGTCTTTCTCTCCTTTTTCGCTTACTAAAACACACTTACTGATAGTAGAACTAAAAAACAATATTTATGGTAGTAGTATTGGTATACCTGTATTAGGAATAGTACAAGCTATCATTGCATTGATTGGTTATTTAATATTTGGTGTAGAACAACCATTTTTATGGGCTATACTTACTGGATTATTTTCTGTAGTACCTATAGTAGGAACTACTATTATTTGGCTTCCTGTATCCTTATATCTTATCATCACCGGTGACCCACTGCAGGGCAGTGGATTGCTTATCTATAGTATTCTTATCATTACAAATATTGATAATGTAGTGCGTTTTTTATTACTAAAAAAATACGGAGATATACATCCACTCATCACCATATTTGGATTGATACTTGGTATTAGACTCTTTGGATTTTTAGGAATTATACTTGGTCCATTGGTTTTATCATATCTATTTTTATTGATTAAGTTTTATAAAAAAGATGAAGAAATAGTTAATGTCAATATTGGAGAATCAAATAATAATTAGAACAAATTTCCAATTTTATTAATTATTTATCATTACAGTACCTGAAAATTTATCATGTATTGCTCTTTTTTGAGGATTGGAGTGAATAGTCAAAAATGACAACCAGCCTAACCCAATTTTGACAAAAAATCTAAAAAAAGATTGGAATATATTTATTGATTTTTTATTAGAAAAATTTTTAACTGAAATATTCATAACCCTATTACCAATGGTACCTCCTAGAAATATTGCTAATGGTTCATAAACAAAAAAAAATAATAGTATAGTAGCTCCTCTAATCCATTCATATTTATTGGGCAATTTTGAAAACAAAATAGAAAATAAAAATAAAAATAAAATCAATAATAAATTATCTATTACTATTGATTTTATACGTGTGGTCATAGAAGGATAACTCAGATCAGCTATAATATCTATTTCATTTTCTGTATCCATATTTTACTATTAAGATAGGTATTTCTATTAAGAAGGTACAGCTATTTCTATTTTTAGTCTATCAATTATGTCTTGAATAGTAAATGCACCTAAATCTCCTTCGCCTTGCTTACGAATACTAGCTTTATTTTCAGTAGCTTCCTTCTCACCTACTATGAACATATATTGTAACTTGCTTACTTCAGCATCTCGTATTTTTCTTCCTATTGTTTCATTTCTTTCGTCTACAGTTACGCGTATGTCATGTTCTGCAAGTGCATCTCTCATAGCTATAGCGTACTCGTTATATTTATCACTGATAGGTAGTATGATACCTTGCTCAGGTGCTAACCAAAGCGGGAAACGACCTGCACAATGCTCTATCAATACTGCTATAAATCTTTCTAATGAACCAAATGGTGCTCTATGTATCATCACTGGTCTGTGCTTCATATTATCGCTACCAGTATATTCTAATTCAAATCTTTCAGGAAGATTGTAATCTACTTGAATAGTTCCTAGTTGCCATTTTCTACCTAGTGCATCTTTTACCATAAAATCTAACTTAGGACCATAAAAAGCCGCTTCACCATATTCTACTACAGTTTTCAAACCTTTTTCATTCGCTGCTTCTATGATAGCACTTTCTGCTTTCTCCCAATTTTCGTCAGAGCCTATATATTTATCTCTATTTTCTTTATCTCTTAGTGACACTTGTGCTGTATAATCTTGAAAGCCTAAAGAAGTAAACACTAATAATACTAAGTCTATCACTTTCATAAATTCTTCTTTTACTTGCTCGGGCATCACAAATAAATGCGCGTCATCTTGAGTAAATCCACGAACTCTTGTGAGCCCATGTAACTCACCACTTTGCTCATATCTATATACGGTACCAAACTCTGCAAATCGCACAGGCAAGTCTTTATAAGAACGTGGTTTACTTTTGTATATTTCGCAGTGATGAGGACAGTTCATTGGCTTTAAGAAAAACTCTTCACCTTCTTGTGGTGTACGTATAGGTTGAAAACTATCTGCACCATATTTTTCATAGTGACCACTTGTGATATATAAGTTTTTATTTCCAATATGTGGAGTGACTACTGGAAGATATCCAGCTTTCAATTGTGCTTTTTTTAAGAAATTTTCTAATCGCTCTCTCAACTGTGCACCTTTTGGAAGCCACAATGGTAAACCCATTCCTACTTTTTCGCTAAAAGTAAACAGCTCCATTTCTTTACCCAATTTTCTATGGTCGCGTTTTTTTGCTTCTTCAAGCAACACTAAATAATCTTTAAGGTCTTTATCTTTTTGAAAACTGATTGCATAGATACGTGATAATTGCTTGCGTTTTTCATCACCTCTCCAGTATGCACCAGCTATATTTAAAAGCTTTATGGCTTTAATAGAACTTGTATTTGGTATATGTGGCCCTTTACATAAGTCTACAAAATCACCTTGCTGATAAAATGTGATTTGTCCATCTTGTAAATCTTGAAGTAAATCTAGTTTATACTCATCTCCTTTCTCTGTAAAGTATTTAATAGCATCTGCTTTTGAAACTTCAGTACGAACATAGTCTGAATTTTTTCTTGCTAGTTCTAATACTTTATTTTCTATTTGTGCAAACTCATCTGATGACAAAATTTTATCTCCAAAATCTACATCATAATAAAATCCGTTATCTATAGCAGGTCCTATACCAAACTTGGTACCAGGGTATAGTGCTTCTAGAGCTTCTGCCATAAGGTGTGCAGATGAATGCCAAAATGTTTTTTTACCATCTGCATCATCAAAACTTAATAATTTTAAAGTGGAGTCAGCATTTATGGGTCTAGTAGCATCCCATACTTCATTGTTTACAGATGCTGCAATAATTTTTCGTGCCAAGCCTTCTGAAATACTTTTGGCTACATCCATAGCAGTGATACCTGCCTCGTACTGTCTTACCGATCCATCGGGTAGTGTTATATTTATCATACTCTTTTTTTCTATCATCTTGATTACACTCAAGATTTTTATTTATTTAATAATTGTTTTTTTATATCATCTAGCGCAGCTTGTGCAGCTTTCATATTTGGGTCTATTCGTAATGCTTGATCAAAATTGTATTGTGCATCTGTCATATCATTTTTAGTTAATCCACAAAGCCCTCTATTGTAGTACGCTTCTGCATATTGTGGATTTAAATCTATAGCTATACTAAAATTTTTATGTGCTTTGTCTATGCTATCTATTTGAAAATAACAATAGCCAATATTGTAAAAAACTCGTTCATTTTTACTATCTACAGGCACCATTTCTTTGTATATGTCTATGGCTTTTGTATACTGTTTTTTGTTCTGTATATATAGTGCTTTTTGGTAAATCGCATCTGTAGCTGTGGGGTCAGCTTTCAGAGCATTATCAAAGTATTGAATAGCTAAATCATTTTTATTAGATGCGTAGAGCATACCAAGCTGTACATATGCATCTGCATACTTAGGTTCTTGTTCTATACAAGTTTGAAAATTACTTATGGCTTTTGCTTCGTTCTTTTGTTCTTTATACAGAATACCTTTTAAGAAATAGGCATCTGCATTGAATACATCTTTTTTAAGCGCTTCATCTAGATAGAGAATAGACTTTTTGTAATCTTTCATATAGAGGCAATATCTACCTACTTCTACTTTCAAATCTGCTCTTTCTGGAGCTATACTTACTGCTTTTTCTAGGGCCAAAACTGCTTTAGGTCCATCAGCTTTTTCTATATAAATATCTGCGATAGTAAAATAATAATCCGTATTGAATGAATCTAGATTAGTAGCATAATACATATCTTTTAGTGCATCATCATATTTAGCTACGTTTAATAATTCTTTTGCACGCTCATGATATAAGTTAGGATTGCCTGGATTCTTTTTTATTTCTGCATCTAATAGATTGAGTTTGCTTCCCTTGGTAGTATCTGTTACAGCTACTACGTCAGAATCAATTTCTTTTTTCTTATTAAAATAGTCGCAAGATTGAATAGAAAGAAATCCTATAAAACAAGTTAATAAAAATACAATGGCTATGTGCTTTCTCATATAGCACAAAGTTAGGAATTTTTATGAAAATAACTGTGATTACTTATCTGTAAATACCGTATCGCTAAATTTGGTATTAAACAAGTAGCTGGTATAGGTGATTTTGATGCTCCCAGTAGTTTTGGTACTTGTAGTGGTTGAAGTTTTTGAAGGTGTTTTTGCGTTGAGCTCTACACTTACCATTTTTGGTACTTTAAATTTTTTAATATCAAACGATATAAGTGTTTGGCAAGGCATTCCGTATTTACTAGTAGCATCAAATTTGTTAGTGACAGTAGCCGTACCGTTTTCCTTACTGGTGATTTCTGCTTTTTGTATATAGCCTTTTGTATCTACAAATATTTTGGCTGCAGCTATATCATTTTCTTTGAGCGGAACCATTTGTACTGCATCACAGAGCAATCCATTTACAGTTTCCTTTGCGATAAATACTGGCATAAAAGAAGTAGTATCGGCTAAAATACTTAAAATTTGATTTGGATTTTGCTTTGGTAAAAATATTATACCATTAGATTTTATTCTAAATTTATTAGGTCTTTTATAGTAAATAGTACCATCTATTTTTTCAATATTCAATCCAGGTATATCAAAATCAATATGGGCTTTACAATTATAATCTTTTATCTGCAAAAGATTTTTATTGCATCTACGTATTACTTCTTTTGCATCTTGTGCAATAATTATTGTAGAAATAAAAAGTGCAATTAATAAAATATAGTTTCTCATTGTGTAATTGTATTATGTAAGTATATCTTTTCTTGTGAAGTGAAACCAAGCAATACCGGTAAATAAGCATGTATAAGATAGTACTATACTCATAGATACTAATATCTCATTCCATGGCACAGGCTTATCAAACATATTGCGCCATATAATCATATGTGTGGTAAATAAAATTGGTTTTACATATTCAAATAAGGGAACTTCAAGAGTACCAATGACAGTAGAAATAATAATCAAACCCATAGTGATAACAATAGGTGTAATACTATTTTCTGCAAATGAGGATATACAAAATGCAAGACTAGCTATCAATAATAAACTAAAAAATGCAATAATAAATGCATATCCATATCGCCATAATATATCTCCATCTCTGAGCACTACCAAGCCTTCTGTTTTGAGCACCATCATATCTCCTGACCCAAATAGTAAGTGCCCCAAAGCTACCGCTAAAATACCTAGCCATACTACAAGTACAAAAGTATAAATAGCACAAGCAATAAATTTTGAAAAAAAGATATGTGATCTGCTATATGGCTTACCTGCCAATATACGTAAGGTACCACCTGATGCTTCACCAGATATGATATCGCCTGTAACAAAAGCTACAAGTAGTGGCATCTGTACTACTAACATTTGTAATATAATAAATGCTATAAGATTTCCTGTAAGTATTTTACCACTTACATCAAAACTATCTTTAAATGTAGAAAATATAAAATCTAAATATTCTTGACCTCCGCTATACATAGCTATGTGTATTAAAAATACTATGATAGTTATAGCTAGCAATCCTAGATAGCTTCTAGGCTTTGTGTATATTTTATAGAGCTCAACTCCTATTAACTTAAGCATTGGTATTTTGTGTTAGTGACATATATAATTCTTCTAATTTTTTACGGTATGAGACGGAAAGAATAGCAATTTTTTTATCAGATAAAAAAGAAACTAAATGAGCGATTTCATCTTTCTGAATATCAAAACTCATCATATTGTTTGTGGTACCATTATATTTATTTTTCCATTGTGTGTCATTTAATGCATTTTCGATATCATTTGTACTTTCTATCTCTATTTTTACATGTAAATTATTTTCGCCTAGCAGTTCTTCTTTACTTCCTTGTATCACAGATTTTCCTTTATTGATTATAATCATACTGTCTGCGAGTTGCTCTATCTCATGTAGAATATGAGAGGAAAGTATTACTGTCTTACCTTCATTTTTTAATTCAAAAATAAAATCTCTAAGTTCTACTATACCTTGTGGATCAAGTCCTGTATTTGGTTCGTCCAAAATTATTAAGTCTGGATTATTGAGTAAAACTTGTGCAAGTCCGAGCCTTTGTTTCATACCATGAGAATATTTTTTTACTGCATCATTTTCTCGTCCTTTGAGCCCTACTTTTTCTATTAAGTTTCTTATGGTTTTATCTTCTATCTTATTGAGGCTATATTTACTCAAAAGTTTTAGATTATTATATGCTGATAAGTAAGTATAGAAATCTGGTTTTTCTATTAAATAACCTACTCTATTTAAAATTTCTTTTCGATTGTGATTTAGATTTTTATCAAAAAAATGAATATCACCCGAATCTGGTTTTATGAGTGTAAGTAAGCATCTCATCGTAGTACTTTTGCCTGCACCATTTGGTCCTAGCAAACCATAAATTTGACCCTGCTTCACTTCAAAATTTAGATTGTCTAAGGCTTTGAATTGCTCGTATGTTTTAGAAAGATTTTTTACTTTGAGTATAGACATATGCTTATGAACAAAATAATTTAACATTTTGTTTCTAAGTATTCCTAATTTTCTTTTTCCAGTCAAACTTTTTTAAGTAGTAATAAGAAAAAATACCAATAAGTACCCAATAGACAATCTCTGTACTCCATGCAAAAGTCAATGTAGGTTTCATAAAATGAAACACTGAATATGTATACACTAAATAAAGAAATATAGATGTAATCTCAATAGTGAGTGATATTCTGGTAGACCCAATACTCACTATGACATTGAAAATAATAATAGCGACTGCAAACACAAGCATAGAAACACATATCATCCAAAGTGGACCTATACATTGATCTACATAAGAAGACTGACCTGATATGAGGGTAATCCAAAAACAAGGGAAGGGCAGCAAAATAAGAATCGTAAACAAAGTGACAATAACACTCACTACCATTACTCGTTTAGCTACTTTTCCTATCTCATCACTTAGTCCTTGTCCTCTTATATTACCTACTAGAGTATTTACGCTATTTGCGAGACTCCATGCTGGAACTGAAAATATCTGGTATACTGGTCTTAGTATATTTGAAACAGCTAATGATTCTTTTCCCATAATATTTTCTATACAAGAAAAGAAATATATCCAAGATACAAAACCTATCGCTGTCTGACCTACTATGGGCAAACCTAGATGATTAAGCTCTTTTACTTCTTGTCTATCAAATTTTACAAATTTGAGTAGTTGATGTTTTTCAATACCTCCAAAAAAGAAAATACCAATGAGCAAGACTAATACTGAAATCAACTCTGCCAAAGTAGACGCTAAGCCCGAACCAGCTACACCCATTTGTGGGAAACCCCAATGACCAAATACTAATAAATAATTAAATAAAATATTAAACAACAACATACAAACCATAGATATTCCTGGTATAATTGTTTTTCCTATTCCAGTATAGTATGCTATGAGAACACACCCAAAATAATTGAAAAATATTCCTGGTACTCTATAGTGGAGAAATATTTTACCTGTGGAAATAATCTCTGGACTATCTATAAATATTTTGAGAAAATAAGTAGGAAAGAAATATAGAATACTAAAAAGAATCAATGCAGCAAAAAACATTATAATCAATGCACTATCTATGATATTACCTATTTTGTGCTCTTGCTGCTCACCCATTCTTTTTGCTACTTGTATTTGTACACTTTTGGTGTACGAATAACCTAGTACCACAAGCAACATATAAAACATAGAAATATATCCTACTGAAGCAAGAGCATCTTCATTGAGCCGACTCATAAACATAGTGTCTGTAAGTGCTATCAAAGTATGACTCGCATTTCCCAATAATAGAGGTAATGTAATGACAATTATTTCTTTGTAGGTACCTTTTAGTTGTGACACTTTTATTTTTTTAGAGAAAACTGAATAAACTTTAAAAATTATTTTTTATGAATTACCGCCATAGTACTAGTAGCTTTAGCCATCAATATTTCTTCACCATTATTAATAGCGTATACTTCTCCTTCGCAAAAGAAAAATTGTTTACCTGCTTTTACTACACTACCTTTCCCAATGATTTTTTGACCAATTCCTCTATTAAAATAAGATACTTTTATTTCTACAGTCATTACTCTTTGCTGCTCTTCTACAAGAGTATATCCTGCAAATCCGCATACTATATCGCAAAGTGCTGAGGTAAAACCTCCATGAACATAACCATCTTGTTGTTGTATAAAAGTTTCAAAAGGTGCACTCGCCTCTATATAACCTTCCTCTATTTTATCAAATGTAAGACCAATATGATTTGAAAAATAATTTTTTTCAATTTTAGATTTTACATAAGATACAAAATTTGGATTTCTAGAAGTATGTTTTTTCATATGTGGTGCAAGATAGGAATATTAATTGAGAGTAAAAATTGCTCCTGATTAAATAAATCTAAAAAAAGCCTAAAATGTAGTACTATATTTGCATACTGTATGAATAATATTACGAGTATACAACCACACTTTAGTATTGGAGATGATTTGAAATCTACTCCTGCATCACAGTGTCAACTCTATCTACTCTATGCACCTAGTAGTATGAGCATTATGTCTTATCATACTGAGAATAATAGTATCATTCATCTAAGAAAATACAGTATCGATGAAAATGCAGTTCATCAAAGTTTAGAATCTATTTTTTCTATTGACGAGTTGTTACAATTTCATTATTTAAATTATCGATTGAGTATATTTTCACCTACTACATATTTAGTATCGAATTATGAAAATCAAATACTTGAAAACAAATTTGACAAATCTGCTATGCCTTCATTAAATGCTTCTATATATTATCAGATAAATAGTGAGATGAGATCATTTTTTGATAAAAAACCAGCTTATCAATTATCATCTAGTAGTGCATCATTGATAGAGACATTGATAAAAAAACAACAAATACAAAAAACTAAAATTGTATATGCCCACTATTTTGATAGATATCTAGAATTATTAGCTTTTGATGGGTCTCAATTATTACTACACAATATATTTCCTATAGAACAAGAAGCTGATTTTTCGTATTATATTTTGAGTACTTATGAGTTATTTGGTTTCAGTACCTCATTAGTCAGCACTATCATTCTGGGCACTATCACCAAACCTTCAAAAGTATACGATATGCTTTTTACCTATGTAAAAGATGTTCAGTTTATGAAAAAAAATGCTATTATCAATTATACAAAAGCATTTGATGATATAGAAGACCATATTATTTATCCACTTACAAGTATAATAAAACAATGAGAGTAGTTGGTGGCAAATACAAAAGCTTAAAATTCAATCCTCCAAGCAATATTCCTACACGACCTACTACGGATTTTGCCAAAGAAGGATTATTTAATATGCTCAACAATTATTTCAATTTTGATAATATTAAATACTTAGATTTATTTGGCGGTACTGGTAGTATCTCCTTTGAGTTTTCATCTAGAGGATGCACAGATATTACGAATATAGAGCGATTTCCAAAATGCCAAGCATTTATACAAAAAACAGCAACCGAAATGAAAATGGAAGGTTTTAAATCCTACTGTATGGATGTTTTTACTTATATAGAAAACTGTAGAGAATCATTTGATTTGATTTTTGCAGGGCCCCCATATGGCTTAGAAAATTTAGATGCTATTCCAGATTTAATTTTAGAAAAAAATATGATCGAAGGACAAGGTTGGTTTATACTTGAGCATAATCCCAATCACAATTTTGATAATCATCCTCACTTTCATATGAAGCGAAATTATGGCACTACGATTTTTAGTATTTTTACTAATAAAAAGAATACCGAAGTATAATACATGCAAAAATATATTTCTACATCTTTATTGTTTTCGATACTGATTCTATTGCTTTGCGGATGTCCCTCACCTAAGAATACAAAAAACATGACTGACAAAAAATACACTAATCACCTCATTCATGAAACGAGCCCATATTTACTACAACATGCTCACAACCCAGTAAATTGGTATGCTTGGAATACTGCTTCCCTTGAAAAAGCTAAAAAAGAAAATAAATTAATAGTAATCAGTATAGGCTACGCAGCATGTCATTGGTGCCATGTGATGGAGCACGAGAGCTTCGAAGATACAGGAGTGGCTTCTGTGATGAACCACCATTTTGTAAATATAAAAATAGACCGAGAAGAAAGACCCGATATAGATCAGATATATATGGAAGCCTGCCAAGCAATGAATGGAAGCGGTGGGTGGCCTCTCAATGTAATTGCGCTTCCAAATGGCAAACCAATTTTTGCAGGCACATACTTTCCTAGAGATAGATGGATATATATTCTTGAAAAACTTCAAGATTCTTTTGCAGAACACAAAGATGATTTGTATGCATATGCAGACTCTGTGACTAACTATATAAAAGAACCAAAAATAAATAAAGGTGAAAACAAAAAGTATGATAGTACTGAAGCATTTATAGATACCATGATGCTGAATTGGATACCTAGCATGGATAAAAAATATGGTGCAAGTATTGGTGGCAATAAATTTCCAATGCCTACCAATTATGATTTTCTTTTATATTATAATTATTTGTATAGAGATGATAAAATGTTTGACTATGTAAAACTCAGTATAGATAAAATGTGTAACGGTGGTATTTATGACCAGCTAGGTGGAGGTTTCGCTAGATATAGTGTAGATGAGCGATGGCTAGTACCTCACTTCGAAAAAATGCTTTATGACAATGCACAACTTGTATCATTGTATGCAGATGCATATAGAGCTACTGGCAATAAAAGGTATGCAGAGATTGTAGAACAAACAATCCAATTTATAGAAAAAGAATTGACCTCAAAAGAAAATGGATTTTATTCATCACTAGATGCAGACAGTGAGGGAGAAGAAGGGAAATATTATATTTGGAAATCTGATGAAATAGAAAATTTATTAGGCAATAATGCAAGCTTAGTAACTGAGTTTTATGGAATAAATCCGCCTGGAAACTGGGAAGAAGGTAAAAACATATTGCATAGAGAACAATCTATTAAAAAATTTAGTAGCACTAATGGTATCAGTATCGCTGAATTTAATAAAATACTTGATGAGTCAAATGCCCTACTACTAGCAGAACGAGAAATACGAACAAAACCTAGTTTAGATGATAAAATAATAGTAGCATGGAATGCGCTTATGATAAAAGCATATGTAGATGCTTATAAGATTTCTCATAATAAGGCATACCTAGATAAAGCCAAAAATAATGCTTCTTTTATTATGATGAAATGTATGACTAAAGAGTACCGACTCAATAGGAACTATAAAAATGGAAAATCTAATATAAATGCATATTTGGATGACTATGCATTTTGTATAGAATCATTTATAAGTCTTTATGAAAGCACCTTAGAAAGTAGATATTTAACTATGGCTAGAGGGATGACCGATTATACTATCACACATTTTTATGACAATAATGAACAAATGTTTTTTTACACTTCTAATATTGATAGAGCATTGATAGCTAGAAAACATGAAATAGATGATAATGTAATCCCATCATCAAATTCAACCATGGCTATAAATCTAATCAAACTTGGAAAAATATATGATCAAAAAGCTTATTTGCAGAAAGCAACTAATATGATTGAACAAATAAAAGAGCGAACAGTGAGCTATCCAAAGTTTCATACCAATTGGGCTAAAGCTATACTCATGAATGAGAAAGAATTTTATGAGATAGCAATAGTAGGACCTGATGCAGTAAAATATAAAAAAGAATTGGATAAATATTATATACCTAACTGCATAGTAGTAGCTAGTACCAATGGAGAGAGCAAACTACCTTTATTGTCTAAAAAATATCAAAAAGGTAAAACACAGATATATGTTTGTGTAAACAAAACTTGTCAATTGCCAGTAAGTTCTGTAAAAGACGCATTTGGTCAATTATCTTATAAATATAATGAACATATTAGATTTAAAGAATAATAATATATACGCTTGATAAGAACCAATTTTGTAATTTTGTTGTTTAGATTTTTGAATTGTAGATAATGAAGACCAAAGAGGAGTTAAAATCAAGTATTATAGAAGCACTCAAAACTATATATGACCCTGAAATACCTGTAGATGTGTATGAACTAGGTCTGATATATGAAGTAAATATAGATGACAAAAACCATGTAGAAGTAATCATGACATTGACTTCTCCTTCTTGTCCAGTAGCTGGCTCTATGCCTGCCGAAGTAGAACAAAAAGTGAAAGATGTAGAGGGTGTGAGTGATGTGACTCTAGAGCTTGTATTTGATCCACCATGGAGCCAAGATATGATGAGTGAAGAAGCCATGCTTGAACTAGGATTGATGTAAAAAAATTTATAAAAAAATAAAAAAGAAAAATATGTATCCAGCAGAATTAGTAGCACCTATGAAAAATGAGTTAGTTGAAATTGGGTTTACTCAACTAGAAACAGCAGCACAAGTAGAAGAAGCAATGAATAATAGCCAAGAAGGTACTGCAATGATAGTAGTAAACTCCGTATGCGGTTGTGCAGCAGGTGCAGCACGTCCAGGTATAAAATTATCATTAGACAATGGAAAACTTCCAACAAAGCTTTATACAGTTTTTGCAGGTGTAGATACTGATGCAGTAGCCAAAGCAAGAGAATACACAATTCCATACCCACCTTCAAGCCCAAGTATTGCATTTTTTAAAGATGGCAAGCTGGTTCATTTCATAGAAAGACACATGATAGAAGGAAATAACGCTCAATCTATAGCTATGCATTTAAAAAAAGTATACGATCATTTTTGCTAAACCCTATTTAATTAAGAATATTAAAATTTTATATGTCTAGATACCATTTACTTACCGTAAAAAAAATCAAAAGAGAAACAAATGACGCTGTGTCTATCACTTTTGATGTACCATCACCCCTACAAGATTTATATAAATTTATACAAGGACAATATGTGACTCTAAGACTCCTTATAAATGGCGAACAAGTAGTACGTTCATATTCTATATGCTCATCTCCTTTTGATGTTGGATCTTTTTCAATAGGTGTAAAAAAAGTAGATAATGGAAAAGCATCTACATTTATCAATGATAAACTCCAAGAAGGCAATCAAATAGAAGTGATGGAGCCAAATGGAAAATTCTACACAGAATTAAATCCTACTCATTCGAAATATTACTATTTATTTGGTGGTGGATCTGGAATCACCCCTATGGTATCTATTATCAAAGCTGTTCTTGCTAAAGAACCAAATAGTAAAATAACTTTATTTTATGGAAATAGAGATGAGGCGAGTATCATTTTCAAAGATGAACTTACAAATATTGCACATTCAAATTCCAATCAATTAAAAATAGTTCATATTCTAAATGAGTCTTCTGAATCATTCAAAAGTATACAAGGGATGATGACAAAATCTACCAACTTAAATTTACTTAAAGAATATGCAACAAATGACTACAACAATGCTGAGTTTTTTGTATGCGGTCCAGAGGTAATGATGAATGAGGCAAAAGCGGCTTTTATAGAATTGAATATCCCTTCAAATAAAATACATATAGAATACTTTACAGCCAAAACGAGCACTGAAGATATGAAACCTTCTGAGGCTGGAACTAGCGATATGCCTGAAATAAATACAGGTAAATCAAAAGTAACAGTGAAATACGATGGAATAGAGGCTATTTTTGAGATGGATGTAAAACAAACTATCTTAGAAGCAGCACTTGATGCAGGATACGATCCTCCTTTTTCATGTATGGTAGCAGCATGTTGCACTTGTAGAGCCAAAATCGTGACTGGAAAAGTACATATGGACGATAGGGAATCACTTACAGATGCCGAAATCAATGATGGATATGTACTAACATGTCAAAGTCATCCACGTACCGCTATAGTAGAGCTTGACTATGATAAATAGTTAAATACTCACAATTTTGTAGATACCTCATTTACTAGCATAAATTGTAGTACTTTTGCAAACAATTTTTGAAATAGATTCGATTAAATATATACCAGATGTTCGATAGAAATACCGTTATAGGCCTTGCACTCTCATCAGTTCTTTTTATGATTTTTATGTATGTGTCTTTTCAAAAAGACAAAAAATACAGACTTGAACACCCACCTGTGAAAGAAGTACTAGTAGATAAAAAGACTGCATCATCAGATTCAAAAACTATTCCTACAAATACAAATAGTATTGTACCAAACACTATAGTAAATGATTCTATCAAAAATGTAGAAGCTTCAGGAAAATATGGTGTATTTGCCAATAGTGTAAATACTCCAGTAAAAACATTTACAATAGAAAATGAAGTAATGAAAATTACTTTTTCGAATAAAGGTGCATCAGTAAAACAAGTTGAATTGAAAAAATTTAAAACTTGGGATAAAAAACCATTATTGATGACTGCTAATAATGACAATTATTATTCATTCAATTTTCAAATAAAAAACAATCTAATTATTAACTCTGGTGAAATGAATTTTGAATCTGATTATAATAATATTGTACTAAAAGGAGATGAAAAAAAATCTATTTCATTTAAGCTAAAAGCCGCTGATGGACAATATGTAGAACAAGTATATACAATATCAGGTAATAATTATGTACTAGGTCATAAAGTTAATTTTATAAACTTAAATAACGTACTACCCGACAACATAGCTTATGTAGAGCTTAATTGGGCTCAAAAATGCAGAAAACTAGAATATAAAGTAACAGACGAAAGAAGATTCTCTGGATTATATTTTCAAAATCGTGTAAGTAAATCTGTTACAGATTTAATAGATCAAACACCTGAAAGTAAAACAAACGAATCTGAAATTGGCTGGATTGGATATAAACAACAATTTTTTAGTACTATCCTCTCTAGCCCTGATGGTATGAGTGGTAAAGTAGCAACAGATTTTGACCCTAAAGACACTACTATAAATAAAAAATATGTTTCTACCGTAAATTTACCACTAACAAATAGTGCAAACTCATCATTAAATTTAGAGTGGTATTATGGTCCAAATGATTATACTGCTTTAAGAAAAATGGATAAAGGTTATGAAAACCTAATTCCATTAGCTTCTTCTATGGCAATATTTAAGTGGATGGGATTTGTAAATAAATATGCGATAATTCCTATATTCAACCTACTCAAAAACTTCACACACAACTACGGTATTATCATTTTTGTATTAGCTCTAATTATAAAGTTAGTATTAACTCCATTTACACTTCAGCAAAGCAGATATAGTGCTAAAATGCAGATATTAAAACCAGAATTGGATAAGCTAAAAGAAAAATATGGAGATGACCAACAAAAATTCAGTGCTGAACAAATGAAAATAATGAGTAAAGTAGGGATGAGTCCATTAAGTGGTTGTCTGCCTATGTTGCTTCAAATGCCGATTTTGATCTCTATGTATAATTTCTTCCCAGCTTCTATAGAACTAAGACAAGCTTCATTTTTATGGGCTAATGATTTATCTACCTATGACTCTATACTCAGTTTTCCCCCAATTTTCGGTATAGATCACTTAAGTTTATTTACCATATTAATGACTATTACTTCATTGATAAATGCATGGATTACTCCACAGCCTCAAAGTCAAGACAATCCAGGCATGAAATATATGCCATATATTTTCCCTTTTATGTTATTCTTTATGTTCAATAGTTTTTCAGCTGCACTTACTTATTATTATTTATTGTTCAACGTATTTTCAATAGTACAAGTGTGGGTAATCAAAAAATTCTTTATAGATGAGAAAAAACTAGAAGCTGAAATTCATGCTAAAAAGAATGCTCCTGCCAAAAAAGGAGGTTGGATGGATAAACTAGAGAACTACACAAAAGAACAACAGGCTAAAGCTAAAGCACAACAAAAAGGAAAATAAATATTTTACATTTTTGTGACAAATTAATACAACTAAATTACCTATCTTTATATCTATAAAGAAATAAACATTTTACTTACTTGTTTTGATATTACTAAAAAATGAAGTAAGTTTGATGTTCAAACGAAAAATATTTTTAACTATTAATTATTAAACAAATAAAAACTACAAATGAGAAAACTATTACTTTCGGGTTTTGCTATGTTTACAACAGTTTGCATGTTTGCTCAAACTGGTGCTATAACTACACCAAGACTTCTCTCAAAAACAAATTACAAAATAGCTGAAAGTCAGAGAACTGGTACAGCTATCATTCCAACTACAAGATCTACTGCTTCTAGAGGAAGTAGTAGAACGGTAACTACTACACCTATAGGAACTGCTGGAAATGCATACGGAAGTATACAAGCAGGTTGTAATCAGGTATCATATATAGGTGCTACCAATCAGGTAGTATTTATACATAGAACTAATAAATTTATTTTTCCTGGAGATGATGCAAACAATGGTCAATACAGATATGATGTATCAAGAGATGGTGGAGCTACATGGAGTATCAACAATGGTACAGTAAATCCTTCAGGAAGCGAAGCAGGTTTTGCTTGTCGTTATCCTCAAATTTCTGTATACAATCCAACAGGAAACACTAACCCAGATAGTTCTTACATGACATATTTTGGTAGTTTCCATAGTGGTGGTAGCGCTGCTGATTGGCAAGGATATCCAGTAGGAAGAGCTAGACTAGATAATCATCCTAGTACATTTACTGAAAGAGGATATACACCTAACTCAAGCAATACAACAATATCTACAAGCTTTGTACAAAGTGCACCAGGTATCTATTGGGCAGTTGATGAATATTCTACAACAGCAGATGGCACTGATCCAACAGGTATCTCAGTATATAAAGGTACTTGGAATACAGATTCAAATGGAGTTGTATGGACTGCTTTGCCTATTATTACAGTACCTTTAGATAATAATGCAGATGGCGCTAGACACTTAAATAGTACATGTATTTCATTTGATCCAACAGGTCAATTTGGATGGATAGCTGCAAGTGCAGATGTAACCAATGATGGAGAAGGAACTTTTGATCCTATTTTTTATAAAACTACTGATGGAGGAACTACTTGGTCATCTATGATAAGATTAGACCTTGATTCAGTAAGTGGTATTACTTTTGACCCTATCAATGGGCCTGCATCTACAACTTTCGAATTAGGATTAGCAGTTGATATCAACGGAAACCCACATTTAGGCGCATTAGTATTACCTGGTTCTACAACTACACCTTTCTCTATCATCGGAAATGCACCTGATAAATTTTTATATGATATCACATACGACCCTACATTCAGTGCAGACTGTCAATGGAGAGCTATTAAAATTGATTATGTAAATAGTTTAAGAAAAGAATTAGGTGATGTAAATTTAGATAACTATATCAAAGCTTCTAGATCTGAAGATGGTTCAAAAGTATTCTTCTCTTGGTGTGACTCTGACTCATTATTAGTGGGTGCAAATGAAGACAATACACTTCCTGATTTTAAAGTAGCAGGTATTGATGTAGTAAATTTAACAAGAACAGCTCCTAAAAACTTTACAGTAGGTGATGCTATCTGGGAAGGTGACGTATTATGGCCACAAACTTCACCAACAGCTAAATTTTCTACTGGTACTTACAATATACCTACAGTTTTTGCTAGATTAAATGTTGCATTATCTGATGTAGATACTACATACTTCCATTATGTATCTAATATTAATTTTACAAATGCTGAGTTTAATCAACAATTAGACAATGATGCTCCAGATTTATCTATGATAGATAGTTCATTAGTATGGTTAGCAGTAGGTTCAGGCCCATATGCAGATCCAGGTGCTATTGCATTCGATTGTTATGATGGAAATTTAACAGATTCTATTTCTGTAGTTTCTACAGTAAATACTGCAGTAGCTGGTACTTATACAATCACATACACAGTTTCAGATGCTGCAGGTAATACTTCTACAGTTGTTAGAACTGTGAGAGTTGCTACATCTCCAAATTGTGCTCATACGGTTGTTCCTAGTTCATCAGTACCAGGTAGATTCAATTTCCAGTATTCTAATCCAGGTGCAGGTGCTACAAGTTGGACTTGGAAATATAGTTCTTCGACAGGAAGTGGTGTGACTACAAATGGGAATATAGTATATACATATCCAGCTAATGGTACTTATGAAGTAATATTCTGTGCAACAAATCCTGTAGGAACTTGTTGTGATACTACAACTATTTCTATTGTAAATATATCAGTACAAGATTTTAATCTAAATGAAAATGTAAGTGTATATCCAAATCCTGTAGTAGATTTATTAAATGTATCTATAGACTTAAACAACTCTACTAATACTTCAATACAACTATTAAATGTAATAGGTGAAGTAGTGTATAACAAAAATTTAGGCATTGTAAATGGTACTACAAATGAATATATCAATGTAGCTAATCTTAATGATGGTATGTACATCTTAAGAGTACAAAATGATAATGGTGTAGCAACTAAAAAAATTACTGTAAGTAAAAAATAGTTACTATAAATATAAAAAAAAAGACCACGCTTCGCGTGGTCTTTTTTTTTATATAAAGTACTGAAGCATCCTAAAATAAGTTGACACAAAAACCAACTTATATAATGAATAAGGGAACTAAAGACTTTACAAAAAGGACTCAAAAAGATTACAGTTTAGCATTTAAACTTCAGCTTATAGATGAAGTAGAAAAAGGACATCTTACATATA
>CAMART010000016.1 GCA_945860705.1 Chitinophaga pinensis | reverse complement strand
TGAATAGGTAAATGTTTTTAAGAGTACCATTTTATATTTTATATATATAGATACAAATAAGTAAAGTATAATTTTTTAAAGATAACTAAACGAGTTTAGCTACTCTACTTTTAATGTTTTCCAAATTACCTTTAGGAATTGCATTAATAAGTTTTTGAGTATATGTTTGTTGTGGATTTGAATAAATAAGATCACTTGATCCCATTTCTTCGATTTTCCCTTTATTCATTACTATCATTCTATCACTCATTTGTTTTACTACACTCAAGTCATGTGAAATAAATATGTAGGTAAACTTGAATTCTTCTCTTAGTTCCATTAGTAAGTTTAGTACTTGAGCTTGTACTGACACATCCAAAGCAGATACTGATTCATCACAAATAATAAAACTTGGATTTAAAGCAAGAGCTCTAGCTATACATATACGTTGTCTTTGACCTCCTGAAAACTCATGAGGATATCTACTGAACTGATTTTCGTTCATGTTTACACGTTTCAAAAGTTGTAATACTTTCTCTTTTCTTTCTTTATCATTTCCATGTAGCCCATGTACTTGCATAGGTTCCATGATAGCACTACCGATAGTCATTCTAGGATTTAATGAAGAGTATGGGTCTTGAAAAATAATTTGCATTTCTTTTCTTAAATCTTTCATTTCTCTATCCGAAAGATCCAAAAGATTTCTTCCTTTGTATATGATTTCGCCACTGTGTGCTGGTGCTAATCTTAGTATCGTTCTTCCTAGAGTAGTTTTACCACATCCGCTTTCACCTACGAGTCCGAGAGTTTCTCCTTCATATACATCAAAACTTACGTCATCTACAGCTTTTACATAATCAAGTACTTTACCAAACATATTTTTGTTAGTAGGAAACCACGTCTTTAAGTTTTTTACTTGAAGTATAGGAGCTTGTGCCATGAGTCTTTCTCTTCGTGCATCAGTGGTAGATTGAGAAACAGTAACATTAGCAATAGCTTGCTCTACAGTCATATCTATTGGTATGATTTCACCATTTTCTTCTTTCATAAAATCTGCCACGATAGGCATTTTACTTAGTCTTTTATCAAGAGCAGGTCTACATGCTAGAAGTCCTTTTGTATATGGGTGTTTTGGGTCTGAAAATATTTCTAATACAGTACCTTGTTCAACAATATTTCCTTTGTACATTACTATCACTCTATCGGCTACCTCAGCGATTACTCCCAAATCATGTGTGATAAATACTACTGAGCTATCCGATTCGGTTTTCAGGTCATTCATCAAATCTAGAATAGTTTTTTGAACAGTTACATCAAGAGCAGTAGTAGGCTCATCTGCTATCAGTATATCAGGATTACAACTCATTGCCATAGCGATCATTACTCTTTGTTTTTGACCACCAGAAAGTTGGTGTGGATATGCATTAAGAATTCTCTGTGGATTTGGTAGTTGTACTTTTTCAAACATTTCTAAAGTACGTTTGTCAGCTTCAGCTTTATTTACTTTTTGATGTAGCATGATAGCCTCATTTACTTGATCACCACAAGTAAAAACAGGATTGAGAGAAGTCATGGGCTCTTGAAAGATCATAGAAATATCATTACCTCTGATAGATCTCATATCTTCTTCTGATATAGTTCTCAAATCTATAGTAGTTCCATCTTTTTTATGATAAATCATTTGTCCACCACTTATTATTCCAGGAGGATTTGGTATAAGTCTCATCAAACTTAATGATGTTACAGATTTACCAGATCCCGATTCTCCTACTATACCTATTGTTTCACCTCTATATAAGTCAAAAGATATATTGTTTACAGCTTTTACAACACCTTCTTCAGTTTTAAACTCAGTAACTAGATTTTTTACTTCAAGTAATAATTTTTTCTCCATTATATATATTTAAATATTGGGTCTAAAATTAAGTCATTATATTCTTTTAGACAAGTACATACTATTAACTTTGCATTTATAATTTTTTTTTAACATGAATATAGATACTATAATAAAAGAAGCTCTAGATGAAGATATAATCGATCCTACTGGTAAAATAGCAAGTGGAGATCATTCATCACTTTCTATTTTTGGAGATAGCAAAATCGGTTTTGCACGCCTTTTAGTAAAGGATACAGGGGTTTTGGCAGGAGTAGAGCTTGCAAAAAAAATATTTGATGCAGTAGATTCATCACTAGAAGTAAAAATACTCTTAAATGATGGAGATAATATAAAGCCAGGTGATATAGTACTAACTGTAAGCGGAAATATTTGTTCGCTTTTGAGAGCAGAGAGATTGGTACTTAATTTTATGCAAAGAATGAGTGGAATCGCAACCACTACAGCTAAATATGTAGATGCTGTGAAAGGTACAAGCTGTAAAATTCTTGATACTCGTAAGACTACGCCTAATCTAAGAGAAATAGAAAAGTGGTCAGTAAGAATAGGTGGTGGATATAATCATCGATTTGGCTTGTATGATATGATCATGCTCAAAGACAATCATGTAGATTTTGCAGGAGGTATAGCAAATGCTATAATCAATGCTAATGATTATTTGATTAAAAATAGAATAAATATAGATATAGAAGTAGAAACTCGTAATCTAAATGAAGTAAAACAAGTTCTTAGCATTGGGTTAGTAAAAAGAATCATGCTTGATAATTTCAAACCTGAAGATGTAAAAATAGCTGTAGAATTAATAAATAACAGATTTGAAACTGAAGCAAGTGGTGGTATTACTCTAGAAACTATAAAAAACTATGCAGAAACTGGAGTAGATTATATTTCTGTTGGTGCCCTTACACACTCTGTAAAAAGTTTAGATTTAAGTTTTAAAGCTACTATCTAAGTCTAAAATTTATAGAATGAGGATTTTTAACATCTGTTTGATATAAATCAACTTTATTATCACAATCAGAGAATTTACCATAGTCTAAAAGGGCAAAATTTAGTAGCCCACTATTATATTGGTGTTTACCTGAAATAGGATATGATACACCATCACTCCAACAAGCTGTATTATACAAATTGCTTGTAGTAGTATATGAATAATATGATTTATTATCAGAATATAAACCACTTGCATTACCATCTATTTGCCAAACATCATCATATAGAGTAGTAGTTAGAGAGCCAGATACTAGTTTCCATTTTCTATCTAATGAAACTTTTGTTGTTTTACCACTTGGATATGTGAGTATTACATCAGTTGCTAATATTTTACAATTTAAAAAACCTCCTAATATTGTATCATAACTAAACAATACTTTTCCTGTAATAGTTACAGAATCATATTTAAAATTGGTAAAATCTACAAGAAGATTTTTACCTACGACTCTTGGTGTTCCTGAATATGAAGTAGTAAGAGTACCTGTTCTTTTAAATCCTTCGATACCAACACAATTAGCTGTAAAAGTAGATGTAAGAGTTTGATCTGTGGTATTTAATGTATGAGTTGCACAAGTGCCACTTTTATGCTCAGTAGTTGAATTTAACTCATTTATTAGAGCATTTTCTGCAGTGATAGCTATATCCTCTACTACATTTATTGCTTGCTCAGATTCTGTAATTCGAGCTACCTCTGCTTCTAAAGGGATATAGTCATTTTTCTCATATATCGTATTACAACTATTAATTGTATATATTATTAATGTAGAGAGTATAATTAAATGATAAAATTTTATCTGTTTCATAAATATTTTTAAAATTATGTAATACAAATCTACAAAAAAAATGTAAACAACATAAAAAACCCTCACAAAGTGAGGTTTTTACATATAATAATTGAAAAATTATTTACTATTTATTTAAGAGCATCATTTGATAGAGACATTACTTCTCTGTTGTTTTTTTTGTCTATACTTACTCTTCTTATGATATCTTCTCTTTCGTTTTTATTATCGCTTATTGATGAGTACTCTACTACATTAAATTTAAAATCTTGTACATTCAATTCAGATGATGAAGTTGAGTTTGATTTTACTATCATATTAGCAGTATTGTTTGCAAATGATAATGTAGAGATTGATATGATTAAAAGTGTAAATAAAGTTTTCATAATTTGTAGTATTTATATTGTCTATTACGCTGGTATTTTAAAAAGGTTACAAAATTTTCAATATTTTTTTAAAATATATTATAAGATTGATAATCAATTAGTTATTTTTATTTCAGTTAGCTTCAAGTTCACTATTATATAGATTTATGAACTCTACTATTCTACTTTTTTTATCTTTTTTAGATAAACTATTATATTTATCATATAATTCTTTATTATTTGAAATTAAATGACTAAGATTTTCTTCTGATAAATCAATAGGGATCATATTCAATCCTAAACTAATCTTAAATTTATACAAGCCATCTAAAAAGGATCTATACATTACCAACTTACCATCATTTTTAAATTCATAAAATAAAAAGTCAATACTTCTATAATGAATTCCTTCATTATTAGTATACCCCCATATTTTTTTGCTATTAAATGTAAGTTTTGTATAATGATAATAAAAAGTAACATCTGTAGAAGATTCTTCAATAATTTTACCAGATTTTCTACCTTCGTTATTTACAAATTCATTTACATTGCTATAATAGCAAGCTTTTGAGATTGTATCTTGGCAATTTGCCTCAAATATTATTATGCTGAATAAAAGAATATATATGTTTTTCATTGCTAGGAATTTACTTCCTATACGAGAAAATGAATTTAATGTTACAATTTAGGTTATATAGATATGATTATGACAGAGTTGCATCCTCCAAAACCTGATGAAAGTTTGAGAGTCTTAGAGATTTCTTTAGTTTGATTGTTAGAAATTATAGAGATTATATTTTCTTCGTTTATGTTTTCAAACCCTAATGATTTAATAAGTAATCCATTCTTCATTGATAAGATGCTGAAAATAACTTCACAAATTCCAGCAGCACCTAGTGTATGTCCTATATAACTTTTGAAGCTATTTGTAGGTGTTTCTTCCAATTGATTGCTGACGATAGCCTTGCATTCCATATCGTCATTATATATAGTGGCTGTGCCATGAGCTGATATGAAATCAATATCTTCCTTTCTAATCTTAGCATCTTTAAATGAGTTTTCAATTGCAAGTGATAATCCATCGCCTGTGCGTGATGGACCAGATATGTGATTTGCATCGTTTGAGGATGAACTTCCTAATATATGATAATCTTGTCCAGATATATTATTTACACTAAGATGTATACATGCTACTGCTTCACCTAAGTTTATACCGTTTCTATCTTTGTCAAATGGCTTGCATTGCTGAGTACTGATTGCTTTGAATGATAAAAATCCTTCTATAACAAAATCTGAAAGTATATCTGCCCCACAAACTAAAATATTTTTGTAATATTTATTTTGAATATAATCCTTAGCTATAGATAAGGCCATTACCCCAGAGACACATGCATTGGATATAATCAGTGGGGTGTTTATAAAACCAAAGTATTTTTGAATAGCTATAGCCATAACTCCAAGTCGTGCTCTACTGATATCAATAATTGGTGAGTGCTGTTTTAATAAATCTATATTTCCTTTAGTAGTAGAGATGATCAATAGAAAATCTTTATCATCTTTTTTTACTTCTATTTTTAGAAAAGTTTTTTCAATTATATCAATAAGTAAGTTTTCTAGATAGGTATATTCATTATTTGATGATGTATAATTCTTTATTTTACCTAAAAATAGAGTATCATTTAAATAATCATATTGTGCAAGACCAGTTTTATTATTTGTGAGTGCATCCCAGTTTTGTTCTATACTATTTCCAAGTGGACTGATGATATCATATGCATTGATAAAAACTTTATCCATAAACTTCGGTGTTTTTCAAAACTGAGTGTTTCCATTCATCATAGAATAAAGGATTTTGCAAGCAAAGTTCATTATTATTATCTAAAAAAACTTGAATTGTCTCACCGGTTGCTACTAGTTCTTTGTTCTCATTATAAATATTAGTTACAAAAATTATTTTTGCTGCATCAGTATCTACAAATTTTGTTTCTATAGTTGCAGTTTCTCCATACTTGAGTGGTTTTTTAAACTCACAACAAAGTTTTACTATAGGTATAGAATATCCATGCGATTTTACATCCAGGTAAGAAATACCAAACGCTCTACCAAAAGCTTCTCTGCCGTCTTCCATATATTTAACATAGTTTCCATGCCAAACAATATTTAAAGAATCTACTTCGCTAAAACGTACATTTATAGTGTGTGTGTGTGTCAATCCGTTTTTATCTGCAATATTTTCTCTATTTCTCATTTTCTCATTTATAGATTGATGTATAAGCAAAGATACTATTTTTTATTATCTAGTAGGTTCTAGCTTGTTTTATATATATTTTTCTTGTGTTTTTGTCTAACTTAAATTCTATATCCATAGCAAAATCAAAATAGTCTAGTTCCTCAAATTGAAGATTCAATTTATAGTAAAAATGGGATTTTATAGCCTCTAAATATTTTGCCAATTTTTTTGTTTCGTCTGTAGATAGAATTGATTTGTTTTCATTTAAGCTTGAATAAGAAATGTAATCAAGCGATATATCATTCCCTCCATTGATATAGTTAGAAAATTTCATTAAAAATTGTTCTGGTATTTCATTGTTTTCTGGTAATACTATACTAGTTTCACCTTTTTGGATATTGATGGTAAATGCAGGATAACCCTCGCGATATAGGTCTTTGGTAATAGCCACACCATTAGCTTCTTCAGTGCCAAAAGCTCTATGTACTAATATTACCATAGCTAAATTTTTCTGATCTATATTAGCACTCATACGCTCTTCATATGCTCTTATGCTCCACAAACTGGCCCATACTTTTTTCACTGCTTGCTCTATACTTTTTTTATTATTTACTAAGCTACCCGTTTTAGAGGTATAGAGTCCAGCACCTGTAAACCCAGGTATATCTTCTGCATTAGTTGATGAGCGAAATCTAAAGTCTGTATATGCTGGATAAGTCTTTAGTTTATTGATTAGCAGAGAATAAAATTTTGGATCAATAGGCTTAGCAAGTATACTATCTTGAAGTTTTGATAGATGATAGTCAAGTCTAGTTCTATTGTTATATATAGTATCTGAGTTGAGTATTAAATCTATTTGTGCTTGAAGATTATTTGTATTTATGTGTTGTTTGTAATAATAAAATGGAATAGCAAAAGCAGCTTCAGGAAGTGGTATTCGAGATTGATCATCCAATATTATTTTACCTAGTTCTCCAAAATTTGCTGCTTTGCCTCCGACAGTATTAACATGATGGATAAAAATCAAGTCAGCATCAAGCAGACGAGTTTCTTTTATATTGCAATTTAGATTTTTTTTAGGAACTGTAGTTTTATTTTTCCAATATTTAGTAGCTTCATCTATCGTAGCTTCTCGTATATAAAATGAATCTTCTCTAACTTCATATTTGATTAGCTTTCCAACTAAACTATTTAATATTTCATTATTCCACGCATTTTTATAAGCGCAGTTGGGTGTTTTTCTATTTTGAGATAATATATTAATATGAGCAAGAGGAGTCTGAAAAGTAGAGGTGATAATACCTTGACAAAATGGAATATCATTGGGTAAAAAATCTGTAAGAATAATGTCTTCTTTTTTGAATGAGTAATTTTCAAAATTATCTTTACTCACCTTTTGGAGATATCCGTATGAACTTTCAAGTATCATTGGTTGATATTGCTGATTATTATAAAGCTCATTGATGCTTATTATTTTTTTAGCATCTATATTTCCTAACTTATTTTTCGTATTCGCATTATTTAGAATATATAATTTTTCCTTAAAATAAACAGAAGCACTTACTTCCTTAAACATCAATTCTATTAGATTAGCTGGTATTTTATCATCTGAAAAAAACTCAAGTGTATAAACATCAGAAGCTTTGTAGTGATTGAGATTGGCTAGTATATAATTTCTATTGCTACTCTCACTATATTCTATATAATTAAATATGCTTAAATCTTTTTTATATCCAAGAAAACTGGAACAAAAATCATAATGAAATTTATACTTTGTGGAATTTGTAAAGTAGAGTTTTTTGTTTTTGATATCATACACTAGTTTTAATGCATCTACTTGTGAAAAATTGTTAGATATAGGAGTACTTTTAAGTATTATGAAATCCTCTTCACATTTTATTTTACTTAAAAAATCTTCATTTATTGTCAGGTGAGCACATTTTTGATATTGCGCACAACTGCTCATGAAGAATAGAATTATTCCTAGTAATAATCCAAAACTACTTTTGTTCATTTTGTACATTTATGATAAGAGTGTAGATGCTAACTATTTTCATAATTATTATTTTTGATAAATGAAATATTTCTCTGAAGTCCAGAAAATTTAGTTCTTTTCACTGCACTGTTTTTAAAGATAACATCAAATGTTTCTTTATTTAGTTCTTCCCAATCTTTTTTAGTGAAATTTAGTATTTCATTTTTCGGTTGAAATTCTATTTCAGTATTTGGTTTCGTTCTAGCGTTTATTGGACAAACATCCTGACAAATATCGCATCCGTACATCCAATTGTTCATTTTATTTTTAAATTCATTAGGTAGCAATTCATCTTTCAATTCTATAGTCAAGTAAGAAATACACTTACTTGCATCAATTTTTTTGGCATCATAAAGTGCTTGAGTAGGGCAGGAGTCTATACATTTAGTACAAGTACCACAATAATTTTTTACAGGATTATCGTATACAAACTCTACATCACAGATGATTTCAGCAAGAAAGTAAAATGAACCTTTTGACTTAGTGAGTGCTAAAGTATTTTTGCCAATCCATGCTATACCAGAGCGTTCAGCCCAAGCTCGTTCCATGATAGGTGCGCTGTCGGTAAAAGCCCTTGCTTGGATATCGCCTATTTCATCCTTCATAAAATCAATAAGTACATTTAGTTTTTCTTTCAAAACTAAATGATAGTCTTTTCCATATGCGTATTTGGCTATTTTTGGTGCTTCATTATCTACTTGTGTTTTATCGCTAAAATAATTATGACTCAACGATATCACTGTTTTAGCACCTTCTACAAGCAGTCGTGGGTCAAGCCTTTTATCAAAATAGTTTTCCATATATTTCATAGAGCCATGAAATCCCTGAGCCAGCCATTTTTCTAAGTCTTTTGCTTCTTTTTCTAGATATGTTGCTTTTGAAAAACCTATATCATCAAAACCAAGTTCTTTAGCTTTTCGTATGATTTTTTCAGTATGTATAAATGATTTAGACATCGTATAGTAAAAATACAGTAAAAACTTTTAAAACCGTTTTTATACTATTATCATATAGTGGTAAATAATTTCATCCTTCAAAATTGATAGTGATAGTAAATGCTCTTGAGAATATTTTATCTATTACTCGTTGTTGTATGAGTCCTTCATTTGAGCCTTTGATATCAAGCAATCCATGACTCATTTTAAATTCGGGAGAAATAATAAAATAAGTAAAATAATACTGAAATCCTATACCATACTCAAAACATAAATCGTGAGGTTTTACTTTTATTGATAGAGGATCGCCTCGTTTTTTATTGTTTGAATTTAAATCAAAGTCGTATCTAATACCAGACATTATAAAAAGTCTAAAATCTTTGATTGGTTTTGATTTGTATCTAAACTCTAGAGGAAGAGAGATATAAATATGTTGTACCTGTTTATTAATTTTTGTTCCATCATTCATAGCATATTGGATTCTTCTATCTGTAAATACTAATGATGGAATCAATCTGATATCAAAATATTTATGCACTTGTAAGTTGCCTATTATACCCAAATTAAAGCCTGGTTGAACAATTGTTTTAAAATTATAGATGCTATCTTTTCTAGAGATGGTAGGAGCAGGAATAAGTTTATAGTCACCACCAGTAAAACCCATACTAATACCAAAATACATCAATTTATTACTCAGCTCAAAATAGTTTACCTGAGCTTTTATAGTAGTAATACTAATAAGTAATAATATGACGATATTTATTTTTCGCATGTGTACATGGCACAAATACCAAAAGTTAATGGTTTCCAAACTACATTTCTAAAGCCTATTTTTTCAAGTATATCTGTGAAGTTTTTCCCACTAGGAAATGCATTTACACTTTCATTTAAGTATGTATATGCTCGCACATCCTTAGAAAACAATCTACCAATAAATGGACAGAAATAATTGAAATAAATATTGAAAATAAATTTCATAAGTGTATTTTTCGGTATAGATACTTCTAGTATTACCAATCTACCATTTGTTCTTAAAATTCGTTTCATTTCGGTGAGTCCTTGTTCTAGATTTTGATAATTTCTTACTCCAAAACCCACAGTCATAGCATCAAAGTAATTATCATCAAATTCAAGTTTTTCACTATCACCTTTTATAAATTCGATAAAATCATATTTTTTATTTTTTGTTTTGATTCTACCATAGTGCATCATTTCATCACTAATATCTATTCCAATTATTTTTGTAGGATTAAGTCTAGCACTTTCCATTGCAAAATCACCAGTACCGGTAGCAAGGTCAGCAATTATTTTTGGATGTATTTCTCCAATATAGTTTACAGCTTTTTTCCTCCAAGTATGGTCAATGCCTGCAGAAAGTAAGTGATTTAAAAAATCGTAGCGATGAGCTATATTATCAAACATATGCTCTACTTCTTCTTTTTTAGTAGTATCAGTATGTCCGTATGGTCTTATTGTATCGTGTTTCAAAGCAATCATATTTAGTATAACGAAAACACGACAAAGTTAGTATATGTTTTGATATAGAATAAGAATAATTAACAAAAAAGATATTTGATAGATTGTAGCTGTTAGTTATTGGGAGCACCAGCATCTATCCAAGATTTTACTTGATCTATTTTACATTGGCTTAGTTTACTAGCTGGTGGCATAGATACGGCTGATCCTGTTTGTACAATAGATTCGTATAACTTATTATTGGTTACAGCACTTTTTACACCATTATAAGTACTAAAATCATATCCACCCGAAGTTCCTCCTGCACTACTATGGCATCCAAGGCAATTTGCATCTATTGTTGGTTTTATATCTGTAGCAAAAGACATATTGGTAGAATTACAGTTGCTATTTTCACATCTATTATTTAGCGCACCTTCGGCTATCCAATAATCAATAATATTTATTTGATCTGCAGTCAAAGGCGCACTCGGAGGAGGAGGCATAATATCACTCGGATCATTATCAGTTATTACTTTATGTAATTTACTGTCATTTGCATTTCCTTTTTTTACAATTTCCATTATTCCATTATAAGTGGTCAAGTTCAGACCTTCTACATGTGAGCCAGCATCATGACACCCACTTTTTGCACAGTTACTTTGAATAATTGGAAGTACATCCTGTTCAAAATAAACTTTACTAGGATCACAAGGTTCTGGTGGAGCTTGTGTTTTATCTTTATTACAGCTTACACCTACAAATATGCTCGTAATAATAAAAATGGAAATGCTTATTTTCTTCATAATATTTAATTAAAAAAAGATGCAAATAAGCATCTTTTTGTGATTTATTCTTTTGGTAAAAATTCGCAATTTACAGTTACTTCTATTGATTCAGCTATTTTTGCTAAAACAATTTTTGGTATCTCAATATCATGATCTACACATTTTACCATAAATTTTGAGTATCCAGTAATTTTACCGCCTTTTACTGTAAGTGTAGCAAGTATTGTTCTATCTTTAGATACACCATGTACTGTGAATTTTCCTTTTACATTTACATTGTATACACCATCTTTAGAAAGGTTGGGCATATTTTCAATCGTGCCTGTAAATTCTGCATTTGGATATTTATCACTTTCCATATAGTTTTCGTTAAAGTGTTCTTGCATCAATTTATCTGGAAAAATAAATGATTTATTACTTGCTTTAAATGTGAGCATCCCTGTGCTAGTATTTAATAATGCTACAGCAGTTTTTGTAGTTGCATCTATATTTTCAACTGGTGTAGTTGAGAAAAAACGTATTGAAGCATTTTTTGCAATAAAAGTCTGAGCGATACTTGCAGTATATATACTTAAGATACTTACTAAAATTACTAATTTTTTCATAATATATTATTTTTATAATTTATATAATCCAAATGTAGTGCCAAACAGATAATAAAACTAATTAATTTATTGAGCTTCTTTAGTTTTTTTAGGTTTTCCTGTCCAAGCGTTAGTTCCTTTGCTAAAATAAAAACCTCTTGAAATCGTAAATCCTAATCTAAAACCGCCTTGAGCCCAATTTTTATTATTAAATGGTAAATAATCATTTTCTAAAAGTCCTGCACTATTTGTCAAATTTATGTGAAAAACATGTCCGCCTGTTTCCAATTCATATCCAATATGAAGAGAAGGGTAGTAGCTTGCATCTTTTTTGCCACGAATCATAGGGAAATATTCTCTATAGTTTTGTCCTTTTCCCATCAATGGCAAATAGTATTCAAATACAATTGCAGAGCGTTTTGAAATTTTTGCTCTTGCACCAAGACCCATAAAAAATAAACCATTGTTGTCATTATAATCTACTAGATTTCTCCAAAGAAAAGTAGGAGTTATTTGTACAGTAAGCCACTTATTAAATTTTCTAGCTACCATTGCTTGCACTAAATAAGACATTCTATTACTGAATTTTGGAAAGCTTGATATCAATAATGGATCACTTTGTTTTTTCATACTACTTATTGTAGCATTACCTAATAAAGTTATTGTAAAAGGTCTTTTATTATTTGTAGTTTGCTTATAAACTCGGTATTTAAAAAGTCCAGTATAGAGTTCTCTCACTTTACCAGCACCCTGAGTTCTACTAAAACCAACTGTAATATCATCTGTGATACCATACTCAAAAACAAATTGAATATCTGATGCATTGTCTATACCAAAAAGTGTATGACCACTGACACCTTTTACGCCCATATCTCCAAATCTATGAGTAATCAAAAAATCTAATGCATGTTTTTTTGTAGTTTCTACAGTATGTCCATTTATGAGTCGAGTGCCTTTAAATGTGGCACTTACATAGTCTTTTTGTTTATTGTTTTCATTTAGTAGGTCATCTATATTTACATCTTGAGCAAAGTTGATGAATACTGAAAATAATAAAGTAAATAATGCTAATGTTTTTTTCATAATTTGATTTATCTTGGATATCCTGCTTCTTTCCAGCAGTTAATATAATTTATAATAGTATCGTTAAGTTTACCACTTGGAGGCATAGGGATACAATTAGTTTCGTACTTCATAGCACAAAGGACATTTTTTGTAGCTAAAGCATCTTTAGTACTATTATAATTGTCAAGTATTACTGTGGCACTAGCGCTAGTTGTATTATGGCATCCAGCTGTTGCACAGTTAATGTCCATGATAGATTTTATTCTTAAATCATACGTATTGGTAGAATCTACTATTGTACAATCTAAAGTTGTATTATTATTGATTTTATCTTTATTGCAAGATGAAATGATAAAATAGCAAAGAATTATAACGATACCTAATAAAGAAAGTTTTTTCATAATGTAAATATCATAATAAGTATAACAAAATATCCTTATTAATAATTCATTTTAAATTATATATATATTAAAATTCATAACTTATCTGCATTGCATAGTTTCTAGGAGCTTCTATAAATCCTGCACGTAGCATATATTCATTGTTCAATAAATTTTTTGCAATGAATGACAATCTTACTTTTTCGTTAATTGTATATGCAAGCCTCATATCAAACAAGAATGAACCTTTACTATGATATTTTCTATAGTCTAGTATACCTGGAGCAAAACCACTAGCACTTCCCGGAAGTCTATTAGTGTAGCTATTATATACAAAACTAATTCCTAGTGAAACATTTTTATAAGTAGCTTCTATATCTGCTTTAAAACTATGGATGTTTCTATAATCCAATATTGGTGCATCTCTATTTGTAAGGCTAATTTTTTTGTTATAAGCATTTTTGAGTGTATCAGTATTGTATGGTAGTGTGAATGAATATCCAACAATAAAATTGAATGGTATACCAAATAATTTACCTTGTCCAAATGCAGATGCTTCTGTACCAAAAATAGTAACTCTATCTATATTTTGTGCCTGAGCACCATACGAAGCTACAGAGTCTCCTGGAGGTATAAAATTGCCTAGTTTATAGTCTATCATATTTCTATATTTTGTGAAATATCCAGATAAATCAAAGTATGCAAACCATTTTTTTACTTTTACCGCTTGTTTTATACCGATTTCAGTGCTCCATCCATCTTCTGGAGATAAATTTGGATTTGGAAACACTCTTCCGCCTGCTCTGCTTGTAAGTATAAATAATTCTGCTGCTGTAGGGAATCTATATGCCTGTCCAAATGAAGCTCTTAAGAATGTTCCTCTGCTTACTTGGTAGTTCATTCCTAATCTAAAAACGGGAACTACCGGACTCAACAAAGGTTTTGTATTAGAAAATGATATGTTTTTCTTAGCAATTATCGTATCTGTTTTTGAAAATTCAGCTCTAATACCAGCAGAAACAGTCAATTTTTTGAAGAATTTTTTATCTGCTTGTAAATATACACCAGCATTCCCGGTATAGTGTGATCCATTAAAAGTCAAACTTTTAATATTTGAATAACTACCTGCAAAACCAGTAGTAACATTCACATCTATTTTATCAAACATTCTAACATAAGAATATTCTCCATAGATCTGAGTAGCATTTGAAAATAAAGGCTTTCCAGATGTTTCATATTTTGGTATAGCAAATGGATCAAAGTTGGAATTTTTAAATTCCTGTTCGTAGTTTTTTGTATTATAAATCCTAAATTTCAACGCATGTCTATCTCCATGTTTATTGAAATAAGTAACATAAGGGTCGATATTTATATTTCTATTTAAGTATGGATTTTTTGCAAATGGGAAATAAATAAGAGAATCTACATTAATAGTAAGTTCTTGTGTAGTAGGGTTTACAGCTCTTCTATATGAAGACCAAGTAAAATATTGATTGCCACTTTCATGAGCATAATTAGTATTGATTCCTATGGTCAATCCTTCTAGTTTTCCAGTAAAAACTCGTCTAAGTTTTAAATTAAATCTAAATTTTTTAGAATCATTGAATTTTAAATAGTGCTGATCTTGCTGATAGTTTGCTCCAAAACTCACATCAAACCATTTAAATTTTCTTCTATGTACTAAAGAAATACCACCAAACATAGGAGTGTGATGGTCTGTTTTCCACCATCTACTATAGGCTTTATTTTTAGGAGCTTCATAGCCTCCAAAATTTGAGATGATTTTTGTATATGGTTTATCACTTTTTGGATTACCAGTACGTATATTTATTACACCATTCATAGCACTAGTTCCATATAATGCTGAAGAAGCACCCTTGATTACCTCCATTTGTTCTATACTTTCTAGTGGCAATGCATCCCATCTAATAGAGCCATTGTCTGCACCTACGAGAGGCAAGTCATCAAGTAGCATCATTACACGCGTATTTGCTCCATCACTAAATCCCGCACCACCACGAATACTGATATTATTACCTATCATATTTACACCTGGTACTTTGTTTAAACTCTCTGTCATTTTACTATTTGAGTTTTGTATGGTACTCAGTTTCATTACTTCCATACTTACTACTTGCTCACTCACATCTTTTTCATATTTAGTGCCCGTCACTACTACTAGCCCAAGTTCTTGAGGAGTTTCTACCAGCTTAATGTTTTTTACTACTGTTTCATTTGGACGTATTTCTATCTTTAAATCTTGCTCTTCATATCCTACATATTTAAAAACTACATTGTATTGACCTGGCTCCATTTCAAATTTGAAATTGCCATCAAAATCTGAAGCCATAGCTTGTTTAGTTTCTTTCACGTAAATAGAAACAGACATCATTGGTTCATTTGTTTTATCGTCAGTGACAGTTCCTTTCAATATAGATTTTTGTGCATTGCTTTCAAATGCAAAAAATAATAATATAAGACTAGTGTAAATAAACTTCATACTTTTATTTAATAGTTTGTAAATCATTAACTCATGTAAAAGTAAGGATATTGATAAAAAATGTTAAATAAATATTTAAATGTAAGCTGTGTATATGTTTATAAAAAAAAGGGGGATTTTTTGCGAAGCAAAAAATCCCCCTTTAATATTTATATTAAATTCTAAAAATTAGTTTCTTGAATTGTCTGATCTTTAGGATATTTAATAGTATAAGTAAGACGTATTTTTTTAGAAGTATTAGGAGCTATACTTAGTTTCCAGTTGAGTTTTCCTATCTCTTGTGTATAGTTTGCACCAGACATTTCTTCTATCTCTACTTTTATATCATCATTTTTACTGATTGGAATTTGGTCTAGTACATCTATTTCTATAGTAGTAGATTTATTGTTTTTGATAATAATATCATAAGCAAAAGTTTCTGTTTTTTTAGTATCTATCCATTTAGTTTTGCAGAATTCTAGAAGTTTTATTCTTTTTACATTGATACCTTCATCTCTTCCTAACGAGATAAGCATCGTGTCTCCCATAGTAAATGGATTTATATTTGACTGACCTATATAAGAGCCTTCTAAGAATATATTTGCAATGCCTGGTATGAGGTTATACTTTCCATAATCTGTCACTTTTGCCAATAAGTATGCTACTGCATCTAGTTTTGGAACTGTATGGTATTCATATGTAGCTGGCAAGCTATATGTATTCATATTTACCAAATGATATTTTCCATCACTTTCAATTGTTTGTGTTTGAGATAGTTTATATTCTTCATTGAGTAGGTTTGTTGTTGCAGTATTTTCAAGTGATTTAGCTTCTTCAAAAGATAATTTTTCATCATCACTTTCTTTATCATAAGTAGCCATATTTACTGTGCTTGGAGCAGCATTATAGCTTTTATACATACCTTTTGAACCAGTTGATACAGCTTCTTGAATTCTGTATGTCACAAAGTTTACATATAAAGGATTTAATATTGGTCTATTATTATTGAGTGTAGGATTGCCCGTGCATATAGTCATAGCTACATCTTCCCAACTGTAGCCAGTGTTTTGGTAAATATTTGCTTTGTACACAAGGTCTATAGGTTTGCCCCATCCATCACTTCGAAGGTCATAAATTGGAGTCCATCCAGCATTGTTTACTATATACGTACATTTGATAGCTCCATTTATAGTTGTATTGGTACTTACAGTTAGTATTATTTGTCCACTCGGTTGGTTATTTTTTGCGTTCCATTCATTCAATTGAGCTTGTAGATTGCCTAATTGTTCATTTAAGTTTTTTTGTTGTTTAGAAATTATAAATTTCTTTTCTCTCAATTCAAACAATCGAGCTCTATACATATCAGCATAAGCTTTTACTTCCGCTGCAGTTATATTTATTTTTTCGTTAGTAAGCTTTTTATTTGCTTCAAGTATAGATTCTTCTGCAGTATACATTTGAATCATTTCATTATTCCAGTTTATTTTCTCACTCAATAATTCAAGCGAATCTTGATATAGATTGATTTTTGAATTCGTTTCTTTCTTTTTTAAATAATTGGTTTCATATCGTGCAGCTAATAAAGTGATATCACCTTTTACAGCTACTTGTAGACTATTTGGATTGATTTGGGTAGTAATATTATTGAATACTACTTCTGTAGTTCCAGCATTTAGCGTCAAAGAAGCTTCATTTCCTATTTTAGCTTGTTGTCTATATACTGTTACTTCTTTTATTTTAGATTCTACAATCTTTTGTGGGTTAGCACTATGCAAAAGTATATTGCTTAATATTATACTTGATAAGGTGAAAATAAGTTTTTTCATATTTTTTAATTTTTTATATTGCAAAGATGCTATATCAAATATGATTCCATAAAAATAGCTATGTGAAAAATAGTTAAGATATTACAAATCATCTTTATTCTTTGGTCTAAGGCTTTCTTGCCAATTGAAGTTTTTAAGTAGTTTTTGCTCTTCGGTAACTTGTCTGATAGGAGTGAAGATAGCAATTGGTTTATTGATAAATTTCACTATATCTACTTTTTTATCACTAAAATATATTTTCATATAAGAAGAAGTAGCATTATTTTGCCCTAGAATTTTGTTATTATCATTTTTGCCATAATATAGTGACTCTGCACTTCCTTTCACATCCATATATTCCAGTTCATTTTCCTTTAAGTAACCTATTATCTTATTTCCCTTTATTTGGTCAAAATAATTTTTTACTGTTTGCATTATAATATATGCATTGCTATAATAATGTAGCTGATATGCTTTATTTTTCTTAGTCAAAATAAAAATCGTATCCGCTGTACTTTGCATTTCATCGCTCCACAATATTGGTTTGTAAAACATTCTGAATGTAGAATCTTCAAAAGAGTAATATAAAGAGTCAGATCTTGCTTGTAAGTCTTTTCTATACATTCTTACATTTCTATATGCGGTAAAAAAACGTTTGTCAGAGATTTCTTTATTGTAAGATATTAATGTATCAGCTCTTAAATACAAAGTATCAGCATCTGAATAATTAATAAGCAAAGGTCTTTGAAATGCAAATAAATATTTGTTTTCTTCTTTATAATTAGCTCGAGTACCTATGATCATTACTTTATTACTATCATCTACCATGGTGAAATGCTTGAATGTTTTTGCATACTCAAGATTTCTATCATAGTATATGCTATCGCCATAGAGCGTTTGGCTTTCGTTGATTATTTTAGTATTGTATCCAAAATCTGCTAATCCTCTTTTCGTATCATAGTGACCAGTATAGCATAAAATAGTACTACCATTGCCTTTTATTTCTGTAAGGCTATAGAAGGTAGCTTTATCTGAACTTGAGTTGTATTGTAACGTATCTGAAGTAAGTGTAAATTTTGGATTTGTCACTACTACATTGTCTCTAAAAAATATATCTGAAGTATTGTTGTAATAGGTGCCTTTTTGGCTTTTTATCACTGATTCATCACTAAAAACAGTACCTGAATTATTGTAAGTACCTATTGAAGAATTCATATCATACCTTACTTCCGGTGCTTCCAACCTCATTTTACCATCACTTAAGGTCACATTTTGTTTTAGTTCGGCTGTTTTTGTATCTCCAAAATAATATAGTTGATCAGAGTGAATATCTATATTCCCATTATGATTGATATATACATTACCAAATGCATATATCTTATTTACAGATTTCATTACCACTGCACTATCGCATTCTATGTAAGTATTGATATGTTTGAGTTTTACATTTCCTACAAGATATTGTACTTCATATCCATTAGTATTTGTATAGCTCAGTTTATCTGAATTTAATATTTCAATTTCTTTTTTTTCGCCAGTATTTGTAGGAGTTTGTGCATATATAGTAGTACAAATAACTATTAAAAAAATATGCTGAAACAGGTTCAGCATATTTTTCATTATAATGTTATATTTATTTATTGTCTCTTTCAAAATCGGTTATTTTGGAGCATTTGCTTTTTCTATGTCTTGTTGAAGTTTTTTAGTTTTCACAGTTCTATCTATTTTTAGTAATGATAGATGTACATATCTATTTGGATTTGCTTTAAAGTCATCTAATAATAGATTTAAATTGCTCGAAGCGTTTTGAAGATTATTGTAAAGTGCTTCATCCTTAACAAGTTTACCCATAGTACCTTTACCAGTATTTATTTGAGCAAGAAGTGTATTTAGTTGAGCTATTGCTAACTCAGCGTTTGCAACAGTTTGTTTGAGTTGCAATTCGTTAAGAGTATCACTAAATTGGTCTAAGTTTGTGAGTAAGTGATTAATTTTAGCATTATTTTGATTGAGGTTACCCGTAAAAGTTTCAAGATTTCCTAATGTTTTGTTAAGACTACTATTTTTATCATTTACCAATGTGTTTACACCACCTGTGATACCTGGTAAATCTTTATTTAATTGGGTAATAACAGCATTGATATTAGCTATAGTATTTTGTAGATTGTCTTTATTGTTTTTGTCTACTACAGAGCCAAGCCCCACTACTAAAGAATCCAAATGACCCAACAAAGGAGTAATAGAAGTTCCTAGTTTCTCTATCATACCCAACTCCATTCCATTGATGATGGTATCTTCATCTTCATAATAAGATGAATTAGTGACATATGAAATTTTTACTGCTTTTGCACCTAATAGATCAGTCGCATATATCAAAGCACTACTTCCTCTAGGTATTTTCACATCATCGCTGATACTATAAGTTACCAAGGCTTTATTCATACCATTTCCAAGTTGTATTAAATTGATATCAGCAATTCTACCAACTTGGTATCCGCTTACATAAACAGGATTTGATGAATTGAGTCCATCTACATTATCATATATAGCATAGTATGTATTGTCATTTTTAAATACATTAGATCCCTTTAAAAACTTAAATCCTACTACAAATATAGCTATACCTACAATGGCTAATATTCCTACTTTTAATTCTTTTGACACTTGATATTTTATTATTATTTTCTACAAAAATATAAAAAAGCTATTACTATTCCTTAAAATAATGAGAAGTGTAAATCGCCTATTATTATTAATGTGTAAAATTATAACCTTTTAAAGGAACTATAAATCAAAAAGTAACATTAATTACTAAAAGATGTTAATCTATAATATACGTAGGAATTTATTAATTTATAAGTAATTTTGTGTTATGGAAAGTATCATAAACCCAATTTATTTTGATAAAGCTAAAATAGCTGAGTTAAAAGCTACTTTTAATAGTAATACACCATGTAAGCACATTATAATGGATAATTTTTTGAATGAAGAATACGCAAATCTTCTTTATGAAAATTTTCCTAAAATGGAAGATATGCATGTAAAAAGAAAATCTATTAATGAAAATAAAAAAGAAGAATATCATTTTGAAAAATTTCATCCAGTTTTCAATCAAGTAAGAGAGGCTCTTAGAAGTAATGAATTAATAGAAGTTTGGCATGAAATTTCTGGACTTTCAAATCTAGAATCAACATTAGATGGATATGGTACAGGTATTCATCAAGGTTTAAATGGCAGTTTTGTAGACGTGCATCTAGACTATAATATGCATACTGAGAAAAATCTTCATAGAAGATTAAATATTTTGATTTATCTAAATAAACACTGGAAAGAAGAATATGGTGGGCATTTAGAACTTTGGGATGAACGTGTAACCAAAATGGAAAAGGCTGTATTGCCTGCTTTTAACAGAGCGGTTATTTTCAGAACTGACGAACTTTCTCAACATGGTGTAAGAAAAGTGACTTGTCCAGAAAATGAAAGTAGAAAATCTTATTATGGATTTTATTTTACACCAATAGGAGAAGATTTTAAATATAGAGATTCGAAATTTACTGCAAGACCAGAAGAGGGAATTGCCAAAGGTATGGTAGTTGAAACAAAAGAGTTTTTGAAAGTGAATATAAAGAGAGCATTAAAAGCAGTAGGTATTTCGAAATTAGATTTTGGAGATAAAAATTAATAATAAATAATAGTTCATTGATCATATTGGGGCCGCCCGGAATTGACGGGAAGGTAGTTTTATAGTTTGCATGTAGAGCGTTGTAGGTATGGCTCTTTAAAATCAACTTTCAACACTTTTTATACGGCGAGTCTAACTACGCCTTGGCTGCTTAATTCAAGGAATTAAGTGCCTTTGCTTCCTGCTGTTCGAGCCTGTAGGGTGGTAGCTAAGCATAATCAAATCAGGATAGAAAATCTGGAGCCTTGACAGATATTCGAGATGAAAAGGATAAAGTATTATTTGGTATGATTGGACTCCTTGTAATACTCGAAAAATAAGTACAATCTAAACATGTAGTAGGCTATGATTCGCTTTGTCCGGACGTGGGTTCGACTCCCACCGGCTCCACTCTATGGAGAAGCACGCCAAATTCGGTGTGCTTTATTTTTTTGTTTTCCTTGAAACCTTTGTCAATACTGCTTATTAGCGATAGTACTTTGTTCATTTCGAGAGTTCGAACTTTTTTATTTTCGAAAACCAACTTAGCGGGAAATATCGAACTCACTATATGTTGCTTGGTGACTGTATCCCTTTGCAGATAAGTCTTTTCGAGTTCAATTAAGAGTTCGACGACTTCATCAATCTTATCATCCAAATTCCGCATCCCAGAACTGATATTGCTTAAATCGCAAGTGAGTTGAGTAATCTTTTCTTCAATTACATAGCGCATTTCTTTAAATTCGATGGCGCTAATTTCACCATCGAGCATGATTGATTTTGCATTTTCAAGTCTTTGTTTTTGTTTGAGTATTTCCTTATGAACAGAGTCCATTTCTGCTTTCCCGTCCTGGTTATTTTTCTTCAAATTATCTTTAACAATAGCTGAAAATAATTTTAAAGTTTCTGGTTTAAATTGTATGGTATGCAGTAACTCTAAAAAAGCATTATTTATGATACTTGCCTTTTGTCTTTCTTTGCATCCTTTTGAGCAATGATAATACGGATAACGTATACCCATTTTTCCTTTAGAAAATGAAGCAGTGAGTGGTTTAGCACATTGAGGACATATTAAATGCCCACGTAAAGGAAATTCATCTCTTACCGTTTTAAAACTAGTAGGCACTTTTTTTCTCCTGTCAGCCAATAAGCTTTGTACTTTGTAAAATATGGCTTCATCTATGAGCGGAATATGCTTGCCATCAATCCAAACCTCAGGTTCATTTTTATATGCAGGAACTAATACCTTTCCAATATATGCTTTATTTCGTAGGAGCCGCCAAAACGAGTTACTGGCACATTTCAAACCCATCTTATATAATTTGAGACGTAGTTCCTCCATGCTATATATGCCAGTTGCAAATTCTTTAAAAGCCTGCTTCACCAGTTTTTCTTGGGTTCCACCTTCAGGAGCAATAATTGGGCGATTATTTTCATTACGAGTATTTTTATAACCTCGAGGACAAGCACCCAGCCATCTTCCTTCTTTTTTACCTCTTCTTATTCCATGAAAAATATTTAAGGCTCTTCTATCATTATCCACTTCGGGAGCAGTTAGGTAAATAGCTAGCATGACTTTTTGTTCTGGTATATCTAAATCCAATGGTTGCTCCATAGCTCTAGCTTCTACATTTAGTTTTTTGAGTTTACCCAATTCTGCATAAGCTTCAGGTGCATTTCTGGAGAAACGATCCCATTTTAGAAAGTAGATATAATCTACCATGTTTTTATTCTTTTGAATGAAAGACATGATCTTTTTCCATTCAGGTCTATTAAAAGACTTTCCGCTTTCATCATCATGATAAAAGCCAACCACTTCTATTCCATTATTTTCGCAATAGCGATATAATTTATCTTTTTGATCAGCGGGACTATAACCGTTGTTCTGCTCATCTGTTGAAACGCGGGTATAAATAATAGCTCTTTTTGTCATTTGTTTGTTTTTTGTTTACTGTTTTAGTTTTTGAGGATGTTTCAATCAGCATATCTGCTAAATCAGAAAGCCAATCTCTGATTAGAATGATATCTGCATCTGTTAATCCTGCCGCTTCTTTGTTTAAAATTTCTCTACATTGTTTTACTGTTAACATTAAGTTGCCTTGTTGCAACTAAAAGCCATTTTATTGGGTTTTAATAATTGATAATAAATGAGCCGTTTTATGGGGTCATAGTTTTTTTCTTGTCTTATTTTCTAAATAAATATGTTTGTTGTTTCTTAGCACTACCCTTACATCATCAAACTCATTCATCCGTAGTATTCGCTTTAATGTCTCAATATTTTCATACTTTAGTTCACTTCTTTTAGTTGTAGTAAAAACTAATTTTTCATCATTATCTTTTTTAATAGTAATTTCTGTTACTTCTTTGTTTCTAATTGCTTCTAGTATTTCTATTTCTTTATCTGAAATTAAACCAAATTCAATATTAATTTTTTCGCATTGAACATCTAACAAATATTCTGCAATTAACTCATTTAGGCATAAAGTCAGATGTGTTTGGTCTTTAACTGCATCTAATGTTTCTTGAGAGGTGTGTTGTAGTGAGTAACCTTCAAATACTATTGGAAAATCTTCACCAATTTTACAAATATGCAAGTGAATATTGCGATTAAAAATTAATATATCTGCTAATAAAGAACCCATTGGACAAGCAATTGGACTGAATAGTTTTTTTATGGCATCTGGATCTTTTTTAGCTTGTTTGATAAATCTATTAAATGTATCTCTTATATTATCATCTATTAAATCTTTTGTAATTGATTCCAATTGAGAGTCATTTAAGACTATTAATTTCAAAAATATATTTTGAAACAAATCTTCTTTTATTTTAACAATTGATGAAAATGGAAAATTAAATCTTCTTAATTCTTTTACAATTCTGATCCATATAACATCTAGCAAATTAAGTCTGCTCCAAGGACTTTGTCCATCTTTTGACTTTGGTATATCAATTATTCCTTTATCGCACCAGTAGAAGAATTCTCTAGCTGTTAAATTTAATTCTGATGGTTTGGCCAATGGTTCCATCATTCTAGGATACAGCGTGTTAATATCACTCACAGAAACACCAAATGTATTCATCATGCTTAGCACTTGATCTTCTGAAATTTCAATATTCATAATGTAATTTATTAACTGTTTAAAAAAAGATTACGCAAATGTAATGTTTTTTATTTAACTTTGTACTATGAATGTAAAAAACTTATTAACCCAAAGGATAGAAGGTGCCTATATGATGGATAGAACTTCTCATCGTTACCGTAAATGCCCTAACGATGGTCATGAATTTATGACTAATAACCTTAGTCGAATTTATTGTAGCGATCATTGTGCAGATGAATTTCATAACCAGAAAAAAAAGATGGAGGCTGAACAATTACAGAAAAAGAAAGCAGAGCAAACTTTAGAGATTAAAGAGATCAAACAGTTAGATACGGCAATTGTAACAAGTCCTCTTGTTGGAAATATCCATTTAATAGGAGCAACTTTAGGGAATAAACAATTCCTTAAAGTATATAAGAATTATCTTACTGACAAGGGTTTGGATTTCGGAGTTTATGATCATAAATTTCGATTGCCAGGCACCGAACTCAATGTATTAACCTATGGCCCTTATGCAATAGCTTGGGGTTACGAAGACTATATTATTTTAACTTATAAAAAAAACATACCATGGATCCAGTAATGCAAACACTTTTTGGCAAGATGCCAATTGAACAATTAAGTAGCGTACAAGCAGCTAATGCAAGTAGAAGCAATTCTAATACTATTATTCTTTTAGCGGGAATTACATTTGTATTGGGGTTTACTGCATATTATTATTACAAGCAGAATGAAGAATTGAAATCAAGCATAAAGCACAATTAAACTACATTGCAGGATTAATTACTGCATATTGCTTTGAATAATTTATGATTGTTCTAGTTAGCCTTAACGCACTCTTTAGCTAATTGATAAACTATCCATTTAATTAGTGCTTGGTGTTTATAGTTTCATTTATCAATCCTTTATCTTAATTTCATATCAAATCCTTTATTCCTCTTTATTCCATTTTTATTTAAGCCATTCTGGCTTTATATTTATTTATACTTAAAAGTCATTCATATAATTCGTTTCGCACATTATCGATAATAAAAGATTTGATAATCTTATCAATATCTTCTAGTTTTATCATGTGTGAAAAAGGATTATTTCAAATCATCAATACATTTTTGTCACATATCAAAAGCTAAGAATTAATTATAAGTAATTTTAATGTGTTAAAAGTATGAGTTAAACGACTGCTTATGATTGTTTACAAGCGTAAACGATCGTAAATGCTTGTTAATGATTTTATAATTTAAATCATTATACAATTGTACATGGAATTAATTCTCTTTATCCCATATTCAGCATTAGAAATACTGAATCGTCAAAGTGTTTGTATTTCAATAAATTAAAAATTATTGAAACAAACACTAATACGGGATTAACCCAACTAACACGCTAGAATTCTCGTCCCGAAGTTTCGGGACTCAAATCCTATCGCTAATTTGGGTTTATAGTATATTGTAAAAAATAAAATTACGATTGTATACAGTCGTAAAAGAACGTATACGATCGTAAACGGTCGTTTTTGAAGATTCTTTTTGAGAAAAATGTGCATAGTTCATCAAATAAATAATAAAGCTACTCAATATTTATCCTAATTTTCAAATCAATCTTCTTTGATATATTATACACAATCGTATATGGTAAATAATATTTATAACAATTTTCTGATGAAGCTGAGTATCAGCTCAGTTTTTATATTCCAATTATAGTTATACTTTTCTCTTTGAAAAAATAATTTTCTGAAATTAAATTTAAATATTTCTTTTTGTATATTTGTCAATATTCGAAATTCAATTTACCCTATGGAAGTTCAGAACAAGGAATATTTTAATTATTCTATTCTTCATTCAGAAGAGTCAGGTATTTCTATTAATTCAATTCATGAATTTAATAGTAATATTTTATCAATGATATATGGAGTAAATAAAAAAGTGTTACCACTTATAAACAATAGCAAGGAGGGTGAAGAAGCCTTGAAACTTGTACTTAAAACCTATAAGAAGAAATGAGCATTACCCCTTACCACGCTAAATACTTCGCATACGAACTTACCAAACGTAGTTCATCAGACAGTATGCAAAAACTGGCTTCTACTTTAGTAGATGCACAAGTAGATTTAAACCCACATCAGGTTGAAGCAGCATTATTTGCTTTTCGTTCTCCATTATCCAAAGGTGCTATTTTAGCCGATGAAGTAGGTTTGGGTAAAACAATTGAAGCTGCATTAGTAATTTCCCAAAAGTGGGCAGAAAGAAAACGAAAAATAATCATCATTACTCCTGCAAATCTTCGTAAACAGTGGTCACAGGAACTACAAGATAAATTCTTCCTTTCATCAATTATTCTTGAAGCAAAATCATTCAATGATTGCGTTAAAAAAGGAAACTTAAACCCATTCGACCAGCCGGAAATAATCATTTGTTCATACCAGTTTGCAAGAACCAAAGAACCTTATATAAAATCAATCGGTTGGGATTTAGCAGTAATTGATGAAGCCCACAGATTAAGGAATGTATATAAGGCAGGTAACAAAATTGCCAAGTCTATAAAGGATGCACTAAACGAAGCTCCTAAAATTCTTTTAACCGCTACTCCATTGCAGAACACTTTATTAGAGTTGTATGGTTTAGTAAGTATTATTGATGATTATTCTTTTGGCGATTTAAAAAGTTTTAAGACCCAATACAGCAGAGTAACAAGCACAGCAGATGCAGAAGCATTTACAGAGTTAAAAGAAAGACTAAAGCCAATTTGTAAAAGAACACTAAGACGGCAAGTTTTAGAGTATATCCGTTATACAAACAGAATTGCATTGGTTGAAGAATTTTATCCTACTGATGAAGAACAGAAGTTGTATGATATGGTTACAGATTATCTGCAAGCAGAAAATCTTTATGCCTTACCTGCAAGCCAACGTAAACTGATGACTTTAATATTGAGAAGGCTTTTAGCCTCCTCAACATTTGCAATTTCAGGCACTTTGGAAGCATTAGGTTCAAAACTTAATGGTATTATTTCCAAAAGCAACGAAACCAACACAGAAGAAATAATTGCCGATAATTTTGAAACCTTTGATGAATTAAAAGACGAGTGGGATGAAGATGAAGAAGAAGTAAAAGAGGAAAAGGTTTATACAAGTGAAGATTTAGAAAACATAAAATCTGAAATACAATCACTAAAGGAATTTGAAACCTTAGCTAAGTCCATCACCAAAAATTCTAAAGGTGAAAAACTCTTTACAGCCCTTGAAAAGGGTTTTAAAGAAATGGACAGATTAGAAGCACCAAAAAAGGCTATCATATTTACAGAAAGCACAAGAACTCAATTATACCTACGCAATATTTTAGAAGCCAGAGGATATGCAGGTAAAGTGGTTTTGTTTAACGGATCAAACACAGACCCTAAATCAAGGGAAATTTATTCCACTTGGGCAGCAAAATACAAAGATACAGACCGTGCAACAGGTTCACGTAGTGCGGACATGAGGGCAGCCTTAGTTGATTATTTTAGAGAAGAAGCAACTATAATGATTGCCACTGAAGCAGCAGCAGAAGGTATCAATTTGCAGTTCTGTTCAATGATTATCAATTACGATATGCCTTGGAACCCACAGCGTATTGAACAACGAATAGGTAGATGTCACCGATACGGTCAAAAATATGATGTGGTAGTTATTAATTTCTTAAATAAGGCAAACGCAGCAGATGTAAGAGTTTATGAATTATTAGATGAAAAATTTAAACTTTTTAATGTTGTTTTTGGTGCAAGTGATGATGTGTTAGGTAAAAGAGATGAATTGCTTGGTAGTATTGAAAACGGTATTGACTTTGAAAAGAGAATTGCTAAAATTTATCAGGATTGCAGAACTACCGAGCAAATTGATTTTGCATTTAATGAATTACGGTCAGAATTAGAAGGCAATATCTCAAACGCCTTGCAGCATACAAGAGAGCAATTATTAGAAAACTTTGATGAAGAAGTACACGAAAAATTACGCATAAACCTACAAGAGAGTAAAGAGTATCTTTCTAAATACGAAACTTGGCTTTGGAGCATCACACAATATTTTTTAGCAACCAATGCTGAGTTTTCTTCTGATGAACATTCTTTTCGTTTATTAAACAATCCATTCCCCGAAGTTAAAATACATCCTGGTCCTTATCGTATTGGTAAAAATATAGACGATGCTAATGTTTACCGAATAGGACATCCTTTGGCTCAAAAAATTATTGACACTTGCAAGGCTACTAAATTGGAAGAAATTGAACTTGTTTTCGATTATACCAATACAGCTAAAAATATTGCAGCCATTGAAGGTTTTGTTGGTCAATCGGGTTATATGATGGGCAATGTATTAAGTATTACATCTTTTGAATTAGAAGAGTTTATCCAATTGTGTGGTATCACCGATAATGGGACTTTATTAGATAAGCACCAATGCGAAAGGTTCTTTTCAATTCCAGCTACCATCAATAATTCAGCAATAGCAGTTCCATTAAGCGTTTCTCTAAAATTAGCAGAGCAAATTCGTACACATCGTTTAAGCACATTAGATGAAATTGGACAACGCAATGCTGTATATTTTGAAAACGAATTAGAAAAATTAGACCATTGGGGCGAAGACCGCAGAAACTCCTTAAAAGTAACTCTTAAAGATTTAGATTTTGAAATTAAGGAAGTAAAGAAGCAATCACGATTAGCTCCCAATTTGCCTGATAAATTAAAACTTGAAAAACAACGTAAGAAGTTAGAAAATGAAAGAGATACTGCATGGAAAGAATATGATGGTGCAGCCAAAGAAATAGAACAAAACAAAGACAAGTTAATAGACCAGATTGAGCAACGATTACAGCAAAATTTGAATGAAGAACCTTTGTTTTTAATTAAATGGAAACTTATTTAATATCCTAAGCAAGTAATACTATGGCAGAAATACAAAAACAAGAACTTACCTCAATGAATATTACAGAGGAACAACTGCAAAAGTTAAAACAACTTTTCCCCGAGGCATTTACCGAAGGCTTTAAAGTAGATTGGGAGAAACTCAAACTTACATTAGGTGAGGCAATAGATACAGGCAAAGAACGCTATGGAATAAATTGGCCCGGCAAATCTGAATGTTTTAAAACAATACAACAACCAAGCATTGCAACACTTATTCCTGCTCGTGATGAAAGTGTGGACTTTGACAAAACAGAAAACCTATTTATTGAAGGCGATAACTTAGAAGTATTGAAGCTATTGCAAAAAAGCTACTTGGGGAAAATTAAATTTATGTATTTCGACCCACCATATAATACTGGAAGCGACTTTATTTATCCTGATAATTATTCTGAAAGTTTAGACACTTATCTTGAATATACAGGTCAAGTTGATGCAGATGGTAAGAAGTTTGGCACAAACACGGATACTGATGGTAGATTTCACAGCAAGTGGATAAATATGATGTATCCAAGGCTTTTTCTTGCTAAAAATATACTCAGCACCAACGGTGTTTTATTTATTTCTATAGACGATAATGAATTATACAATTTGAAAGCTGTATTGGATGAAATTTTTGGTGCTGAAAATTTTATTGCTAATATCTCAAGAGTTGCAAAAACTACAAGCTTCAGGGGAAATCATTTTGCACCAAGTAAAGATTACATTTTGTGTTATGCTAAAAATAGAGTTGAATTAGAAAATTTCAAGGATGATGTTGATTCTGACCAATTTAAAAAAATTGAGACAGAAGGCCCAAGAAAAGGAGAATTTTATAGAGATGATATAGCGTTTTATCTAACTACTCTCGAAACGCGACCCAACCAGAGATATTTTATAACCTGTCCCGATGGTCAAAAAGTAATTCCGCCTGGAAGTACTTTTCCTCCCGAAAGACCAATTGATGGAGATGGCGTATGGCGTTGGAATTATGATAGCTTTAAAGAGAAAGAACATTTAATTGTATTTAAAAAAACAAATAGGTCGCCATTAATTGACGAGAATGGCAAACAGGCAAATTGGAATATTTATACCAAAAGCTACCTGAAGGAGAAATTAGAAAGTGGTAATTTACCAAGAGATATATTTGAAGGGTTTTTAAACAGGAATGGAACTGAAGATTTAAAAAAACTTCAAATTCCATTTTCATTTCCTAAACCTGTTTCTTTACTAAAATATCTAATGAAAATTTCTGGAGTTACAGACTATGATATTGTTTTAGATATTTTTGCTGGTAGTGGAACGTCTGGCAATGCTGTTATGGATTTAAACTATGAGAATAGCTCTAAGATTAAATTTATATGTGTTCAAATACCTGAATTTAATGATGAGAAAAGTGAAGCTTTTACTAAGGGCTTCAAAACAATTACTGACATAGGTAAAGAAAGACTAAAGAGAGTTGCTGAAAAGTTAAAGGAAGCCATTGAAATAAAAAATAAAAAGAAAGAAAGCCAACTGAACTTTGAATCAAAAAACATAATTGAAGCTCAACCAGACCTCGGCTTCAAAGTATTCAAACTCTCAAAATCAAACTTTAAAATTTGGGACAGCACATTAGAGAAAGAGCCAGAAGTTATTCAAGCAAAATTGTTTGAACACATCCAGCACATTTCACCCGAAGCAGAGCAAGAAGCTATTTTGTATGAGTTATTGCTAAAATCAGGTTTCGAGCTTACCACACCCATTGAAAAACTTACTTTGGCAGGGTTAACAGTGTTCAGCATTGCCGAAGGGCAATTGCTTATCTGTTTAGAAAAAGAACTCACCCACGATTGTATCAAGGCAATGGCAGAAATGCAACCTACAAGGGTTATTTGCTTAGATGAAGGCTTCAAAGGTGAAAATGCAGATGCACTAAAAACCAATGCAGTTCAGATAATGAAAAGCAAAGGAGTTGTAAACTTTAGAACTGTATAGAAGTATGAAATTAAAATTCGACAGTACACAGCCGTTTCAGTTGCAAGCAGTTCACAGCTTTGTAAATTTATTTGATGGGCAGCCATTAAATCAATCCGATTATACAGTAGAAATAAATGCAAGTAATCAGCAAGGGCAAAGTAGCATATTTCAATCAGAACTTGGTATTGGTAACAACCTTACCATTAATGAAGTAACATTGCTAAAAAACCTACATGCCATACAAGAGGAAAATGATTTAGATGCCACACCCGAACAGGAATTTAAAAAGAATGGTTTCAACTTTTCAGTTGAAATGGAAACAGGCACAGGTAAAACCTATGTGTATCTCCGCACCATTTTTGAACTCAGCCAAAAATTTGGCTTCAAAAAATTCATTATAGTTGTACCAAGTGTAGCCATCAGAGAAGGTACAGTAAAGAATATAGAAATAACAGCAGACCACTTTAAGGCATTATACAACAATATTGAATTTGAATATTTTGTGTACGATAGTAAAAAAGCAAACCGCCTAAGGCAGTTCGCCACCAGTAACCAGTTGCAAATAATGATAATCAATATTGATGCTTTTAACAAAGACACCAATATTTTCAACCAAGAACGCAATCAATTAAATGGTTTTAGTCCAAAGGAATTTATTAATTCAGTTAGGCCATTTGTATTAATAGATGAACCGCAAAGTGTTGATAATACCAGCAAGGCACAAGAAGCAATAAAATCATTAAACCCAATTTGCATATTCCGTTTTTCTGCTACGCATAAAAACCCCTATAATCTCATTTACAAACTTGACCCTATTAGAGCTTATGAGCTTCGTTTGGTTAAGCAAATAGTAGTAGCATCAGTAGTAGGTGCAAATGCTCAAAACGATGCTTATGTGAAGCTATTAGAGGTAAATAACAAGGCAGGTATAAAAGCTAAAATCCGTATTCAAGTACAAGGCATAGGTGCAGTAAACGAAACAGAAATGTGGGTAAAACAAAATGCTGATTTATTTGCCCTATCCAATGAAAGAGCAGCCTATCAAAATGGTTTTGAAGTATTAGACATAAGTGCAGAACCAGGCAATGAGTATATTGATTTTACTTCGGGCAGATTATATTTAGGACAAGAAAGAGGCGGTATTACAGATGATTTGATTGAGATACAAATTAAAAATACCATCAAAAAACACTTAGATAAAGAACTGCAATTAAAGGGTAGAGGTATAAAAGTATTGAGTTTGTTTTTTGTAGATAAAGTTGCCAATTACAGAACCTATGATGAAGAAGGGAAACCAATACCCGGAAAGTTTGCAGAGTTGTTTGAAAGGCATTATAATGAATTGATAGAATTACCCCAATACAAAGAGTTAGCTATTTTTCCAGTTGATAAGATCCATGATGGATATTTCTCAGCTGATAAAAAAGGAGTTTATAAAGATACCAACGGAAGCACCCAAGCGGATGATGATACCTATGCTAAAATCATGCGAAACAAAGAACAGCTACTTTCAATGGACGAGCCATTGAAATATATCTTCTCCCACTCTGCACTTCGTGAAGGTTGGGATAACCCGAATGTATTTCAAATATGTGTTTTAAGAGAAGTAGGCAGCACCAAAGAAAGAAGGCAAACATTAGGTAGAGGCTTACGATTACCAGTAAACAGCGAAGGAGAAAGAGTAAAAGACGATAGCATAAATAAACTTACTGTAATAGCAAGAGAAAGCTATGCTGATTTTGCAAATGGCTTACAGAAAGAATATGAAGAAGATTGTGGTGTTACCTTTGGTAAAGTACCTAAAATAGCCTTTGCAAAAATTACAGCAACAGTTGGTGAAGAAGAAGTTGCCTTAGGCAGAACATCAAGCGAAAATATTTGGGCAGAATTAGTAAGCAACGGTTTTATTGATAACAATGGTAAAATACAAACTACATTCAATCCTTCTAAAGAAGGATTTTCATTAGGTTTATCAGAAAAGTTTGCAGAAAAAGAAAGTGATATTATTACGGTACTTCAATCATATCAGTTAGAAAGACACATCAAGAAAGACGAAGACCCCAAGCGTTTAAAAATTAATAAACAGATTTTCCTTGACCCTGAATTTGAAAACCTTTGGAATAAAATTAAGCACAGAACTACCTACCAAGTAGATTATTCCACAGATGTTTTAATTGCTAACGCAACTAAAACCATCAAGGAAATGGAAAAAATAGAACCAGTAAAAGTTGCTTACCGTGAAGATATTATTGGAGTAGAAAAGAAAGGTATTACAACAACAAATACAAAAGCCAACGAAATAAAATTAGAATACTCAGGCAATCTACCAGATATTTTAGCTTATCTGCAAAAGGAAACAGAATTAACACGTTCTACATTGGTTAAAATCCTTTCTGAAAGCAATCGTATTGCCGAGTTTGCTATCAATCCTCAAAAGTTTATGGATGCAGCAGCAGCCATTATAAACAGAGAATTACACAGGCTTATGATTGATGGTATAAAGTATGAGAAACTAACAACAGGGCAAACAGAATGGAGTATGCAGCTATTCAGAGAAGAAGAATTGAAAGACTACTTTGAACAATGTTTAGCAGTTAAAAATTCAGTATTTGACAGAGTAATTTATGATAGTGAAATAGAAAGAAAGTTTGCAGAAGATTTAGACAAAAGAGAAGATATAAAGCTATTTGTAAAACTACCAACATTCTTTAAAGTAGAAACCCCAATAGGCACATACAACCCCGATTGGGCAATAGTAAAGCACAATGATGATACAATCTATTTAGTAAGAGAAACCAAAAGCACCAAGAACTTTGAGAAGCTAAGAAATTCAGAAGCAGACAAAATAAAATGTGGCAGAAAACACTTTGCAGCCATCGGTGCAAACTTTGATGTAGTAACAAGTTCAACAGAAGTATAGCAATGTATATAATAAATAAAGCAACCAATCGAATAGAGAAAATTGAAAGCACCACCTTCAAGCAGTTGGGCTTTAAAGAAAGAGAACATTTGCAAGAGTGGATTGCAAATAATCCATCTTGCTTAAATGAAGATTTACTCATCATTCAAAAAGAATTTGATGGTTTTAATGATACCTCAGAACGCTTAGATTTATTGGCTTTAGATAAGCAGGGAAATTTGGTTATCATAGAAAATAAATTAGACAATACAGGGCGTGATGTTACTTGGCAAGTGCTTAAATACTCATCGTATTGTTCCACACTAAATGCTACTCAAATTTTAGCCATATACAACCAATACCTTCAAAAAATAGGCAGTACAGATACAGCAGAAGAATTATTAGAAGAGTTCCTCGAAACAGAAGACTACAAAGAAAAACTCAACATAGGCAATTCACAACGAATTATGATGATAGCAGGTGAGTTCCGCAAAGAAGTAACATCAACAGTCCTTTGGTTGCTTAATTATGGTTTAAGATTACAATGCTTCAAGGCTACGCCTTTCCGCTTATCCGAGCAGCTATTTTTGAATATGGAGCAAATTATCCCAATCAAGGAAGCAGAAGAGTTTGTAATTAGTATGGCTAACAAGTCAAGAGAAGAAGTAGGCACACAAGAACTAATGAAAGAACGCCACATTGTAAGGCGTAAATTCTGGACAGCCTACCTCAAAGAAATAAACAAAACAACTTCACTATATCAAAATGTCAGCCCAAGTAAAGACCATTGGATAAGTGCAGGTAGTGGCATAAGCGGTGCAACTTTTACCAGTGTGGTAACAGGCGATTACATAAGAATAGAACTATCCATTCACGGCAAAACACAAGAAGAAAACAAAGTAATTTTTGATGCACTGGTAAACCAAAAAGAAAGCATAGAAGCAGCATTTGGCAATCCATTAGAATGGGAACGATTAACAGACAAACGTATGAGTAGAATTAAATTCGAGCTTCAAGGAGTAAGTGTTTTCAACGAAGAAGATTGGCTGAAAATGTTTGCTTTTATGGGTCAACACGTTCCAAAATTTGAAGCCGCTTTCAAAAAACCGATACAATTGTTAAGCAGAAAATAAAAGGACTATGTCAAACTGGTATAATAAAAAGGAAGAGGAAATCATTGAGAGATTGAAAAACACTTTAGAATCTGAAAGTTTACAATTCATTGGAAAATTTACTGTTGTTGAAGATAAGGATTTTGGTTTTTTTAAAGATGTTCGATCAATATCTGGAGTTAGAAAATATTACCCCACCAATGAAGGTGAGCCTGATGATTTCAATAACAGACCATTAGAAGTATGGTCTAAAAAAAGTATTTTTTTCAACAGTGGCAAGAGTAGAATAAATCTTGAAGAAGGTAGGTGGTATAAATTTTATGTAGTACCGGCTCAAAGCCAATTGAGATTAAAAAATAGAAATCCATTTTTATTACAAACTGATTTATCAAGAGCGGTTGACATAAGTTTATTTAGGGGTAATGAATTGATAGATAATATTCAAAGAGATTCAATTAATACACCAGAATCTGTTAAAGGTAAACTAACACGTTCAATTGAGGCCATTTCTAACGAAATTAATACACAACCAGCAACTTTTATTTTTGAGTTGATTCAAAATGCAGATGACTATCCTAATGAGGAGAAATATGTGAAAATGTCGTTTGATATTAAGAGCCCTTATTTGGTTATTAAGCATAATGGAAGCCCATTTGATGTAAATAATGCTGTTGCAATTTGTGACATTAATGAAGGCGATAAAAGAAATGAAGTTGAGAAAATTGGTTTCAAAGGCATTGGCTTTAAGTCAATTTTTAAAGATTGTAATCTTGCTTATTTGAAATCGGGAGAATATTCATTTCGCTTTGATGAAATAAAATGGCGTAATGAGGGGAGAAAATTATTTTGGCAAATTACACCTATTAATACTGAAGTAAAGGACTTTCAAAACATATTACAGCCTTTTAATAATGTAAACTTAGTAATAAAACCAAAGGAGCCTAAGCAGCTTTACAACTATAAGGATACTTTATTGGAACATTTTAAGGATGAGAGGATTTTACTTTTTTTGAGAAATGTTAAGGAGATTGATTTTGTTTTAAATGATGATTCATTTAGCATTTCAAATACAGGTGATAAATGGATGATTTTAAAATCAAAAAATATTTTAGTTGAAGAAAGTATTCGAGAGGAATTAAATAGAGGAATAGCACTTAATGATAAAAGGATACCTTTAAAGTACCAAAGTATTGAAATAACCGAAATAGGCTTTGGTTTTTTAGTTAATGAAAACAAAGTTCAAATAGTAGAAGATGCAACAATTTATGCTTATTTACCAACGAAGGTCAATTTAGGGCTTGGATTTTTACTTAATGGGAATTTTATTCCGGATGGGTCACGTACACATTTACATCAAGATCTGACTTGGAATGACTTTTTATTTGAAAAAGCTGGGGAGCTTTTGCTGGATAAACTTATTGAATTGATTGAAGGCGATATAGATAAACAGAGTGTACTAAATCTAATTCCCAATTTCGGTAAACTAACTGACATAAACGATGATGAAAAAATTCAATTTATAGAGGCATTTAAGAAAGGTTTCGATAAAAAGATTGCAGCAACCCAATTTGTACCAACTAAATCTGGATCTTTAGAAACGCTATCTAATATATTAATTGATGAAACTGGGTTGTTTGAATTGTTAGGCGATAAATTTGCACAACTAACTGGCATATCAGAAAAGTTAATTGATAGTAATGCAGGCAAAGGAATTGAAAAAATAAAAGAACTAATAAACCAACATAGCGTAGGTGTATTATATGATGTCAATAGATTAAAGGATGATATTAAAACAAAGCTTCAAGATTGGTTAAAGCAACCCACAAATAATTTCAAGTTTATTGAGCATCTTAGTTCAAATGAAACACTTAAAGGCTTGTTGAAAACAGAAGAAATTGTTTTATCTAATAGTGGCGACCTGTGTAAAGTATTGGATATTTTTTCCGAAGTACCTGAAGAGATATCATTTTTGTCACCTAAGCAAGTTAGTAAAGAAGTTTTATTGTCAATCAAAGATAAAGAAGTCAAGATTGATTTTAAGATGTTTGATTCTATTCAATTCTTTAAGGATAGTATTCTCGGTAAAACCGAAACTTTAAATGCTAGATTTAATAACGAATCGAATCTTCTTCTGTTTTGGAAATATATATTCAAGTATTGGGAAGTATTCGAAAATGAAAAGGAAATTTTAAATTGTTTAAGGAGTATCGAAATATTATGTAAAACAGAGACCACTGAGCAACTTTCTAAATGCATAATCTCTAAATCATACTTGTCCGCTGAATTTAATTTTACATCTGAAATTGAAAGCACAGTGCGAAGTATTGTTACAGATGCTAGGTTTATTTCGGATAAGTATATTTCAAAAAGCGGGGATGAGCCTCAGTGGCGTAAAATATTTCATCAACTTGGTGCAATTGGTGATTTACAGAAAGCAATTTGTGATTTACTTCCAAGACTTTCAAGCATCAATGAACAACAGCATTATATAATTACAAAGCAAATATTTAAGTATTGGAAAGATAATAAAGAGAAGGAAACTAAGTTAACAAAGGATCAGATAGAATTAATAAGAAACAATCTCAAGCTAAAATGTATTGATAACTTTTATCGAGAAACTTATAAATCTATTATTTCCGATCACTTTCAAACTAATAAAATTATTGGTTCAGTCTTGTCAGTAGTTAGTCTCAATAACCAAATTTCTCCTGAATATAGTAATACTCAAATATCAGAATGGAATACTTTCTTCAAAGAAATAGGTTGTATTTCACTGGATGAAAAGCAACAAGTTTTAGATGTTAAAATTTCACATATCGTTAATCACCAAGCTGATTTAGATGAAGAACAACACTTTTCGGTTTTAAAATGTATTTCTGACTTACATAAACAAAAAAAGGAAAACGGCTTCATCTTAGACTGTGAGAATAAGTTGTCGCAATTAAAACTCCTAACAAGTTTGAATGAGTGGCATTTGCCGAGTAGTATTCATTTATCAAATGTTTATAAACCAAAATTGAGTTTACAAAATGATGAATCAATAGGCTCATCTATTCGCTTTCTAAATGAAAAATATTTACCATTCGAAATAGATAAATCCTTTTTAACTGAAATTGGGGTTAATTCAAACTTTAGTATTAGTAAAGTTGAAAGTCAACTTTTAAGTGATTTAAAAGAACTTGATTATACAGCACACATTAGAGCTGATTCAAAATATATAGCTGACAGGAACGGCCTACTCAGGAATTGGAACTATAAATACACGATATCTTCGGTCACCTATCTCCTAAATCATTTTAATCTAAACTACAGTAAACTGCTCAATAATCCTATCTATTATGATAATTTCATCGACTTCATTTCTAAGAAAAAGAACTTCGATTTTCTTACTCAGAAAACAGATTTGTCTATTTGGAACAATAGAAGGTTTCCACAGAATACATTTATTTATTTTGTAATTAACTTTTACGATAATTTTCCTACGGCCAATGAAACAAGAGATAAGCCTACAAACTTATATGCAAAGAAACTTACCAGGTACATAACGGACCAATCAAAAATACCTCAAATTGACTTATCAAATATTCTCATAACAGATGATGGTTTGACACTTGAGGAAGCTATTGGCATTAGACAAGAACTCAGTATTAAAAATATTCTATCTCTTCTGTCCAATGAATCAATCACTTTAACGGAACAAGAAATAAAAGATTTAAATCTAGTTGAGATTTTAAAGAAATCAAACCTTGAACTTGGGGAAACAAAAAATGTAAAATTACCTAACAAATTATTCCAGTGGAAACCTCTTAATGAATTGTTTTTTTCGAATGATTCAAAAATCCCAATAAAGCCTGAACAACATATTCACGAAAATTTTCTTGACATAGTCAATGAATTCGGTATTGAAGAATTGTCAGAGGAAAGCTTACAATTAAAAACAGTTCCAGAATATCCTTCTGTAAATGATGATATTCAAAGTTTTTATAAAGATAAGGCTAAATATATCGCATTCAAAATTGACCAGCAAAAATGGGAGGAAGTTGAATCAAATGTTATTGAACATTTATCTTCATTTAAATTTTATGAAGTTGAATTACTCTCAAAGGTCTTTCCAAAGAATGAGCCCATATATGAACAAAATATAGACTTTTATTTTGATGAGAAAAAAAAGGAAGTATATTATAGGGATTTTTGGAAAAACAACAAAAGTGTTATAGAGTTTCTGCATAGTCAGTTTCAAAGTGAAAAAATAGAATTTGTATGGTTTGATAACATTGTTAACAGATGGGATGATAAGAAAATTATTGAAACCTTAGTTGATATGTTTGGTTCAATACCACCTGATTGGCCAAAGGATAGTCTATCAGCATCAGTTGATAATGATTCAGATAGTGATACTATTGACAAAGATCCTTTTTGGGAAAGCCTTACAGAAAGCGATATAAAATTTATAAAGGATATTATTGGAGGGGAATATGAACTTAATGAACAAATTGAAGCGAATTTAGCAGCAAAAATTAAAACGCTAATGATTATAAAGGATAAATATTCAAAATCAGAACTATCAGATGAAGAATATTATCTAAAGGCAGGTAATGACGAAATAATAGTTAGATCTGCTCAACGGGGTTTGCTATTCTTGGATTTACATCATTGGAATAGGCTTAATGAGGTTAATGTGAAATTAGCAATTCTAACCAACAATCAAATATCCTTTTATAATTCCCAACAAAGCTTATACGATTTTACTAAAGATATTAATAAGTATGGCATAATGAAATTACCAGTTAAATATTCTTTAAACGATTTAAATTCTATTGGAAAAACAACAGAAAATGGTAAATGGCATTTTGTGTTTATTGTAAATGAAAAAACTCAAGCTGCAAAGAAATACATAGAAGTAATGAACCTTGACGACTATAACTTTTAAAGATGAAACGACTAAGCAAGGAACAACAGGTTAAGTTTTACGAAGAAGAAATAATGAAGATACTTTCAGATTACAAAGCGTATCTCGATTCTAAGTGCATTAACCTAATCAACAAGGTAGAATTGTATATTGGCACTTTCGAATACATTGATGAATTAAGAAATCAGGTTGTTTTTTCATTTTCTAAGGATAAACTTCCTAAAACAAAAATCCCATTAACCGCTACTAAGCCGAAATCTATTGATTTAGTTGATTCTAATTTCTATGACTACAGTTACAGTCATTATCGGAAGAACTTTGTGGCTAATTTTAGTGAATGCTATGGCGTTTATTATCAAGAGCTAAATGGTAAATTTAATGTAGGGTTCAGCAACTTTGACTTAGAATTTTTAAACTCACTTTCCAAAGGCGATAAAATTGTATTTGGCATATCCGACCCACCTTTGAAATACTATTTCAACCTCATTCAGATTACTAAGAATGATGTTAAGTCAACAAAGGCAGAAGAAGTAATATTGGGGGAATATCAGTTGAATGATTTCAAGCCTGTTCACATTGATGATTCTTTGGAATTAATTGCCAAGTACAAAACCGATCTAAAGAACCACGAAACCATCATAATTCAAGGTCCTCCAGGCACTGGTAAAACCTATTTCATATCAAGACTACTTGAGCTTTTAAGCAAAGAGAATAAATCGGTACTTGTAGCAACTTTGGCAAACAGGTCTTTGATTGAATTGGCAAAAAAGTATTTTGAAATTGAAGCCGCCAATAAGTCGGTAGTCTATAAATCCAATCTAACATTAGAAGAATCTAAGGAAGCAAAAGCATTAAAACCAATGCCCAAAGATTTCCTGCCAGCTGCAGGAAGTATTCTACTAACGACATTCTATAAAATGACCGGGATTGCTGTTGAAAATATTACAAGCCCGGTATATGACTATATCATTTTAGAAGAAGCCAGTCAGTGCTTTCTTGGAACTATTGCAGCTGCTAAACTGCTTGGAAAAAAAGTAATATTAGTTGGTGACCCCATTCAGTTACCGCCAGTAGTAAATCAAGATAATCCGGGCAATATCTCACCAAATATTGACTTGATGTTGGAGTCTTTTACCTACTATGCTTCCACAATAAACTGCCCAAAATTCAGATTGACAACAACCTACAGGTTTTCAGAGAATGCCTGTTTGCAGACAAATACGTTTTATGAAAACAGCCTAAAATCAAAATCAGATATTCAAAAAGGCAATGAGATATTTTCAAAAATACCAACCCTTTACAACAACAAAGGCGGCAGCTCATTATTCTATTACGATTCAACAAATTTGAGAAGTATTTATGACTTGCTTTTAGCTCAGATAAATGCCTTGCTTCAAATAAACCCCAAGTTTGAAATTGCAATTTTGTCTTCCACGAAGAAAGGTGTGAAATTGCTAAGAGATAATTTGCTTCATAAATTAAATAATAAACAAGACCAAATTCTTATTAATACAGTCGATAGCGTTCAAGGTTTGACAATTGACTTCTGCTTTTATTTTGCGTTTTCTAATGGTAGTCCTGCGTTTTCATTTAAGCTAAACCGCTTCAATGTGGCAACAAGCAGAGCAAGATTTTGTACTTTGATTCTATTAGATGAAGTTTACAAAGTGGTTCAACCATACAAAGGATTGGTAGCTGAATTTATCTCAAAGTGTGATTTAAACAATGATATTTCTGTTCCCAAAATTATAGAAGAAACCAGTAACAATGATTCCATACCTCCTAAAACACCAGGGCTAAAAGTAATCGACAAGATAGACCTATCAAAGTTTGAAAAACCCAAGAAGGAAATTGTTAAAGGCAAAGAAAATATTTACATCATTGACACCAACGTATTCGTTGAGCAACCAGATATAATTTCTAAGATTGACCACAAATACAGTGTAGTTCTCTCAGCCAAAGTAATTGACGAGTTAGATTATTTAAAAATATCACCTTCATTGTCAGATGAACAAAAGAAAAATGTTCAAAAAGCAATCAAACACATCAACGAAAGTTTTGACAAACGAAATATCAAAATGGACACAGCCGACTTGGCTTTGTTACCAAACGATTTTAATAAAAAATCACCCGATAATTTTATCCTTTCAGTTGCTTTAAGATACAAAGGTGAAAATCCCATAATGCTTACTTCGGATAACGGTTTACAGATTAAAGCAAAGGGGTTGGGTATAACGACAATAACCCTTAAAGCATTTTTGAATCAAGGGAAATATTGACCCCCACGACCTATCGCACAGTAAAGTCGGCTAAGTGCTTTGCCACCTTACAAGGCAAACGTTTCAAAGCACTCTATTTTATTGCAGTGCGGTTTTAAGATTCCTATTTTTGTAGTTACAATACCCAAATAGTTATTTCTTTTAATTAGCACTTAGCTTCAAAGCTACCTTATTAACCACTACTTTTTCTTTTTAATTGAATCTCTATTTTTCCAATTATTAAAAGTTTCAGGCGCTACAGTATCTCCAATTGATCGAAAGTGCTCAATTGCTTTTTTTCGTTCTCCGAATTTATTAACAGCCCAATCTTGTAATTCAAATAAATAATCTGCTAACATTTCTTTAGTTGTTTTATTGATATTAAAATTGAATTTCTCTTTTTCAATTTGAATAATAGGAGAGTGGTACTTTTCAAATTCTTTCTTGGCATATTGAAAAGCATTTGTTTCATTCATCATTTTAATAGTTTCTTCATCAAACTGATTAAAAGAATTATAGTATATCGCTATCTTTTGTAAATCCCTATAATTTCCATACAAAGTCAATTGCTTCAACCATTTGATAAGTTCTAAATCTTTTGGTGCATCACCTTTAAATTTTAAACTTTTCCATAAATTATCCCAATCATTTAATCTATCTTCAACTGTCTCTCTTAATGCAGGTATATTTACAACGTGTTGAACTATTCTATCATAAAAATCAGGTAGTAATAAATTATGTAATTCATTGATACTTTTATTTGTTGCAAATATCAAACGACATTCAACTTTAATCTCTTTATTACTTCCCATTCTTCGAATGGACATTTTATTGTATTTATCTGTCTGCAATGCTTTCATAAGTTTTGCCTGAACCAGTTTTGACAAATGATGGATTTCATCAAGAAAAAGTATTCCTCCATTTGCTGCTTCTAAAAGTCCTTTCTTTTCGGTGTTTGCACCAGTGAAAGCTCCTTTTTCATAACCGAATAACTCTGCTTCAGCTTTACTATCTTCATCAAAAGAGGCACAGTTCGCTTCAATAAATGGATTTTTCGAGTCAAAAGATTGCTTAGCTTCACTAGCAATTTTAGATTTTCCAATTCCCCTTTCACCAATTAATAGGATAGAAAAACCAGTTTTAAGGAATGTTTCCATTTTCTTATTTACTAATTCTCGAGAAGGGGATTTTGTTTCACTATAAACCTTAAAGTCTGCACCAATTGTAGAAATTAAGTTAGTTGGTATTTCTTGGATGGAAAACTGTTTGAATCGCTTTTCTAGTTTATCGCTTTTATCATCATAGGTTTTAATGAACCTCGTGTTATCTGGTAATTGCCCAGCTTCTGATAATATATGCCAAACAACTTGTGTTTCATTACTTCCAAGCGATACATTTATGATTGGAACAATATTTTTATGTTTTGAAAAATATTGCCTAGTCCATTTACTTACTTCTTCAGATATTTGTTTTTCATTTCTAAGATCATCTACTTTGAGTTCAATAAACGTGAATTTCCCTTCATAAATATTTTTGAAGTTTGAGTATTGTTGTAACCATTTAATTTGTTGCTCAATGGGATAATGTTGAATATTTCTCCAAACAGCTTGTTCAAATAATTTTACTTTCTTAGGATATTTCTTTTTAACAAAAGCTATTTCTGCATCTATATCATAGCAAATACTGTCATTAGTAATTATTTCGCCAAATAAATCTTTCAATCCTTGTTTAATAATAAATTCATCTTCAAGTATTGTGTTTTTATAACTAATACGTCTGCTAGATAATTTGTCAAATGCAATTTGTGGTGCAGTTAAATAAATAATTTCATCGAAAACAAAACCGTTCTGGATTGGAGAATCAAATATTGAATTGAGTACCTTCTGTTCTAATTGGCTTAAATCCAATTTTTCTGATGGCAACTTCTTAAGCAAATAAAACTTGCTGAGTATGTGCTTGAGATATGCAACTCCATGTGTGGTGTAGTGCCAGGTGATATATGTATTTTTCATTAAGTAAAGGTAATATATTACCTATAGGTATTTTAATTATTTTAATTTATTTTAATTAAGTATTGATTATCAACTATTTGTGTATGTTATTTTTAAGTGGCATAGTAGTTGGAATTACTTGAGTAAATATTAATTATTAAAAAACAATTACATGGAACATATAAAACAGGATTTTGATACAACAAAATTTTCAGTAACATCGGATGGTAGCTGCAAAGCTTCTAAAGTTGCACCAGATCAAAAAACTATAAAAACAATTTTAGCCTCTGCTAAAAAGAAACAACTTCAAGCTAACGCAATTATCATTGCAAGGTTTGATTGGTTAAAAAGAAATAAGTTGAAATTTCCAGAAAATATGGAACTACCTAATCTTTGTCTTAAAATAAAAGAAGGTCAACTTGTACACGCTTTTTATTCAAATGAACTTACACATGTTATAAAGAAACAAAAGTATACTATTCAAATACTAAATTAAAATGGTTATTCCCAATGTCCATTTAAAACAAAGGATGCGGAAGTCGACGCGGAGAACTGTTGACATTTTTCTAACTTAAAAACTACAATAATGGCAAAAAAACCAATGATTCAGTTACCAAGACCTAGTCAAAATCCAGGTCATCCTAGTGGTCCTGCAGGCAATAATCCGCCTAAACCTAAGAAGTAATTGGTTGGGGAGCAATCCCCAACCTTTTCATTAATTTAAAAACAAACAAATGCACATCCTAAAAATCATTCATGGTTATCCGCTAAATTATAATGCTGGTTCAGAAGTATACAGCCAATCCATCTGTAATGAACTTTCAAAAAATCACAAGGTTTCTGTTTTTACAAGAGAAGAAAATCCTTATGCTCCTGATTTTGAAATTAGAAAGCAAACTGTAAACAGCAACTTGGATTTTTACTTCGTAAATAATCCACAGGGCAAAGATGGCTATCGTCATCAGGCAATGGATAACAATTTCGCAAAGCTCATTGCCGAAATCAAACCCGACATTGCACATATCGGGCATCTCAACCACCTATCTACCGGAATTGTAGATGAACTCAATAAGCAAAACATTCCAATCGTTTTTACGCTTCACGATTTTTGGCTGATGTGTCCAAGAGGGCAATTCCTGACAAGAAGCATAGGCAAGGAAAATAACTTTCAGTTGTGTTCAGCACAAGATGATAAAAAATGTGCAAGCGACTGTTACAAAGTTTATTTTAGTGGTAGAGAAGAGAACGAGCAACAGGATATAGAACATTGGAGTGTTTGGACACACCAAAGAATGATTGAAACAAGGGCAATCATCAACAAAGTTGATACTTTCATTGCCCCATCCATTTACTTGCGCAATAGGTTTGTAAATGAGTTTTCAATACCTGAAAATAAAATTATTTACTTAGACTATGGTTTCCCGACAGAATACTTGACACCAACAGAGAAGTCGAAAGAGAAAAGCAATTTTACTTTTGGCTACATAGGTACACTAATACCAGCAAAGGGTGTAAATCATCTTATTGAAGCATTCTCTCAAATTGAAACCCCAGCTACACTAAGAATTTACGGTAGACAAAGCGGTCAAAGTACTGAGGCGCTAAAGTTGCTTGCCAGCAAATCAAAAAACAAAATTGAATTTGCAGGAGAATACATCAATCACAATTTAGCCAACGATGTTTTCTCCAAAGTGGATTGTATTGTTGTACCAAGTATTTGGGCAGAAAATTCCCCTCTTGTAATACACGAAGCACAATCTTGTAAAATACCTGTAATTACAGCCGATTTTGGTGGTATGAAAGAGTATGTGCAACATCAGGTCAATGGATTATTATTTGAACACCGCAATATAGCTTCATTAGCTGAGCAAATGAAGTTTGCTATTAATAACCCTGATTTGATGGCAATATATGGCCAGAAAGGTTACTTGTTTTCTGCCGATGGCAGTGTTCCTAATATTCAGGATCATTGCAAAGAACTAGAGAGAATTTACAACAACTATATTACTCCTAAAACTCTTTGGCGAATAACCATTGATACCAACCCAGAAGATTGCAATCTCAAATGTATCATGTGCGAAGAACACAGTCCATATAGTAATTTCATTCCCACACTATATAAAGAAACGGGAGTGAAACGCAGACGGATGAAATTTGAAACGGTAGAAGATATTTTTAAGCAAGCAGAAAAATTAGGAGTAAAAGAAATTATACCTTCCACTATGGGCGAACCATTGCTTTATAAAGAATTTGATAAAATATTTGAATTATCAGAGCAGAAAAACATAAAAATCAACCTTACTACCAACGGCACATTTCCAAAAAAATCAGTTGAAGACTGGGCAAAATTAATTGTGCCAAATACAACCGATGTAAAAATTAGTTGGAACGGAGCTACAAAGGAAACATCTGAAAAAATAATGAAGGGAATTGACTTTGAAAAAGCAATTGAAAATGCAAAAGAGTTTATCAAATACCGTGATGAACACTTTGCAAACACAGGCTACTTCTGCCGTGTAACCTTTCAACTTACCTTCATGCAGAATAATATGCACGAGTTAGCAGACATTGTAAAATTAGCTGCTTCTCTTGGAGTTGATAGAGTGAAGGGGCATCAGCTTTGGGCACATTTTGAGGAAATAAAAGACCTTTCAATGAAATTTTCAAAAGAAAGTATCACACAATGGAATGAATATGTAAAACAAGCATTAGAAGCCCAAGAGCAATACAGAAAACCCAATGGAGAAAAAGTGCTGTTAGAAAACATCATTCCATTAACTGATAACGAAAACACTGAAGTGCCGGAACATTACGAATGTCCGTTTCTTAGCAAAGAACTTTGGATTTCAGCTACAGGAAAAGTTTCTCCTTGCTGTGCTCCAGATAATTTAAGAAAATCTTTAGGTGATTTTGGAAACATTGAAAATACCTCAATCCAAGAAGTATTAAATAGTCCTGTTTACAAAGAACTGGTCAACAATTATAAATCAATTCCACTTTGCAAATCTTGCAATATGCGTAAACCAAATTAGTATGATACAAGAAACGATAAAAAATTATTCAGATAAGACTCAACTTTCTTTGCTAATTAGACATGGTGATAGAGATAATATTCCACTAGGTTCATTTGGTAATGAAATTTTGTTAAATGAAAAAGGTATACAAAACTCGATTGAATTTGGAGAGAGTATTATAGAAATGAAAGTGAATAAGATTCTAACGAGCCCTATTGCTAGATGTGTTCAAACAGCAGAACTTATTACAAAGGGTTATGGAAGAAAAATTGAAATTATAGAAACAACTGCTTTGGGTGCTCCTGGTTTACATATAAAGGATGAGAAAATAGCTGGAGAATATTTTTTGAAATTTGGATTGGATGAAATGTATAAACAATTTATAAATGAAGTTGAAATTCCAGGTATTCCAAAAGCTGAAGAATTAAATAAGTCTATGACTAACTTTATAAATGAAAACACTACTCAAAATGGTCTTACGATTTTTGTATCACATGATATGTTGATTGCTTTTTATCATTATAGTATAAATAAGTCAGTTTATACAAATGAGAATTGGATAAAATACTTATCGGGTTTATTTTTAAAAAATGGAAAATATGAAAAATGAATTAAAAGGAATGTTCACTGAACATTGGAAATACCTTGCTGTGAATGCTGCTTGTGAACTAAATATATTTGATAAAATATTTAATGGACAAAATAGTTCAGAGAAACTGATTCATAGCAATAATTGGGATATAAAGACATTAATGAATTTATTAGATTTTCTAATTTATGATGGATATTTGATTCTAAATAATGAAAATTACACTTTAACTGAGAAAGGCAATTTACTAAGAGAAGAAAATCCTGATGGACTTTATTATGCCTGTCTAAATTGGTCAGGAGAACATCTTCTAGCTTGGCAAAATCTGAAATATTCGATTCAAACTGGTAAAAGTTCATTCGAACAGATATATCATAAATCATATTTTGATTATTTGAATGATCAACCTGAAAAGCTATATAAATATCATAAAGCTATGTTTGAATATGCAAGAGATGATTATAAGGAGCTCCCTATGATTATTGATTTTAGTAAACACAATAGTATAATAGATGTTGGTGGTGGTTATGGTGCAGCAATAAGTTTAATAAAGGATAAATATCCAACTATTAGTTGCTTACTTTTTGATTTAGAAAAGGTAATTGAACAAGTTGTCATTGAAAACATCGAAGTAGTTTGTGGTGATTTTTTTAATGAAATTCCTAAATTTGCTGATGCAATAATTCTTTCTAGAGTCTTACATGACTGGAATGATGAGAAGGCTATGATTATTTTACAAAATTGTTTTAATGCATTACCAGCTAATGGAACATTATATATTATAGAAAACTGTACAGATAAGATTCAAAGTAACTTATCATTACTTTCATTAAATATGACTGCCATGTGTCAAAGCTATGAACGCAGTTCTATTGAATATAAAGAACTCTGTGAGGCAAAAGGATTTTCTTTTAAAGAAGCTAAACAATTGAATCAACTACAAACAATCTTAATTTTTAAAAAATGAATTGGCAAAACATAAAAGTATCTAGCGACAATACACATTTTCTTTTTGATGGGAAGCTAATTTTTGGTAAACAGTTTCTTGAAGTTCTCAAATTTCATTCGCCAGGACTAGCGCCGGTTATTGACAAATCAGGAGCCTACCACATTGACATAAATGGACAAGCAATTTATTCAGAAAGATACACAAGAACCTTTGGTTACTATTGCAATAGAGGAGCGGTCGTGCTTGATAATAAATGGTATCATATTGATGAATTTGGTAAACAAGTTTATAATGAGAATTATCTTTGGGTAGGCAACTATCAAGAAGATATTTGTACTGTAAGAGATGCAAATAATCAATATTTTCATATTAAGTTAAATGGCCATAAAATCTATAAAGAAAGTTATATATATGCAGGTGATTTCAAAGATGGTATTGCTTGTGTAAAAACTGCAAATGGATTTTATAGGCATATTGATACAAATGGAAACTGCATAAACGGCTTGGAGTTTATTGACTTAGGTGTTTTTCATAAGAATTATGCGACTGCTCAGGATAAAGACGGTTGGCATCATATAAACAAGCAGGGTAGGAGTCTATATAATGAAAGATATTTAGCTATTGAACCATTTTATAATGGGTTTGCTCTAGTTACTCAATTTGACAATAGAAAAATCATTATTGATGAAAAAGGGGAGAAGATATTAAGTATATAAAATGGAGTTTTTTTTTTGATATTAATCTTAATGGTTTGACTTGATTGTTAATGATTTTAATCGATTCTAAACAATTATTATTCTTCTGTTTTTCTAATATAACAATTTGCCTTTTGAAATGATTTTTAAAAGAATAAATAGACATGCATAATTACCATATTAATTCTTTGCTAAATGCCTTATCAAACTGACTTCTAAAATGGGTTTTGTAGTAAGCTCCCCAATAGCCGATTATTGCATAACATAACGAGTGAGATTTTGGAAATGTTGATCCTGCCCTTTCTTTTACTAAATTGCTAAGTGTCGCTATTTCATCTTCGTTTAAGGTGCTATGTTCTTTGCATCCTTTTGCAAAAACAGCACTAAAATTTATTGATTCGTTCTTGCTTTTGTCTCGCATCATTTTTTGTCTCCATGCATCAGCCTCAACAAAATCTATCCCTGCAATTTCTTTTGAAAGTTGTAGATATGTTTCTTTATATATTAAATCTCCATAGGTTTCGGATAGAATTTCTGAAACTCGAATGTCGTTCATGCAAAAATCTTTATTGTTATTCTGCTTGCTTCTAGTAATATTTGATATACATTCTAATAAGCCGGGTCTAAATAAAGCGTTGATGATAGATAAATCATATATAGAATTTGGTTTGAACTCACGAAATATACGTTTGTGCGAAGAAGCGTCGAATTGGAAAATATTATCCAAGTCTCCAGTAGCGAAAAAATCAAATACTCCCATATCATTTAATGGTAATTTATAAGGAAGATATTTCTCACCAACTTCATCTACTATTAATTGCAACCTATTCAGATATTCAAGTTCTAAAATATCAAATTTGCTATTAAAAATAGGATCGTTTGCTTTATCCCCTCGCAGATAAAAATCTTGATTTCTATACTCAAATGTCGAGTTAATAAGTTTATCTGGTGTAATAATTATACCACAAGGATGTTTTTTATAGATAGTATTGTTGTAAATAATATTATCGTATTCTGTATCTTCTTGTGGTAAAAATGCAACAAAATAAGAGCTATAAATCGGATACTTTTTTCTTAGCAGTTCAACTACATTTTTTTGTTGTCCTCTTGGAATATCAATTTGTACATCAGGCAAGTTCTTTTGTTGTAGATGTATGAAATTTTCAAACATCAAATTTTCATCCATGGGATTTATTTTGGTAATGTCCAAACAATAATTGATCAAAGAATCTGCCGCATATCCTCTACCATAGGAACGAATCAATTTGAGTTCATTGCATGCTTCAATGATTCTTGAATAGATAATAAAATAATCTGTAAACCCTTTTTGCTCAATTACGGCAAGTTCATAGCTAATTCTATCTAATATGGTATCGGTTACGGTTAGATTTTTAGCTCTTGCACCATTGTACACTATTTTCTTTAAATGTTCATGTTCGTTTGTCATCACTATGCTTTTGTCGTGTTATGTTTTTATTTTTTCTTGTAAAGTAGTGTTTACGGTAGTTTGTGCAAGTTATGATATATAGCTCTTAATGGTAATTGAACTACTTAAATTTATTTTAGGAAAGTAAAATTCTATAAAATACACATGGAATGCAACTTAGAAACAAAAAATATTAAAAAGTAATTCTATAAAATCAGCAGTAAAAATCGTTACTTGTAATTTTTTATAGCAAGTCTTAATCGCTTCTTAATAGCAGTTCTAAGGGAATCTGGTTTAATTACTTCTACATTTTCGCCAAATGAAAGTATCAAACTTTCGAACTCATAATTAATCATCAACTTTAATCTAAGCTTAAGTATGTCATCAACAACTTTAGTGCCTTTTTGAGAATGGTGAAGAGGTTTTGTTAGAACATAATTTATTGTTTTTCCAAAGAAATGTAGCTCAATATTTTCCACTTTTGTATCATTCGGGAATGTGACTCCAACAATATTATCAAAATGTTCAGACCAATTAATAGTTTTATTATCTTTGTATAGATGGTCAAGAACTTTAATATCAACTATTCTATCAATAGCAATATTCCAATCTGATTTATCAATCGCCTCATTAAGACCAAATAGGTACCATCTATTGTTGAATTGTTTAAGATAATAGGGATGAAAACAAAGCTCTTCAATTTCTATTGAACCAAAAGGCTTATAATTGATTTGAAGTACTTTCTTATATAAAATTGCATCATATAATTGACTGAAGAATTCTTCTTTTCCCTTCAAATAACTATTATTATCAAATTCAACAATGGGGTTGTTATTTGCAGCTATTTTAAATCGTTGGTTGAGTTTTTCAATCAAATCATGCACCCAATCAAATTGTTGCATCCCCTTAATCTGTGAGAGCAATTCTAAAGAATTTTTTAATTTCAATACTTCCACTTCATTGAGTGGCATATTGAATATAGAATAAGTTGGATCCTCATATCTATAATATACTCTTTTTCCATCTTTGGGTCTATCCAACTTTATGCTCCATCCTTCAGCACTTTCCATAAACTTTATATCCTCAAATAATTGGCGGTCACTGATGCCGTTAGAATCAGGATCGATTTCTAATAAAACCTTTTCGCATTCTTCCTGGAGATCCTTCATAAAATACCTTTTACCAGTATTTCTGAAGCAGTTGTCAAGAATTTTATACCTAATTTGAGCGTTTCTATTTTCTGCCATATGGATTGGTTTTACTTGATTATTATATTAAGAATATTTTCTTAAAAGAATAAGAATCAAATATAAAATAATTTTTTATACATTTGTGAAGTTCCACTGCATAGTTGTAATAATACTTTGCATATTGTTCTTTGAAAGCCTGCCACAAAATATTGATTTGGCCAACTGGGTGTCTGACACCAAATCGGTTGGTGTTCCCCGATTTATCGGGGAATGAATGTTTCTTAGTAATATAGTGTTATAGTTTAAATGATTATATTATTATATTATTATTTTATTTAATTTTTTATCCTACGGAATAATCCGTTTCACTTAGATTTATACAAAGAATAATTAGCAGGCTTTTCATTGAACTTTAAATATTATGAAAACACAATTAGAACAAATCGATAAAATAAAACAATCTTTCGAAAGAGTTAGAACTCAGAAGGGTTTTATTCGAATATTGAATGAAGTTCAAGTTTTAATGTATAATAAAAAAACTGCTAAAATTGAATTAGAGCAGTTAACTAGGTATGCATTTATCAATGACACAAAAAGTAATTACATCTCCTTTCTAATAAAAAAGAAATCTAGTCAAGACCGTACAATTCATGCACCAGTGAAGGGACTATTATCTATACAACGAGCCTTATCATATACCCTTCAATGTGTTTTTGAACCACATAGAGCTGCTATGGGCTTTATTCGGAATAAGTCTATTGTAGACAATGCAAAAATGCATGAAGGAAGTAAGTTTGTATACAATATTGATTTAAAAGATTTCTTTCATAGTATTGATCAAGCTAGAATATGGAAATGCCTTCAACTACATCCATTCTATCTAAATTTGGAGCACGATAAAAAATTTAGGAATGAGCACACATCAATTAGCATAAAGAGTAAAAAGAAAGTCAAAACGGTTATTGAATACCTATCAAATGCTGAAGAAGAATTAGCTGATGATTTTACCTTCCTTAAACTATCAAATGGTGGCAAGTTATTTTATAAATTGGCAGAGAAGAATTTGATATTGATTTTGAAAGAAAATTCAGACTTAGAATACATCAAAAACTTGGCTTTACAGATAAAAGACGAAAGAAAGCTTGATGAGGATATTGATTTTGTTAAGGACCGTGTTATTCGAAGTTTGATTAACAACAAAGGTCGAGATAAAGATAATAGACTTAGAATTGCTAATTTAATAGCGTCTTTATGTTGTACCGAAATGGAAGTAGAACGCAAAAACGAAAATGGCGTATGGGAAAAAGTAAAACGCAATGTATTGCCACAGGGTGCTCCAACCTCACCGGTAATAACAAACATTGTTTGCCAAAAACTTGATTATTTATTGTCAGGTGTAGCAAAACGATTTGGCCTAAAATACAGCCGTTATGCCGATGACATCACCTTCAGTTCTATGCACAACGTGTTTCAGCCCGAGAGTGAGTTTTTAAAAGAATTACACAGGATAATTACTGAGCAAAACTTTCACATCAAAGAAAGCAAGACCCGTTTGCAAAAAGATGGCTACCGCAAAGAAGTAACCGGTTTATTGGTGAATGAAAAGGTCAATGTACAGCAGCGATACATCAAGCAATTGCGTATGTGGTTGTATTACTGGGAAAGGTATGGATATGAAAGAGCTACAGGATTCTTTTTAAAACAATACCTTGCCGACAAAGGACATGTAAAAAATGGAATGCCAAATATGACAAATGTAGTATCAGGTAAATTAGAGTACTTGAAAATGGTTAAGGGCGCTGATAATGAGTTGTATTTAAAGTTGAAGGGTAGGTTTGATGCTTTATCAGGAACAATTAACCCATTAGAAGAACTTTTAAATATATGGGAAAACAAAGGTATAGATGTTGCTATGAATCACTATTGTAAAGTAAATACTAAATAATGGCAAAAGACAAATACGACTTCATTCAAGAACTATTGGAAAACAAGAAGCTCACTCTTAATCAAAGAGAGAGATTGTTGTTATTAGCTAAAGAAGAAATAAAAAATGATAAAATTTTAGGAAAGGATTTGGAAGAGAGAGTAAAAAAATTAGAAGTGGCAAAAGTAACGAATGGAGAAATAGACAATCCAAATAGTGAGCCGGAAGATTCACCTGAAAACCAAACAACGAATCTTCCGAAATACTATTATAATCCAAAGCTGCTATATGAATATTTATTGACGTTTAATCAAGACCAAACATTAAGTACATCATGTCATTTATGTGATTCTAATGATATAATCAAACTAAATAGATTGCTCAATATTACAGAATATTCTTTTATTCAACACAGAGAATTAATAATAGATAAATTCAACCAATTTAACAGCATTCAAGATAAAGTAAACAGAGATACAAGAACTCTTTATAGTGTTTATATTACTGGTAAGAATCTTAATGGAGATACAATAGATAAATGGGCTGAAAAAATGACTATAAATTGGATGAGTCCGAACTTAACAAAATGGGCTGAACAAAATCCACACATTCCACCACATCCAGATGAAGAATTAAATAAAACTGGGTTTATGTTTAATGCCATAACACCAGAAATAAGGTTGTTAGAAAAAGATGGCATTTGTGTAGAGCATATTCAAAGTTTTAGTGAAATAGTGTTGTATTTTAAATATTTATTTCATATCAGAGAAAATAACTCTTTAAAGAAAATAGTTAAGTTAAATACAAAAGTAGAGTGGTTTGATAAAATAGACTTTTTATATGATGTCGATGAAACAATTGATTATTTTACTGATATTTCAAAATTAGTCCAGTCGTATAGAATTATTATCAAAATGATCCTCGATGTCACAGAAGAAAGAAATTTAAAGAAACCGGAAGTCGAAATTAAATTTAAATCTTTTGAAAAAGGATTTTTATTTTCCATAATACATAAAAACTCAAATGGATTAAACAAAAATATCGACGGTAGAATAATTGGAAATTCGTTTAGAAATCTTATCGATAATCAAATAAACGGCATTGCAGATTTTACAATAAAAACAAAATTTAATGATGGATTATCCTATGAAGCTATTCTTTGGGACTACAAAGTTCGAGAGAAACAAAAGCACTATTGGATTAAAAGTAGTGAAGAAGTAAAGGGACTAGAGTATATTTTTAAATTAATAAATAAATGATTTATATAATAGACGATAAAAAAAATAGACAGTCTAAGTATTCTTGGACCGAAGAAAAGCTTAACTCTTATAAAGATGAGATAATACCTATATGGACATATGAAGATATGAAGTCAGAAGATTTCAGGCGACAAATGTTCCATGAGAAAAATATTTTAATAATACATGAATCTTTTTTTAAAAATATAGAACATGATAGAGTTAAGAATATTATGGAAGTCAAGGAGAGATTGAAAAGTAGAGCAAACTTGGTTATTTATTTTAGTGGTGGAATATATTCTAGAAGCAAAAATGCTAATCGAATAAATTTACCTATTTCTACTTTGTATCAAAATTTAGAATTATTTATACTAAAAAAAAGGCAAAATGATATTAACATTGACTATCTTATCTATGGCAAGAACAAGGAAATTGAAATTGAATTAGGCAATAAATGGCAGTTATCAAGAAACACAATTATTAATTTTAAAGATATATTTAACAATTCTAATAGTTTGTTGATACAATCAAATAGATATTTAGTCTTTGAAGAGAACCCGATTGGGTATAATTCTGAAGTTTTAAATTCTGAAAATGATTTTATTCTAAATGATCGATTTGATAATGTTTTTAATAGAAACAAATACGATAATATTTTTGTCCCATTATGCTTTGGAAGCACCTTGTCTGATTTTAATGGACTTAGATTAGCTTGTTACATTAGATGTTCAAAATCACTCAATCAAGCAACAAGGATTTTTCTCTACAGCGCAGTAAGTATGGACTACCTTTTACAGAATAATTATTTTAACATACTTAAAACAAAAAACACACATCTAATTGATTATTCTATTGAATCCTTTAAAAACGCGGTGCAAAAAGATCAACAACCATTTTTGCAAAAAGAGTTACAAAATGAATTGGCTAAACTAAAACTTGATGTTACAGAGGATCATATCGATGACCACTCTATAGCTAATGAATTTGGAATATATCAGCTTGCATATAATGCCGGTATTGACATAAATGAAATTACCGATTTCGATAAAGATAAATTAGATTCTCTCTATTTCAAATGGCTAATAGCAAAAAATGGATTATATGAGGCTTTGCCCGAGGAAGTACAACAAGAAAATAGAATTTTTAGAAATAAAATTATAATACAAGGCCCTACTATTGTTGATAAAATAGATTTAACTAAAATTCCAAAAAGATGAGAATATTACTAATAGATGATAATGCAAATAAAGGCTGGAAACAAATAATTGAAAAGGTGTTTCCAGTAACGGATATGATTGTACAGGTAGCCCTTAATTTACAAGAAGCAGAAAATAAGATTGAAGATAAATTTGATTTAATTTTTCTAGATGTTAGGTTAAGTGAACAAGATCATAATGTTACAAATCCTACTGAATATTCTGGATACAAAATACTAGAAAAAATAAAAAATAATTTTCTGAATATGAATTTTGCCACTCCAATTATTTTAATTACAGCAACTAACAAAATATGGAATGTAGATGCATTCAGGAATTATGGTATTGATGGATATTATATTAAAGAACATCCTAATTATGTCTTTGACATAGAGACATCTAAACAAAACTACAATAATCTAAAAAAAAAATTTATTGAATTAAAGGCAATTGGACAAAAAAGAAATGATATATGGAAATTATCTAAAGATATAATTGATAAAATTTCAAAACATAGTTATTTCATGGAAAATAAAAAATATGAAAATGTAAAAGATAGGATTATTGACAAGTTGAAACTTGGATATGATTATCTTTTCAAAGAACCTAATGAATTAGAAAAAAAAGTTTTAAAAACAAACAATGAAGCAATTGCATTCATTATTTATTGGTCAATTTTAGAAGAAATTGTAAAAGGATACTCTGAGTACAATAATTGGATTATGCCAGATTACACATTTAGTGGTAATTGGAAGTTTCGCAATAAAGAGTATTTTATTGAAAGAGATAATGATACAATTGAAGTTAATATTTCAAAAGATATAAGAGGAAATTGGGTTTCCCAAGGTGTTCAAGAAAATGCCAATATAATAGATTTTAAATATATAAATGGAAAAATTAATTTGAGTGAACAAGTGTACTCTTTACTTGCAGCATATCAAATGGATAATCAACAATTTCAGAGTTTATCAAATGGATTTAATAGTATTAATTCATTTAGAAACAAAATTGATTTTATTCATAGTAAAATAAAAAATATTTATGAAAGACCACTTATAAATGAAAAAGATTCGACTGAGCAATATGATTTCTGCATTAAACAATTGACATTTATTAAAAATATTTTGTCTTTATTTCCATAAACGAACTTTTGAGTAATTAACTATCAACTTTTTACTAAAATTATTAATATAATATGCAACTAAAAGCCAAACTCACCCAGCTACTTCCAATCCAAACCGGTACAGGTAAAAATGGAGAATGGAAAAAACAAGACATCATTGTTGAAACTGATGGTCAATATCCTAAAAAAGTATGCATCTCAATTTGGGGAGATAAGATCAATGAAGGTCAATTGCAAATCGGTAACTTATTGCAAATTGATTTTGACATCGAAAGCAGGGAATACAGCAGTAAATGGTATACCGATATTAAAGCTTGGAAAATAACGATAGCAAGTGCAAGTAATCAAAACACACCTGACAATACCGTTAATACGGTTGACTTTATTCCAAATAGTGAAGACGATATATTGCCTTTTTAAAAATATTTTATTGTGCAGTTACACCGCACAGAATAAAAATAAATTTACATTATGAAAAAATTAATCGAAATAAAGGGTAAAAATATCTTTCCGTTTTCAAGAGAAAATTTTGATGCTTTAATAGCTTATTATTTCTTAAGAAATGGAATTACAAAAATTGGATCAAAAGGAGAATCTTCTGAGGATGAGGTTTTAGAGGATTTATATAAGGAGGCATCAGCAATTAATTTATATGAATTTGAATTTATTTTGAATTGTTTAATTGAAAATATAAACCTATTTGAATCTAACATACAAGATTATAAGCCAATCCACAAAAGAGAACCTTTATCTGTTGAAAATCTTTGTAAATATGGATTAGATACTTTTTTATGTTATACAACAGATGGATTTTCCAGTGGACGAAAGAAAGTTACAGAATTATTTAGTAAAGCTTTAATTAAAAGTTCTAAAGAGACAATATGAGCATATTCAATCACTTTAAGCATTTAAAACTAAGTCAGGGCCAGGAAACTGCTCTAACTAAGCTGGAAGCTTTTTTAGCCAGTCCGGTGCAGGTGTTTATGTTAAAAGGGTATGCTGGTAGTGGTAAAACAACCATCCTGAAAGGCTTAATTGATTATCTCAATACAATTGAAAAGGATTTTGCCTTGATGGCTCCAACAGGCAGAGTAGCCAAAGTAATTAGAGAAAAAACCGTACAAGAAGCTTTTACTATTTATAAGTCTATAAAATGAATTAAAATGTATAAAGAAATAACAAGCAAAATAGAACTTTTGATATCTGAAAAAAAATATGAGGAGGCTTATGTATTTATCCATTCGGAGATAAATAAAAGTAAAGATGAAATTATATTATATAAAATAGAGGCGATAAACTTGTTTAAGAGACAAATGAATATAACAGAGGAAATTTCAGTTGATCATCCAATGGTATCAGACCCCGCCTTTAAAGATTACATAGAATCTACATTAATTGCAATCCCAGAGATGAAGGTCAGTTGGCTAGAGTGCTTCCTAGATAGACTGTTGTACTATCTCCTAAAAGATTCATTAGACAATTTTGTTTTGTTTATCGATAGACTAAAAGAGTTGAGACATATTATAAGTATAGTCGGCAATATGGATTGGCTAATGATCCAGTTACCTGTTGTTATAAGTAAGATGTCAAAAACAATTACAGACGAGACACATTTAGATATCCTTATCGAAGAAATAAAATTGATTCCATTTCTAAAAGAGCAAGATTCTTTTAAAAAAATGTGCGTCAGTATCTACCAAAGTATCCGAGATAAACAAAAACGAAATGAGTTTATTATTTGGACAGGCTTATCAGATATTGATTTTTCGCAAGAGAATCAGGATATAAAAGAACTAAGACAGTCAGGTCAACTAATGGAAGCTCTGCGATTGGCAAAAAAAGATTTAGACATTGCTATTAAGAACATAAATCATGACGCTTTACAAATAGAAATTGAGAATATTCTATCAACAATAAAAGCCTTAGCTGAACTTGAAGGGAATGATTTTGAAGAGGATATAGAAAAAGAATCACTAAGGAAAAATTTAATACATTTTAAGCTAGAAGGGCCAAAACGCAACATTAGTTGGGTCTATTATAGTTTCGTAAAAAAGGATAATACACCTGAGCAGTTTGATACGTTTATTTCATGGTTGGATGAAATAGCCAAATTAGAACTTCCTAATTTAGAAAAATTGTTTTACGAGAAAATATGTTGGCAGATTGGGAAAATGGTATTTAGCTTATGTAAAATTGAGCCAACTGACACAAAAAAAATTATCAGCATCTTTGAGATTACTCAAAGCTTCCATTTCCAAAAGCCATCTGCTGAATATAGTTTTTTATTTAAAGCATTTCATAAATCACTCAAAGACACTGAACATTATGTGGCATTTGCAGATTGGTGGGGCTTTCAAAATTTTTTGGACGCTGATTTTGAAAAGGAAAAAATACCTAATAGTAAAGAAGTAATGGCAATTGCTGAGCAAGCGTACATTGCTTATGCAAAAAACTTATTGCCCAAATATAATCATGAAGGTAATAAAATATTTAATAGACATAAGGCAGAAGCATTCCTACCGCTTTTATCCGAAATAGTAGATAACTATCCGCAATTTCATTATCCTGCCTATTTCAAAGCTAAGCTTTTATTATCATTGGGTGATAAGGACAATATGCTTGAATCACTTATTCCCTTTGCTAAGAAAAAACGAAACGATTTCTGGATTTGGGAAATTATAGCCGAAGCTTTCCCGGAGGATAGTGATATGTTTTTTGCTTGTTATTGTAAAGCATTATCATGCAAAAGTCTGGAACAAATTTTGGTTAATTTAAGACAAAAAATGGCAAAGATTCTAATTGCCAAAAAGCTACATAATGAGGCCAAAACAGAGATCGAATTATTAGTCAAAGTAGGAAATATCAGTGACTATATCTTACCAGATGAAGTTGCTCATTGGCAGGATGAAACATGGTTTAAAACTGCAGTAAGCAAAAAATCAAACCTTGACTTTTATACAGAGTACAGCAATATGGCAGAATCTATTTTATTTAGTGATATAGCTGAAGAAATAGTTTTTGTTGAGTTTGTGAATTCAAGCAAAAAAATACTACACTTTATTAGTGCTGATTCAAAAGTTGGCTTTTTTAAGTATGATCGATTTTTATCGGATGTAAAAGTTGGAGATACTTTGAAAGTCCGTTTTCAGGGAGAAAGTAAAGAAGGCAGGCATCAAGTATACACAACAAGAAAGTTACAGGATGAAGCTTTTAAAATGGAATTTATGAAAGATGTATCTGGTATAGTAAAAATACCAGAAGGTAAATCTTTTGGATTTGTTGATAGCGTTTACATACACCCAAATATGGTTTCCAAATATAAACTTATAGATGGATGTACCTTCAAAGGACAAGCTATAAAAAGTTATAATCCTGCAAAAAAAAGTATAGACTGGAAATTAATATAATACATAAAAGGCAATAACTATAAGCTGTCTTAGTTATTTCGAAGTACAATATCATTGAAAAAATTGTTCTTTTTTATCTATGAAGTTGTACTGCATAGTTGACTTTCATCTTTGTTTCAGAATTAAAAAAGAAAGCAATTATGATGAAATTATCCATACTCGACCATCTTCAATTTGAGAATCCAACTGTAGAGCAAAAAAATGCATTGCTAGCAATGTCTGCCTTTGTGGATGAAAAGGACAATAATGATTTTTTGATTTTATGTGGTGCGGCTGGTACAGGGAAATCATCCATCACGACAGCCTTAATTAGCTTTATGAATGCAAAAGAATTGACCTATAAGATAGCGGCACCTACTGCTAAAGCAGCAAGATTATTGGGTCGTAAATCGAATGTGTCTAGCAATACGATTCATTCTATGATTTTTGATACTACTGTAAATAAAGAAACCGGGGAAGTTGTTTTTTCACCAAAGCAGAATGAGGAAGATACTTATCAAATATATATAGTAGATGAATCATCTATGATATCTTCACAAGTGAGCAATGAAGCGAATTCGTTGTTTAAATGCAAGGAGTCGGTACTTGATACGCTTGTAAGTTTTGCGAAGGAAGGGAATCCAAAAAATAAAATTATTTTTTTAGGTGACAATTATCAGTTAGCTCCAATACATGAAAAACATTCTTATGCGCTTGATAAGGATTATTTAGTTTCAAATTATAGACTTCAAGGTTCGATATTTTATCTTACAGAAGTGAAAAGACAAGAAGATGGAAGTTACATATTGAGAGAAGCTACCAATACTAGAAATGCTATTAAAAACAATGCAACAAACTGTACAATAAATGCATTTAGATTTAATAGTATTAATGGGGCTACTACCAAATATGTAGAGAATTATATGAATAATCCAAAAGAATATTGCATCTCTATTAACCCTTCACATAATGGCAATAAGCTTTTTAATAATTTAGTAAGAAACAAAATATTTGGAAAAGATGTAAGGAAAATTGAAATAGGAGATTGGATGTTGGTGACTCAAAAATGGAATAGGAATGGTGTAGAATTATATACAGGTGATCATGTAGAGGTTTTAGATGTAAATTTAGATTGCACTGAAATAGTAGCTGGCTTACGTTTTTGTCCAATAAAACTAAAAGCAAAAGCTTTGAACGGAGAAGAGCAAATAATTGAAGATTATATTTTGATTGATTGTATAGATTTTCCATCGGGAAATATGGATGACATACATGAAAAAAGATTACGAGGAGAACGATTCAGAAAAAATAAAATATATAGTGAAAGTGGATTTCCGTCTAGCGATAGGTATGTTGGAGCTTTAAGATTGACTTATGGTCATGCTATTACTTGCTATAAAGCACAAGGTGGTGAATGGGATAAAGTGTTTATGGGTACAATGGGCATGCGAGATTTGAAATATCAATATACAGCTATTACTCGAGCAAAGAATACGTTGGTTTTATACTAGATGAGGTTTATTAAAGGAAGCATTAGAAAGATGTTACCAAAACGCAAATAGACTTCGTTCACGTAAATTAAATTTGCTCAAGCAAACTAAAACATATTATTAAAAACTAAATAAAATAAAAAATGCAATTAACCGCAAAACTAATTCAGGTACTACCTATGCAAACAGGTAAAGGCAAAAATGGCGATTGGTATAAACAAGAAGTGATCCTTGAAACGGATGATCAATATCCAAAGAAAATGTGTATTGCCATTTGGGGAAATAAAATTAAAGAAGCAGAGCTTCAGGTCGGCAATGTTCTAAAAATTGATTTTGACATTGAAAGTAGAGAATACAATAGTCGTTGGTTTACCGATATTAAAGCATGGAAAGTAGAGCTAGTGAAATCCACAATGGTTGGAGATATAGACAACAATTCAGCACAGAACAAAATCAAGGAAGAAAAGGAAATTGAGGATGATTTGCCTTTCTAAATCAAAAAAGATATCTAAATCCAAAAAAATATATTTATAAAATATGGAATCTATAAAAACTTTAGCAAAGATAAAGAAAAATTTATGTAGTAAATATTTGCTCCCATCCATTCAAATTACTCATAATAATTTCTCGGAAAGTACCCTTGAAATATTAGGGTTTGTGAATGCTTATCTAGAAGTACATGTTAAATTAGAGAAAGGTGACTTACTCCTAAATAAAGAGAATTGCATCTATATGATATTCAATTTCGACGAATCAAGTGAAAAAGAAAATGAAATACTTATCAATCAATTTAAATTGGAGGTGCCCAACTTCAATAGATGCTACAAGATTGATGATTACGTATTTGCCATAGCTTTTGATGTATTGCCTAAGTGGTCATTTATTTTGAACTTGTTTAAAGATGGTAAATACAGTGCATTTGGTAAAAGTTATGCAGATGAATTTATTATTAATCATAAAAATGATAAAAAGTTTGCTGTTGAGCAATATAAAGTGATTACAAGGGACCCCTCCTATATTAAAGAGAAATCGTATGCATTGGGTATTTACCCAAGTGTTTTAAGTGATATCGATTTGGATGAATATCCAACATCAGATGACTATATTTTTTATTATAAACAAACAGAAGTAGAGCGTGCGAACATTGCGAATAACCCGTACATATTAAACTTACAAAGAAAAGAGTCTCGCTTAAGCTCCTTACCTAAAGAATAATTCAATATATGAAAACAAGATTTTTACTAAGAATAAAACAAGGGAAATTATTACAACTATGGATAGAAAGAACTTATCCAGACCATAAAAATTTGACTGACTTTACAGTGAGTGTAGCCTATAATGGGGAAGGCATGAAGCCAGTTGAATTTTTTGAAGTAAGTCGTGAGCAATTTGAAGACTTCTTTGAAAGATTAGTAGATACGAGTCATTTAATTAATGAGCTAATGGGGGAGACTAAGTAAAAATCATTAAAAAGAAACCTAATAAAAAATAAACAAATGGACGAATTTAAAAAAGAGGCATTACTATTTTTTCTCTGTGATTTAAGAATGGATATGGTAGATATGGTGCTTGCCAACAACCGCTCCTATAATGACGCCTCAAAAGAAGTTTTTATTGAAAAGTTAAGCGCTTTGATTGCTGAATTTAAACGAGAAGGAGACACGAAATTTATTCCTATTGCTGGAAAGTGCACTTGTAAAAGTTGTCATAATGGCGAAAGTGGATATAGATTTATCGGTAATAAATCAAGGAATTATTTGGATTTGATTATTCAAACGGATAATGATGACCAGGTATTGGATATAGCTTATTGTCCAAATTTTGCTTTATTATCTAGGTCAGAAGAGAAACAAAGGTTTGCACGCAGCATAAAAATAGAATACGACGAGCGATTCGATTTCAATCCACCAGTCAATTTTTGGATAGAAGTACAGATTTGTGATAAAGCTTGTGAGGAAATTATTCTACTACATGATCAGTATATGAATCCAAAAAAAAATAATAAATGGATAAAATACATAAACATTGAGATTTTGGCAGATTGGGTAGATAGATATGAAAGTCAATGGAAGAAAGTTGTTAGCTCCAATAAAGGACATTATAAAGCGAAGTTTGCCGCTATCTATTCACATTCCTCTAGTCTAGTTGAATTACATAAACTCAATAAGATAACAACAACTGCTATGCTTGAATTTAAAATACAAGGAATCTGTAAAAAAAAGTACAACCTATTGCTGAGATGGCTTGTAAACTATGAAACACTGTTTGACAAATTAGAGATTTTGTTTTTACATATTCATTGCTGCGAGTCTATGGAAGAACATGATGAAGATGAAGCTTCTATTTATATGCTTCCTAGTTTATTATATCGTATAGATATTTTTCAAGTACAGTATGATTTTATGCATTTATTTCCAAAATATTATGAGCCCATTGCTAACTATTATGCCAACTTGCCAAAGAAGTTAGTAATTAAAACAGATGCGGACAATAGCATTATGCCAGAGGATTCTTTTTTAAAAAAGTTACTTGATGAACAAGGGGTTGTATATAATATAAGTTAGATAAGTTATGGAACTGAACTTATTACAAAAAAGAATAACAGAGCAAATGAAACAAATTTAGTAATAGTTTGCGAAGTAGAAGATATTTATTCATTTGTAAATTATAATAATATAAACAAGCAAGTGATTATCTAAATCCATATTGAATTGAGCAATGTGATAACACCTAAAAATTAAAAAAAAATGAATCAACTTTTACTATTCGATTTAGAGACTGTGCAAAAGGAGCCTAAGTCAAAAAAAGGAGAATTAATGAAATACTTAGAGTCGTCAAAACCTGATGTCAAAATGAATTTATGTACAAAGTACTTGTTGCCCACCATACAAATTGCTGATAAAATATTAACACCAAAAATTGCAAGGGAATTTGGTTTTGTTAATGCCTATATAGAAGTAGTTGCTAATATGCCTGATGCAGTGGAGCCAATAAAAATAGATAATTGTATCGTTCTCGTCTTCCACTTCCCTAAAAAGTTATATCAAAAGTTTGATTTGTTTATTAAAACAACAAAGTCACGAGTTAAAAATTATGTAACAACATTTAAAATTGATGAGTGTGTATATGGAATTGTATTCAAAGTAATACCAAGATGGAAAATGATAATAGATTTATTTAAAAAAGGGAAGTATAGTGATTTTGGATTTTTATATGCGCTTGAATTTATTCCATATACTAATTTATCTCCCTACAAATACGAACAGTATAATGTTATTACCAGAAACACATATTACGCTAAGGAATTGGCTAGAAGGCTTGAAATTGATATTGATTTATTAAAAAATGTGGATTTAGCAGATTTACCATGTGTAGATGACTATACATTTTACTATTATAAATTTCCATCTAATTACAAGTCAACGATAGTAAGAACTCGAAATAGAAAAGCCAATAAAGATGTAGACATTAATCTTTTAAAATAATAATAGTTGAATGCAAATACATTGCGTTTTGCTATCCTACTTTTGCATGAATCAAAGACACAAATACTGAAAAAAACCAAAAATATGTTAGAATATTTAAAAAAATATACCCAAGATGCGGACAATGATTTTTTAGTCGCACAGTTTAATAGTGCTGAGCAGAAGTATACTCAGATAAAAGCATGGATGCAGAAGTCAGATTTAAGAGTGATGATTACTGAGGAAGGCATGGATAGAGTATTTCTCCCGCTCGCTGAAATTTTAGACAAACAAATCGCATTGGCGAAAAGTTTTGATGAGCTTGACGCACTCAAAAGTGATTATATTACGAGTGGAAGTCAACAAAATATTAAACATCATTTACTTTCGAAAAGTACTTATATACGTGGCTTACAATGCCCTAAGGCCTTGTATTTAAATAAATTTCATGCTAAATACAAAACACCTACCAGTGCTAAAACTCAACTACTTTTTGATGCAGGTAGGAGTTTTGAAGATCATTTCAGAAGTTTTTTTGTCAATGCCATTGATTTAAAGAAGATTTTTAAAAATCAATTTCATTTGTATAGCGCCTATACCGAAGCACTAATAGCAAAAGGGAAAGAGATTACTATTTTTGAAGCTGCTTTTGTGTATAATGAGGTGTTGGTTTTAACAGATGTATTACATCAAGAAAATGGAAATAAATTAACTATTTATGAGGTTAAAAACTCAACAACTTTAACGGAGGTGATTATGAACGATGCAGCAATACAATACTATGTCTGCAAATCAGTTCTCAAAAGCATTGAGGCATTTAATATTGTTTTGGCAACAAGAGATGGTGATTTTGAAATTATTGATGTTACTGCAAAACTGGAAGAAAAAATGACGAGTATCCCTAAAAATATTGAAAGGCTCAAACTAGTTTTAAAAGCGAAACAAGTTCCTTGTGTGTCAATGGGTGCGCAATGCAATAAACCCTATACCTGCGAATTTATAGCGCATTGTAGCAAGGGAGAGACTATAGGAGAACTACCTATAAGTAAACAAAGTCTATTGGATAGAATTTTAAGAGTTATCTTCTTAATATTTAAAAGTAATTGAAAAAATGTAACAACTTGAAAGCGAATACTCAATTAAAAAAATGAAACAAAATTTATCAACAAATCAAAAAATTCAAAATACTAAACCTACTTTTATTCCATGAAAGAACTACTAATAAATAAAATAAATGAGCTCCTAAAACAAGAAGATATTACTGAAAAGGAACTTTGTACAGATCTGATTAAAACAGTGAGAAATCATGAATACAAGCTATATGAATCAGTAAGCGCGCCTTCCTTGTCAAGTATCTTTTCTAAGGCAGTAGAGAAGCTTAAAAATGGTCAGCAAATTGATAATCATATCCAAACCAATTTCAAGAATATTGATAAGATTATTAATGGGCTGAGCTTTGGCGAATTAATTTTAGTTGGTGGACGACCTGGTATGGGTAAATCCGACTTTATGATTAATATGTCATTAGAGATTGCGCTACAAGTCCCTGTTTTATACGTAACTTTCGATACCAATGCAAATTTGCTCATCAATCGCTTTGCTGGTGTATTAATAGGCATGAATCCTGCAAAAATTTCGTTTGGTAGTCTATCAGCCGAGGAGCTTGCTGAACTTGGCCCATTAGTGGATAGGATGAATCAATATCCAATTTATATTAATGATGATTGTAGGAGTAATCTTAGTAATTTGAGAGCCTTGTGTATCAAACAAATCAAGGAGAACGGCGTTAGATGTATTTTTATTGATTATATTCAAATACTCAGTGCCTATAAATTTAATCAAAATAGAGATGCTGAATTAAATTATATAATAAAGGAAATAAAGGAAATCGCTCTTGAGTATAATGTATGTATCATTGCAGGAAGTATGTTGAGCAGGGCTGTTGAAGTGCGTGGTGGGGTTAAACGTCCAATGCTATCAGATCTTCGAGAAAGTGGTGCATTAGAACAATATGCTGATAAAGTATTCTTCATTTACAGGCCTGAATATTATGAAATATACCAAGACGAAGAAGGTAATGATACTAGAGGCATAATGGAAGTGATTGTCGCAAAAAATAATAATGGGTTTTTAGGAACTGCTAAGCTTGTGCTCAAAAATTACTCTTCTCAATTGAAAGATTTTGACGCGGAAGAAGCTACATATGAAAGTAAATTTAATATATCAAAAAATAGAATGGATGATTTTGATGTGCCTCCATTCTAAATAATAAAGGGCCGTTGCTTAAAAAAATTATGAGTCAAAACCGTGTAAATTCAAAGTAAGGACTAGTGGTTGTGTTCCAGCAACCCATGTTGGAGTGTAATGCCCTGACGCAAGCTTATCTTATGTCTCCGCTGCGCTCCAACATAAGATATTGTATTACGGTCAAAGATAATTAGCAACGGCTCCTTTTTTTAAACTATTAAAAAACTATGGCAACAAGTAAAAATAAACTAATTCTATCTATGCCGTACTCGAAAGAAGGGCTTTGGCGTGATTTCATAAGTCGTCCTAAATACTTTCGATATAACAAAGGGAAAAGAAGTTACTACGAGCTCAATGCATACTTATTTGTAGGATTATCAAATGCAAAAGAACTTTCTTTACTTGTTAAGCGTAATTTTTATCAATTGGAAGATGCTATCAATAATCCTAATTATAGACATTATCAAATAGCAAAAAAGAAGAGCGGTTTTCGAGATATTTATGAGCCAAATAAACAATTAAAAGCTATACAAGGACGAATAAATTTTTATCTACAAGCTTATTATGCTCTTATCAAACCTGTTGAAGTCAATGGCTTTACAATCAACCCTAAAAAATATGGCAGGAAATGCAATATTCTGCTAAATGCTGAGCAACATGTAAATAAAAAAAGTTTATTAAATATTGATTTAAAAGATTTCTTTCCCAGTATCACAGCCCAAAGAGTGAGAACTGTTTTTATTTCTTCACTCTTCGATTTTAATGAAGAAATAGCAACTGCACTGGCATTATTAGTTACCTATCAAGGCAAGTTAACGACTGGCGCTCCATCATCGCCTATTGTTTCCAATTTTATTTGCTTTGACCTCGATCAGCAATTGAAATCTTATTGCGATGAGCGAGATATCACATACTCTAGATATGCAGATGACCTATCATTTTCTACAAATGATACCATAACTGAGGATACCATTCTTGATATTGTTTCTATAATCAATAGAAATGATTTTAGAATCAATGAGAAAAAGTTGCGACTTCGTCCATGGTATCGCAGACAGGTAGTTACAGGTATTACCGTAAACGAAAAACCAAATGTAGATAGAAAATTGCTTAAGAAAATAAGAGCCATGTTACATGATTTAAAAATGAATGGCTTAGAAAGTGCCGTCTGCAAGCATTTTGGAGTGTCAGCAAATGAAATACCTGATGAGCTATTTGATAGATTCTTGAATCGATTGTTTGGTTATATCAATTTTGTAGGGCAGATTAGAGGGGTAGAGGATCCAATGCATGTTAGATTTTTAAAAGAGTTTAAGCATATTAATTCCATACAATGTCACAGAGGAAAAACTCAAATTAACAACACATCTGCCCAAATCGAAAGGATTAATGAAGAAAATTACCTAAAAGCCCTTACAGAAATAAGCAATAATGGTTTCACAAAAAAAAATTGGTTGATAAATAATTTTGAGCTATATAAACAAACTTTAAATTGGCCAAAAAATTTACCACCGATAAATAGAAGTAATTTAATTAAAGGAACTTTAAGCGAAAGGTTTAATTCGACATACAAAGAACTATTATCTGAATTTGAGTACGATCTAAATAATGAAAACCAAACGCTGAAAATTAAAAGACCTAAAAGCTAACAACTAGCTGTTTAAGATGTTAGCGAAACGCATCTTGAAATGAAGATTATCTGGCATTTGTAATGCCATTAAATATTTTTCTACTTTTATACGTAGTATCGGTTTTTATTTATTTTATTTTTTTTCAATAAAAAAGCAAAACGCAAATAGGCTGCCTAGTGCTTATATAAATTTGTGTTTATGAATTATGTATTTTATTAATTACTTATTAAAAAAACACAACAAATGCTGAATCATCCAACATCAAAAAAACTTATCGAACGACTTAAACATTCGCTAGATAATGAAAAAAAGGAACTAACAGAATGGAAACAGAAATTAGTCTTGGCTCAAAAATATGAAGATAGTGCATCTATTGATACAATTTTGAAAGAACTAAAATCTATATTAATAACCATAGATAAAGTGCTAGATGACGGAGAGTAAAAGAAAATTATATATCATTATAAAAGAAAAGATTGAGGAAATTTCGCTTAAGTTGACCAGTGAGAATGACGAATGGAATGGTTTTAGAGAAAAGCTAATAATAGAGGAAAACTATGAGGCTGTTATTTTATGTGATGATATGATAAAATTGAATAAAAAGACAAGTTCTAGAATCAAGTTACTTCTTGAAATACCTCCATTTGAAGTCGAAATTATAACAGTACATTTCAAGATAGAGATGAAAGAACATACCACAAAATTTGATGAAATTAAAGAGGCTTTTAATAATCTATCATAAAATATTTAAAAAGAGAGATGAGATTGATGTTGTATTAGAAGTTATAAGAGAATTGATTACGTCCTATGAATAAGAAGAATATTTATTAAATTAAAAAACATTAAACTATGAATAAAAAATTTTTAAACTTATACCAATCAAAGTGGAATATGCTATCTGCTACCATGCAAGATATTCTTTCAGATGTGCAATTGGATGAGAAGCCTACTAATCCATTACTGCTTTCTATCAATGAAGAAGAATACCAAGCAGCCGATATAAAAATCATGGTCTATGGTCAGGAGACCAATGATTGGGAAGGCCCATTTCAAAATGAAATCGAAACGACATTAACATATTACGACGAGTTTTTGAACCAAGGTGAATGTTGGAACTATGGTGGTCAGTTTTGGAATGGAGTGAGTAGATTTATTTCATTGCTACAAGAAAAATATCCAAACAAAAAAATCAGCCTTGTCTGGAATAATCTAGTAAAGATTGGAAAGTATAATGAAAAAGGTTTCCCGCCAGACTATATCTATGAAGCAGAGAAGATGAACTTTGATGTTGCTAAAGAAGAAATAAAAATCTTGCAACCAAGCATCGTATTGTTTTTAACAGGTCCAAATTACGACAGCGTGATCCATGATAATTTTGGTGGATTGGCATTTAGTAAAATTCCTTCTAACTTCTCTGAAAGAGCCCTTGCTAAAGTAACCATGCTAGGTATTCCTTTTGCTTTCAGAACTTATCATCCAAATTATTTGTGGCGCAATGATATTAATGCGTATTTTGATGCCATCATTGATAAGATAAATATCTACAGCAATGATAATATCAGTCTATGGACTATAGATCAATTAAATGCAGAGTTAGAACAACTTAAAGTAAAAAAAAGCGCATTGATTCATGAACAGAAATTTGAAGAGGCATCTCGACTGCGCG
>CAMART010000015.1 GCA_945860705.1 Chitinophaga pinensis | reverse complement strand
GAAAAAGTCTTTAAAAATATTTAAGTATAACGAAAATGCGGGTATTTCATCTACAGACCCAGCTTATGCCAAAGACCAATCAAATATTTGGTGTGTCAATCATTTGTATAATGGACTGGTGCAACTAGATAATCAATTACAAATTCAACCCTGTTTGGCTAAATCATGGAAGATTTCAGAAGATGGATTGACTTATACTTTTTATTTAAGAGATGATGTTTATTTTATTGAAGATAAGTGTTTTGAGTCAAAAAGAAGATTGATTGCATCCGATATAGTATACTCATTTAATAGAATCATTGACTCCAAAACTGCTTCACCGGGTGCTTGGATTTTTAGAGATAAAATAGACAATAAAGAAGCTTTTATGGCTCTAAATGATACGACTTTTCAGTTGAAGCTTTCTAAGCCATTTCCCCCAATGTTGAGTATTTTGAGTATGCAATATACTTTTATAGTTCCCAAAGAAGCTGTTGAAATGTACGGGAGACAATTTGCATATCATCCAGTAGGAACAGGACCATTCAAAATGAAGGTTTGGGAAGAAAATAGCGCTCTATATCTTATCAAAAATGAAAATTATTTTGAAAAGGATGGTAATCATCAACTTCCATATTTAGATGGTATAAAAATATCTTTTATTGAAAATAAAAAAACGGAATTGCTGGAATATAAAGCTGGAAAATTAAGTTTCATTACTGATATCAATGTAACTACTGCTAAAGAAGTGATGGATGATAATGGAAATCTTTTGCCAGAATTAGTAAGCAAAAGTAATCTTTCTAAATGTCCGTATTTAAAAACAGAATATATTGGTTTTAATCTGGAACAGCAAAAAACTATAGACAAAAGAATACGACTTGCACTAAATCATTGTTTTGATAGAAAAAAAATCATACAATACCTTAGAAATAATATTGGAAAAGAGGCTGATGCAGGGATGATTCCATATGGTTTGTCTGGATACGATACCAATTTTGTAAAAGGTTATGAATATGATGTAGAAAAAGCAAAAAGTCTCGTTTTAGTTGTGAAAAAGGAAGGAAAATTGGTGCCTTTTACTATTTATACTAATGAAAATTTTAAAGAATATGCATTGTATATAGCTAACGAAGCCAATAAAATAGGCTTAAGTGTGAAAGTAGAAGTAGTATTGCCAGTACTTTTGAGAGAATGGATGACCCAAAGTAAAGTGAGTTGTTTCAGAGCTTCTTGGATAGCAGACTACCCGGAGGGTGAGAGTTATATGTGTTTGTTTTATAGCAAAAATGGAGCACCACCGAATTATACAAGATTTAAAGATGCTCGATTTGATGAATTGTATGAACAATCTCTACTAGAAAATAATCCTGAAAAAAGAATTCAACTTTATTATCAAATGGAAAATATAGTTCATGAAGCTTCACCTGTGATACCTTTATATTATGACCAAGTGCTGAGACTTAGTCAAAAAAATATCAAAGGGCTCGAATCAAACGCTATGAATTTATTGGATTTGAAGAGGGTAGAGATGGATAACTAATAATACGTATCTACTTCAAATAATTATTTTTAAAGAACCAATATAAGTTGTCTAGCAATCCATTTCCTACTGCAACAGATTGGTTTTTTGCAGTAGTTACTATTACTCTATAGTCTCCAGCTTTAGTTGTTTTCATAGCATCACTTTTCATAAACTCTTCATAGTAGGCCATTGCATCAGCTTCATTTGCAAAGTCTTTGATTGTGATGAGTTTGGATGTGGCACTAAGTAAAAGATTGCCCACTATATATTTTTTATAAATCGGCTTAGTCGAATTAAATGCTTTTATTTTAGTATTGAATTCAGTACTTGCGAGCTCTACATTGGCAGGTACTATTATTATTCTATGAATTACATTTGCTTCTTTTTTAAATTTAGATAAGTCCATGCCATCAGGCATTTCATATTTAGCTTTGTATACTAGCACACTATCGTTTCTTGTAGAATCTATTTTGAATACATTTATACTATCTTGAATCCTTTGTGCTTTGTTTATAGCATCTTTTTTAGGGTCTTTAGCATCTTCTTTTTTAGTTTCTGCTTTTGCAATAGCTTTTAGTGAATCTCTTGTTGCTTTTTGTCTATCAGCTATTTCTTTATCTTCTTTCTCTTTTTTGATTCGAATAGCTTCATTTTTAGTATAATTTATAGTAGAGTCTTGCTTTAGATAATCGCTCATATTGCTCATATATAGCAACATTTTTTCAGCTTCTTCTTTTACAGCATTCGTAGGATAGGTTTTGATTATATTATCTAAACCCATTTTAAATTCTTCAAATTTCCTTTGTTTACCTATATTAAGCACAGACAAATAAGCAAATTTAGGTTCAAGTTTATCGCCTTTAAATTTGATTAAAGCATCTTTACATTTAGTATAAGAAAGCTCGTAAGAACCGCTAGTATATAGATTATATGCATCTGTATATGTTTCTTCTACTATTTGTTCTTTAGATTTTTGATTTTTCAAAAACTCTGGGTCTTTAATAGATTGAGCGATTATGCTTGTAGGAAATTTATTAAGGATAGCCATTCTGTATTGTTCTGATTTAGTAGAATTTGTATTGGCATAGAGCAAATACAGATTGTAATAGCATTCTACTTCATATTTATTTTCAGGGTATTTGCTAAGTAATAACTCAAAAGTTTCTATTGATTTTTGTTTTTGGTCAAAATCATCCTTATAAATATTAGCTAATAGAAAGTATGCATCTACCTTTTTATTATTACTCATAGTTCTTTGTTCTGAGGTAATAGGTAGAGCATCTTGTAGTTTTTTCAATTCATCTCTATAGTCAGATGAGGCGGAGGCATTATCAGCATCTTCTGGATCACCACTAGAATTGGCTATATCGCTGTTAGATTTATCTTGTCTTCTCCAGTTGTCTGTCAGTTTTACATCTCCCCAAAGTTTTTTAAAGTTATTATATCCTCGGTTTCTTGCCGTAGTATTATTAAAATAAAAAGATGAACTACCTAAATCGTTTACATCAGTTCTATTTACCGATGCACTTCCTTCCACCTTAGTTCTGTTATCTTTTTCTCTAGCTTTGAGCATTGCATTTATTATATCTCTAAGCTTTTTCTTTCTATCTGTTTCAGACAAATCAGCCAAGGCTTGCAAACTATCTTCTGTGTCTATAATATCTAATTGAGCAACTAATCTAGTAAGTTTTTCATTTCTGTCTTTTACTTGATTATAGTTAATAGCATTTTTATTGAGTACTAATAGAGAGCTATCGTAGTAAATTTTAGCCAATTTATATTCTTCATCATCATAGTATACATTTGCCAATGCTACATAGGACAATCCTTTTTGATTTGTATTCGCTTTGTTTTTGACTAAAGATTTTTTGAAATTAGCAATAGCATCTATTTTATTATTATCCTTGTATGCTATTTTGCCTAAGTGATAATATATCTGATCAAGCATTTCAGCATTTTTGCCATCTCTGCTCATCTTACTGAGTATATCTTTAGCTTTTTTGCTACTCCCATTTCCATCTGCAGTTATGATTGCGATATTCAATTTTGAATTGAATTCCATATTGTAATCTGGATGTAGCTTCAATACGTTTTCGTATTGTTTTATAGCTTCTTCTGGTTGGTTGAGTTCTTTATATATTTGAGCTAATACAAAAGTAGGTCTTGCTTTTTGTCTTTTCTTTTTGATTTCCTTCAATCCTAATAGGAGAGGACTTACAGCATTTTCATATTTAGCTTGCTCTATATAAAAAGTAGATTTAGTGAGATAAAAATCGGCTAAGTAGTTATCTGGAAATTTGGGATCTGCCTCTATATATGAAATAACCGAATTGGCTTTATCAAATTCTTCATTTTTTACATAAGAAAGCGCGAGCATCACCAAAGCAGGATTTCTAGAAGGCTTAAAATCCAATGCTTTCTCATGAGGACGAGTAGAAATATCGTCTACTTTTTTACCTTTCTTTTTTTGTTTTTTTATTTTTGCTTTTATTTTAGTAACCTTCTCTTTTTCTTTCTTTTTCTTCTTTTTGAGTTTAGATTTATTTATAAACTCATCTTTGTATCCTTCTTTGAGTTCAGAGGTGATGTATTGAAAGTGATTTGCTGCCAAAGTATAGTCCCCTTTCATAAAATGAGCCATACCCATCAAATAGAAATTATTGTCTGTCCATTTGCTACTTTCATGTTGTTGAATAGAAAACGTTGATTTTTTTATCATCAACTCATAATCGCCAGCATAGGTTTTTGTTGTGTTTAAATTTTCAAATTCATGTATATTTAATATAGAATCGTAATTGTCATTAGGATTTTTTTCTATGTTATTCATCACGATACGTAGTCTATCGTTAGAGTTCCACTCTGAGTTGTAGTGTGCTGTAAGGTCATGAAAAGCTTCACTGAGGGCGTTTTTATTAGTTCTATGGCATGCTACACTACCAAACAAAACAACAACTAGTAGTGCAAAAAATTTATTAGTATATTTCATATAATTCTATCAAAAATTGAGATGCATGTATTACTTTTTTAATTATAAATAAGTAAACTTCATCTAAAGCAACAAATTTACATATTTTGAAACTAAACATCTGTATGAAAAAACGAATGAATATGAAATTTATTGCTTTTTGATGATTTAATTGTAAATAACTGAAAATTAAATATATAAGTATATAGGATTGTTTCTTAGTATATATTTACTACCTTAGCAGTATGTTTTTAGTTGAGATATGGATATAAAATCAGGATTTGACTTATTTAATAGTAAAAATGCCAAACGAATAAAGTATCGTTTTGTAGTATTAAGAGATGATTCATTTAAGGAAGTTGCCTCACTGAAACTTACTAAAAGAAATATTGCAATTTTAGGTAGTACTATTTTTGTGAGTTTAATTTTTCTTACAGCCATTCTTATTATTTACACACCACTTAAATACTACATACCAGGATATCAGGGAGATTTTGGCTATAGAAGCAAAATCATGAAACTTCAATATGAGACTGATTCTATAGAATCTGCTATGTATATGAATAATATCAAATTATTAAATTTGAATAATGTATTGAAGGGTGATTTTGATAGTACGTATAGTAAAAAGGCAGTTAAATTGACTACTAAAGTAGATACATCAAATATATATAGTATCAGTGAAGACGAAATGCTTCTTAGAGAGCAAGTTTTAGCTGAGCAAAAAGGTTTTACTAAGTCATATTCTTCTAAGTCTTCCAATTCGAATATACCCTTATATGAATTAAACTTTTTTCCTCCTACAAAAGGGTATATTATTTCTAAGTATGATGCCAAAACAAATCATTACGGAATAGATATTGCTTCCCCAGCAGATGAACCTGTGAAATCTTGTTTGGATGGTACCGTTATTTCAAGCAATTGGACTTTGGACGGAGGTTACGAACTCACTATTCAGCATTCAAATAATATTATTTCGACATATAAACACAACTCGAAAATTTTGAAAAAAGTAGGTAATGTAGTAAAAGCAGGAGATGTAATTTCAATTATTGGAAATAGTGGCGAACAGACTACAGGTCCACATCTGCATTTTGAACTATGGAATAACGGAATAGCAATTAACCCTACAGATTATATAAAATTTTAAATACACACAAAAATTTCAATCATATGCTAAACTTAGGTAATAAAAATAACAACTCTGAGCAAATTCTAAAAACCATGAATATGTTGGGATTGGGCTCTGTAATAGAAGGAAATATAAAAACGGAAGGCGATATAAGAATAGATGGTAAAGTGATTGGTAATGTTCAAGTAAACTCAAAACTAGCAATCGGGGAAACTGGACTGATAGAAGGAAATGTAATATGTAAGAATGCATCTATTGAAGGTAGAGTAAAAGGCAACTTGCAAATAAGCGAATTGGTATTTTTAAGAAAAACTGCTGTAATTGATGGCGATCTAGTAGCTACAAAACTAGTAGTAGAAGAAGGGGCCAAAATAAATGGTAAGTGCTCTATGGGAGTAGCTCCAAGTAATGCTCCAGTAAATAAACCTGTATAATTTCAATTTGAATTCGAGTAATAAATATTTAAAATATACCAGTATTGGCTTCCAAATGATTGCCACTATTGGAATAGGTGCGGGTATTGGATATTTTATAGATATGAAAACCAACAACCAAAAACATTTATATACGGCATTTATCACACTTCTTTTTGTAGGAATAGCACTTTATCAAGTAATAAAATCGGTAGTAAATGATAAATAAAAAGTATCTGATAGCTCAGTGTATTTTATTAGTCATATTTGTACTTGTAGCATATTTTGTAGACAGTATGAACTTTAAATACTATGTAGCTAGCACATTTTTTTTAAGTATCGTTACATTTTTGTTTTATTTAGGAAGTCAGCTATCAATTATTTTCAATAAAGATTATTTCTTTTTATTAGCAGTATCTGCTTCGTTTTTCATAAAAATAATTTCAAGTATTGCCTTCTTTTCTTATATCAAAAAAAACTTGTTTTTTACTAAACCTTGGGCTGCACATTTTTTTGTTAGCTATATTGTATTTTCTTTTGTTGCAAGTATTTTTATAAATAACAAAAAACCAAAATCAGTATAAACAAATGAATACTAAATTATCTATTAATATAAATAAAATAGCACTGCTTAGAAATAGTAGAGGCAATAATGTTCCCGATATTTTAAAATTTGCAAAAGATTGTGAAAGCTATGGGTCAGATGGTATCACTATTCACCCAAGACCAGACGAACGTCATATAAAATATAAAGATGCTTACGATTTAAAAGAAGTAGTAAAAACGGAGCTGAATATAGAAGGTTATCCAGATGAACGATTTTTGAAAATGGTATGTGAGGTACAACCTCATCAATGTACACTTGTGCCAGATGCACCAGGCGCATTAACCTCAGATAATGGATGGGATACTATATCCAATCAAAATTTCTTAAAAGAAGTAGTGAGTAGACTTCAAGAAAAAAACATAAGAGTTTCGCTTTTTATCAATCCTGATAAAGAAATGCTCGATGCAGCTAAAAATACAGGAACTGATAGAATAGAATTTTATACTGGTCCATTTGCACATGATTTTTATAAGCAAAAAGAAATAGCTATTCAACCATTTAAAACTGCTTCCATTTATTGCGAGCAAATAGATTTAGGTATAAATGCAGGTCATGATTTAAATCTTGATAACCTTAAATATTTTAAAGAGAATACCAATAATTTGTTAGAAGTGAGTATAGGTCATGCATTGGTCAAAGATGCCTTGTATTTTGGTATAGAAAATACAGTGAATATGTACAAAAGATTATTAAAATAAAAACACAATAATTACTACTATGAAATATATATTAATGCCATTCAAATTTTTATGGGTCATTTGGGGACTTGTTGTTTTTATGAGTGCTATGATAGTACTTACACCCATATTTCTAATATTGATATTACTATTTGGCAAAAAAGTAAAATATCCATTAGTGCAATTCAACTATCATATACTTTCTCCGTATTTATTAGCTCTAACACTTATTTTTAGAAAATACTACAATAGAGAATCAATGCCAGAAAGTGGTCCTTGTGTACTTATAAGTAATCATCAAAGCATGAGTGATATTATTATCAATGCATGTGCTAGCAAACAAGCTGGTTTTTTTCTATCTAAAAAAAGTATGACTAAGTTTCCAATATTTGGTTTGATGGTAAAAACTTTGGGTATATTAGTAGATAGGAGTAGTGAAGAAAGTAGAAAGAAAAGTTATTTATATATGGTAAAAACCATCAAAGAAGATAAACAACCAATATTTATATACCCTGAAGGTACTAGAAATAGAACTGATGAACCATTAAAAGAATTTTATGATGGGGCATTTAGGCTTGCACTTGAAACTCAAGTACCGATTATAGCTCAAACATTAATAGGTGCAAAAAAAATATATCATCCCAATCATCCTTTGCAAATGCAACCAGGCTTAGTACATATATATTTTGATAAAATAGATACAACGAAATATGGCAAAGACGAAGTAAAAAAACTAAAAGATGATGTAAAACAAATCATGTGGAATAGGATTTTGAATCATCCGAAATAAAAAATATCGTATGATATCCTATATTTTATTATTTAAATAGCTAAGAAGTACATATTAATAAGATGAAAAATACATTTTTAATAATATTAATTGTGTTTAGTTGTATTCAAATAAAAGCTCAAAATCTTATACCAAATCCTGGTTTTGAAGAACAGATAAATTGTCCAATAATGGATGGGCAATTAAATGGTTTCACAAGTAACTGGTATAATCCAAGTTTTAATGCTACACCAGACTATTTTTCTAAATGCTATGATTCAACTGGTAATAATTATGTTCATATACCAAATAATTATTTTACATATCAAAATTCTAATTCAAATAATTATATAGGACTTTTTATATATCTTTATCCTGCATCTCTTCATAATTATAGGGAATATATACAGGTAAAATTAGATAGTTTTTTAAAAGAAGATAAGTATTACAGGATGTCAGTTTGGGTTAATAAAGCAAATCTTACAGTATATAATTCAAGTCTTCAAATTTGTATTTCAAAAGATAGTATTAATAATAATAATTATGGTGTTATAGATACTGGTATTAATAATATTGTATTTACTACTCCTTTTATAAATGATACGCTTAATTGGATGGAGTTTTCGTGGGTCTTTTATACAGGATATAAAGACTCATTAAAGTATTTAACATTAGGTAATTTTTTAAGAGATGAGCATACTCCTTTAGATTCAGTTCCATCAACATTACCATTTCCTGCTGGAAGAGATGCTTATATACTCATTGATAGTATAAGCCTTATCCCTTGGCATGGAGTTGGTATAGATAAGCTTAGTAATTTAGAAGACATAAATATCTACCCCAATCCAGTAATTGATTATTTGTATATAGATTTTGATAAAAGTAAGAAGTTGTTTTATACTTTGTATGATATATCTGGTAAGCTTATTATTGATAAAAGCATTCTTACTCAAAGTATAGATGTTTCTGCTTTAGATAAAGGAATGTATATACTAGAAATAAAAGATGAAGAAGGTAATAGTATTAGGAAAAAAGTGATAAAGGAATGATGATGTTGATTAGGTAGGAGGATATAAAATCTTATTACTCTTTTCTCTCACCTATCTGTTGACGCCACATAGCATAGTAGAGACCTTTTTCTGCTAGCAAATCATCGTGTTTACCTGTTTCTATGATTTTACCTTTCTCAAGTACAAAAATATTGTCTGCATGCATGATAGTAGATAATCTGTGTGCTATCATTACACTAATTTGATTTTTATTACTAGATATATCTCTGATAGTAGTGCTGATTTCTTGTTCAGTGATAGAGTCTAGAGCAGAAGTAGCTTCATCAAATACAAATAAATGAGGCTTACGTAGAAGTGCCCTAGCAATAGACAATCGTTGTTTTTCGCCACCACTTACTTTCATACCACCTTCACCTATTACTGTATCGATACCATTTTCACTTCTAGCCAATAAATTTTTACAAGATGCTTTATGCAAAACATCTAATATATCTTCATCTGTAGCATTAGGATTTACGAATAGTAAGTTTTCTTTGATACTACCAGAAAATAGCTGTGTGTCTTGAGTTACAAAACCAATTTGTTTTCTAAGTTCATCAATATCTATATTTGAGGAGTCGATTCCATTATATAAAATATTGCCTTCTTGTGCTTTGTACAAACCTACTAGAAGTTTTACTAAAGTGGTCTTTCCTGCACCAGATGGACCTACAAAAGCTACAGTTTCTCCTTTATTTACTTTAAAACTAATATCTTCAATTGCTTTATTGCTTGCTGTTTTATGCTTAAAACCTACATGCTTAAATTCAAGTGTATCTACATGTTCTATTTTAGTTGGGTTTGCAGGTTTAGGCTCGAGAGGTGACTCTAAAATTTGTTTGAAATTACTCAGTGATGCTTCAGCTTCTCTATAACTCATGATTACGTTGCCCATCTCTTGCAGTGGCCCAAAAATCAAAAATGAATAAAACTGAAATGTGATAATTTGTCCTAAACTTAGATGATCCTTAAATAATAAGTACAATAAGGTGAACAATATACTTTGACGAAGAAAATTTACAAATGTTCCTTGAACAAAATTGATGCTTCTTATACTTTTTACTTTATCGAGTTCAAGTTTTAATATTTTAAATAATGCAAGATTCAATCTTTTGCTCTCTTGGTTGGTAAGTCCCAAACTTTTTATAAGTTCTATATTTCTAAGACTCTCTGTGGTAGTTCCAGCCAGTACATTAGTCTCTTTTACTATTTTTGTTTGTACTTGTTTTATTTTTTTTGATAAGAAAAAAGTGGCAATACCTAAAATAATACTTGCTACTATATAGACAGGAATGATTGGAGGGTAGATTTTATAGGCCATTATGCCTACAAAGATTATACCTACAACAGCCATAAAGAGTACATTGAAAAAATAACTAATAAATTTTTCACAATCTTGTCTTACTTTTTGAATGATATTGAGCGTTTGACCACTTTGTTTATCTTCAAATTCTTGAAATGATTGTTGTAATGAATATTTCAAACCATCTGAATACATATCGGCTCCAAGTCTTTGGACTATTACATTTTGAGTGTAATCCTGAAAAGCTTTGGCTATTCTACTGACCATAGCTACACCTAGCAATATTCCTATCGCCTTTGCTAAACCCCAAATAAATTGTTCTGTATTTCTAGGTAATCCATTTGTAAATGTATGTGGGTGTTTTCCTAAGTCATCTATAACTAGTTTTCCAAGAAAAGTAGGGTCTAGTAGCGAAAAAACTTGACTAAAAGCTGCGAAAACAAAAGTTAGTAGTATGAGTCCTCTGTATTTATTGAGGTAAGAAAGTAGTAATTTCATATAGCGTAAACCAAAAAGTTATAGAATTAGTTCGTAAAGGTACTATGGATTTTATTTATCAATTAGTTTATTTATTAATACTTAGAATATATTTTTCAGGATTACTAATTTAGACCACGATTTACTTGTAAATAAGAATACATAATAGTATATATGCATTTTTTTGCCTTTGGCGACTTCTTTTTTCTTGATAAAAAAGAAGGAAAAAATCAAGTCTTTGAATCCTTTTATCACAAAACTACATTTACTTATACCCATTAAAATAAGGTGTGGCAATATTATTTTAAATATATTGTAAGTTTATCTGCCACACCATTTTAATGATGCATTGTTCAAAGCATATAAGCAAACTTGTTTTGTAGATAAAACTATTCAATGACGATTGGCATAAACATTAGGCATTTCTGACTTATCTGGTTAGTTCAAATATTTTTATTTATAAAAGAAATAATTATTATATTTAACTATAAATAATAGTTAATTGAATAAAAATTTATTTTTTGTAATTAGTATAATATTTCTCCATACATTTATTTGTAGTGGACAGAAAATTACTAGCTCCAAGAATAAAACTTTTGATTTAAAAAAGAAACTAGCTATCAGACTCAATGAATTCTCTCAAATACATGATAAGTATACTAAACTAAAACCGGAAGAATTATATAAACAATACGAAGGGCTTACGATTGATCAAATAACCGTAAAAGTTATAGACCCGGTTGGTTTAAGTGTAGATAAGCCTACTAACGATTCCTTGTCTTCATTTGCCAAATTTATAAATAAAGTTACCTTTAATACTCCAAAAAGATACGCATACAAATTATTGCTTTTTGAAGAAGGAGATATCATAGAGGCGTCTATCTTTGCTCAAACAGAGAAAAACATAAGAGACAATCCTCATAATAAAGATATACTGATAAAAATAATACAAATAGATTCATGTTCAGCAAAAGTAGAAGTGATCATGCAAGACAAGCTAAGCGGATACATTTCTCCAGATATAGCTGGCGATAGAATAGGTATTGGCATAGATTATAATAGTTTTTTGGGTTATCCTATAGAGATGTTACAGAGTGTAGCACTCAACTATGACGCAAAAAATATAATAAGATATCAAACGCATTTATATTGGAATCAAATAAAAAAATCAAGAGTTAGGATAGGACCAGATATATATCTAGATAGACGAAATCAATATTATGGATGGAAGATGGAGCGAAATTTCGTATCAGAAAAAACTAGATGGGCTGGAAGATTTGATAATTATTTTTATAGACAAAACATCAATTATGATGGTACTAGTAATAGAGAAAACCACTTATTTAGAAATACTACTTGGTTGGCATTTTCTTTAAATCCAAAGATAAAAAATGAAGCATGGAACTCTAGTAGAATTATTTTATCTGCTAATGCATATGTCAATCAATATACAAAACGTCCATTTGCAGAAGATAAAGATAAGAGAGAGTATTATTTTATTCGAAGATTTTATATAGCTAGTATAGGCATAGCTAATTGGAACTACTACAAAGAAAAAAATATTTTCAACCCAAATAGATTTTCTTTTCTACCTCGTGGGCTCAATGCAAATATTAGTCTAGGGGTTGATTATTTTGAAAAACAGAAAAACAAACTCTATTTTGCTGTAGCTGTAAACTATAGTATCTATCCAAAAAAATTAGGTCACATATTTATTGAATCAAAACTTGCAAGTTATATTAATCAATACAACAATAATGAATTCGACTTAAAACTGCGACTAAATTATATATCACCATTATATAACATCAAAAAATGGAGTTGTAGATATTTTGTATACAATCAAATGCAACTTTATTTTAATAAGCCAAAAGAAATACCATTTAGTACCAATCAAATAATCGGATATAGCGACAAAAGAGCATTTTATTCCTCTCAAAATTATACTTTAAATATTGAGCCAGTAGTGTATTGTCCCTATTCTTTTGCAGGATTTAATTTGAGCTTATTTGCATTTGCAGATATTGGTGTATTTGGCATTTCCAATTCAAATACCTCATTATTATACAATAGACAACTTACTCAGGCATATGGAGTAGGATTTAGGCTCAATAATCCAGATATAGGTCTTGGATTTATAGAAGTTAGTTTTGCGTATTATCCCAATAATATTAGCGATTATAATTTCAACTACCAAATTCCAGTTAGTTTTTACAATAGGAAATCGTATGACAATTATAATTTATTCGACCCAGATTATAGCAATACAAGGTAGTTTATATTTTCAAAAATCGAACTATACGTTCTATAAATCGTTGATGTTGACCAATAATTGTAACAAGATTTAATAACCATGGTGCTCTAGAAAGTAGTCGAAGTAAAAAAGTATTTCGTGATAATTCCCCACCTATTTTTTTATAAACGTCTCTGTCATATTCTTGCATAAATTCTGCATTGAACTGTTTACTAGCAAAGCATTTTATAGCTTGCAAGCCTGCAATATGACCACTATTCATCGCATGGTCTATTCCATGACCCTGTAGAGGATCTATCAAAGATGCTGCATCACCACAGAGCATAAATCGCTTGCCAGATATATTGAATTGTTGCATACCTAGAGGCAATCCAAAACTTTTTATATCATGCATCATTGTTGCATTTTCAAATCTTGGAGCTATACTTGGCATTTCAGTGATTATTTTATTAAGTGCATGCCTAAGATTCACTGGTCTTTTTGTACCCGCAATTTTTTTTTGTAAAATACCAAAACCGATATTTACCCAACCATTATCCAAAGGGAAAATCCAAAAATAACCAGGTAATAATTCATTGAAAAAATGAAACTCATTTACACCAGCTTGTATTCCTGTTACATCTTTATAATAAGCTCTCACAGCAGAACAAGCATGTTCATTGTTAGTGATTTCTTTTGCTAATTTTCTTCTCACTACAGAATTGGCACCATCGCAAGCTATGATAAGTGATGCCTCTACATTAGTATTATCTGTGAAAAAACAAGTTCCTTTTTCGTTGTCAAGTAATACATCTTGCATGCGTTTATTTTCAAGTATAGTGGTGTTCGTTTCTTTCTTTACAAGCTCGAGCAAATAATTATCAAAATCTATTCTTTTGCTATTATAGGAAAAAGTGACCCAATCAAGTTTCATAGTTTTGCCATTTGGAGCAGTCACTTGACCAGTTTTGATAAGATAACTAGTACCCAGTTTTTTCATATCTTCAGCCCATAATGGATTGATTTTTTCCATGGCTTTAAAAGCTGGCCCGGGTATTGCATCCCCACAAATCTTATCTCTAGGGAAAATATCTTTGTCTATTAATGCTACTTTCAAGCCGCTGTTTCTCAATGTGAGTGCAGCAACACATCCTGCAGGACCGGCACCAATTATAGCTATATCAAAATGAGTATTCAATATTGTAAAACTATCATATTTTTAAATATATAGTTCATATCCGTATTATTTTTTATTTTTACACATGCTTTTAAGTTCGCAATTTTATAATTATCAGCTGATTGAGCAAAATGATAATCAATCATATGTATTGAAACTGCACTTCAATGCACAGCATGAAATATTTATCGGACATTTTCCAAATAATCCTGTAGTGCCCGGAGTCACTATGGTTCAGCTTGTAAAAGAAGTAATTAGTGAAGTATTACAAAAACCTATTCATCTCGAAAATATTAGTCTAATTAAGTTTTTGAAAGTGATAGACCCTAGAATAGATATAGATTACACACTCATCATATCACTACAAACAAATGATTCTAAAATCAAATGTGATGCACATATAAAAGATGAATCTAATTCTTATTTTAAAATGAAAAGTAGCTATATAGCTTTATGAATGCAAGCCTAGAAGAACGCTTCATAAAAAATAAGGTCTGTGTTGTATTACCAACTTATAATAATGCAGGAACTGTATCACAAGTTATTGATGATTTATTACAATATACTACTCAAATATTAGTCATTAATGATGGATCTACAGACCATACAAGAGAAATATTAAAAACATATTCCCATCTGAAAATTCATCATTTTGATATAAATAAAGGAAAAGGAACTGCCCTTCGATTTGCATTCAAAGAAGCATACAAACAAGGATATCAATATGCTATCACTATAGATAGTGATGGACAGCATTTTGCTAAAGATTTAATTCACTTTTTAGATAAACTAGAAACTGAGAAAAATACTATCATTATTGGTTCACGTAATATGACCCAAGAGAATGTGCCAGGTACAAGTAGCTTTGGTAATAAATTTTCTAATTTTTGGTTTGAGTTAGAGACAGGCATTAAAGTGCCTGATACACAAAGTGGCTATCGTTTGTATCCTCTAGCTTCATTAGATAAATTATTTTTATTTACTTGGCGCTATGAGTTTGAAGTGGAAGTAATCGTAAAAGCTGCATGGAATTTTGTAAATGTAATTTGTATTCCAATAGAAGTCTATTATCCTCCTGCAGAAGAGCGTATATCTCATTTTAGAAAAGGTCCAGACTTTACACGTATTAGTTTTTTAAATTCGTATTTGGTTATTATGGCATTCTTGTGGTACAAACCACGAAATTTTTTCTTGAACTTCAAATCAAATATGAAGAAATTTTGGCAAGAACAAATCATAGCAAGCCATGAATCCAATCAAGTAAAATCTCTTTCAGTAGGTTTTGGTTTATTTATGGGCATATTCCCAATCTGGGGCTTTCAAATGTTAGTTGCAGGTTTTTTAGCACATTGGATGAAACTCAATAAAGTTATAGTATTGGCATCATCCAATATCAGTATTCCTATCAATATTCCTTGGATTATTTTTTGTAGTATTATTTGTGGCAAATTGGCATTAGGTAATTCGCTTGTAGAGTTTAGTATAGTAAAAGATATACAAGATGTAGGAATGAAAGTATTATTTACAAAATATGGATTTGAATATTTTATCGGTGCTGCTATTTTTGCATCTATCATGGCTATAGGTGGCTACCTGATTACAAGTTTTTCATTAATGCTTATTAGAAAGGAGAGAAGCGCATGAGTCAACCTTTCATCTTATTATACCAATATTTTCAAAAGCATAAAATAGTTTTATTTGCTTTCATAATCTTATTTTCCATTTTAAGTATTTTTTTTACAAGTAAAATAAATTTTGTAGAAGATGTTTCACGCGTGATACCTGCAGATAAGAAAAGCGATGAAATCAATCAAGTTTTTAATCAATCCAAATTTCTAGAGCGTATAGTAGTTCATATATACACAGAAGATACAATAGATGAAAATATACTTTTTCAAAATTGCGATACTCTTGTAGATAAACTATCTATAGATGATTATAAAAAATATTATAGTCAACTAGAGTACCAAGTGCCAGAAGAGGCTATGATGCAAGTATATGAGATTATACAAAATAATTTACCACTGTTTTTAGAAGAGAAAGATTATGCAATACTAGAAAAATGTATTACTGATGAATCTATAAAAAGCAATATTCAAAACAATTATAAAGCATTAATTTCACCTACAGGATTTGCGCTTAAAAATAGTATTGTAGATGATCCATTACATTTTGTGCCTATAGTTTTAGAAAAACTAAAAAGTTTTCAGCTCGATGAAAATTTTATTACTTCTAATGGATATATCATTTCAAAAGACAAAAAGCATCTATTGTTTTTTGTTCATCCAAAAGCAACTAGTAATAAGACTGGCTATAATGATAAGCTTATAGAAGCGATAGATAATTCTATCACTCAAACTATTAAGTTAAATAATTCTTCAGCAAAAATTGAATATTTTGGAGGTACAGCAGTGAGTGTAGCTAATGCACGACAAATAAAAAAAGATATTATTTTCACTACAATACTTGCTTTAGTTTTATTGTATTTATTCATTACTTATTATTTTAGAGATTTCAAGATATTCTTTTTGCTCTTTGTTCCTATTGCATTTGGTTCTGTTGTTTCGCTAGGTATTTTATACTTTGTTTTAGGTACTGTTTCGTCTATTGCTCTAGGTGTTGGTTCTATTTTATTGGGTATTGCTATCAATCTATCCTTACATATATTCACGCATTTCAAACAACACGGTACAGTAGAAGAGGTGATTAGAGATATCACAACACCCAGTATAGTTACTGCACTTACTACGAGTTGTGCATTCTTTTGCTTATTATTTTTAGAGAGTGATGCTATGAAAGACTTAGGGCTTTTTGCAGGTATCAGTATATTGATTACTACACTTTCTTCTTTAGTGATTACGCCTCACATACTTCAATGGCAAAAAAATATTTCACAAAAAAACACAATCATAGATTCGATTGCATCATATGATTATCATAAGAAAATTTGGATTATTATTCCACTATTTTTAGTCTTTTTTGCATCGTTATTTGTGATGAATAAAGTAGAGTTTGAAGCTGACTTAAATCAAATGAGCTATGTGCCGAAATCATTATCAGATACAGAAAATCACTTAGACCAGTTGAGCAATTATAAATTGAAAAATGTGTTTTTGATTTCAAGTGCAAAAAATTTAGATGAAGCACTTGACCTAAATAACCAAGCAATATCTAAAGTAGAAGCACTCAAAAAAAGCAATACTATTGCAAAATATACCAATGTCAGTTTACTGCTCAGTTCTAAAAAAGTACAAGATGAAAAAATAAAAAGATGGAATGAGTTTTGGGCAGATAAAAAAGACCGAGTACTTTCAAAAACCACAGAAGAAGGAGTGGCTATGGGTTTCAATAAAGAAGCATTTGATATTTTTTCAAGCAATCTAAATAGAAAATATTCTTATCTAAATTCGGATGATGAACAAGTACTTCGTACTTTATTTGTAGATGACTATATCAGTCAATCTAAAAACTTGACCACAGTAGTTACTTTAATGAAAGTGCCAAATGACAATAAGAAATCGGTGTACGATGCTTTTGCAAATGATGAATTTCATACAGTAGTAGATAAGCAATATATGGCAAAAAAGTTTGTAGATATATTAGTTAATAATTTCAATCTATTACTTTATTTATCTTTCGGAATTGTTTTTATCATCATACTGATTTCATTCGGAAGAATAGAACTGACTTTACTCTGCGTACTGCCTATGATGATGAGTTGGTGTATCACCCTAGGTGTTATGGCTTTATTTCATATCAAATTCAATGTCTTTAATATCATCATTTCTACATTTATCTTTGGAATGGGTGATGATTTCTCTGTGTTTTTAGTGAGTGGTCTACAACAAAAATATACCGAAGGAAAAGACAATATAAAATCATATAAAACATCTATTCTATTAGCTACTATCACTACATTAGTTGGTATAGGAGTTTTGATATTTGCAAAACATCCCGCAATGCGCTCTATCGCTATGATTTCTATTATCGGCATAAGTTCTGTAGTGATGGTATCTTATACTATTCAGCCTTTATTATTCAATTTTTTTGTACAGAGAAGAAAAGAAAAAGCCAAAGTACCTGTTATATTTTCAGAAGCATTGATGAGTATTTATGCATTTGGTTATTTTTTTATAGGTTGTATAGTTCTTACTATTGTTGGTTTGATTACTGTCGTACCTTTTGGAAGAATAAAAGCGGTTAAATATTTTTATCATTGGTGTATCAGTAAATATTGTTGGACTTTAGTACATACAGTCATTTCTATGAAAAAAGTCACTATCAATGATGTACATGAAACTCTTTCAAAACCAGCAGTAATTATTGCTAATCATTCATCTTTTGTAGACATACTGGTGATTCTAGCGCTTCACCCAAAAATAATTATGCTTACCAATGATTGGGTGTACAACAAATCTCCTTTTGCACTTGTGGTGCGTATGGCAGGTTTTTATCATGTAGAAGAAGGTCATGAGTCAAGTGAAGCCAAATTGAAAAAAATGATAGATGATGGCTACCATGTCATGGCTTTTCCAGAAGGTACCCGTTCGTTTGATCAAAATAAGTTAGGACGTTTTCATAAAGGCATATTTTATATAGCAGAACGATTCAATTTAGATATTGTACCCGTATTATTGCATGGAATTGGTCATGCCAATCACAAAAGTGAGTTCTTACAACAAGCAGGACAAGCTACTGTCAAATACTTACCACGCATCACTCCAGATAATCAATCGTACGGCGAAAACTATTCGCAACGTACACCTCGTATCTCCAAATATTTCAAAGAAGAATTTGAAAAGCTAAGACAAGAAATAGAAACTCCATCTTATTTTTATCCTAGAGTGATGAAAAATTATATGCTCAAATCTCCACCTTGGTTAGAATGGTATGTGCGCATAAAACTAAAATTGGCTAACTCATATACTCAACTTCTTTCTTTAGTTCCTAAAAATCAAACTTTGTATGATATCGGTTGTGGATATGGATATATAGCTTTGTTGGCGCATCAAATATCACCAAATAGAAATATTATAGGAATAGATTTCGATGAAGAAAAAATAAATGTGGCTAATAATGTTTCTACAAAAAATGAACATTTGACTTTCCATCAATCCGATGCAAGAACTTTTGAGTTTACACAAAAAGCATCTTTTATAATTAGTGATGTATTGCATTATATCAAAAAAGAAGAACAGTTTGACTTATTGAAAAGATGCATCAATATGCTGGATGAAAATGGAGTTATCATCATAAGAGAAGCAGATAGCAATAATAAAAAACATACTAATGCAGAGTGGACTGAGAGGTGGAGTACTTTTCTAGGTTTTAATAAAGCTAAATTTGATGATATGGAATTCATTTCTTTTGATGATTTAAAAAAGTTTTTTGAATCAAATAATATGAGTTTAGAACTCAACCAATCGTCTAGCAATACTTCAAATAATCTATATATAGCCAAACGCAAATGAAATCTGCAGACATCATCATCATAGGAAGTGGATTAGGAGGACTGGTCTGTGCTCAACTATTGAGCAAGCATGGCTATAAGGTTTTAGTATTAGAAAAAAACGAACAGTTTGGTGGGGCACTCCAAATATATAAAAGGGCAGGAGCTACATTAGATACTGGGGTACATTATATAGGTGGTTTACAAAAAGGGCAAAACTTGTATCAATATTTTAAATATTTAGGCTTGATGGATAAGTTGAATTTACATCAGCTTGACATAGATGGATTTGATTGCATCACTTTTGAAGGAGATAAAAATGAATATAAACTCGCACAAGGATACGAAAATTTTGTAGAACAGCTATGTGTACATTTTCCTAAAGAACGCGCTGGATTGCAAACCTATATAGCTAAGATACAAGAAGTTTGCGCAAGTGTAGAGTTGTACAATATTCAAAATCCAAAATTAGATAGTTTTTATACGCCTTATCATTTGATAGATACACAAGAATATATTCAATCAATTATTCAAGATAAAAAATTGGTAAGCATACTTGTTGGAAATAATTTGCTGTATGCAGGAGCACCTAATAAAACACCACTCTATGTGCATGCCTTGATCACCAATAGCTACATACAAAGCTCTTGGCGGTGTACCGATGGAGGCATTCAGATAGCCAATATACTCGTAAGAAATATTAGAGCAAATGGTGGAGTAGTGCTTCGAAACAAAGAAGTAAGTGCTATTACACTTTCAAATTATAGGATTTCATCAGTCACTTGTGCTGATGGAGATGTATATACCTGCGAGCATTTAATATCAAATGGACCGCCACTATACACATATAATTTATTGAGCGAAGAAGTACTTCGCAAAAATGTAAAAACTAAATATGAACTACAAGAGAAAAGTATCGGAGCATTTACTTTTCATGCAATATTAGAAAAAGAAACCTTGCCTTATTTCAACTATAATAGATATCATTTTAAAGATGAAAATACTTGGGTAAATCATCAATACAATGCTGATAAATGGCCCGAAAATTTAATGATATTTACGCCAAAATCTACAGATGAAAATATCATCAGTGCCATGACTATAATGGATTATAGCGAAGTAGAAGAATGGAAAGACTCTATAAATATAGTGCCAAATACAATAAGCAGAGGAGCTACATATGAAGCTTGGAAAGATGCTAAAGCTACTATTATCGAAAATAAATTGATAGAACTGTATCCTGAAATAGAAAATAAAATACTTCATATAGATAGTTCTACTCCATTAAGCTACAGAGATTATTTATATACAAAAAATGGAAGTATGTATGGCTATATCAAAAGCATTCATGAGCCATACAATGCCTATATTCCTACAGTTTCAAAAGTGCCAAATATGCACTTCACAGGACAAGATATCAATCTGCACGGCATACTAGGAGTGACATTGAGCGCCTTTCTTACTTGCATGCCTTTTGTAGATATTGATAAAGTATTGAGTGAAGTGAGAGGGATGTGATTTTTTACTTAACTGATATTTATAGGTTTATCTTTTTTGATGAATTTATTCATTGTAGATAAAATATTTATTTAAATTGATTAATTATAAAATTCTATAATAACTGTCCATTTAGTGTATTTTCATTATTTTTATACTTCTATGAAATACCTCTTTTTATTTTTTATTCCATTTTTCACTCATGCACAAATAGCCCAAAATATTCATGGATATTGCACAGACAAGGTGAGTACTGCTCCGCTTCAGAGTGTAGCTATATCTGTTTATAACAGCAAAAACGAATTGATAAAAAGCGCTTTTACAGATAGCAATGGATTTTATACAATGCCACAAATACCCATAGGTCGAATCAATCTCAAAGCAAACTATGTTGGATATAGCGTTTTTATGCATCAAATATTGAACTGAGCTCAGCTAAAGAATTGATACTAAATATAGAACTTGAGGAGAAAAACAATACAATCTCTACTATAGAAATAGCAGATAAAAAAACAGTGAATGCACTCAAAGAATCTATGGTAAGTGTATCGGCTCGTAGTTTCAATATAGAAGAAAGTAATAGATATGCAGGTGGTTTTGGAGACTTGACTCGTATGGCGCAAAGTTTTGCAGGTGTTGCTAGTAGTGATGGGCAGAGCAATGAAATAGTGATACGGGGCAATAATCCTCGGGGACTTTTGTGGCGAATTGAAGGAGTAGAAGTAAGCAATCCCAATCATTTTCCTCGTGGAGATGGCAGTGCAGGTGGTGGTATCAGTATTATTCAATCCAATGTGATAGACAATTCTACTTTTATGTCTGGTGCATTTTCAGCTAATGTAGGCAATGCAAGCTCAGGAGTATTTGATATCAATCTACGAAAAGGAAATATGCAAAAATATGAACATACCGTACAAGTAGGTGTGATAGGCGTAGAGCTGATGAGCGAAGGACCTATGAGTAAAAATAAACAAAGTTCGTATCTCATAAAATATAGATACTCAACTATAGCACTACTTCAAAAAATAGGTATTAAATTAGTTGATAATACTGTCACTCCAAGCTACCAAGATTTGACATTCAATTTTTATGCAAAGACAAAAAAGGCAGGCAACTTCACTTTTTTTGGTATTATGGGTATGAGTAGTGCAGGCGAAAAAGCACAGAAAGATAGTACTCAATGGGAGTATACCTCAGACAAAGTCAATGCACTAGAATCATATTTGACCTCCATCGTTGGTATCAAACATCAGTATCTTTTTAAAAATAATAAAGTAAATATTACTTCATCTGTACTGCACAACTACGAATCGAGCAAAAGTAAAGCGGATACGTTTTCTTCAGATTATATAAAAAATAAGTTGAGTAAATCTACCATCATCTACCAGACTGTACGTGCTCAATCTATACTCAACTACAAGCAATCTGCATCAAGCAATTATCGATTTGGTATCATAGCTAGTATGCCATTTTTTAGTTTGTCTTCAGGCAATTTCATCAATAATCAATTTGCATCTACTCTAGATAATAATGGACTTACTTGGATGCTTCAAGCATTTATACAAAACAAATACAACTGGAAAGATAAGCTAGAATTCAACACAGGCTTGCATGTCATCTATCATCATCTATCTAAATATACAAGTATAGAACCACGCATGAGTATCAAGTATTTTATCAAAGCCAATCAATCTATAGCATTTGCAACTGGGTTGCACAGTAGGGTAGAACCACTTTCTTTATATTATACTCAAGTAAAAAATGCTTCTGGTGTTATAAATACTTGGAATAAAGAAATAAAACCCACACAATCCTTTCATGCAGTAGTAAGTTATGACTGGACTATTATTTCAAATTTAAAACTTAAAACAGAATTGTATTTTCAATATCTTTATAAGGTACCTGTGGCAAAAGATACTGCTGATTATTTTTCTATAATAAATTATAATAATGATCTCATCAAACAAGAGCTTACCAATAATGGCAAAGGATATAACTATGGTATAGAGCTCAGTTTAGAAAAATATTATAGCCGTAATTACTACTTTTTATTTACTAGTTCTTTATTTAATAGCAAGTATTTTACGTTGAATAAAAAACAATTCAATACGCGATATAATGGCAACTATATCATCAATTTCACTATTGGAAAGGATTTCAATTTTGGTAAACGTAAAAAGATGATACTAGGAGCGAATACCAGACTTGTCACTATGGGAGGAAATAGATATACACCTCTAGATATATCGGCTACTACTCAGAGCTATCAAGAAGTATACTATACTTCACAGACTTTTGCCAAGCAATACTCGGCATTTTTTAGATGGGATATAGGTATTTATTTCAAAATGAATAGAAGAAAATACAACTGGAGACTCTCTGTAGATTTTCAGAATATCACGAATCAGCAAAATCTATTTAGTACTCGATATGATTTTGAAAAACAAACTACCATTAATAACTATGGACTCGGTTTTATACCAGTAATTAATTATAAGGTGGAGTTTTAAATTTCTCTGGCTACCCAATCATCAAATTACAGCCTCTAAGAATTGCGTTTTCTATTCTGCCGAGTATTTCAAAACTATTGTCAGTTTGTACTTTACCCATGTCTGCTGTTTCTATAAAACTACATGAATGAATATTTGCAAGGTCTAAGATATTGATTCTACCTACTTGATTTGCTTTTGTATTTTGAAATGGATCATTGAGTTCTCTACATATTACTTTCATCCATGGAGCACACTGATAGATGCCATCACCTTTAGAATAAGCCTGTGACAAGAGTTCCGTCATTCCGTATTCAGAGTGTATATTTTCTATATGGAATTTTTCTTTAAGAATAGAATGTAGTTGTGTTTTAGTTAATTCTTCTCTTTTGCCTTTCATACCTCCAGTTTCCATTACTATCGTATTTTTTAGTGTAGGCTGATATTTCTCTACAAAATCGAGTAATGCATAACTTACTCCAATCAACAATGTTTTTTCTTTGTTTGCTTCAAGCTCTAGGAGTGTATTATAGAGCGTTTCATGTTCGTATAGATAAAATTGATTTTTATCTTTTGCAGATATTTTCATGAGTTCATTGACCATATAAACCAAAGAAGAACTACCTCGCTCCAGATAGGAGGGAAGTAATGCCAATATATGATAGTCTTTGATAGCTCCATAAAAATATTCAAATCCTTTTGTGAAACTTTCAATATATAAACTTGGGTCGAGCACATAATGTCTAGATGTATTCTCACCAGTAGTTCCACTACTTTCAAATATTAAAGCAATGTCAGTTTCAGGCTTATCAGTAGTAAGTATTTTTTGACTTTTAAAAAATTCTATAGGCAAAAAAGGGATTTGACTATAGTGATTTATTGAATCTAAATTAGTTTTAAGTAGTTGAATGTATTGATGATACACTGGATTATTTGTATATTGATACTGAAAAATATCCAATGCAACTTCATTAAAAGTATTTTCATCTTTTATACTAAAGATTCTTTCTCGTATATTTGTTATTGATGTCAATATTTAAAAATAATTTCATACTACAAAGTAAGTACTATCTATTGGTTTTTCCATTAGTAACATCCATAGTTTTTTATTTATATGCTTGCAAAAAAGATCCTATATATTCTATAACACCTGAAATAGAGTTTGCTCAGTTTTCAAAAGATACTATCAATCAAGGGGATAGCTTATTGATTACAGTGAGATTTAAAGATGGTGATGGCGATTTAGGTTTTAGTTATTCTTCACCCAATCCTTGCGATTTATGTAGACTAGATACCAGTACTTCCTGTTTGTATCATCCTACTTGGTCTTTATTTTTATTAGATAAAAGAGATAGTTGCTTAGAGTTTTTTCAAATGCCTTTTATCGAAAACAATCCGCAAAACCCAAGTGTAGAAGGCCAAATAGATATAGAAAAATACAATATGTGTTGCAAGAAAAAAAGCACAATAGCTTGTACCTCATTGGGTGCTGGCATATATGATACGGCTTATTATTATGTGATACTAAAGGATAGAGCTGGTCATTTTAGCAATAGTTTAGAACTTCCACCACTCATAGTGAGATGTCAATAGTTTAGGCTTCTATTTTTTTTACAGGCACCCAAATCTCCAATTCAGATTCTTCAGACATTCCCATAAAACGATTATCATAATATTCAAAATCATAATTGGATGACAATTCGTATTCTTTATTATTGATAAGCCAATCGTGATATATATATTCAAATGATTTTGATATCATAGCAGTACTTCCTTTATGTGTAAAAACAGCATGGAATCCGCCTTCTATAGTTTTGCCACACATGTTTTTTGGTATAGAACTTAAGTCTTTGACTATATATGATGGCATATAATAAAATAATCCTGTTTTAACAAAGTCGTCAGGATAATATTCAAACCCAATACATTGATTTGGTATGGTAAGATTGGAGATTTGATGAAAATACTCTCTTAAATGATTCCAAACTAAAGGTATTGTTTCTTTCATCTTTGATGTATGAATCAATGACGGCATACCAACAATGTATGATGGTTCGAAATGTTTAAATTGAGGTTCCATAAAAATGGAATTTTTACATAGCGTCTAAAGCACCAGTAAGACCAGTAAATAAGAAAGGAAGTGTAGTCCAAAACCAAGGGCTACCAAAAGCCATAAATGCGATACATCCTATTAATCCTAATAAGAATACTCCCCAATACATTCCTTTTGAAAATTCTGCTTTTTCTAACATCTTATTTTTATTTATTGTGGTTCAAAATTATATATTTTTTGTGTAAAGAGGCTATCTTTTTCCTTTCTTTTTAAAAAAACTACCAACATACCGAAGTGCTAAAAGCAATAAAATAGACCCAATAGTTCCTGTTATCACCTTTCCAGCCCAATCACCTAAAAAATTGAAGGCAGTGATATTTAGAATATCTACGATATAGTTTCCTAAAATTCCTCCAATGATTCCTACAAAAATATTTACAATAAGTCCATTGCCTTCTCCTTTTACTACTTTGCTACCGAGCCATCCTGCTATAGCGCCTATGATGATGGATGAAATGTATGACCACATATTTTGTTTCTTTAAGGTCGCAAATATAATTCTAAAATTAGATTTACAAACAAGATATTATTTACAAGAAACCCTTTAACTTTGTACTAAATTTAAAACCAAACAAATTATGCAAAGAGATACTGCACTATTTAATATCATCAATAAAGAACTTCATAGACAAAGAGAAGGAATAGAATTGATAGCATCTGAAAACTTCACCAGCGCTCAAGTGATAGAAGCAATGGGTTCGTGCCTTACCAATAAATATGCAGAAGGATACCCTGGCAAAAGATACTATGGTGGCTGTCAGTGTGTAGATGAAAGCGAGCAACTAGCTATAGATAGAGCAAAAGAAATATTTGGTGCTGTTTGGGCAAATGTACAACCTCACAGTGGTGCGCAAGCAAATATGGCGGTGATGATCTCTTTTCTAAAACCTGGAGATGATATATTAGGTTTCGACTTGAGTCATGGAGGGCATTTATCGCATGGTTCATCAGTTAATTTTTCTGGACAAAACTATAAACCACATTTTTATGGAGTAGAACAGGAGACAGGCCTTATAGATATGGATAAAGTAGAAGCCAAAGCTCTAGAAGTAAAACCAAAACTAATCATATGTGGAGCAAGTGCCTATTCTAGAGATTGGGATTATGCACGATTTAGAAGTATAGCAGATAAAGTAGGCGCAATTTTATTGGGTGATATTTCGCATCCTGCTGGTTTGATAGCAGCTAAGTTGCTTGCAGATCCAGTACCTCACTGTCATATAGTGACTACTACAACACATAAAACACTACGTGGCCCTAGAGGTGGATTGATTGTGATGGGAAAAGATTTTGAAAATCCATGGGGATATACTACTCCAAAAGGAGAAGTGAAAATGATGAGTGCTATGTTGGATACTGCAGTTTTTCCAGGCGTACAGGGAGGTCCATTGGAACATGTGATAGCAGCAAAAGCAGTTGCGTTTTTTGAAATACTTCAACCAGAATATAAAGTATATGCTCAGCAAGTGAAAGACAACGCACAAGCGATGGCAAAAGCTTTTACAAATAAAGGATATAATATAGTGAGTGGTGGAACTGACAATCACTTGATGCTTATTGACCTTAGAAATAAAAATATAAGTGGTAAAAAATCGGAAAATGCTTTAGTAAAAGCTGATATCACTATCAATAAAAATATGGTGCCTTTTGATGATAAGTCGCCATTTATCACTTCAGGAATAAGAATTGGTACTGCAGCTATCACTTCTAGAGGTATGAAAGAAAATCATATGAATCAAATAGTGGATTGGATAGATAGTATATTGATGAATGCAGATGATGAAGCTAATACACTTCGTGTAAAAAATGAAGTGAATGAATTTATGAAACAATTCCCTTTATACTAAGACTATTGAATACTCTTAAAAGCAATTTATTTATATATAGCATTCTAGTACTTTCATTTACATTATGTACTAAAGTATCTGCATTTGATATAGCTACCAAACAAAGAATAGATGCGCTTTTTGAATCAAAAAAATATACAGAAATAATAAGTATATGCGATACTCAAATCTCTAAAAAAGAAAATGATGTAGAGGTACATATAGAAAGAGGTATAGCCTACTACGAACTAAAGGAATACGAAAAAGCAATGGCAGATCTGGAAATAGCTAATGCACTTGATCCAAAGAGTTATGATGCGTTGATAAATTTAGGTAGATGTAAAATGGAATTGACCTTTTATGAAGAAGCCTTAGAAGATTTTAGAAATGCTTTTCTTATTTCAAAATCAAACTCAAATGCATATGTGTTTTTAGGAGTCTGCTATGATAGAATGAATAATTCTACTATGTCTTCACTGATGTATGATACAGCACTAAGTATTAGTCCAATCAATACTTATGCATTGTCCAATAAAGCATTGATTTTTTATAATGATAAAGAGTATGAAGAAGCTCTCAAATATGCAGAAAATACTTTAAGTATCGATCCAAATTTTGTAGCGGCTATCAATACAAAAGCAGATGCTTTATTCAAATTGAAAAAAACTAATGAAGCTTTGAAGACTTATCAATCTTTATTAGATTTGAGCCCTTCAAGTTCTGAAGCATTAAATGGAATAGCTATTTGTCTCTATGATAAAGGTGAATATACGAATGCATTACCTTACTATAAAAAATCACTAGAAATAGATAGCTGTAGTAGTGTAGTATATAATAATCAGGGCAGTGCATTTTATATGACAAAAGCCTATGAACAAGCGATTTTCGCATATACAAAATCTCTGTCACTAGATAGTTCAAAAGCAGCTGTATATGAGCAAAGAGCTAAATGCTTTGAAGAGTTAAAAAAATATGACTTAGCTATAAAAGATTTAGAAAAGGCTAAACAACTAGATAGTAGCAAGCAAGTTGATGAAAAAATAAGTTCATTGAAAACCAATCTATTTCTCAATGAGCAATTGGTCTATATACTACTTGCAGTCTTATTTTTATTGATTGCTATAGTTTTAACAATTGTTTATTTTGTGAGGAGGAAAAAGTAGAATTTTGGAATACTGAATATTCAAAATTAAACTCCTATTTTCTTCGATATCAGATAATGATTTCTATCAGTTGCATTTCGAGTGATAAGTTCTGCAAGAAAGCCAGATAGGAATAACATAACACCGATAATCAAAACCATAATACCTAAGAAAAAACTTGGTTTGGTAGTCATACCGTAAGTATTGAGAAACAGTTTTTCGAAAGTGAGATAGCCAAGCATTCCAAATCCGATAATAAAACTCAATACACCTAGAGAACCAAATAAGTGCATAGGTTTTTTAGCAAAACGAGTCATGAAAGTAACACTGAGTAGGTCTAGGAATCCATTGATAAATCGTTCCCATCCAAATTTAGATACTCCATATTTTCTTGCTTGATGACTTACCACTTTTTCGCCTATCTTACCAAAGCCAGCATTTTTGGCTAGTACAGGTATGAAGCGATGCATCTCTCCATATACTTCTATGCTTTTGATAACTTCATTTTTATAGGCCTTCAATCCACAATTCATATCATGTAGTTTGATGCCTGTAATTGCTCTATTCGTAGCATTATATAGTTTTGATGGAAGATTTTTTGTGAGCGCATTATCGTATCTTTTTTGCTTCCAACCACTCACTATGTCATAACCTTCTTGAGAAATCATTTTATATAATTCGGGTATCTCATCAGGACTATCTTGTAAGTCTGCATCCATAGTGATAACTACGTCACCTTGTGCCATTTCAAAACCGACATACAAAGCAGCAGATTTACCATAATTTCTAGTAAATTTTACGCCTTTTATATTGGTGTTTTTAGAACTTAAATCTTCTATCACACTCCATGATTTGTCTTTGCTACCATCATCTATTAGTATGATTTCATATGTATATTGATGGGTATTCATTACTTTTTCTATCCAAGAACAGAGTTCTGGAAGAGATTCATCTTCATTATATAAAGGTATGACAAGTGATAAATTCATAGTTGATTTTAAGCGGGTAAACTATCTGAAGATCTATTTTTCATAATACCACTAGATATAGCTGCAGTGATCGTACCTATAAAAGTATAAGTAATAAATCCAATAATAAACATAAAGGGTAATGTCATAAATTTATTAATCATTGGCATTGCTACTTCAATTTGTTCATCTGTCATTCCTTTTTTTATCATTTCGTCCATTTGCATTTGTTTCATAGTATTGATAAAATCTGGACTAATAAATTTAATAAAAATAATCATCCAAATACTACCAATTAGAGAAAATATAAGAGTAGCTCTCATCCCAGCCCAAAATCCTTCTTTGAAAGTCATAACTCCATTATTGTCATTTTTCTTAAAGAAATAAATTCCAAGAGCAATTGTAGCTATTACAATAATATTAGAAAGATTTGTTAATGATTTATTATATGAATTGCCTGTAAAGTGTAGTAGTAATCCATAAATGATTACTATTAGAGCTCCTACAATTGCTATTCTAATTGGACTTGAGTTCATATTTATTGGTTTTTGTTGTTCTCAAAAGTAAGTTATTTATATAAATAATGGAAAAATCTTTTTAGTTTATATTTAGTTTTTTCTTATTTATAATGCCTAGAACTTTTCCTATGAAATCATAATCGACAAAAGGAGTGTTTTTTGATTTTGATTTGATATCATTTTCATTGTACACCCATCTTTTATCTGGATCAAAAAAAGTAATATTAGCCATATTTTCTTCTTCTATTCCATAGCAATATTCACCTATTACTTTTTCTACTCCATTAGTAAATTTTTCGATGATAGATTCTGTGCTCATTTTTTCTTTAAGTATTGTATTAGCTATAGCATAGGTAGTTTCAAAACCAATCATACCAAAATCTGCTAAATCAAATTCTAAGTTTTTGCATTCTTCATCTAATGGCTGATGTGCAGAAGTGATTGTATCTATAGTGCCATCTATCAATCCATCTACGAGTGCATTTATATCTTCAATGTCTCTAAGTGGCGGATTTACTTTTAGATTGCTATCAAAAGAAATCAAGGTGTCTGCATTGAGGAAAATATTATATGCATTGACTGAAGCAGTGATATTTAGATTTTTGCTCTTTGCTTCTTTTATAAGTGCTACACTTTCTTTTGTAGATATATCTATAAAATGTAGTCTAGAATTGGTATACTCTAGTATATGTAAATCTCGAGCAACACAAGTACTCTCCGCTAGGCTAGGAGAAGCGTGTAGTCCCAGTTGAATACTCATAGCACCTTCATGCATATGTCCTTTTTGTGATATAGAATTGTCTTCAGGATGATGAAAAATGATTCCTTCAAATGCTTTTACATATTCTAAACTCCTAAGCAATAGTCCACTATTCTGTATAGCATGATTTCCATCGCTAAAAGCAATAGCACCACTTTCATACATGTCTTGCATTTCTGTCAAGTCTTTACCTGCACAGTTTTTGGTGATAGCTCCAATCGGATAAAAATTAACTATAGTACCTAGTGATTTATTATTGATATATTCAATTTCAGTTTTTGAATGTACACAAGGAGTTGTGTTGGGCATCATAGCCACACCCGTAAAACCACCATACGATGCGCTTTTAGAGGCACTCAAAATATCTTCTCTATGTTCAAATCCTGGATCAGGAATTGTAGCGTTCAAATCAAACCAACCTTTTGATACACATAGATTTTCAGATGTAATGATTTGGCAATCTTCATCAACATTTATATTAAGATCTATTTTAGTAATGATGCCATGCTGAATAAGAATATCTTTTCTGCTCAAATGATGACTAGATGATTTATCAATGATAAGTGCATTTTTGAGTAGTATTTGCATAGTCTATTTTAGTTAGATGATGTTTTCCAAAACCTGATTAACAAAATCTCTGCAAGCAGAAACAATAATGCAAAGATAATGCAAACTTTCCATAAGGAGATACCTTGGTCATTTTCCTTCACCGCATGAGAAATGTTACCACTATTTCCATTATAAATAGTTATATTTTTACCAGTATACATAGCTTCTAGCTCATTCAAGCTTAAGAAGTCCATATGACTTTCACTTCTATTATAGTTCATTGCAAAAGTGCCTATTTTATCATTGGTACTTTTACTAAAAATATCGTAATGTCCAGCATTTTGTATTTGATCTTTAGTATAAATATTCAACTGATTATTTACCATACTTTGCTCTGGAATAAATTCAAGCTTATTTCCTTTTACGTACAATACATTTTCATCATTTTTTGTAGAATAATTCGCTATTTGTATGCTTTTCTTAGTTCCAATTGTATATTGAATATCATTAAAATTTTGACCATCGATAGCCATTTTAAAAATAAGTGGCGCAAAGATAGCATGCATAGGCAAATCACAAATGCTAGCATCTAATGGTACACTAAAAATATAGGCATGTCCTTTGCCAACTTGATATTGAGTCATGCAAGACTGACCATCACCAAATACCAGAATTTTTTGGGCATTTCCTAGATTATTATTGCTATTAAAACTAAAATTAGTTTTAGGCAATGATATATTTTTTTGGTTTTTATTTTCAAAAATATCATTGAGTAAACTTGCATCTGTATTGATAGTTTTTACTTCTTTTACTATTTCGGTGTTTCCATTAAATGTACTGGCTTGTATGCTTTGCAAGAAAGTATTAATAGAATTAATATTTGCGTCTTTAGCTGGAAATAAAGCAATATTTCCTCCATTGTCGAGATATTTTTTTAGTTCCGTATTTAAACCGCTACTAATGTCTTTTAGATTACTAAGTATGATTAATTGTTGCGTAGAAAATTTGCTATAATCAATTTGAGCAATATTGCTTTGTTCGGTTTTAAAGTAGCTATTGAAATTACTTAAGGCTTTTATATATTTATTTTGAGTGCCAGCATCTAGATTTAATAGATGTATAGCATCGTTGACATAAAAGCTCACATAATAATTATTGTCAAATTCAATAGGAAAATCATCCAAACTTATTTTTACATTATTCCATTCTTTGGTGTTTTGATTGAATTCAAGAGTATCTAATTGATATGAGTTTGCTTCTATAGATAAATCACTTATAGCTTTTTGTTGACCATTTACTGTCATAGATATCCTTAGGTTTTCTATTGACTCTGTACTTTCGTTTTTTATTTTTACTAAAAGCTTATTGTTCTGACCTACTATAGATAAGGGATTTTCGAGCCATGCAGTGTCTATAAAAATATTCTTTTGAGCCTGTGCATCTATTTTTACAAGATTGATATCAAAACTAGAATCGGACTCAATACTTCCAATATTTTTTTGAAAATCAGAAACTATGTATATTTTTTTTACATCAAAATTTTCAATCCTTAACGCATCTACCTGTCGTTTATTTATTTCTTCTAATGAATGTGATGATGGGCAAATTTGTATATTTTTAATTTGCTCTATACAATCATCTTTGCTGAGCAATCTTTGTTGTTTGCCTTCCAATGATTGAGTAATCAACTGAAAACTTACATCATTATCATAAGATTGTACGATATCTGTAGCTAATACTTTTGCTTTTTCTATAAGAGACCTATCACTACTTGTAGACTGCATACTAAAAGAATTATCTACAAAAATACTTACAGCAGTTTTGCCCTTTTTTACATTTTCGTTTTTAGGTATAAATGGCTGAGCAAAAGCAAGTACAAGAAAAATAATAACTAAACATCTAGCCAAGAGAATTAATAATCTTTTTAGTTTTTGAGCGTTATTTGTCTCCTCTACTAGCTCGTTTAGAAAAGCAGTATTAGAAAAATATACTTTTTTATATCTTCTAAAATTGAAAAGATGCACTATGATAGGAATAGCAAGCGCACTAAAAGCAAATAAAAAGTATGGATTTACAAATTGCATATTTTCTTTTACAAACCTATGAAATATATAGCATTATTCCATTATTAATTTAAAAAATTACAATTAGATATATTGAATATATAGTTGATGTATATCTTGCTTAAAAAATACATAAACTTAATATATCAACTGTAACCTTTTTCTATTTCTATCTAAAAAATCTTGTAATTTTATTCTATGAAAAAAATCTTTACTCTTTGTATTCTATTTTATAGTTTGTGCTCTTTTGCACAGTTCAAAATAAATGTAAAAAACACAAATATTAATAATGATTATTTATATTTATTAAAATCAAAAGAAGATATCCGAAATGATTCTATAATAAATGAGAAAATTATAGACCTTGTAGAAGCTCATACTCTAGATTCTATAATTACTAAAAAATACCAGCATCATCGCCTTTTCCTTATTGGTTGGGCTATTCATAAACTTGGTTATCATTGGATAAGTGTAGATTATCGCAGGCATAAGGTAGTAGGAACTATGAAAAGAGAATTTTCTATGTCTGGTAAAGAGCACTATACAGAGTATGATGTCAATTTAGACTTGATACCTCATCTTCAGAAATATATTGACTTAGACTGGAACGCATATCAATACACTAAAAAACTACACAGACGAATTTCTAAAGACGAACTACAAAAGCCTCCATTCATTCCTCCAACAAATGAAACTATACACCAATATAGAATTCATTGCGAAAATACCCCAGATAGAGCTTCTAGATTAGCATTAAACACCTTGTTTTATCCAACCATTCGTCCTACAAATAATTATAATCATCCAAATATAGGAGAAAGATTACCAACAATGGGAGTCTATGGACCTTTATGTTTGGATTGCAATCATCATTGTGGTGTAGAAATACATCCCTATGAGTGGCTCTGGTGGATGAATTTAAACCCAGAAACACAAAATAAAACGAATGAAACACAGTGGTTGTTTGAATTTACTAAGGATGGAAGTAATAGATTTACAGAATGGAGCACTTCTCCTAGAGTTGGTAGTATCTCTTTTCCTTTTGCATTTCCTGCCGACAAAGATTCTTTTATTATTGATATTCATCCATTAGTATTCAAAGAATTTGATGAGGATGCTTTTAGAAAAATGACATGGATACCAAATCATGCAAAATCTATGAATTTCACATATCAAGATTATAAAATTGAAAATACTACTAAAAAAATAATTGTAACTAATGATAAATTTATACCTCAAGATGCTTGGAAATATTGGATAGATGACTTGACATATGATGCTACAAATAAAGTATATACCGGTAATATACATTTTGCTGGCGCCGTAAAAGATTTGTTTACTTGTAGTCTGATAATGAGATACTAATATGAAAAAATTAGATGCAGATAATATTAAAAAAATAATTTTTAATCCTCAGAAATTAATTCTTTCTGATAATGATGATATACATTCTTTTGAACCTCAAGAGATGGTCTCTTGGTATCATATTCCTCAGTTAGCCGCTACTGGTATTAGAAGTGTAGTTTCTACTCTGTTTGGTTCATTTGCTGATAAACGTGAAATCATGGGTACGCTTGCTTCAAATAAAGATGAAAATTTTGATTATAGCAATCAGGATGAAATATGGGTAGATTATATGAGCGATCTAGGTGATGGATTTGATAGTACATATACTATGGCACATTTGATTTCAAGAGATAGTATTGAGATAGATAATAATATTTTAGCTAGAGCAAAAATTTTGATACTTGGTGGAGATCAAGTCTACCCAACTGCAACTAGAGAAGAATATAAAAATAGATTTAAAGGACCTTATCAAATGGCTTTTCCCTTTGATGCTATTAGTGATCATCCTCATTTATATGCCGTTCCTGGTAATCACGATTGGTATGATGGCCTTACAAATTTTCTAAAAATATTTTGCCAACAACGATTTATAGGCAATTGGTTGACTCGACAAACTAGAAGTTATTTTGCTATTCAATTACCTCATGATTGGTGGATTTGGTCTATCGATATTCAACTAGAAGCTGATATTGATCAATTGCAATTAGAGTATTTTGAATCTATAAAAGAAAAAATGAACAAGGGTAGCAAAGTAATTATTTGTACCGCAGAGCCTAGTTGGGTATTCTTTGCAAATGGCACAAATTCTGGCTATAAAAGTCTACAATATTTTGAAAATAGATTTTTAAATGATCCTGCCAAACCATTTGAATATGCACTTACACTTACAGGCGACTTACATCATTATAGTAGGTATGAATGTGTAGATAAAAATCAAAAAGTACAAAAGATAACAAGTGGTGGAGGTGGTGCATTTCTTCATCCAACGCATAATCTCCCAAATAAAATAAAAAATATTAGAGAGAGCGATATTGAACTTAAAAAAACCTACCCAGCAAAAGAGGGGAGTAGAAGATTATTATTTAAAAATTTTCTATTTACATGGAATAATAAAACTTTTAGTATCTACATAGGAGCCATATTTTTATTAATAGCTTGGATTATCCAAAGCAAAAGTTATGGCACACTCAATACTACTTTTATTGATTATATAAGCGATATAGAATGGGGCAATTTCACTCAATTTTTCACTGAAATAGGAAGATTGTATATCAATAATTTAATACTTTTCGCATTCAATATTTTATTGGTTATTTTTATGTATCACATAGCCAATATTCCTACAAATCTAAAATATAAACCATATGTATATGGCATTTGTAGTGCACTACATGGCTTTGTACAAATTGTAGTTTTTTATTTTGTTTTATGGTTTGTATCGCATCTACACTCAGGTCTTCCAAAACCAATAGATAAACTTATCTTGCAATTATTAATATTAATAGTTGGTGGTATTACAGTAAGTACTATATTTGGTATACATTTAATATTATCTAATTTATTTTTAGGAAATCACGATAATGAATCATTTAGTAGTTTAAAATATGAAGGATACAAGAATTTTTTACGAATGAATATTACAAAGAATTCAATCACCATTTATCCAATAGGAATAAATAAAATATGTGATTGGAAAGTCGATGTGAACAAAATGAGTGCTTCTACTAATGATAAACTTGAACCAATGTTGATAGAACCACCTATAAAAATTGATTTTAATAAACACGATTGATGCAAAGTATTGAAGAAAAAGAAAATGACCTAATTGAAGAATTTGAATGGATAGAAGATTCATTAGATAGGTATGAACATATTATTAGTATTGGTAAAGCGCTTCCAGCCTTGGATGAAAAATACCATAAAGATGAATTTATCGTAAAAGGATGTCAAAGTACCGTATGGCTTAGAGCATATAAAGAAGATGATAGGATATTTTTTGAAGCAGATAGCAATACTATTATCACTAAAGGATTAGTAGCGATTTTAGTTAGAGTTATGAGCGGAGAAAAAGCAAGCACTATCATCAATCATAACTTAGAATTTATAGATAAATTAGATTTGCGTTCGCATCTTACTAGTCAAAGAAGTAATGGTTTTTCTGCAATGATAGAAAAAATGAAATGGTATGCTTCTATTTTATAAAAGTTTAAATAATGATTGATTTAGAAAAACATAAAATAATAGCAACTCAAAAATCTAAGGAGAATAAAGAATTCTTAGCTAGACTTAAGAAAAAAAAACCGAAAGATTTAGATGATCAATTTCATGACTTACATATTGATGCGTTTGATAAAATAGATTGTTTAGCTTGTGCAAATTGCTGTAAAACAACTAGCCCTATTTTTTATCAAAAAGATATAGAACGAGTAGCTAAAAGATTAAAAATGAAAGTTCAAGATTTCATAAACCAATATTTGCACATCGATGAAGATAATGACTATGTGCTGAATAGTGCCCCATGTCCATTTTTAGACCACGAAAATTATTGTATGGTATATGAAGATAGACCAACTGCTTGCCGTGAATATCCACATACAGATAGAAAAAGAATGTATCAAATACTGGATCTTACTTATAAAAACACAATAGTATGTCCTGCAGTATTGCATATAGTAGATGAACTAAAAGTAGTATATAAATAAAATGCTATTTAATCAAATATATACAATTTTTATAGTCATTATAGCTATTCTAATAGTCTATAAATCAAAATTTTTTAGTGATGATTATATAAATAAAAACCTTGTTATTAGTGCTTTTGTTTTGAAATTACTTAGCTTCATTGGCTTTTATTACATATATACTTTTTACTATACAGATAGAAATACTGCCGATATGTATAAATATTTTGACGATGCCAATTGGCTATATAAATGCTTATTAAAGAATCCTAAAGCTTTTATACAAGTTATTACCCGTGAGAACATGACTAGTACTGCATTATTTTACAATGATAAAGTAATGCATTGGTTTATCAGTAGTGATTTAGCCTTAGAAAACAATCATCGATTTATTATCATTGTAAACCTTTTATGTAGGTTTTTTTCTAGAGGTGATATTTTGATTCATGGTGTCGTATTCAATTTGCTTTCTTTTACTGGTTTATGGTCTATTTATAAAGCAGTTAATACTTTTATACAAAAACCAAAACCGCTTATTTTTCTTCCAATAATGTTTATGCCTTCAATTTTATTTTGGGGTAGTGGACTTCTCAAAGAATCGATTGTATTATTTTTAATGGGTGTATCATTTTATTGTTTTGTAAAATTTACACAGCATAAAAAGTTGAGTTTATTAATTACAAGTTTGTTGTTTGTTTTTCTCTTATTCTTTATTAAAATATATATAGCAATTGCCCTTTTATTAGTGTTTTTATTATTATTTATAATAGATTTTATTTTATATAAAAGAGTTATAATGATTTCATTTATTTATGTTTTAGTAATAACATTAGCTCTTATATTTATAGGTAATATTGATTATATTCAACATGATATTGATACTAAAATTCAAAATTCTATTAAATTAACAAATTCTGTTGTGGTCAAAAGTAATTACAATATTTATGATGCTACATCTACAGATTTGAATATTTTTAAAGTATTACCTAATGCACTTATAGTATCTTTTTTAAGACCATTTCCATGGGAAATAAGCAATCCATTTATGATAGTATCTTTTTTAGAAAATTATTTTATCATAATTCTACTGATGCTATCAATCTATTTACTTTTTAGAAATAAAGATATTATCGATAATAGAACTATAGCAATTATTATCGCATTTACTATTTTCATACTATTTACATATGTTTTATCAGGTTTGATAGCTATGAATTTTGGTACCTTGATGAGGTATAAAATACCCGCACTTATATTTCTTTCTATTTTCCCATTTTTAATTTTTTCGACAAAAATTTCTAAAAAAATAGAATATTATCTAAAATAATTAAAATATTTTTAACAAAACTTCGCTTTTACACACAATTTTTATAAAATTTTTAATTTATTTTAAAAATTAATGTAGTTTTGTACATCTTTCATCAATAAAAAATATATAAAATGAAAAACAATCGTTTTCACGCTTTACAACAAGCACAAAATAGAGAAGAAGTATTAGTAGAGTTACCATCTGTGAAAGTTTCTGATTATTTCGCTAGTATGGTTTTTCATGACGAAGTGATGCAAAACTATATGCCATCAGATGTATATAAAAGTATTAAAAACGCCATTAAAAACGGTACAAAACTAGATAGGAGTATAGCAGACCAAGTAGCATCTTCTATGAAAACTTGGGCTGCAGAAAAAGGTGCAAATTCTTATACGCATTGGTTTCAACCGCTCACAGGTGCTACTGCTGAAAAGCACGATAGTTTTTTTATGCCTACACAAAATTTTAAATCTATAGAAATATTTGGTGGAGATGCACTTGTACAACAAGAACCTGACGCATCATCTTTTCCAAACGGTGGCATCCGTCAAACTTTTGAAGCAAGAGGATATACGGCTTGGGATCCTTCTTCACCAGCATTCATAATAGGTAGAGGCAATGGTAAAACACTTTGTATTCCTACAATATTTATTTCATATACCGGTGAAGCACTAGATTTCAAAGCACCACTTCTAAAATCAATGGCATATTTAGAGCAAGCAGCTTTACCAGTTGTAAATATGTTTGATAGACATGCTACTAAAGTAGTTGCTACGCTTGGTTGGGAACAAGAATATTTTTTGATAGATGAAGCACTATTTTATGCTCGTCCAGATTTAGTTTTGAGTGGTAGAACACTTATTGGTCATGCACCAGCAAAAGGCCAACAGTTAGACGACCACTATTTTGGTACTATTCCAGATAGAGTTTATCAATATATGTTAGACTTAGAACAAGAATGTCACCAATTAGGTATTCCTATAAGAACTAGACATAACGAAGTTGCTCCAGGTCAGTTTGAATTAGCTCCTATGTTTGAAGAAGTGAATGTAGCCGTAGATCACAACCAATTACTTATGGACGTAATGGACAGAGTAGCTAAAAGACACAAACTAAAAGTATTGCTTCACGAAAAACCTTTTGCTGGAGTAAATGGAAGTGGCAAACACAATAACTGGAGTATGAGTACCGATACTGGTAAAAATTTATTGAGTCCTGGTAAAACTCCTAGAACTAATTTACTTTTCCTTACATTTTTTGTTAATGTGATAAAAGCAGTACATGAAAATGCTGATTTGCTCAGAGCTTGTATTGCTTCTGCAGGTAATGATCATAGACTAGGTGCGAACGAAGCTCCACCTGCTATTATTTCTGTTTTTATTGGCGATCATTTACAAAAAGTATTAGACGAAGTAGTATCTAAAGTAAAATCGGGTAAACTTAATACAGAAAAATCTGACGAGTTAAAATTAAATATACATAATGGTATTCCTGATGTAATGCTTGATAATACTGATAGAAATAGAACTTCTCCTTTTGCTTTCACTGGTAATAAATTTGAATTTAGAGCAGTAGGTTCTTCTGCAAATTGCTCATTGCCTATGATGATACTAAATACTATTATGGCAAATCAATTAACTGAGTTTAAAATATTAGTTGATAAACATATCAAGTCTGGCGATGATAAGGAAGGAGCTGTACTTAAAGTATTGAAAACATATATTGAGTCTTCTAGAAATATAGTTTTTGAAGGGGATAACTATTCAGCAGAATGGGCTAAAGAAGCTGCAAAAAGAGGTTTGTCAAATGTAAAAACTACTCCTCACGCACTTGATTTCTTCATTAGTAAAAAAGCAAAAGAAACTATAGTGAAAACTGGAATACTCAATGAGCGTGAACTAGAAGCACGTTATGAAATATTTCATGAAAATTATGTAAAAAAAGTGCAAATTGAAGGTAGATTAATAGGAGAGTTGGCATTAGATTATGTTATTCCATCGGCTATCGAATACCAAAATAAATTGATTCAAAATGTAACCGGACTTAAAGGAATTGGTGCAAAAGCTACTTCTTATAAAACTCAAATGACTATTATTGATACTATATCTGAACATATAAGTGCTATTTATAGCAATACAGAAAAAATGATTGAAGCTCGTAAAAAAGCAAATACTATTCATCATATGCCAGACAAGTCAAAAGCTTATTGTGATATAGTGATTCCAAATTTTGAATTGATAAGAAAACACTGCGATAAACTAGAACAACTAGTCGATGACGAAAGTTGGAAGTTGCCAAAATATAGAGAATTATTATTTACAAAATAATTTTTTAATTCTAATTTCTAAACGCTGATATTTACAAATATCAGCGTTTTTTATTTGTATTATATTGTTGATATTCAATAATATAATATAAATTTATTACTAATTATCGGATAATTAGCATAAAAATTATGCATATTATACGATATTAAATATAAAATAATATCTAATTATACTATAAAATGTATTATTTTTGTACTATTAATACGATAAAATGTTTACAAGAAAAATATTCCCAAGCTTACTAAATCATTTAGAAAAGAAGCAAGTACTTGTTATTACTGGACTTAGACGTGTAGGCAAATCTACAGCGCTTAAGTATTTATTGGCTCAAGTTAAAACGAAAAATAAAGTATATATAGATTTGGAAAGGATAGAAAATAGAAATCTTTTTCAACAAGACTCCTATAAGGAAATAGAGCGTGCAATCGAACAACTCGGTTTTGATTTTTCTACTCCAGGCGTTATCGCTATTGATGAAATTCAACAAGTAAAGAATTCGGCTAGCATCATCAAAGCGTTATATGATGATTATGGTACTAAATTTATTGTTACAGGCTCGAGTTCGTTTTATCTTAAAAATCATTTTTCTGAAAGCTTAGCAGGAAGAAAGCGCATTTTCGAAATGTATCCTTTAGATTTCGAAGAGTTTTTACATTTTAAAGAAGTGGATACTAAAGGAATTCAAAAAGAAAAAATGAAATTATTTCTCCCTATTTACTATTCTAAATATAAAATTTTATATGAAGAATATATAAAGTTTGGAGGATTTCCTGAGGTTATTCTTGCTCAGAATGAACAAGATAAAATAGAATATCTAAAAGATATTTTAGATTCACATATTGAACTTGATATAAAATTGCTCGGAGACTTATCCGCATCTGATGTATTGTATAAGTTGATTCTATTACTTGCAAATAGAGTAGGCTCTAAGATAGATTATACAAAAATATCAAGCCTATTAGGTGTAAATAGAAATAAAGTAAAAGAATATATTCTATTGTTGGAACACACGTATCTTATAAAAACCGTCAAACCTTTTACAAAAGGTATTGATAAGGAAATTTCTAAACAAGAAAAAATATTTTTCACTGATAATGGATTATTACAAATTTGTGGTCAGAGTTCATCGGGTGCTATTTTTGAAAATATAATTGCTAATCAGCTTTATTTATTAGGAGAATTAAATTACTATGAAAAAAGTTCAGGTACAGAGATAGATTTTATTTTAGATAAAAAAATAGCCTTTGAAGTAAAAGAAACACCGAGCGATTTTGATTTGAAAACGTTGAATAGAAGAGCAAAGCCATTGGAAATCGATACTACGTATTTAATAGGGCGAAATCCAGCACCAAGTGGATATAAAGAGTTTATTTGGGGTGGAAATATTTTCTAATATTTCTACTTCAGATTATTTTCAATCCTATTACTAATCGTAATATGTTTTAGCATGTCTGTCAGATATATTCTTTCTACGCTATCCATTTGATTTAAGTCGATAAAATATGCAGTTAGTCTTGTATTATAAATAAGAAGAGCATTTCCAATTTTGAATATTTTTGGATAGTTTTTCCATTGAGATTTACTTTCAAATGATTCCCCTTTTATTATTAAATATTCTTCACTAAACTCATATTCTAGTTTTTCTTTTAATGATGCAGATGACTCAAAATTTGCTTTCGCATTTCTATAAATATTCCAAGGATACATTACTACTAAATAGAGTATGAATATTGAAACTGGACTAATAAACCTAAAACTATAACCTAACGAATTTATACTTACATATATTATTATTGCAAGTATTATCAAGAATGGGATAAAAAATTGAGGTTTTAGCAATCCTTTTAAAAAAACTTTAAAAGTTGTTTTTATATAGAAATCCCAATTGGTAATATGTGTAAATTTTATACTATTCAAAGCTTTTGTATCTATTAATAAGTGTTAATTTAATATGCTTAAATAGCATTTTGTTTATCATATGATATAAATTTAAAATTATACATTTTTTTTAAAACTAAATCAAAAAAATCATGAGTTCATTAACAAAACAAATATTTTTATTTTTAACTTTTATTACTCTATTTTCTTGTAATGAAATAAAAAGAGAAAACAATCCAACAATAAATGAACAAGTTCCAATAGCGTTGCAAGACCACAAAAGTTATGAACTTGAATCTATATCTAAAAGAGCTAGTAATAATCTGGTCGAGGAGCTTTATAATGAAATACTTAAAAATGATAAAGATTTACAGCTATTAATAAAATCAATAGAAGACAATTATAAATCTCAAAATAAATCTAAAGAACCATTTAATGCATTTTTTGATAAAAATACTCAATATTATTCTAATGCAAATTCGATGATAATGAATATAAACGATACATTATTAAAAAATAAAGTTGAAAGGTTGATTTTTAATAGTGAAAACAATTACAAAGCACTCTCAAAAGAGAGTTATAATTTATTAAGTACTATTGATAAAAATAATATCTCATTAAATGAATACCAACAGATTCTTAAAATCACCACAACTATTTCTATGATTGAGAAATATCAAAAAGATCAATTACCTTCATATAAATCATTAAACACTATCATAAAAGAACAAAGTAACCAAATAAAAAAGTTGAAACAATTATCAAATATTCAATAAGTTTTTTTAATAATGTTTTTAAAATATTATAACTTTATATCTTATTATAAAATTAAACATCCAACCTATTTATTATGATTAAAAAAATTTCATTTTTATGCATAATCACATTGATTTTGGCATCTTGTAATACAAAACCAAAAAGCAATGCGATGAAGAGTGAAGAAGTAGTTTCAAAACTTCAAGAAAAGCTTATTACTGCTAAAGAAGGGGATATTATAGAACTACCAGAGGGCAATTTTGAATTTAGTAAGCCATTATCATTAGATAAAATCAATAAAATTACTTTTAAAGGACAGGGAGCCGATAAAACAAAAATATCTTTCAAAACTCAATCAGAAGGTCCAGAAGGCTTTAAAATCAGTGCTTGCAATGATTTATTATTAGAAGGATTTACAATGACAGATTGCAAAGGAGATATTATTAAAATACAAGAATGCAATGGACTCATTGTAAGAAATGTAACAGTAGGTTGGACAAATGGTGCAGATAGTATGAATGGCTCATATGCTTTATACCCTGTTACTTGCTCTAATGTGATGATAGAAAACTGCGAAGTTTATTGTGCAAGTGATGCAGGAATTTATGTAGGACAAAGTAAAAATGTAATAGTTCGCAATAATTATGTACATGAAAATGTAGCAGGAATAGAAATAGAAAACACAACGAATGCTGAAGTTTATAAAAACAAATGCGAGAATAATACAGGAGGTATCTGCGTATTTGATTTGCCAGATGTACCAATAAAAAGAGGAGCAAATGTAAGAGTATTTGACAATGATATCCTCAACAACAATCATCCAAATTTTGCACCTATGGGAAATAGTGTAGCAGTGGTTCCAGCAGGTACAGGTTCTTTTATCTTAAGTACAGAAGGTGTGGAGTTCTTTAATAACAGAATCACAAATCACAAAACTGTAGGTACAGCAGTTATTAGTTATTTAATGCTAGGTAGACCATTAAATGATTCATTGTACGATCCATTTTATCATTCAATTTCTATACATGACAATGTATATAAAAATGATACAAAATCACCAGATATGACCAGAGAAATGGGACAGTTGGTTGGTAAATTATTTCAAAATAATGGTCCAGAAATACTAATAGATGGCATATTCAATCCAGCTATGGTAGATATGAAGACAGGAAATCTACCAGAAGGTAAAGGTGTCGTAATCAAAAATAATGGAGCTATTATGATTGCCAATCTAGACGCAGCAGGAGGATTTAAAAATGTAAAAGTAGACCCAGCATTATTTTCAACAGGCAATGTAACAGTGACTACAGATCCAAGTTGGTACAAAAACTAATCCGTCTTTTATGAAGAAAAAATTTATTTTTTATTTTATTATTTCATTATTAGGTATTTTATTTCTATTTGAATGTACACCCAAAAAAGATAATGTAGTTCATTTAGATATCTCCAAACCAAATTTTGAAAAACTAAGTGAATATAATTTTTTTAAAGACGATATAAAAAACTTGTCTCCAAATTCTGGAATTGTTCCTTATGAAATGATTACTCCACTTTTTTCAGATTACGCACAAAAAGCCCGATTTATATATGTACCAAAAGGCAAAACTGTAGCCTATCAGGAAGAAGATGTATTAGATTTTCCAGTTGGCAGTTGTATAATTAAAAACTTTTTTTATTATAATGATGAACGCAATCCTTCAAAAGGAAGAAGAATCATCGAAACAAGATTATTGATTCATAAAAATGATGGTTGGGAGACACTTCCATACATTTGGAATGAAGAGCAAACAGATGCAACACTGCAAGTAGCAGGTGGTGATAAACATGTAGAATGGATCAATAAAAAAGGGGAGAAGATGACTGTAGAGTACACCATTCCTAATAAAAACCAATGTAAAAGCTGTCATTGGAATAAAGAAGAAATAACACCAATAGGTCCAAAAGTTAGAAATATAAATTGCGATATGGTTTATACTGATGGTAAAAAGAGAAATCAATTAGATATGTGGGCTACATTAGGAATTTTAAAAGGATTGGAATGTCCAGCTACTTCTCCAAGAGTAGCCAAATGGGACGACCCTATTGACCCTATCCAAGATAGAGCTCTAGCATATTTAGATGTAAATTGTGGCCACTGTCATAGACCAGAAGGGCAGGGTGGCACTAGTGGATTAACCCTTACGTATACCGAACACAATACTACAAAATTAGGTCTATATAAGTCACCAGTTGCAGCAGGTATAGGAAGCGGAGGTAGATTGTATGATATTGTGCCAGGATATCCAGATTCTTCTATTATTTACTATAGAATGAACTCAACCAACCCTGGTGTGATGATGCCAGAACTAGGAAGACATCTAGTACATAAAGAAGGAGTAGAGCTCATCTATCAATGGATAGCTGGCATGGATAAGAAAAACCCTATTGTTTTCGTAGATCCAAAAACAGGTTGTAAAATAGATGCAGGTAAATAACACACAAATAGTATAGCCTATTTTTTACTTAATCAACATTTATCAATTCATTTTCCACTTATAGTTTTTTATGTGGCAAATTCCTTACCTTTGCAATTCAAAATAATAGAAAATATTATGGCAGATTTGATTATGCCTAAGTTAGGCGAAAGTATCATGGAAGCAAAGATACTTAGATGGTTAAAAAAAGAAGGCGATTCAGTAGCTCTTGATGAAGCTGTTTTAGAAATAGCAACCGACAAAGTAGATAGTGAAGTTCCTTCACCATTTGCAGGTACTCTTACAAAAATATTATTTCCAGAAGGTGAAACTGTTGAAATTGGCAAAGCAATAGCTATAATAGAAAGTGGCGCAACATCAAACACGGTAACTACTCCTCCAGTTGCTACTCCAGTAGAAGTTCCAGCAACAACAGTAGCAAATTTAACTATAACACAAAATACTACATCAACTCCAGCACCAAGCAATGCAGATTCAAATAGATTTTACTCTCCTTTAGTTTTAAATATTGCTAAAGAAGAAAAAATAAGTATGAGTGAATTGGAAGCTATACCAGGCACAGGCGGTGGTGGAAGAGTCACTAAAAAAGATATTTTATCATTTGTAGCAAATAGAGGAAATGCTCCTGTAGCTACTACTCCAGTAGTAGAGGCAACATTTGCACCTGCGGTTTCTACTCCAGTAGCATCAGTTTCAGTGACAAACGAAGCACCTAAATCTGCACCAGCAAATACTTATGGTGGCAATGTAGAAATAATAGAAATGGATCGTATGCGTAAGCTTATAGCTGAGCATATGGTAAAATCAGTACAAACATCTCCACACGTTACTTCATATGTAGAAGCAGATGTGACCAATATAGTGCAGTGGAGAGAAAAATGGAAAGGCAAATTCAAACAAAAAGAAGGTGAAAATCTTACTTTTACACCAATATTTATTGAAGCGATTATTAAAGCAATTAAAGATTTCCCAAATATCAATTGTTCACTTGATGGCGATAAAATTATCCTTAAAAAAGATATCAATATTGGTATGGCAGCTGCATTACCAACAGGTAATTTGATAGTACCAGTAATCAAAAATGCTGACCAACTCAATATGCTTGGTCTTGCTAAAAAAGTAAATGATTTGGCAAATAGAGCTCGCTCAAATAAACTTACTCCAGATGATATCACTGGCGGTACATATACAATCACTAATGTAGGTACATTTGGAAATGTGATGGGCACACCTATCATCAATCAACCTCAAGTAGCTATCATGGCGGTTGGTGCTATCAGAAAAAAACCTGTAGTAGTAGAAACTGCTGAGGGCGATTTCATAGGTATCAGACACATGATGTTCTTATCTCATTCTTATGATCATAGAATAGTAGATGGAGCTCTTGGTGGTATGTTCGTTAGGAAAGTAGCTGACTATCTAGAACAATTTGATGTAAATAGAGAAATTTAATTTAAGTATAAAGAATTAAGATTTAAGTAAAATCTTTTTCGATATATTATTATTTAGTTCATTGATGTTTATTAATTTAAACACTTGAAGGGATAGACCTTTTCAATACTTATGTCTTTATACTTATATCTTTGTACTTATTTTAATGTATGAAAAAAACTATTTGGATAATTAATCAATATGTTGGCTCACCTATACATGGTATGGAGTTTAGGCATTATTACTTAGCCAAAGAATTTGTAAGAAAAGGATATGAAGTAATTATATTTTCAGGCTCATATTCGCATCTGTACAAAAAATTACCTAATACGAACGGAACTTATACTTTTGAAACAATAGATCAAATTCAATACTGTTGGGTTGATGTTCCTACATATGCTCGTTCTGTGAGCTTAGGTAGGTTTTGGAATATGTTTGTGTTTTTATTTCGTATGTATTTTATTCCAACTAAAAATATCAGTAAGCCTGATGCAATCATTGTATCGTCTCCCTCGCTTTTTCCTATTTTTAATGGTAAATATTTTGCTGATAAATATCAAGCGAAATTGATTTTTGAAGTTCGTGATATATGGCCTTTGACTATACAAAATTTAGCAAAAATGTCATCATGGCATCCATTAGTACTATTGCTTTCTTTCTTTGAAAAATACGCTTACAAAAAAGCAGACAATGTGTGTTCTGTATTGCCAGGAGCTGATAAACACATGATTGCACAAAGGATGCAAGCAAATAAGTTTTTTTATGCCCCCAATGGAATCCTATTAGAAGAAGTAGAAAATCCTGAAGTATTAGCTTCATCAGTCCAAGCTCAAATACCTAAAGATAAATTTATAGTTGGTTATGTAGGCACAATCGGAGTCTCCAATGCTATGAATTATTTTATAGATGCAGTTTTACTTCTACAAAATCATCCAGAGATTTTTTTTGTAGTAATAGGTGATGGAGGCGAGAAAGAAGCACTTAATGAAAAAGTATCAAGTGCTAAAAATATCATTTTCATAGACCCTATACCAAAACAACAAGTACAGTCTGCACTACAATTATTTGATGCGTGCTATATTGGATGGAACGATGAACCACTCTACGAGTTTGGTATTTCAGCTAATAAACTTTATGATTATATGTATTCTGCAAAGCCGATTATTCATTCGTTTTCATCAGAAAATGATCCTATACAATTAGCTAATTGTGGAATTTCGTGTAAAGCAGAATCGCCTGAAGCTATTAAAGATGCGATATTGGCTATGCATGCTTTAACAGAGGACAAAAGAAATGAACTTGGTAAAAATGGAAGATCATATGTAATCAATCATCATTCTTATGATGCTATAGCGCAAAAATTTATTGATATAATTAATAAATAAATGTCAAACAATCAACTATCAAAATATAAAAAAGCAATAGCATCTTACTTAAAAGTAGATGATGCTCGTGTTTTTCTTTTTTGGAAGGGAAGAGTAGGGTTGTATGCTATACTCAAGGCACTTGGAGTTAGAGAAGATGATGAAGTGATTATTCCAGCTTTCACTTGTGTAGTAGTACCCAATGCTATCATATACTTAGGCGCAAAACCAGTATACGTAGATATAGAAAGTTCAACATATAATATAGATATAGCTCAAGTAGAAAAAGCGATCACTTCAAAAACTAAAGTAATCATTGCTCAAAATACCTTTGGACTTTCTCCTAACATAGATACACTTCTTGCTCTAGGACAAAAATATGGGATAGAAGTAATAGAAGATTGTACACATGGAATGGGTGGTTTTTATAAAAACAAAGCCAATGGTACTTTACTCAAAGCGTCATTTTTTTCTACACAATGGAATAAACCTTTCTCAACAGGTATAGGTGGTATAGCATATATCAATGATGCATCATTAGCTAAGAAAGTACAAGAAATAGAAGCAAATGCAGAAGTGCCTAGCTTGAAAGATAATATCACTTTAAGTACTTTGATTTGGGTGAGAAAAAACCTCATCACGCCACAAACATATTGGCTCGCAGTAAATACCTACAGATGGTTAAGCGAGAAAAATATTATCACAGGTTCATCGCAGGGAGATGAACTAGATCGTCCAATCATGCCAAAAGGATTTTTAAAAGGATTGTCTACTGCACAAGCAAGAGTAGGTACAAAAGAAATTATTCATTTAGATAAGTATGTAACTCATCAAAGAAAAATCGCTCAGGAGTATGATATATTCTTTGCTAAACTAGGTGTTCATATACAAAAAATAGATGCAGATTATGTTCATTCATATCTAAAATATCCTTTATTGGTAAAAGATAGAAAAGGATTTATACAGAGAGCCAATGAACAAAAAATAGAACTTGGCGAATGGTTTAATTCTCCCATCCATCCTATAGAAAAAGATCATCAGCTATGGCAATACACTTGGGGAAGCAATCCTATAGCTGAAAAATTGAGCCAACATATCATCAATCTTCCAACTGGTATAAATATAGATAATACCTATTTAACAAAAATAAAAGCATTTATTTTATCAGAAAAAGATAATTTAATAATCTCATAATTCTACCTATTTTTCTCAAAGGATAAGCTTATTTTTGTTTAACAATTATGAAGCACTTTTTATCTTATTTTAGTATATTATTTTTATTTAGTTTTGCTGATATCAATGCGCAAACAATAGTGCTGTCGATAGATACCATGTATAAATATGCAATAGCTGAAGATAGCCTTATCAAGTTGTATCCTCAAGCTATCAATAACAATAATAAACTTAGTATACTAAAAAGTGCTAAAGAGCAACAAGCATTTCAAATGTCATACAATTCTATGTTTAGAGAGTTTGCTACATTTCTGAGAACACATGATTTTAAATGGGAAAAGAACACTTCTTGCTTTCATAGAATCTATTGTAGAAACAACGGTATTATTGATTTATTTACATTTAGTTTCTTAAAAAAAGCGAATGAATCATCAGCAATAAATGATGAAAAATATAATCAGTACGCTTATTTACTCAAAGAGTTTTTAAAAAACTACAAACTAAATATTAAGACAAAATCTAGATTTTCATATTCAAGTCCTTATATTTACCAAGAAGTATTAATCAATAAAAATAAAACCGAAGAATGATTCCATTTTCGCCACCCAGAATAGATGATGAAATAATCAATGAAGTAGTAGCCGCTCTCAAAAGTGGTTGGATTACTACTGGTCCTAGAACCAAGCAGTTTGAAAAAGAAGTAGCTGCATACTGTGGTGTAGAAAAATTTTTGGCTGTAAATAGTTGGACTGCAGGAGCTGAGATGTTGCTTCATTGGTTTGGTGTACAAGCTGGAGACGAAGTGATAGTGCCTGCTTATACATATTGTGCTAGCGCAAATATAGTGATACATTGTGGCGCTAAACCTATACTTGTAGATGTAAACGAAGATTTCACCATCAATATTGAATCTGTTCGCAATGCCATCACATCAAAAACTAAAGTGATTTTGCCAGTAGATGTGGGTGGTCTTCCGGTAAATTATGATGCACTGATGAGTATGGTCAATGAGCCTGCTATTCAAGCACTTTTTACAGCTAATACTGATAGACAAAAAAAACTCAATAGAATTTTAGTACTCAATGATGCTGCACATTCCTTTGGAGCTTTTTATAAAGGTAAAAGAGTAGGTGCTGCTTGCGATTTCACTGTATTCTCTTTTCATGCAGTAAAAAACCTAACTACTGCTGAAGGTGGTGGTATCTGTATCAATCTTCCAAAACCATACGATAATACTGAGTTGTACAATGAATTAAATACGTATTCACTACATGGACAAAATAAAGATGCGCTTGCCAAAATGCAGAAAGGTGCTTGGGAATATGATGTGATAGATGCTGGCTACAAATGCAATATGACCGATATACTTGCTAGTATTGGTTTGATAGAGTTAAAAAGATATGATAGTCAAACTCTCAAACGTAGAAAAGAAATTTTTGAAGCATATACTACAGCTTTTAGTAAATACGATTGGGCTATCACGCCACATTATAAAGATGCAGCAAGAGAAACCTCATATCACTTGTATCTATTGCGTATCAAAGGATTTGATGTGCCAAAACGCAATGATATGATACAGAAAATTTTTGATAAAGATGTAAGTGTAAATGTGCACTACAAACCACTTCCTCTGCTTACTGCATACAAAATTAGAGGATATGTGATGGAGGATTATCCTGTATCTAAAGCACTTTGGGAAAACGAAATAAGTCTTCCAGTATTTTATGCTATGACAGATGATCAGATACAAACGGTAATAGATGCAATTGTAAAAAGCTATACAGAAACAGTATCTGCATAATGAAACGTTTCTTTGATATAGTAGTTTCCTTTTTTGGATTATTGTTTTTAAGTCCATTGTTTTTGTTTTTGGCTATTTGTATAGTACTCGAAAGCAAAGGTGGCGTCTTTTATTTTCAAGAGCGTATAGGCAAAAATTTTGTACCATTCAAGTTGTATAAATTTAGAAGTATGCGTCCCGATAGTGATAAAAAAGGTTTGCTCACCGTAGGTATGCGAGACAATAGAATCACAAAAACAGGTTATTATATTCGTAAATACAAACTCGATGAACTCCCTCAACTCATCAACGTGCTACTGGGTGATATGAGTATAGTTGGACCTAGACCAGAGGTGAAAAAATATGTAGATATGTACGATGCTACACAAAGAAGTGTATTGAATGTACAACCTGGTATCACTGATTGGGCATCGCTAGAGTACTACAAAGAAAATGAACTACTCAGCCAAAGTACCGACCCAGAAAAAACTTATATAGAAGAAATAATGCCTGCAAAGCTTCTTATCAATCAAAAATATATAGCCAATCATAGCATGACGGAAGACATCAAAATCATCTGGATGACAGCAAGGAAGGTTTGGGGAGAGTAGAAGTATATATGACAACAATTAATATTTCATTATTTTTTTTCGCACTAGAGTATTATTTCTATTTGTATATTTCTATAAAATAATAAATACTTATGTTTGTCGTTATACTCTAAACAAAAAAAACACAATGAAAAAGCTACTTTTCCTATTTATTACCGTTATTGCTATTTCTCTTTTTACAACAAATTGTAGTAAAGTAGAAGACAATGAATATTATTTCTATTCTACAATTGATAGTAATACCGTCCCATTATCACTGTATATAAATAATGAATATAAAGGACAGATTCCTATATTAAATAATTACATCTCATACGATAGTTTACAACAGTTAGACCAAACACTATATGTATTATTATCAGGAAATATCACTTATAATATCGTAGCAAAAGATAGTTTTGGGCTTGCTCAATCAATATTTGCAATTGAATATAAAAGTAAAAAAGGTTCTAGTTCTACTTATCTGAGAACTCAAAAAGGAGGAAATGACATGTTTGGTTTTGATAATAAATTAGTTGTAAGAATTTATAAGCAATAAAATTATTTATTATATTTTTGAATTCTTAAAAATCAAATGCTAATACAAATACATCCGAAACTACCGATGCGAGATAAACGTATCACAACTGATTATTATAAAAATCAATTAGGTTTTGAATTATATGGTAGTGATGTATTTGATGAATATCTCATGTTACAAAAAGATGCAATACAGATTCATTTTTTTCAATATAAAGAATTGGATATACATCAAAACTATGGACAGGTATACATAAGTGTTGATAATATTAAAGAATACTATGAATCATTACTAATCAATAATGTACCGATACATCCTAATGGTTCACTTCAAGTAAAACCTTGGGGACAGATGGAGTTTTCACTACTTGATCCTGATAATAATTTACTCACTTTTGGACAGAGTGTATAATAACGTCAGAGTCGCGCTTTAACGTAATAAATTGTGAAAAAATAATTCACAATTATAAGAATAAAATAAAACGAAGCAGTGTACATGAAATTAGAAAAGATATTGGATGGCATTATTAATATCATTTTATCTGTGTTTCTGGATGCGCTTTTAAAGCGAGGAAAATCATAAATATAATTTTTAAATAAAGCGTTACAAACGCTGTTTATATCATCCTCGTTATACTTCGTTAAACGAGGACGAGTGAGGGCTATAATTTTTATTAAACGAATCTATTTAGAGCTAAAACGGTCGTTTATATTTTTTGAGATGAAAATATATATCTAAAAAACACGGCTCAAAAATCGAAAACAAATCACACCTCAAAGATTATACAACAGAAAAAGTACTTAATTAAAATAAAACTTAGTTTTTTCACAGCCTGACGTTTTGCAGATTGGCGATGTGGCGGACTTAGGAGCATTGAACTATCAATTTACCACTAAAATTCTTTAGAAGCACAGATGTTCTAATTACCACTGCACCCGCCATATCCGCCAATGTGCTGTTATGGGCTGGTTATCTACAAAGCTGCAGCTGCGGCACCTGCTGCAAAACTCATTCCGCCACAACCTTCATTTCTTGCTGCTACTGTATACCCAGAAGAACCAGAATAACATTTTAGACCATCGATTCTACCAATAACATTGTAGCCAGAAGATCCGCTGTATATTTTTTCACCATCTACACGGGCTAAAACTGTATAACCTGAAGAACCTGAATATATTTTTGTCCCATCAATGCGAGCAATAACATTATATCCAGACGATCCGCTATAAACTTTACCATTTTCGACTCTTGCAACAACGGTATATCCCGAAGAACCACTGTAAATTTTACACATTTTATTATTTTTTAAATTTTGTTCCTACTCTTATGGATTTTCAGAATACTCCCTGTTTTTAGAGTGGTTTTCATGTCTCCACTTTTTTGTCTGTCACTTTAGGTGGTCAGCCTACTTTGAACCGCTATGTATTTTAAACTTGCCCATAACGGTTTGGCGCTTGGCGCAGTGGCGGATTTCGGAGCACAAAACTGTCAATACACCACAAAAGTTGGTGCGAGGTAGAATGTTCAATTAACCACGTCACCCGCCATTGAGCCAAACGCCTGTTATGGGCTGGTTTGGTTTGTTGTCAAGCTGATAATTTGCAATACAAAACCCAATATTAAAAGTGTCACCCCGATATTTGTCAGAATTCGTGAATTTTTTAAAGCTCTATTTCTATGAATATCGATTCCAGTGAAGGATAGAACGTCACCACCACTTAAATATGTATCTTTGTAGTGCTCCAAAGCAGTTACAGAAGTGTTAAGCATTTTAGTCGTTCTGTTTAATGAAAAAGCCAAGAATACTGAACCAATGGTATTAAGGGTTAAACCTGCTAATGTAAGTATGTCCATTGTTTAAGTCTATTTTTATTTGCCAAATTATTTGTAATCGCTGTTATGGGCGGGGTTTATTTATTTTTATGCTTTAAATTATCCAGTAATGATTTTAAGTATATATATCGAGGGTTGTTTTTTTTGTTTTCTTTATTTCCGCCTATGAATTTTAAATATTGTTCGGAGATAAAAACATCGCTTTTATCATTATTGCAAAAATAACAGCATAGTACACAATTGCTTGATGAATAAGGTCCTTTAGGGTTTTTTCTGTCTACTTCGAAAGATTTACCTCGAGTACCATATTTTTCTACCCCACTTTTGTTTTTGTATTTGTAAGTGAAGAAACGGTTTGAACTTAGTTTACCACTTTCAATAATACTAATTTGAGTTTCGATTTCTAAACCACAGTAATAGCATCCTAAATCTATATTTGCAGAATACCAATTTAAAAACTCTTTTTTTGAAAAATGTCTTTCACCTCTTTGTTTGAAGCTATAAAAAAGGTTTGTTAAACGATCTAGTTCGGCAGTTTCCATATTATTATCTTATTCCCTTTGTATTCTTATTAATCTTATACAACTGATAAGTCTGAATACCAGTCAATAAATTATTGGTGTTTATTGAAGATTCTACTTCTCTTAATTGACTTGTTACTGATCTATTCAAATCCTCAAAAGATTCTTGTGTAACATAACTTAAATGACTTAATTCACTCACGATATTTTGTTCCATATTGTATATTGATTGCATTAAATCATCTAGTTTATCACCAATATTTGTAAGCTTTTCTGACACCTCGTTTTCCCAATTTGAATTGAACATTCCAAGTTTGTCAAAGGATTCATATATTTCATAGAATGTAATTAAGTCTTCTGAAACGAGGGCGCCAATCATATTTATCGAGTGAAATACCAAAAGCTCATAGGAGTGTATTTGATTTTTTAATAGAGCTACTCTTTCTTCTAACTCTTCTTGTGTACTCGTATCTCGAATTGACTCGAAAATCTTTTGTGTATTTTGTTTTTTTGTTTTGATGAAATTAGAAACCTTAACAAATTGATGTATGTATTTTGAATCTACACCAAGAATTGTTTTTTGGTTTTTATTTAAAAGTTTATTGAAATCATTTTCTATTAAATCGACATTGCCATCATTGTTTTTATCTAAATCGAATAACACCTGAGATTTATTGGAGGACAATTTTTGAAGTCGATTAGATTCAGCAAGACGAAGTTCCTCTTGCCTTTTGCGCTCACATTCTATCATATAATTTTGCTTAGCTTCTTTTATATTTAAACAAAGAGATGGTATTTGCTCGTAGATTAATTTTCCATTTTGATCTGATGGGAAAATAAACTCTCCATTTTTAACAATATCTAATGGTGTTTTGAACCAATGCTCTGAATTATAGTCTCTTATTCCAGACATTGTGTAAGGCATCCAAGCCTTATGTTTCAATTTGAATTCTATTGTCTTGATTTTAAAATAAACTTTCCCTTTGACAGAATCGTTACTCGAAAATAATACAGCTGATTCATTCCATTTTTCATATGGTGTATCAAGAACTAATAGAGTTTTATTTAGTTCAAAAAATTTTTTTAATTCATTTTTGGTTAATTCAATGTCCGTCATTTGTTATATGTTTTTTTGTTTAAACTTGCCCATAACGGTTTCGGGCTTGGCGAAGGTGGCGATTTGCACCACAAATGTTGATGCGGAGAACCAATGTTTGATTAACCACAAATGTGTCTGCGGAGCACTGAACCGCCACTTTTGCCAAACCCGTGTTATGCGTAGTATCTCTCTCGTCAGAAGTTAAATCTGATAAAGGGTCCTAAGTTATAATTTAAATTCTTTGTCTCAAAGTTTTGTAGCATGTCTATACCTATACCAAATTGAACTTTATCTTTGTAGTTAGCCCCTATCCTTATGATTTGAGATGCTTCAACAGGATCTGCTGAAAATATTATTTGTGAAGAAAGCCCCCAATTCTTGCTAAATTTTGGTGAGTATCCAATGATTCCTAAAACACTCGGAGCAACTTGACCTTCAGCAAAACCAATTGTTGGGTACATTTGAATAAAAAAGTCTTCTTTTTTGTTCATGTAAGAAAGACTTAACCCAATAGTTGGAACAAATAATTCACCGTAAAAGCCTCCTCCTGCTGACAGTCCTATCCATGGCTTGAATTGGTAGGTAAGTTGTCCTTCAATAGATACATTGTTTAGTGCTTTATCTTTGTAATTAACAGTAAAACGATTAAGATTAAAGAAGTTCCATTTGGCAGTGCTATCCAAATCTTTATTGAAATAGTTTATGTAGTGAGCTTGTTTATTTCCTGCTAGAACTTCAAGTACATTTTGGGAACGAAGGTTTGCGCCAACCAATAAAAAAATAGTCATTAAAAAAAAAGTTCTCATGTCAGTTACGGATTGTTAATTGTAATTGCTTTCGTTTGAGGAAGCGATTGGCAAGTCAGTATATACCCTTCCTTTATGTCTTTTTCGGTTAGTACCTGGTTATTCTTTATCATTACCTTGCCTTCAGTGCATTTCATTTTGCACATTCCGCAAAGTCCGCTTTGACAAGAAAAAGGCAATGGAACATTTTGCTCTATACCGCTTTGCAAAATGGTTTTGCCTTCTTGTGTTTCAAATTGATAGGTTTTGCCGAATACTTTTGCAGAAACTTGTGCTTTTTGGGAAGCACTTTCTTGAGTTTGGGCTGTGATTAAAAATAACTCTCGATGAATTTTATCTTTTGCTACTCCTAAGTATGCCAAATCGGCCATCAGTATGTTGGTCATAATTTCTGGGCCACAGAGGTAAAATTCTAATTTGCTTTTACCATGTTGTTTCAGCACTTCTTCTAATGAAATTCTTGTGATATAACCTTTGATAGCATTTTTAGGATTTTCCTCTTCACTCAAAAAGTATTTGACTTCTAATTGAGTAGAAAATTCATTTTTCCACTGTTCAATTTTTTCCTTGAAAATTATGCTCGTAGAATTCCTATTTGCATAAAGCAAAGTAATTTTACTTTTTGGTTCGAATTTCAAAACAGTGCCTATCATACTGTAAATGGGTGTGATACCACCTCCGCCTGCAATCATTACATAATGCTTTTGATTAGCTGGTTCAGCATTGAGATAAAATTGCCCTGATGGGGCTGTAACTTCTAAGGTATCTCCTACTTTCAAATTTTCGGCTAAGTAATTGGTTACCTTACCTGCCTTGATTTTTTTGATTGTCAAAGTCAGAAAATTATCTTTATTGGGAATTGAAGAAATGGAAAATGTTCGATATAGTGTTGCGCCTTTGATGTTAACTTTAATAGTAAGGTGTTGCCCTGCCGAAAAATCCCTGAAAACCGTTGGAACATTGCCAAACTCAATCGTAAAAGCCTCATTTGCTTCTTGCCTAATATCAGAAACCGTAAGGGAATACAAACCTCCGGCTGATTTTATGATATTTTTGCGTTCAAAGATTTGTTCGTGGCGGGTTTCGTAGTCTTTAAATTCTGTGCCCATCCATTTATCCCACCATGTAAAATATAGGGCATAATTGCCATTAAATAATTGGTGGTGCATGTTGTGGTGTGTTGAGGCTGTTTTGAATTTAAGAAATGGCAGTTTTACCCAACCTTTGGGATAAACTTCATAGCCTAAATGACCTAAGACATTGTTAAGCATGGAGAATATTTGCCAGGTAATTAATACTCCAAAATTCAGTGGAAGCAAAAAAGGCAATACAAAGGCTACAAAGTATTCAACTATAGCCTCTGAAGGATGAAAAGCAAAAGCTGTAAGTGGCGATGGGTCGGTGCTTTCGTGATGTACTTTATGGAAAAATTTATAAAACTGAGGCAAGTGCATAGCTCTGTGACTCCAATAAAAAAACATATCGTCAATAAAGAGTGCAATGAAAAAACTAAGCCCTAACCACAAATAGCCATACTCATTGATGTCAAAATATACTTTTGTGTAACCCTTGCTATCCAAGTAAAGAATGAAAACATCCATAATTGCAAAAATCAGAAAAGTACTCGCAGAAAAGCCAAGATCATGTTTGAAATGATGGAATTTAGCTTTTTCAGTTTCCTGAATTCTTATCTTTTTAAAATATTTTTTACCAACTATCCAAAAAATGATAAAAAATGGAAATGCAAATCCTGCATACCAGCTAAATTGTTCGCTAAATGCGTTAATGATGTCTTCAAAAAACGTTGTTATAGTCATAATACTTCAATTTAATAGCGATTAATAATTTCACTACAAAATTGAGAAGTTTACTAATGAATACTTTTGATGTATATCAAAAAATGATTACAACTTGCCAGCTCTTATTCGGCTTAATGTTTCTTGCGTGATGTTTAAGTAAGAGGCAATGTTGCCAAGACTTACTCGGTTGGTAATGTCTGGGTACTGGTTTAATAATTTTTGATAACGTTGCTTTGCATCAAGAAATTGCAAATCGGCAACTCTGTCCTCAATCTGCGATACATAATGTAACTCCACCAACTTAATATACCATATAGCAAATGAATGATGTTTTTGAAGCAAGGACTGTAAAGCTGCATGTTCAATGGAATACATTTCACTATCTTCCACAAGCTGAATGCTTTCTTCGGAGGGTTCTTGTTTTACAAAACTTGAAGTGTCCGCAATAATTTGTGTATCTAAGCTAAACCAAGTATTCTTTTCTTTTCCTTGGTCATTGATATAAAAGTATCTTACAGCGCCCTTTGTCATAAACCATAGATGTTTACAAGGTTTGCCCGCTTTGAGTAAAAAATAGTTTTTGGGATATTCCAAATGTTGAAAATGTCCTAAAACTTCTTTCAATACTTGTTCAGGTAATAAATAAATGGATTGAATTATGTCTTCTAAAGTTATTTTCATTTAGTTTGTCGATATTACGCATAACTTGTATATAGGCGAAACTCAGTTTCGCCTATCCACCCAAAATTGGGTAGATTGGCGAATGTTTTAGTAATAACTTGTTTCGCTTTTACAATTCAAATATATATAAAATTTTACTCTATTTATCTATCATAGTTTAATTATTAATTGTTATATATAAAACAAAAAAACCTCTGCAAAGCAGAGGTTTTAACATGTATGATTAAGATATTAAATGATGAATTCTTTGATTTGATTATTTATTTATAAATAATCTTTTTTCAATAGTGCTTCCAGATACCTTTAATTTAGCTATGTATAATCCATTAGCTATATTATTAGCATTGATTTCTAGTTGATTTGCACCTTTCGATATTTTTAGATTAGTAGCATATACTTCTCTACCAGTCACATCATTGATAGAAAGTGTAGCTTCTTTATCATTAGATAATGTCTCAAATGATAAAGTAAATTTACCATTACTTGGATTTGGATAAATATTTAAATTTGTAGCAAGTGTATTATCTATATCGTTGATTCCAGTGATAACAAAGTTACCTGAAGTTCCATCGCAATTTGGAAATGCTGTATTGAATACATGACAAGTATATACTCCATCACCAGTAGTAGTCAATAATACTCCAGATGCTCCCGGTATCAATACTCCATCTTTAAACCATTCAATGGTAAAGCCTGCTCCAGGGAAATTTGAATTTGCTATTTGTCCTGGCCCTGCATTTACAATATTTACAATTGCAGGTGGAGCAGTAAAACCATATGTACTAGTGATATTAGAACTAGCAGTACATAGAGTAGTATTATTTTGTATGGTCACATAATAGTTGCCATTTCCATAAGATATAATGAACGAGTCATTAGCCAATGGAATTTCTGTACTATCATTATACCACTGCAATGTATAATCTGTAGCATTGTAGTTTACAGATACAATAGTTGAGTCACCGAAACAAAAACTATCTATCAATGTAGAAGTGATACCTGACGTAAGTGCTGGATTTACAGTAAATGTAAATGTATCTCTAAAAATTTGTGTTGGTACCGTATCCATAGTTATTTGAAGTGAGTTTCCTCCACGTATATAGTTTACAGTTCCGAGTGTTACACCAAATTTTCCAGCCTCTACTAAATCATTCGGATCTAGACCAAATAACGAACCATCAATATCTGTAAGCGTAAAGCTTATTGAATCAGTCCCAACAGGAATTGTATCTCTCAATCCAGTCCAATCCGGTGTTCGATTATTACCTATTTCAGGTGTAGCTCTTCCTGTAGTTGTATTTGCAAAAACAAAATCTGGGTAAGTAAGGAAAGTTGTAGGTTCGCCTACATCTCCACTCCATAGAGAACCATCTGTAGCTAGAACTCGTACTCTAGTGATTCTATAAGAATAGAGTGTAGTATTGAGTATGGCTTGATAGTCTGTACCAGAAGGAGTATAGGTTTGTGCTGGCGGATTTTGAAGTGTAGAAGTATTTCCGTTACCAAATGTCCAATTGTATTTCACTGGATTTGATGAAGTAATTGTTGCATTATATGTGATATCTGTAGTATCACAATATTTATTTCCAGCAGGTGTATGGGTAAATGTAGCATTGCCACCACTTGTATCTGGTAATATTCTAAGTCTAGTTGTATAGGTTTGTGCTTCACCATTTCTATCACCGATACCACTTACAGTGACATCTGCAGAAATATAAACAGTCAATGTATAAAGCCCTGCAGTCAATGGAGTACCACAAAATCTCATAGCACCAAGTTGTTGACCTGAACTAGGTAAATAAATACAAGTACCATTATTACATGCATAATCAATTCCTAGTGGCATACCACCTACGCCTGTGATATTTATTCTTCTAAGAGTCACTGTAGCTGTAATAGGTGTAGTGATGTTTACAGATGGAGGCATTACAAAACTTACATCTTCAGAATAGTAATTATTTGCCATTCCATTTGGAAGTGAATCTTTACAGATACCACCGCCAGCACCAATAAGTGAAGCAAAGCATACTGAATCAACAATAGCTCCAGTACATTGTGCATTTGATTGAGAAAGTATTCCCAAAAACAAAGCACATAAAATAATAATTTTTTTCGTCATAATAATTTAATAAAGGTTTATAATAATTGTTTGTGTTTTTATTTTATTACAATTCTTTTTTGAATAGAATTATTGTTTGATTGAATATTTAATAAATAAAGTCCGCTTGATAGGTGATTCAATTGGTATACTTTATTGATTTTTCCATTCGTAGCATATTCAGTAGTGTTTGAAATACTGTTGCCAATCATATCAGTGATAGATAAATTATACATTTCAGAATCTATAGCATCAAATGAAAGCGTAAATGTGCCATTGCTTGGATTTGGATAGATAGAAAGATTACCAATTTGTTGTACCGAATTATCTATGCCTACAGTGCTAAATGCAAAGCCAGCAGATGAAGTATTGCATAAAGGAAAATCATTATTATATACTGTACAAGAATAATTTCCATCACCATTAGTATTAATTATCTGCGTATTAGCTCCTGGAAGTACGACTCCATCTTTAAACCATTGAATAGTATAGCCAGCTCCTGGAAAATTAGAATTTACCAATTGTCTACCAGGTATTTGTACTACATTTAAAAATGATGGTGGAGTTTCAAATCTATATACTTTTTTTACTGCAGACCAAGCAAAACATCCTTCAGGCGTACTAATTCTAACCCAGTAAGTACCCTGTTCTTTTACCCAAAGTGAAGAGTCATTTGCATCAATAATTAAAGCGGAATCTTTGTACCATTCAATAGAGTAGCCTGCAGTAGGTGAAGAAATATAGAGCAAAGTAGAATCTGTACTACAGAAAGAATCTTTAGTTGCTTCTAAAATAGGTGAACTTGGAGAAGAATATATAATAATAGTATCTATAGTTTCAATAGTACTTTCTACATAAGTTTCTATTCTCACTCTTCCAGATACAGTTCCTTCGCCTCCGATGGTTGCAAAATTATAAGTTCTAGGAGCGTCTATAAATGTAATGGTAGCGACACCGCCATTTTCATTCCCACCACAAATGCCAGGATCTACCTCTTGAAAACTTAAATTAAGTACGCCAGGTGTAGGATCGAAAGGTTGAGTAATATTCCATACAGGCGCGTCATTGTCAGATATTTCAGGACCATTATATACATTTGTTCCATCAGTCATTTGTACAATCATATCTGCATCACTTACTTGTGTATATAGCGGAATACCAAAAATAGTAACTCCTGTACCATCTCCACAGAACTGATGCCAATACCAAGTAGCGTCATTTAGATTATTAACTGCTATTTGAGTAACTCTATAATTTAAAAATTCGGTAACCAATCTTACATAATGTTCGCCCGGAGTATTAAATACAATAGGAGCTGGATTTTGAACTGAGTCGTCTATTGTACCATCGTTATCAAAATCCCATCTGTAATTAACAGGATAAGGTGCATTTGTCAATAGAGCCCTAAATGTATCTATTATAGAATCACATCCAGAAGCTGCATTGAACGAAAAACTTGCATTGCCACCTGCTGGAGCGTTAATAGTTATTGGCAATGGGAATGATTGGTTTTGTGTTTGGTTTCCTATAGGAGTACTTACTTCTACAGTTACATTCAATTGTACAGTTCTTGAGCCAGGTACCGTAGGAGTACCGCATATTTTAGCACATAGTCTCATATCGCTTGTCACTGGAAAACTAACAGGAATAGGCCCTAAAGATGTTTCTAGTGATAAGCCAGCAGGTAAACTACTTACAGAAGTAACTGTTACATTTAAAATAGTGATAGCTATTCCAGAATAGGTAAAAGTCTGTGGAAGCCAAATAGTAATATCTTCTGAGTATGGCATACCTACAGTTCCGCTTGGTAGAGTAGAAGGACATAGGTTTGGCAACCTTGTGCCTGGGGTTGCATCAGTACATGCAGTATTGATAATACATCCAGAACATTGTGCATACGAACTTTGTAAAAATCCAATAGCGATAATAAGAGCTAGTATAGTTTTTTTCATATTTAGTTTATTAGAAAGTTTAATTCTTAGTCAAAATTACATGAATTAAATCAATTCTACAACTAAATATGTTTAGCTTTTATTATTGTTGGTAACGTGTTAGGATATAAGCAAATTATATATTGCTTATTATTTTTCTTCATTTATAAGTTTTTTATCAACTATTTTTAAATTGATATTATTATCTGATTTTTTATAATCATATACTATTCTGTATTCAAATTTTCCATGAATCAAATTAAAGCCATTTAATACTATGTTTAATTTGTCTTTATCTATAAACCATGCTCCATAAATCAATTTTGTTTCTTGTGCAAATTTGACGTCTTTATCACTGATATTAGTACTTACTTCTATTTTGCCACTTCTTGTAAAATAAAAATACTCAAAAGATTTAGATCTATTCTCGCTGATAAAGTTTAGTTTTTCTACTAAAGTAAATTCGTCATTGGAAAACCAAGCATCCCCGTCCAAAACGTATGCATTAGTGATTTCTTCTGTTTGAAATCTTTTTATTGAGTCAATATTTACATATACTATTGTATCTGTAATAGGCTCATCCATATCTAGATATATACCCTCTGTTTTTTGGGAAAAAAGCGAATTATTACAAAAAAGAACCAAAAAAAAAGTAAAATAAAAATATTTCATTAGTTGATAATTGTATGTTTTGTCATACTAAACGTGTATATCATTAAAAATAGTGCCAGATTTTTCGAATGATAAATCAAACAGCTTTTTATTAATATTTAGTGCTATGTTTTTTGAATGAAAATAGTCTATTAATTGTTCAGTTGGTAGGTTGCCAACAAGGTCATCTTTAGCCATTGGACAGCCTCCAAATCCTTTTATTGCTCCATCGAATCTTCTGCATCCAGCATTATATGCTGCTTCTATTTTCTCAATACCAGTCTCGTATCTAGTATGAAAATGTGCTCCTATTTCTATATTGGGAAACTTGTTTATTAAGATAGAAAATAGACTTGAGATAGCATCATTAGTAGCTACCCCTACAGTATCTGACAATGAAATGGTTTTTACTCCTAATTTCACTAACTCGTTTATCCAATAGTATACTATTTCGTAATTGTAAGAATCTCCATAAGGATTGCCAAAGCACATAGAAATATAGACCACAAGATTTTTATTATTAGCTTCGCATAAATCAAGCATTTCTTTTACTAACTGTATGCTTTCAAGAATCGACTTATTGGTATTTCTAAGTTGAAATGTTTCTGATACGCTGAATGGATATCCTAAGTAATCTATTTCTTTGAATTTGACTGCATTTTCAGCTCCTTGTTTATTTAGAGTGATTGCGAGTAATTTGGAAGATGTATTTGTTAAATCTAATCCGGCTAAAACTTTTTCTGTATCTGCCATCTGTGGCATTTTTGTAGGTGATACAAAACTTCCAAAATCAATAGTGTCAAATCCAACTTTCAATAGAGAATTGATATAATCTATTTTTTTTTGAGTAGGGATGATATCCTTAAGTCCTTGCATAGCATCTCTAGGACATTCTATTATCTTGAGGGTGGGTTTCATATCAGACACAAAACTACATAAAGTATTCTTAGTTAAAAACTCATTTTATAAATATTTATATATAAATACTTAATAAATGTTAAGTTATATGAGGAATTGTTAAACAGTAAAACTTCTAAAAGTTAGATTTATTCTAGGCATTAATACTTTTTTTGTTTTTGGTAAGGCATGAAGCCAGTGAGTTTGTGTATTGTCTTTCATTTCTAAGATACTTCCGGTTTCCAATTCTAGAGATAATACTTCTTTACTTTGTTTATGCTTAAAGGAGAATTTACGTAATGCACCAAAACTAACCGAAGCTATACTACCATTTTTTTTCATGGTTTCTTCGTCATCACTATGCCAAGTCATCCCTTCATCACCGGTGTGATAGAGATTTAATAAGCAAGAGTTATACGAATTATTTGTGCATTTTTCTACTATATTTTTTATCTCTATCAAGTCAGAAGTCCAAGGCAAGGCAAATTTGGATGTTTTTGAATATTTATATTCATAATTTTCATCGCCATACCAAGCTACTTTTCTTTTAGTGATTATATGCTTGCCATAGATAAAAGCCTCATCATTTTTCCAATCTATACTATTCAAAAGTGTTTCAAATATTTTTTCACTATCTATTTGACAAAATATTTTTTGAAAATAAAACACAGTGCCATCGTAGGGGAGGAGATTCATATCTATAGATTATTTGAGTTCAGTAATTCTATCTGCATATTTTTCTATTTCAAAAATATCGTGCGAAGCGATTATGATTCCTTTTCCTTTATTTTTTAAAGCTACAAGCAGATTCCAGATTTTCTCTCTGTTTTTATAATCAAGAAATGATGTAGGTTCGTCTAGAATAATAAATGAAGTATCTCTTACTAATGCTAAAGCTATCATCACTTGTTGAAGCTCGCCATCACTCAGATTTTGAACATTTTTAGTATACAAATCCATTATACCTATTTCTTCTACTATTGTTAAAATATTTTGATGGTCTGATTCACTTATTTTTCCAAAAATATTTTGATAATTATACCTACCAGTATTTAATAGTTCGGCTACACTTATTGGAAATGTGAAATGATTTCTAGTGCCTACATACGATACGCAATTTGAAATTTCTCTACTAGAGAATTGATTAATATTTTTATCATCATAAAAAATATTGCCCGAATAATTTGAATTTAATCCTGTAATTAGTTTTAGTAAACTACTTTTGCCAGTACCATTTAGACCTTTTATAGCTGATAATGTATTAATTTCAAATACTTCATTAAAGTCATTAATGATATTTTTATTATCAAATGATAGACTTATATTCTTACATGAAATTGTGTTTATTTTCATACTATCTATATTCAATGGGTTTACTGAGTATGATATATATTACTAAAGGACCACCAATAATACTAGTAATTACATTTATAGGAATATTGATTTCTATAAAAGGTAAATTGATGATTACAGAACAACAAAGACAAATGAGACTGCCCATTAAAAAAACAAAAGGATATAATTTTATATGATCGGAGGTTTTTAATAATGTTCTACATAAGTGAGGCACAGCTAATCCTATGAATGCAATAGGACCGCAGTATGCAGTCACTGCACTAGCAAGTAATGTACTAGAAATGATTAAAAGCGTTTTTATTTTATTGATGTTTACTCCGTTTTGCTTTGCAAACTCATCATTTATTTGGATAAGATTGGAGGATTTTAGTGTGAAAAGCGAAATAATAATGCCTATAATTATTACAATAAAGAATATACAAATCTGTCCATAGCTCAAGTTTTGAAATGAACCAAAACTCCAAAAAACAAAACTTTGCAATGCGTTTTTATCAGCAATGCTTTCTAATAAAGTAACTATAGCGCTGGCTATGCCACTAAGTAATAAACCAACTATTAATACCGTGCTAACACTCGATACTTTTCGACTTATGTACAAAATCAATAATGCAAAAATAAAACTACCTAAAAAAGCAAAAAGTATTAGACTAGAGTTTTGAAGTATGGGGAAATCTACAAAAGTGATACCTATAAATGCAGTACTCATTAAAAACAATGCTACAAATAAACTAGCTCCACTACTGATACCTAGTACAAATGGTCCTGCAACAGGATTTCTAAAAAGAGTTTGCATTTGCATACCACTTATAGAAAGTGCGCCTCCTGCAAGTATTGCTGTAAGTGCAGTTGGTATTCTATTGTATATGATTATTTGATTGAAGAGTACATTACTTGGTTCGTTATAATTTAAAAAAAATAACCAATCACTTAATGAAAAATTTACTTTGCCAATACTTATATGAATCAGAAATAAAACTATAAGTAGTGACAATATAATTATATATGTAAAAAAACCTCTATTCAATTTTTCGATAATAAAAAGATGAATAATTGTTTTGAGAATTGGCATGTAATATTTCTATTAAATCTTTAAGCACTAAATCTGGATGAGCTACTCCGCTCTCCCAAAAATCATTAGCAGATTGATTGTTGATACGAAGATTATTATTATAGATATGATTAGATTTAAAAGCTTTGGTGTTTTTTATCGCATCGAAATCGGAGGTAAGTTCTTTTTTGTTTTTGCAATTATTTACATGTAAAAAATAATCAGCATTAAGTGCTAGTGCGTATGCTTTTTCATATGGAATATTCACACCACCAAATTCATTATTTTCACTAAATACATACTTTCCACCAGCATCTTCAATAAATCTTGCTGCTACACTTTTCCCGCCTGGTAAGTACCAGTTTCCTTTAAATGGTAGATTGCACATGACAGTTGGTTTTGATTCTAAATTAGCTATATCTTTTTGTAAGGCTAGATACTGCTTATCTATACTATCAAATAAAACTTTTGCTTTTTCTTCTTCATTAAAAAATGCTGCAAAAAAGAACAACCACTCGGCTTGTGCAAGAGGAGTTTCTTCTAAATATTCACTGACCATTACTCGCTTTATATCTAAGCTATTTAGTTTTGCTTCGTCTTTAGGTTGTTTTATAGCATATGTAAATACTAGTTTTGATTTGGATTCTAGTAGTTTTTCATAATTCAAATTTTCATCAAACCCAATTTCTTTTATTTTTTGTTCATTATGTAGCTTTAGTATTTTGGGTGAGTATACATATTTGGCATAACTGATAGCACTTATATTATTTACTTTATTTATCATTTCCAAAAAACTCAGATATGTAGTAGATACAACAGCTACTTTATCAATTGGTTCTATTAAAACGATGTCATTTGTATGAAGTGTTTTTGGTATAAAACTGCTGTCTTTAGATATAAAATAATTGATAGATTCTTTACTATTTTTCCATGGATGTTTTACTATTATTTGCTTATATCCTTTGTAGTAATTTACTTCAAATCCTTTAGCGTATTTTAAACTTAAGTAGGTTGCGCCAATATTTTTGATTGGCTCAACTTCAGTCTTCTTTTTTTTCTTACAAGATGCAAAAGAAATCAGTATAATAAAAAATAATATAGAGATGTTTTTTGCTTTGCAAAAAACATCTCTATTATAACATATTACTCTTGAAAAATACATACTAGTTTTTATAAAATTTCTTAGTAGTAGATTTTCCTTTATTGTCTGTGATTCTCAATAAGTACATTCCAGAATTTAATGAAGTGATATCTACGATATTACTTACAATTTGATTTTTAGAAATCACAATATTACCTATTAAGTCTAATATGTCAAGTGAATAATCCTTTGCATTATCCATCTCGATTTTAATATATTCACTACTAGGATTAGGGTAAAAACTAAATGAGATTTCATTAAATTCGTTAATATTCAATGGATCAAATACATTTATAAATATTTTAGAAATGCTACTATCGCCAGCTATATCGTATATTGCTATACTCACTGTATCAGCAGCTACTAATCCTGTAGCAGGGGTATAACTAAAATTACCCATACTATCTAGATTTGCTGATGCACCGATTCTATTTGGTCCAGCTACTATTTTTGTAACTAACCTTTCACAAGCATCAGCATCACTATAGTTTACAACAAAATTCGTATCGTTATCTCTTACTAAATTAACAACATAATTAGCAGATATAGGTGCACTATTTGAATCAATTAAAATATCTAAAACACTGCCAATACCAATTAAAAACGAATCAATTTTAGAGGTAGGCAAGGTATTCATAAATACGCCATATCCATTAAAATAATCATTATATATCACTGGTCTGTTTGCATAATTTAAAGGATTCACTCTAAATTCGCTCACATCACCAAAATAGGAATCAACAACTAATGAAGTATGAGTAGTGATATCCCATGCAAGTATACTGGTGTATGTAGCTATTCCTATATAGTTTCCGTATAGACCAATTGTATTTTGTATGCCACCAACAGGATAAATCATGAATGAATCAGTACTAAGATTATACTCGACTATTTTATCAAAATCGCATTCGCAGTATAGAAAATTTCCAATAGAATAAACCCTATTTACAACTTTAGCATTCGTATCTAATTTTATGAACTTAACAAAACTATTTGTAGCCATATCTATAACTGCTACAGTGCCACTATCAGTATAAGTTGGCCAAGAGCCATTTACTGCAACGTATGCAGTATTTCCATTAATAGCAATGCCGTTGCACTCTTGATCTACTTCCGTAATTGTAGCCAATTTCACCAAAGAATTCTTATCAAATATTTCTATATAGTTACTATCTGCACCATATCCTTTACTAGCGATTAGTTTAGTAGATGTAGTTTTCATTCTTTGAAATCCAGAAATTTGGACGGAATTCAATCTAGTATGACATTTACTATCATATTTATAAACTGAATCTTTTGATGCATCTATATTACCTACATGAATATATGTGTAAGCTTTGTCACACAAAACTTCATTGGTGAAGTCGCCAGCTAAGGAATCGAAATAAATATATTTCTTTTCGATAGGGTAGTAGTGCGCCATTTTCACCATATTGCCTGGAGCGCCAAAGTTATTGCCCTCAGACACTATACAGCCTTTATAAGAATTTTGAGCAAAAGAATTCATAGCTATTATTGAGCATGCTATAGCCAAAGCATCACGTAAAACGTTTTTCATTTTTTTTGTTTGTATAAAATTAAATAAAAACCACAATTATTATAACAAATAATAACCGTCGTTACATCATGTTTAGGTGTTTTTCCCGACACACATACACATCATGATTGCTAAGGCAGGTCTTCTGACTCTTCAAATTTTTAGCATCCTTCCCATCATTGTGCACTTGACAGTGGATATGTAGAGCTAAAAAACTTTGTGCATCTATAGCTACACAAAAATTGAATTACAGCTGCGGGTACAGTTTTAGATTTAAACTAAATTCCCTATTATTCGTTTAAGAACCTTAACGGGACAAAGTTATTCGATTTTACATTATATTATTCAAAAAAATTGCTATATTTTTGCATCCGATTAAAAATCAATTAAAAAAAATAAATTATGAGTACAGTTGACACAAAATTATCTTACAAGGTAAAAGATATGGCTTTAGCTGAATGGGGTAGAAAAGAAATCCGTTTAGCAGAAGCAGAAATGCCAGGTTTGATGGCACTTAGACAAGAATTTGGAAAAACACAACCTCTTGCAGGAGCTAGAATAGCTGGATGTTTACACATGACTATTCAGACTGCAGTATTGATAGAAACATTGAAAGAGCTAGGTGCTGAAGTTACTTGGTCTTCATGTAATATATTTTCTACTCAAGATCACGCAGCAGCAGCAATCGCAGCAGCAGGTATTCCTGTATATGCTTGGAAAGGTATGAATGAGCAAGAATTTGATTGGTGTATTGAGCAAACTATATTTGCTTTTGAAGGTGGAAAACCTTTAAACATGATTTTGGATGATGGCGGTGATTTGACAAATATGGTATTGGATAGATATCCAGAATTAGTAGCAGATATCAGAGGTATATCTGAAGAGACTACAACTGGAGTTCATAGATTATACGAAAGACAAAAAGCAGGAAAATTGCCTTTGCCAGCTATCAATATTAACGATTCAGTTACAAAATCAAAATTTGATAACAAATATGGCTGTAAAGAATCTTTAGTAGATTCTATCAGAAGAGCTACTGACTTGATGATGGCAGGTAAAACTGCTGTAGTTGCTGGATATGGTGATGTAGGAAAAGGATCAGCTGCTTCATTGAGAAGTTCAGGAGTTAGAGTTATTGTTACTGAAATAGATCCTATCTGTGCACTTCAAGCTGCTATGGATGGTTTTGCTGTGAAAAAAATGGCAGATGTAGTAGGAGAGGTAGATATCGTAGTAACAGCTACAGGTAACTACAATATCATCACGGGTGAGCATTTCAAAAAAATGAAAGACAAAGCTATTGTTTGTAATATCGGACACTTTGATAATGAAATAGACATGGCTTGGTTGAATAAAAACTATGGTTCTACAAAAGATACTATCAAACCACAAGTAGATATGTATAATGTAGATGGAAAAGATATCATCGTATTAGCTGAAGGTAGATTAGTAAACTTAGGTTGCGGTACAGGACATCCGTCATTTGTAATGAGTAATTCATTTACAAACCAAACATTAGCTCAACTAGAATTATGGCAAAACTCTAAAAACTATAACAACGAAGTATATGTACTTCCTAAACATTTAGATGAAAAAGTAGCACAACTACATTTGTCTAAAATTGGAGTAGAGTTAGATATTTTGAGTGATGACCAAGCTAAATATATTGGCGTGACTCCACAAGGTCCATTCAAACCAGAATACTATAGATACTAAGATTTAGTAATATAAATTTATTAAGCTCTCAATTTTTATTGAGAGCTTTTTTTATTAATTTTACTTTATGATTTACCGCATGAAATATTTATTCTATTTAATAATTCTAGTTTTCATTTTTACATCTTGTAGTAAAGATAAAATTGATTATAGAAAACCTTTATGTGGAGAATATGAAGTTTTTTATACAAGTTATAGTTGGGTGATAATATCAGATTCGGGAGGTACATCGCACAGAGAGGAAGCACATGATACTATTACTTCTAATTCAACCATTTCAAAATCTTTATCATCTGATAATACAATTGATTTATCATATAGTATTAAAAGATTGGATACCATATTCTATGATCTCTCAACTATAGAGGCTAATGAAAACAATGAATATATACTCTCATCATCTCCAACTGGGTCTTATCAAGGCTACAGTCAAAATATATACATAAAAAATGATAGTATATATATAAGACAAGGTGCTAACTTTAGAACATATGTTAGTGAACAAATATTAAAAGGAAGTAAAATAAATTAACTAATCAAATTATACATATGAAAAAACTATTCTTATCTATCATTATTCTTGTAGTCTTTATTTGCACCGCTAAAGCACAATCCAATCAATATAAAGCATTAGTAAAAGAATATCTTACCGAAACAGGTTCTTTAGATAATTTTCAATCTACCATAGACAATATGTTGGACTTATTTAAGGATAATGAGGCATTCAGAGAAGTGCCTAAAGAATACTGGAAAGATATAGCCAAAGAATTTAGTAATATATCAGTAGATGATATTGTAGATTTGTATGTGCCCATATACTACAAATACTATACAGAATCTGACCTTAGAGAGCTAATTGCATTTTATCAAACTCCTATAGGATTGAAAATGAAAAAGAATAATTCAAAAGTAACTGAGGAATCTATGAAAGCTGGAGAAGCTTGGGGAAGAAAAATAGGTATGCAAGTAGCTACTAGATTGCAAGAGAAAATGGGAAAATAGACTATTTACCCAAACCTTTTATCTAGATATATTTTCATTTCTTCTTGAAGTTTTTTTGCTTCTTTCCTTGCTTGTTGAGCAAAGTCTTTTTCTTTGCTAGCATACATTATTCCTCTAGACGAATTGATGAGCAATCCTATTTCGTCCGTCATTCCATATTTACATACATCTTCTAAACTGCCACCTTGTGCACCAACACCCGGAACAAGTAGGAAATGAGTTGGTATAATTTTTCTAATATTCTCTAAATCCTCCGCTCTTGTTGCACCAACCACATACATCATATTTTCATCTGTACCCCAATTTTTACTAGTATTTAATACTTGTTCATATAGCTTTGTGTGTTTAGAGTCTTCTATTTTTTGGAAATCGATTGAGCCTTCATTTGATGTCAAAGCCAATACAATCGCCCATTTATTTTCATAAGATAAAAAAGGAGTTATACTATCTTTGCCCATATATGGTGCTACAGTGATTGCATCAAAGCCCATATTTTCTAAAAATGCTTTAGCGTACATTTTGGATGTATTACCAATATCTCCTCTTTTTGCATCTGCTATTGTAAATAAATCTTGAGGTATATAATCGACAGTTTCATGAAGTGTAGACCATCCATTCTCACCCATGCTCTCGTAGAACGCCGTATTGGGTTTATAAGCCACGCAGAGGTCATGTGTCGCATCTATGATTTGTTTATTAAATTCTAATACTGGATTTTTTTCACTTAATAGGTGAGGAGGTAATTTTTCTAATTCAGGATCTAATCCTACACATAAAAATGAATTTTTATTTTTAATAGTTGAAATTAATTCTTGTTTATTCATAATATATTGAATTTAATATTTATAAAAATAGCCAATGATATTTCATTGGCTATTTTATTATTTGAAATTTAATTTCATTTAAAATCTTT
>CAMART010000014.1 GCA_945860705.1 Chitinophaga pinensis | reverse complement strand
GCCTTGGAATGGGAATGGGGAAATAATTTCGATGCGTGAGACACGCATCGAGGCGACGAGTGGTTTGTGTGTCACAAACTATGGAAATAAATCATTGCATTGACAATGGGTTTAAACCCCTTGGTTTATGAGCTACATTCTGTTTTGTTATTTTATCTAGTAATAGTATGCCCCTACAGGGCAAGATAATATTTTTTTATATTAGAAGAAACCCATCGAAGCGGTTTATGAGATGTGTGCCACCAGCCTTGGAATGGGAATGGGGAAATAATTTCGATGTGTGAGACACGCATTAGGCGACCAATTTACATTTAGCAATTATATATAGATTGCAATCTACTGCGTAAAAGCAAACTGAATAATGTTTGCTCCCATTTTTAATGCTTTTAGGCGCGCTTCTTCAGAGTCTTTATGCACGTCAGCACTATCCCATCCATCAGAGATATTACTTTCTGTAGAGTACAGACACACTAATCTTCCTTCTATAAATATTCCATAAGTTTTAGGAGCTTTATCATCATGCTCGTGTATCTTGGGCATACCATTGGGGAAGTCGTATTTTTGATGAAATACTGGATGTGCAAAAGGAATTTCTATCAACTCTTTATCTGGAAATAATTGTTTGAATACTGGACGAATAAATTTGTCTAATCCATAGTCGTCATCTACATATAAAAATCCGCCTGCAGATAAATAATTTCTGAGATTTTCTATTTCTTGTGAGTTGAGTAATATATTGCCATGACCTGTGAGAAACACAAATGGATAATTGAATATTTCTGAACTACCAACTTCTACTGTAGCGTATTCTGGGTCTATATTCATATTGGCTTCTCTATTACAAAAATTCACTAGATTTTTCAAAGCGTCTACCACACTATACCAATCACCACCTCCATTATATTTAATCAATGCTATTTTTACTGGTCTAGTAGTACTCGAACATAAAACTCCAGTAAGCACTGTTAATGATATGAAAAGAAAATATTTTTTGATGTTGTTCATTGGATAAAAATACAGTTTAATTTTGAATTTTTGAATTCACAATTTTGAATAAAAGTTAATAATGTATTTAATAAAATCCTAAATAAATTTTAAATATTCAGAATTCAAAATTATCAAATTCAATAATTACTTAAGGGTCCACATCTATAACTACGTAAGTGTTTTTGTATTCTTTGTTTTGCAAAATAGTATGTATCGATTCTTTGATGGCATTTTTCACTACGGTCAAATCTACTTTTCCTTTTTCTATTTTTATCATGATGTCTCGCAAATAATAATTTTTTATTCTAGATACAGGTGGAATGGTTGGCCCTAAAACAAGGCAATGTGTAGTGCTTCTTTTTAAAAGCAACGATAATTCTGCACTAAAATTATTAACTATTTCTGCTTCTTTATTTTTTACTTGAAGATGAATCAATCTACAATACGGTGGATAGTAAAATTGTTTTCTATTATATATTTCTGTAGCATAAAATCCAAAATAATCTTGTTTTTGCACCATAGGAAAAACTGGATGATTGGGCTGAAAAGTTTGAATATAAACTTGACCTTGTTTGTTGTTTCTACCAGCTCTACCACTCACTTGTACGAGTAACTGAAAAGCTCTCTCTACAGCTCTAAAATCTGGATAAAACAATAACTGATCTGCCAATAAAACTCCTACTAAATACACATGAGAAAAATCCAATCCTTTAGTGACCATTTGTGTACCTATAAGAATATCTGTCTGTCTATCTTCAAATTTTTCTATCACTTGTGCATGTCCATTTTTTGCACGTACGGTATCTACATCAAGTCTATCTACTTTGGCAGTGGGAATGATTTCCAATATTTCATCTTCTACTTTTTCTGTTCCAAACCCTTTGATGACAAGTGTTTCGGAAGCACATGCTTGACATTTAGTTTTTGTTTTTGTTTTAAAGCCACAATAATGACAAGCTAAATAATCTGCGTATTTATGATAGGTAAGACTTACATCACACTGATGACACTTGGGTATCCAACCACAAGTTTGACAAGTAATATATTGCGAAAATCCTCTTCTATTTTGAAATAAAATTACTTGTTCTTTTTCTTCTAAAGTTTTCTTTATTTGATTGATCAATTCAAATGAATAATGAGAGACTAGTTGTTTTGTCTCATTGATATGCTTCATATCTAGTATATGAATATGAGGCATGGCTACTTGCGAATACCTATATTTCAATTTTACTAATGCATACTTATGTGTAGTAGCATTAAAGTATGATTCTATACTAGGTGTAGCAGAACCTAATAAAATATGTGCATCATGAATATATGACATTACTACAGCTGCATCACGTGCTTGGTATCTCGGAGCAGGGTCTGTTTGTTTGTATGATGCATCGTGCTCTTCGTCTACTATGATCAGTCCTAAGTCTGCATAAGGAAGAAAAATAGCAGAACGAGCACCTACTAAAATTTTATATTCTTTGTGCAATACTTTATTCCAAATCTCCACACGCTCTCCTGTATTATACTTGCTATGATAGACACCTACTGCATCACCAAAAACTTTTTGCAATCGCTGAATCAGCTGTACAGTAAGCGAAATCTCTGGAATTAAAAAAAGTACTTGTTGATTTTTTTCTAAAGTATTTTTTATAAGTTCTATATATACATGTGTTTTGCCACTGCTGGTAACCCCTTCGAGCAATACTGGTTTTTTCGCTTCAAAATGTACTAAACAATTTTTATAAGCAAGTTGTTGTTCTTCGTTGAGTCGATGTTGTATGAGCTCCTCTATTTCTTTTGCCTGTAGCCTACTTACCTCTTCTTTTGTTTGAATAAATATTTCTTTTTCTATCAAGGTATTTACTACATTACTACTTGCACCTGATTTTATAAGCGAGGCTTTACTTATTTTTTCTTTGCCACGAACCAGCTGTGTATACTGCATCAAACAATCAACTTGTTTTTTTGCTCTACTGAGTTCTTCAAACAATATTTTAAGATTTTGTTTGTCTTTATAAAACTCATGTAGCTGAATAAAGCTCTCTATTTTTGGCTTATAGCTTTGTTGCAATTCTTCAAAATAAAGTGCCACACCTTTAATGACCAATCCTTTGACTTCTGCATGTACCGATTTTTTTTTCAAGATTTTTTGAATATCGAGCCATTGCATTTTTTTTGTGATATGAAGTGCTTGAGCAAGCAGTAATTCTTTGCTACTTAGAATAGAAAAATCTCCATCAAATTCTGGATGGAGTACTATTGTTGTTTCACTATTTATTTTTAGTCCGCTAGGAAGCGCTACAGACATCACTTCTCCTATTGTACACATATAATAAGATGCTACCCATTCCCAAAGTTGTAATGTTTTTTGATTCAAAATAGGAAACTCATCTATGATGGAATCAATCAATTTTGGTTCTACTTCTGCTGGTTTTTTATTATGTATTTTTAGCACAATGGCACTATAGTATTTCGATGCACCAAACTGCACCAATACTCTTTTACCTATAGCTATATCATCTACCATATCGAAGGGTATCGCATATGTATAATTCTGTGCTAGAGCTAAAGGTAGCACTACATCGATATAAGTAACTTTGGACAAGTGTAACTAGTATTTTAGAATTTAAAAATACTAAAAAATAAAAGGCTGATGAATGATAATTTTATAAACCCATCATGGCGTGAAGCATAAGCCCTGCTTTTTGATAATCAGGTACTCGAATTCTAGCCGTCTGAATTTTTTTTGCTTCAGTATTTTTGATGCGTTTAAATAATTTTAAATAAAATCTATACGCTAAATACACCCCTCTTTTTGATGAATTGGGTAGCATTTTTATACCTATCAATGCATTATCAAAATCTTTTTGAATATCTGCTTCTATTTGAGATTTGATAGCGGGTGTAAATACCGTAAAGTCTACATCAGGGAAGTATACTCTTCCTCTTTCTGCAAAATCACTTTGTATATCTCTTAAAAAATTTACTTTTTGAAATGCTGCACCTAGAGCACGAGCATGTAGTTGGGTATTTTCATACAGCGTTTTATCCCCTTCTGTAAACACTCTAAGGCACATCAAGCCTACTACTTCTGCAGAGCCATATATATACTCATTATAAGAGGCTTCGTCGTGTATCGTTTTGTTTAAATCCATTTCCATACTATGAAAAAAAGCTTCTGTAAGCGAATTATCTATGCCGTATTTATTTACAGTATGTTGGTATGCATGTAAAACAGGATTTAAGCTGATACCATCTTTTATGGCTTGAAAAGTATCTAATTTAAATTTATCTAGTAATGCTTTTTTGTCGTAATCATGAAAAGTATCTACAATTTCATCTGCATAGCGAACCATACCATATATGCCATATATAGCGTCATGAAATTTTTTGTCGAGTGTGCGTATCCCCAGTGTAAACGATGTTGAATACAATTTGGTAATATTTCTACTTGCGTCAAAAGCTGTCTTTGTAAATAAACTAATCATAATTATGCTAACACAATATACAAAATTTTGTTTAATTTTTAATTTCTTTTTTTAGCAACTTAGCTACAATCTTACCCGAAATAAGTGAGGGTGGCACACCAGGGCCAGGAACTGTGAGCTGTCCAGTATAGTAAAGGTTCTTTATTTTATCATTTTTAAGGCTTGGTTTGAAGACTGCTGTTTGGCTTAACGTATTGGCCAATCCATATGCATTTCCTTTGTAGGCATGATATCTATCTTTAAAATCTTTATGTGCAAATGATTTTTTATAGATAATATGATTTTTTATTTCTTGACCAGTGAGCGACTCTAGTCTTTCCATCACATGATGAAAATAATGCTCTCTTGTTTGCTCAGTATCTTCTAAATCTGGCGCTACTGGTATAAGAATGAATAAATTTTCTTTGCCTTCTGGAGCTACTGTATCATCTGATACCGATGGGCAACATACATAAAATAAAGGTTCATCTGGCCATTTTGGGTTGGTATAAATTTCATCACCAAATTTTTCAAATGACTTATCAAAAAATAAATTATGATGAAGCAATCCATCTATTTTTTTGTCTATACCCAAATAAAAGATAAGTGATGATGGAGCCATAGTACGTTCGTTCCAGTATTTTTCATCGTATTTTCTGTGTGTTGCTGGTAGTACTTTCTGTTCTATATGATGATAGTCTGCTCCTGCTACTATTGCATCAAAATGATACGTGTTTTTATCTGTTTGAACTGATACAGCTTGCGTGCCATTTATTTCTATATTTTTCACCTCTTCATTGTACAAAAACTTTACACCCATTTCTGTAGCAAGCGCTGTCATTCCTTCTATAATTTTATACATTCCACCTTGTGGATACCAAGTACCGAGAGCTAAATCTGCATAATTCATCAATGTATAAAGTGCTGGTGTATCTTTGGGCAAAGCCCCTAAAAAATATACTGGGAATTCCAATATCTTTTTGATCTTATCATTTTTGAAAAGTGAGGCAACATGAGTGGCCACAGAAGTAAAAAGCTGTAGCTTATACGCCACTGGAATCAATGATATATCTGTAAATTCAGTAATAGAAAGAGATGGCTTTTCTACAAACTCACCCATGCCTTTGGTGTACTTATATTGAGCATCATCCAGAAATTTTTTTAAGTTTTTCGAACTACCTTTTTCTAGAGATTCAAATAATTCATATAATTCTTGGAGCGAAGCAGGAATATCCATTACATCATCTTTGTCGAAATATATACGATATGAGGGATCGAGCCTCATTAAATCATAGTAATCACTTGGTTTTTTACCAAAAGAATTGAAATAATTTTCAAAAACATCGGGCATCCAATACCAACTAGGGCCCATATCATAGGTAAATCCTTGCTCTTGAAACATAGAGCATCTTCCTCCTGCGCTTTCGTTTTTTTCTAATATAGTGACCTCGTATCCATCTTTGGCTAGCTGTGTAGCACAACTAATACCTGCAAATCCTGAACCTATAACTACTACTTTTTTTGACATAAATTATAAACGTGGTATTAGTTATTTTGTTTAAGTATAAAATAAGCAAATATATCAAAAGCTAGAAAAAACAAGAACATAATATAAAAGATAACATGAGCAATTTTGTTAGCTATGATTTTAGGATTTAGCTTGCTATATATGATTGTAAAAATAAATGCAGCAATGAACCAAGCAATAAAATTTTTAATTGGTGGAAATCCATTTTCAGTCCAAATCCACATATTATTTTTAATAGCAAAAAACTCTAATGCAATATCTAAAATCAACATAAATAATGAAACAAGCAATGCAAAAACAAATGTATTATTTTGATATTTTTCAAAAATAGAGCTAACACAATAGACTAAAAAAAACCAGTTGATACCTATAAGTATTGGAACATTGAAAAATTTGGGACCTAAAAAAGATTGATAATAATACACTCCAAAAATAGCCCCTGTAGACACTCCTGCTACTTCTAGCAAAAATCCAAATAAAAATATAAGCAAAAAACTAATTAGGAAATTTACACTAAACTTAGTATGAAAAAATATAACAGTAAGAAAAGATAAAAATATGTTTACAGGTATTAATTCTTGAAACAAAGGCTGAGAAGTAGGCAATAATAAACCTATCAACCCAACTAGATATATGAAAGAAATAACTAGTATTATTTTTTTTGTTTTATTATCTATGTCTTTAAGAAGTTGCACCATCAAAAATATATCTTATTCTACTAAATCTGCAACTATTTTTCCGGACATCAAACAAAGAGGCACACCGCCTCCAGGATGTACACTACCTCCAGCAAAATATAGATTTTTAATATCATTAGAAAAATTTGGATGGCGCATAAATGCACTCATTTTATTATTGCTGCTTGGTCCATAAAGTGAGCCCGCAAAAGAAAGCGTATCACGCTCTATAGTTTCTGGCGAATTTACATATTCTGAAATGATATATGGAGCTATATCTTCTCCTAGATGTTTTGATATTTTTGACTGCATTTGCTTCCTACATATATCTACTTGTGTTTTCCAATCTTGTCCGGTATTGTGAGGTATATTTACAAGTGCAAACCAATTTTCCATCCCTTGAGGTGCATGTCCGCTGATGGTTTTGCTACTTATAAATATGTATATGGTAGCATCTGCGTATACTTCTCCTTTTTCTATATGGGCAAATTCTTGAGCATAGTTTTCACTAAACATGATATTGTGTACATCTAACTTATCAAAAACTTTGGACATACCCCAATAAAAAATAATAGCCGATGTACTACGTTCTTGATTTAATATATGTTCTGGCTTTTTTGTATTTGGCAATAAATGATGATAGGTAAAATGAACATCTACGTTGCTCACTACAATATCAGCATCTATTATTTTGTTATTTATCTTTACCCCTGTTGCTTTGTTATTACTGATGAATATTTCATCTACTTTGGTATCAAATACAAATTCGATTCCTTCTTCGAGTGCGAGTTTGTAGATAGCCTGTGATACCTGTGGCATACCTTTCTCCATGATAAATCCACCTTGTAAGTATTCAGGTGCTGCTATTACATTCATAGTAGCAGGAGTTCTATATGGATTGGAACCATTGTAAGTAGCATATCTATTAAATAGTTGTATCGTTTTTTCGTTTAAAAATCGTTTAGAATTTTTCTGAAACATGGTATTGAATAACCCAATTTTCCAAAGATTGAAAATACTTTTGAGTGTTTTTAAATTGAAATAAGTAGCCCATTTTTGCAAACTAGCCCTAAGGAAAATATGCTCTGTATGTTTGAAAATAGTATCAATGTTATCAAGATAATTTTCAATATTTTTTTTTGGTTCATTAAGTTTATAATGAAATTCTTCTAACAGTTTTTCTTTACTAGCGTGAGTCTCAAGTGTAGTACTATCACTAAAAAAGTATTTACATACAGGGTCTAATTTTTTGTAGGAATAATAATCCTTAGGATTTTTGTTGCATAGCAAAAATAACTCATCGATATAATGAGGCAAAGTGAGCAAGCTGGCCCCAAAACCCCAAGTAAAACCATCTTGGGAGATACTTTTTGTTTTGCCCCCTACAGTGTGCGAAGTATCATATACTACTACTTGATAGTTTTTTTCTCTGAGCCTTATAGCTGCAGCCAAACCACCTAATCCTGCACCTATAATAATTACTTTCTTTATTGACATAATTATTTTAAACTACAAATATCGGTTATTGTTTAATGTTTAAATGCATTTTATCTTTGAATAGATTATTTAAAAAATGTTATAAAACTGCATAAATCATATAGAACGCATTTAAAATATTTACATTTGTAATGTATGAAAGTGACTAACAAATTTACATTCAACATATTCATAATTACATTTTTAAGTATTTTCTGCATGAAAGCTTTAGCTCAAGACACTACTAAATATGTGACTTTTATGGGGTTTGTATATGATATCAATAATAGACCTATACCTGGTGCGGTGATACAAAATATTACTAGAAAAAAAGCAGTGGCTACTGAATTGAGTGGTAAATTTCTGATGGTAGTAGCTCCTAATGATGTCATACATGTGAGACTCATTGGATATAAAGATGTGAATATAACCATACCAGCAAATATCACCACCAACTATGTGAGGAGTATAACATTGCAAGTAGATACATTTATGCTCGGTACTGTAAATGTGAAAGCCTATCCAACAGCCAAAGAGATGTTTGAAGCAGAAATAAAAATGGATGAAGTGAGTGATAATGCAGGCTTTTATAAAATGGATCATGCTCCGATAATCAAAGCACCAAATCCTTTAACAAGCCCTTTGTCTGCTATTAGCAATGCAGTACAGAAAAAAAGAATGCAAAATGGCAAAGGAAAAATAGATGCCTATCATCAATCTTTAATGATAAAAGATTTCTATAAAGATGGAGCTAGCGCAGTACCTGATAGTGTTTCCAACTTATATAATAAATAAAAAAAACAGATATATGCTATCTGGTTTTTTATTGATTTTTATTTTTAATACTAATAATCTGAATTAACAGTAACTGGTTTTAATCTAATAATATGTAACCAGTGGAATACTTTAATAACTGGATACATAGGGTCGAACTCAAACCATTTTTGTGCAAAATTTGCTGAGTATGGTTTTCTATGATGATTGTTGTGAAGACCTTCACCCCACATCAAAAAGTCTAAGTTTAATATATTTTTTGAAGTGTTTCTCATTCTATAGTTGATATATCCAATTTTGTGAGCAAACCAATTGATGACCGCTCCATGAAATGGTCCCATAACAAAATGAATAGGCACTAATGCAAACATCCACCATTTAGTAGCAAAAACTACATAAAAAATCACATAAAACGCTCCCCATCCTATTCTTGAACCCCAATTGTCTCCAAGTCTATTCACCCATTTCCACTCTGGAATATCTTTATAAAACTTCTCTGCTATTTCTACAAAGGTTTTATCATTATTAATAGATTGGTAATATCTTTTTGTTTGCATCATCATATCCCAAAGATTTTTGGAGAAACTAGGAGAATGAGGATCGTGTTCTGTATCTGTATGTGCATGATGCAAACGGTGCATCACTGCATATCCTTTTGGCTCTAGATAAGACGAACCTTGAGAAATATATCCAAGAAAATAAAATACTCTTTCCCAAAATTTATTCATAGTAAACTGCTGATGTGCCGCATATCTATGATAAAAAAATGATTGAAAAAATAAAGAAGAGTACCAGTGTAAGAAGAAAAATCCTACGATAATAAGTACTGATTGTAATAAAGATAAATCTAACATTGTTTGGTTTTTTACAAAGGTATAACATGTTTGGCATATATATAGTTTATTTTTATGTTAAATAAACTAAAATGTATATACAAATCCTCCAGACACTGTGATACCGTGAGTATGCTCGGTTCTAGATCTATTTTTTATTCCTAAGCGATAGGCTGGTTCGAATGTAAATGCTAAATTTTTAGTCATTTTTGCTTTTAAACCTAAGGCTATTTGCAATTCTGCTTGATATTTTTCTGCAGGTTTTGTTTTATAAACTTTAGAAAAGCTGTTATTTGAAGCTGTTTTATTAGAAGTTTCATATAGATTGCTCGCAAAACTATTGTCTAAACTACTGGATACTATAGTATTGCCATATTGCTGTGTGTTAGTTGGTGCAGTAGGAGGTATAGGGTCATTGTTAAATTCTACAACTGTAGTTTGTCTAATAGGGATAATATTATTGACTCCTACTTTAGTATATACTTGCACATATGCTTGTTTGTATAAACTTACTGTGACACCTATAGGAATAGCGACTCCTTCTATTTTGTCTTTTTTTACCACACTATTTGTATACGAAACATCATTGTAGAGTGAACTATCTACATTTCTTTTAGACAATCTATCTACATAAGAAATTCCAGTATAAAGTCCGAAACGTTTTCCTATCATTACTTGACCGAGAACTCCTGCATCACTTAATTGATCGATATATAGATTTACTTTATTTTGATAAAGTGCTAGATTGATAACTCCAGATGCTTGAGCAGTTAATGAGAACTCTAGGGGTATTTTACTTATATGCTTTTTATCTTTCACATTTGCAAAGTCAGTAATAGTATTGCATACCGTTCGCTCTTCTGTTGATTGATTGATTTTATCAATACTACTCATAGCAAAAGATATAAATTCATTTCTTTGCATACTTCTAATATTGTCTTGTACAATATTTTCAAGTGTATTTATAGTAGTGTTAGTAGGTATTTGAGTGGATATATTTCTTGAGCTATTTCCTTTATTTGAAAATAATGAATTACTAGTTGATTTATTAGAAGCTGAAATATTATTAACTGAATTTTTCGTATTAGTTTCTTTATTTGATAATGTTTTACTTTTATTTTGCACTATATCATTAGTAGCTACTTTCATAGAAGCTTCACTATTGGTAGATTGTATCGTAGAACTTGTATTATTTACTTTATTATTAATATTATTATTTACTGATGAATTATTGATAGCATCTACCTGAGTTAATGTATTGGTGTTTTTAGTTTTATTAGCATACATATATGCACCTACACCCATAGCAAACAAGGATATTATACCAATAGCCAATCCATATTTCCACCAGATAAAAATTGGTTTTTTATCTTTTTTATTATCGAGCATTTTTTCCATAGCCTGCCAATCTCCTTCATTGAAGGCAGGTTTATAAGTGCTCAACTTAGATTTTATGATTTCTTCTTCGCTTCTCATTTTTCTAGCAATTTATAATTTACACTAAATTTCATTTTCACTAATTCTTGCATTTTCGCTTTTGCTTTAAACAAATTTGACTTTGAAGTACCTTCATTTATTTGAAGTTCTTCCGCTATTTCTTTATGCGTCATTCCTTCCATCACATACATATTGAATACAGTTCTGTATGCCGTAGGGAGCTGTTGTATCAGATCTATTATATCTTCTGCACTCAAATCTGCTATCACATCACTTTTATCTGTATCATAACTATGCAGATTTGTATCAAATTCTTTTATATTTCTTTGTTTTACCTCTTGTCTGTAGTGGTCTATAGATGTATTTACCATTATTCTATACATCCATGCTTCTACATTGCCATTTTCTATATCAAAACTTGAAATTTTATTGAAAACCTTAAAAAATCCTTCATTGAGAATAGTAGCTCCTTCATCTCTACTATGAGCATATCGCATACAGACAGCCATCATTTTACCGTAGTATTTTTCATACAGTTTTTTCTGAGCTAGCCTTTCGCCTCGGGCACATCCTTCAAAGATGTCTTTATCCATATGGTTGAATATTACTCTCACCTTTCATATCAATACAAATATATAACGAAGCAAGCCAAAAAGTGGTTGCCTCGCTTATTAATATATAACTGTGAAAATAAAACTGTCTAAAAAACTATTTTTCAAATACAAAATATGCTCCAATAAAAGCTATGAACACTCCTATACTAGTGAGTCCATAGAGAGTAAAACTTCTTATTTCTGGCAATAAATCTAGCATGGTCAAAACGCAACTTAAAAAACCTATAAAACCACCAAGCAACATCATAATCATTCCTTTTTGATGTCTTTCGTGTAGTTTTAGTTTATTGTATTGCTCATATATGCTATGTATTTCAGTATCTGATAGCCCTAAATTCCTTAAGTCTAAAATCATATCATCAGGAGATTTTTTATTTAAATCCCAACTTTTAAATAAGTCTACATATTTATGATTTGTATGAGCCATGATATAAGTTTTTTAATAATTATACTAATATAGTAATATTTTTACAAAAAAAATTTATTCACTAAAATATTTTATAGGCAACTCAATTGAATATTTTATCGTTTTGAAGCTGTAATTAACTATTTAGATAGAAAAATGAAAAAAATAATTAAAAGTATACTAATCTCATTCTTGTTTTTTGGCACCTCTACTCTTTTTGCTCAAAACAATGAAGATATCGTATATCTGAGAAATGGTAGCATACTCAAAGGAACTATTACTACAAATAATGAAGAAAAAGTAAGTATCAAAACTAGTGATGGTAGAGAGTATATTTTCAATAAATCAGAGGTAGAAAAAACTACTCAAGGTGGCAATACTAGTGTAAACACTAGCATACCTGAAACAAAAAACGACAAACCGTTTGTGACAAATAATGTAGCAACAAAAACTAGATATACCCCACCAGCTAAAGGATTTTGGTTTAGCGGAGAGTTGCAACTACTCTCTCCATTATCACTAAATGTAGTAGCTGGATATAAATTGCATCGCTTTGCATATTTAGGTTTGGGAACAGGTATACATAATTATACAGAAATAAATATCACCGATTCTAGACCTTTTACTGGTACGATTATTCCTATTTATGTTAGGTACAGTGGAGATATTGTCAATAGAAGAACTACTCCATTCTATAGTATAGAAGGAGGATATGGATTTGCTGTGACTTCAGGACCATTATTTCAAAATATTGATGTAAACTTTACCAACTTGGGATATACGGGTAGAAACCTCAAAAGCAAAGGTGGTGCATATGGTGCATTGACATTTGGCTTTAAAGTAAGGACAAATAAAAATATCTCATTTGGTGCAGGTTTTACTTATAGAATACAACAATCTAGTGCTTCTGAAACAGGTATAAGTGGCTATGATAGCTCTGGAAATCCAAATTATACAGAATATACCTACAAATATTTAAATCAACGATTTGGGCTCAAATTAATTTTTGTTGGCTTTAATTAAAAAAAGTTTTTTATATTTAGGTATGAAAAAAATCATCCTAATATTAACTTGCACTCTAGGAATTTCATTTTTGATGAATAGTTGCTCAGATAAAAAAGCAAATTGTGAACTTATAGCTACCGCTATAAGTGAAGATAATGAGCAAGCACTAAAAAACGAAATCAATAAACTTTGTGCGAGCTTGAAACCATCTAAATCTAGTGGCGACGAATACGGTCAAGAAAAAAACTTTACAAAACTGACTGAACGAATAACCGAAAACTGCGATATGACTGTATCAGATATTTGTTATGCATGTATAGAATCTAATCCTCCAATTTCTAAATTTAAATTGACTTTTATGATAGATACTACTACATATGTGAGAACAATAGAGGTGGGTATGACGCCATACTACAGACTTCAGTATCATGGTATCAAGGAATAAATAACAATTATTTTATTAAACATTTTCATTTCTTTTTGGTTACTTAGTATTATGAAAATACTTGTATTTATTAGTATCGTTTTAGTTGCTTTTTGCTTTATGGAGTTTATGGCTTGGTTTTCGCATAAGTATGTGATGCATGGTTTTATGTGGAAATTTCACAAAGACCACCACCAAAAAGTAAGTCGTTGGCTACCTATAGAACTCAATGATATATTTGTAGTAATATACGCAGTGCCTAGTTGGCTTTTTATCATGTATGGTGTTATGGATGGTTATGATTACAAACTTCCTATTGGAATAGGAATATTACTTTATGGATTTGCATATTTTTTCGTACATGAAATCATAGTACATAATAGACTCAAGTGGAATTTTAAATCTGAAAATAAATATATGCGCGCAGTGAGAAGGGCTCATAAAGTTCATCATAGCTATTTGCAAAAAGACCCTAGTGATAATTTTGGCTTTGTATTTTTGATACCTAGCAAGTATTTCAAAGATTCTTTTAAGGAAGAATAAACATGTACAATCAAAAGACACTATATTTCTCAGTACTTGCAGGCTCATTGCTTTTCCCTTTTCTATTGAGCTTTGTCAAAGGCGTTTCATATTACAAAAACTGGAAAAATTTACTCATTGCTCATTTTACTATAGCAGTATTTTTTTGCATATGGGATTCTATATTTACAAAACTAGGAGTTTGGGGATTCAATGAAAAGTATATCTCAGGATTACACATTGGAAACTTACCAATAGAAGAGGTATTATTTTTTATTGTGATACCTTATTGTTGTTTATTCATCTATGAATCTCTTACATTTCATTTTAAGATTACATTTAATACGAAAAAAATTAGCATAGCTGTTGGTGTTTTATCCTTTGTGTTGGCAATATATAATTATGACAAACTGTATACTTCTATTAGTTTAATTATATGCGCACTGCTTTGCATTTTATTATATATCAAAAATTATTCTTGGTTAGCTACTTTTTTAGTTGCTTTTGCTATTTCTATGATTCCTTTTTTGATAGTAAACGGAATACTTACAGGAGGATTTACATCTGAGCCAGTTGTTTGGTACAATGATGCTGAAAACCTAGGTATACGTATTGGTACCATACCTATAGAAGATATATCTTATGGATTCGATATGCTCCTGATGAATGTAATACTTTATGAGTATTTGAAAGGGAGAGAAAAAATCTAACTATTTATAGTCCATTAATACTAATCCCTGCACTGAATGCGTGCATATCAGGACCTTTACCGTTTTTGAAATAGTTCAAAGCGTTATAGTAGAAATTTAAATTGACTGGACCATAACCAATACGGAATGTAGGACCAAAACGAAATGCTTGCACTTGATTTCTAAATCCTTTTTCAATGTATTTTTGATATGAACCATCTGCAGATAAATCATTTCTTCTTTCCTTAGTAAATGCTTCTATACGCATACCAAATTTCACTCCGATAGCCACTTTGAAACGCATATCAAATGCCAATGGCTTAGTTCTAAATCTTAACTCTAATGGAATATCAATATAACTAGTAGAAATTTTTATATTCTTAAAATTTGCTTTGATAGTTTCATCCGTATATGGTTTGAAAAATGCTCTACCAGAAGTAGAATCTATCTGCATAGATGAGTTGTGATAGATATTAGAAGTACTGAATCCTATACCTGGTGCGAAACTCACAAAAGATTTTTTGATAGGCATATCATACATAAAATAAATATCCAATCCTCTCGACTGCCATTTGGTTTTGAATCCAGTAGTTTGCTGATGAAACATATTTTCAAAATTCAAATTCAAAACTATTCTATCTTGTTTTTTATTTAAGTAGTTTTTTGCTTTGTCTAGAGAAGTTTTTTCTGTTTGAGCAAATGACATACTAACAGAGAATAGTAGTATTATATATATTAGTTTCTTCATAATTATTTTAATAAAATCCTTGCAAAGGTACATGTTTTTATCAGCTTTTATAGCAGGTCTGCAAGTCTTATCATGATTTAACAATTTTTTGAATAAATGGTTTAACGAGTAAGTGTATCTGTTTCTATCACTCCATCTCTGAGTCTGATGACTCTTTTGGCATGCTGTGCTATATCTTCTTCGTGTGTCACGAGTATTACTGTATTGCCATTATTATTGATATTTTCAAAAATAGCCATGATTTCGTGTGAGGTTTTAGTATCAAGGTTTCCAGTAGGTTCATCTGCTAATATGATAGCTGGATTATTGACTAGTGCTCGAGCAATAGCCACTCTTTGTCGTTGCCCACCAGAAAGTTCATTAGGTTTGTGATCCATTCTATCTTTAAGATTCACTGCTTCTAGCACACGCTCTGCTTGAGCTATACGTTCTTTTTTAGATACTCCAGCATATACGAGAGGAAGAGCCACATTTTCTAGTGCTGTGAGTCGTGGCATCAGATTAAATGTTTGGAAAACAAAACCTATTTCTTTATTTCTAATTGTAGCGAGTTCATTGTCTTTCATCTTTGCTACTTTATTGCCGTTGAGTATATATTCTCCACCAGTAGGGGTATCGAGGCAACCTAGTATATTCATCAGTGTAGACTTACCACTACCCGATGGACCCATCAAGGCTACATATTCATTTTTAAAAATAGACATATTGAGTCCTTTCAAAACAGGAATAGTCATTTTGCCTAGATAATAATCTTTTTGCAAATCTATCAATGATATAATAGGCGCTATTTGCTCTATCATTATTTCATTACTTTAGGTACTTTGATATAATCCGAATCTTTTTGAGGTGCATTGAGCAATATCTCTTCTTTGGTGAGTGTAGCAGTGACGATATCTTCCCTTAAAATATTTCTTTCATCAGTCATATATTTCAGTGGCTCTATATTATCTAGATTGAGTTCATCAATCTTACTGACCATAGCCAATATTTTAGTAAGATTTTTTTTCATCTCCTCTCTACTCTGCTCATCAAATTCTAGTTTGCTCAGCGTAGCCAATTTATCTATGAGTTCGTTATTGATTTCCATCATTCTTTATTTACTACAAAGATAAATGCTTTCTTTGGTAAAAAGATTCATTTTGTATTTCTTAACTTTGCATAGCAAAAAATAAATTTATGGAAACGATATTGAGTGGCATGCGTCCTACTGGAAAACTTCACTTGGGTAATTATCTTGGTGCAGGTATCAACTATGTAAAAATGCAGGAAACAAACAATTGCTTTTACTTCATAGCAGACTATCATGCCCTCACTACGCATACAAAATCCAGTGAGCTCAGTTCTAGTATTAGCAATGTATTGGCAGAATATTTAGCTATAGGTGTAGACCCAAATAAGGCTACTATCTACATACAAAGTCATGTACCACAAATACCTGAGTTATATCTTTTGCTCAATATGTTTGCATACAAAGGCGAACTAGAAAAGTGTGTGACTTTCAAAGAAAAAGCTCGTAAAGAGGGACAGACGCTCAATGCTGGATTACTCACATATCCTGTACTAATGGCTGCAGATATTCTCATACATAGAGCTACCAAAGTGCCTGTGGGCGAAGACCAACAACAACATATAGAAATGGCCAGAAATTTTGCACAGCGATTTAATCACTACTATGATGCTGAAATTTTTCCTATGCCTGTAGCTGTGAGTAATGATGAAAATCTGATACGGGTTCCTTCACTGCAAGGTACTGGTAAAATGAGTAAAAGCGATGCTGGCGATAGTGCTATCTATTTGGTAGATGACAAAGACAGTATCATCAAAAAAGTGAAAAGAGCAAAAACAGATAGTGGTCCTACAGAACCAAATCAAACAAAACCTATAGAAATAGAAAATCTATTTTATTTGATGGAGTTAGTTTCTAGTAAAGAAACCTATGACCATTTTGATAAGGCCTATAATGAATGTAATATCAGATACGGCGATTTCAAAACTCAACTAGGTGAAGATATGAATAACTTTATTGCGCCTATAAGAGAACGATATACAGCTCTAGTAAACGACAGAAATTACTTGCTCAATGTAGTGAAAGAAGGTGGAGAAAAAGCTCGAGAGAGCGCACAAAAGACCATAGACTTGGTAAGAAATGTAGTAGGACTAAACAGTATGAACTCATAAATTTTACGCTCATTTCTATTTTTTATTGAATAATACAGCAAATATTTCATAAGTTTGTATTGCTTAAGAATTTACTAATACCAAAACTCACTTTTTATCGTGGCAAAAACCGCTAAACTTTCTAAGGAAGTAAAACATATAGTAATAGCTGGAAATATAGGCGCAGGTAAAACTACACTTACTACAGCACTTTCAAAACATTTTGGATGGGAACCTCAGTATGAAGATGTAGAAAACAATCCATATTTGAATGATTTTTATGAAGACATGCCTAGATGGTCATTCAATCTTCAAATATTTTTCTTGAATAGTAGATTTAAACAAATACTAGAAATACAAAGAGGAAAATCTGTAGTGATACAAGATAGAAGTATCTATGAAGATGCTCAAATATTTGCACCCAATCTACATTCTATGGGATTGATGAGCACTAGAGATTATGAAAATTATTTAAGTCTTTTTGAGACTATCTCATCTAGTATCAAGCCACCCGATTTAGTGATTTATTTAAAAGCATCTATACCTACTCTAGTAAATCAAATACAAAAAAGAGGTAGAGAATATGAAGATAATCTTCGTTTAGATTATTTAAAGAGACTGAATGACTACTATGATAGCTGGGCAGGAAAATATAAGGATGGGAAAATGCTGGTGATAGATGTAGACAATTGTAATTTTGTAGATGATAAAGAACAACTAGGAGAAGTAGTAAACAAAGTATTAGCAGAACTCAACGGTTTATTTTAACAATATCATTTCTACCTAACAATAGAGTATGTAAGCCACTTAGTAATAGGTGGCTTTTTTTATATTTCCATAAAATAAATTCTAAAATAAAAAAGGTAGTTGAAAAAATCAACTACCTTTTAAGAGTTATTTATAAAATTTGATTACTAATTATCTAATCAATGATACTGTTCCAGTAAACATTTTATCTACCATTTGACCTCCATTATTAATATCTGGATATGTAAATGTGATAGAATATACATAAGTTCCTACTGGTTGAGCAACTCCATTGAAGCTACCATTCCATCCTGGAGATAAATTACTATCATGTACTGCGCCTCCCCATCTATTAAATATTTTCATTTCTTTTACAGTTACATCTTTAGTGATTACTGGATAAAATGCATCATTTAATCCATCACCATTTGGTGTAAATGCATTAGGAAAGGCATATTTTACATCTGGGCATAAAGCAGGATCTCTTACTATTGTAATGGTATCAATACTTACACAACCCGAGCTATTTGAACCTGTAACTATGTATGTTTCCGTAGTAGCTGCGCTAGCTATCGGATTGCTGATATTAGCTGCAGATAAACCTATGATAGGGAACCAAGAATATGAGGTAGCCCCTGTAGCTTGAAGTTGTACAGGATATTCAGGACATATGGCTGTATCTGCACCTACAGTTACTTCTAAAGGATTTACTGTGATATTTACTGTAGCATAATCTTTACAAACTCCATCACTAACTTCTACTGTATAAGATACATTTCCATTTACATTTGCAATTGGATCTGAAGTATTTGGCGCTGTAAGTGTAGTAGAAGGTGTCCAAGTATAGCTCAATGTTCTAGCAGGATCTATATCTTGACGTGGTTTAAATTTCCATCCTTCAGGCATAAATAAATTCCAAAAATTTTGATTTCTATTTAATGGAGATGTTGCTTCATTTCCGATTGCATTCTCAACTCCACAAGTAGTGAAGAAAGCTCCATTTGCATATGTGTGATAGATAATAATACTACTATCAGCTTCATTTATTATTAATTGCCCTTTATAAGCTCCAAATCCAAAGTTTATAGAAACATCATTATAATTAATAATGAATTGCCTGTTTGGAGCAGTACCGATTGTTCTATAGTCAATTGATCCTCCAAAATTTAGATTCATATCATCCCAATGAACAGCTATCAGATTATTTGGTGTAGTAGGATTTGGTATAAACTGTGGACCAGAAAAACCAAAATATGGACTTCCGAAAGTAACAAATCCGTTAGCATTTACATATAGACTATCAAAATTGCTGCAATAGAATGGGAAATTAAATCCAATAGGTATTGCTCTTGAGTTGCCTTCATCTAAATCTGTGAATGTATATGTAGGGTCAAATAAATCTATAGAAGTACCGCTACCAGTAATCAATGCATACGTTTCTGTAAATACATCAAATTTTTTGCAATCAGTAACAATATCCGTAATACTATCTCTATAAGATCTTACAAATAATGGGAACAATTGATTGCTACATAAATTAGTATCTGCAGTCACTGCGTATATTTGAAGTGAAGAATCTACTCTTAAAATTTTAGTAGCTGTAGTAGCGCAACCATTGTCAGATACAGTCACAGAAAGAGTTACAGGACTAGAAGAATAAACTGTAGTAGGATTTTTAGTAATAGAAGAAACTACTGAAGAAGGAGACCAATTATAGGTAGTAGGACCCACTAAATTGGTAGGAACTAATCTTCTACATTCAGAAGCTCTAAAATTTAAGTTTACAAAATTTCTACCTGCTACTACTAATGAATTGGTTCCAAAAGCATCTTCTAATCCTTGTGTACAGAATAGATTATTAGCAAATAATGTTTGTATTTCTATAATGTTTGATGTTTCGTATAAGATGATTTGTGTAGTAATTGCAGTATCTGTAGGCAATCCAAATGCCTGTCTTTGATTTAAAAAATTTATAACAAATTTTCTATTTGGAGCACTTCCTATAGTTCTATAATCTACACTACCACCCAAAGTAGGATCGTAATCACTCCATGCAAATGCAATAATATCATTTGGATCAAATGTATTAGGAATAAAACCTGGACCACCAAAAGGGACTACTTCATTTTTAAATGTGAGATATCCTTTATCATTTACAGATATAGAATCATATGAACTACAGAAGAAATTAAATCTAAAACCTAGCGGAATTCTTTTTGATGAATCATTCACTATTACTAAATTTGTTCCTACACCTAGTTCTGGTGCATAGGTTTCTTTTGACTGAGTATATTTGGTACATAATGGATTGAATGCACTTGCATAAAACTCTGAACTATCGCCATAACAAATAGGAGATTTACCTTCAATATTTACAACAGGATATACACCTCTTATATTTACATTAATAAAAGTATCTCTTACACAACCTGCAACAGAGGATAATCTAATATTATATCTTGTATTAACTATAGGTGTGGCTAGTGGATTTACAATAAGCGAATCACTAAGTGTAGCATCATTGATCCAATCAAATGTAAATGGCTGAGCTGGAACAATCGCTAATGATAATGGCGCACTACTTCCTAAACAAACTGAAGTATCTTTAGACAACTGTATGGCATAATTAGGTACTACGTTTATATTTACAGTATCTAGACCACAATTGGATGCAACAATATATGTAGTATTAACTAATGGTGTCGCTGTGACGACAGATCCAGTACTAGGCGATAATGTACTTGCTGGAGTCCATGTGAATGCTGATGCATTTGTAGCTCTCAGTGTTGCACTTCTACCTTGACATATAGTTTGATCTGGTCCTGCATTTACTCTAATAAGAGGACTTGCAGTGATGGTGATTTCTCTAGTGATAGTACCACATGGACCATTGATACCTATAGCAGTATATGTAGTAGTAGTATCTGGATAAACTCTAACTGTATTTCCAGTTGTGGTATTGATTCTATAATTTGGTGTCCAAAACCAATCGTATGATGTATCTGATGCAATAGTCAATTCTAGTGTATCATTAGGACAGATTGAATCTCTAAGCGATACAGTAATATCTGAACTATCTGAATAGATTAGAGCTCCTCCTGTGGATTCAAGAGCTATAGCTAAATCTGAAGCATTGAGTATATATGCAAAAGCAGCTTGTACAGTCTGCCCTGGAGCTATAGTAGGCCAATTAAACATAATAGAAATTGCTTCATCAGCAGTACTAAAATGCCCAGTAGTAGTATCTCTTAAGGATGTATAATAATCTGATAATGGACCAACAGTAGAAAAGCCTCCCACACCTACTCGAGCATTTTGTGAACGAGCACCTAAGCCTAAATAACAACCTGGTGATAAACCTACTGCGGTAACTAGCGCATCGCAATTTGAAATATTTGGTTGTGAAACTACAGTATTACTTGTTGTAAAATCTCCACTAATCGGTTGGTCATTATCTGGATCTACGTTTCTTGCATATACTACATTGTTCATAGGAGCAGCAGTAGTATTTGTCATAAAAACTTTTGTGACAAAGAATAATGCATTGTCTGGAAAATAGGTTTCTTGTCTTATAGTCATACCTGATATACTTCCTTCCCATACATTCTTCAATTCAGAACCAATATAGGTAGTAGACAATGTAGTACCAGCAATATCGTTAGTAATACACCTATCTGTATTGATGTAAGTATTACCATCAAACTCTATACCCCATCCTTCTACTGGAGAACCCGGAAGAAAATAATCTCCACAAAAATCTGGTGAACCTGCACTCCAACCATCACGACCTACATCTGCCACAAAACCAATACCATCCATACCTGCAAAACGTGGGTGAAAACCAGCTGGTGTACCTACTGCTTCAGTACCATACGAACCACAATAAGAAATTCCTACTTCGAGAAATGTACCTTGAAGAAATCCGTTGGTACCCGTGCCAACAAGTGTTGTAGCCATTTGTGCTCGGAGCATAAATGAACTAAGTACGAGCGTTAAAATAATAAATAATTGTTTTGTAATTTGTTTAATCATAGCTTTTATTTTTTTATATAACGTAAATATAATATATAAGTTGCTTATATTACAAAAAAAATCACCCTAAGGGGTGATTCTTCCATAACTTCTTGCAAATGGTATCGTTTCGCGTATGTGGTCTAGCTTACAGAGCCAAGATACGATTCTTTCCAAACCTAGTCCAAATCCACTATGTGGCACGTTTCCAAATTTACGTAAATCTAGATACCAACCAAATGCCTCCATTGGCAATTGATGCTCGTTTATTTTTTTGATTAATAAATCAATATCTGTCTCTCTTTCCCCACCACCCACTATCTCACCATATCCTTCTGGTGCGAGCACATCTACACCACGAGCAATAGATGGGTCGTTTTTATCGGCTTTCATATAGAAGGCTTTGATTTCTCCTGGCCAGTTATATACCATGATAGGTGTACCGAATAGACGAGTCAAAATAGTCTCATCGCTACCACCAAAATCATTATTGTCTGCAAAGTTTTTTGCACTAGCATACCATACGGGAATATTTTCTAGTGTAGACTCCAAATCTTTGATTTCGTTTTTCAATCTATCTATAGCAGCTTGATTAAAATTAATTTCTCCTTTTTTCAATGTTCCACCAGCTATTTTTTGTTCTCTATCAGTTATTTCAGTTTTGCATGCTTCTATTCTTGCTTTTGCATCTTCTGTATCTTGTTCGAGCATTTTAAGTGCATTCTTACCATTCACCTCTACTTCCCCTCTCAATATTTTGGCTGCATGATTGTGTGTGATACGTGGAAATTTTTCTTTCACTTTTTCGAGCATTGTCGTATCTCTTTCTAGTGTCTCCAATTCTACTTTACAATGTGCTAAAATATCTGCTACTACATATTGTATAAACTCTTCTATCAAATCCATATCCATATCCAAATCAAAGAAAGCCATCTCTGGTTCTATCATCCAAAACTCTGATAAGTGTCTACGTGTTTTTGATTTCTCTGCTCTGAATGTAGGACCAAATGTATAAATCAATCCTTGAGCCATCGCCATCGCTTCGCCATATAATTGTCCTGATTGTGATAAATAAGCAGGCTCTCCATAAAAATCTGTAGCAAATAAATCAGTAGTTCCTTCACAAGCATTGGCTGTGAAAATAGGAGCATCCATTTGCACAAAACCTTTTGCTTGAAAGAAATTATGTATCGCAAAAATAATTCTATTTCTAACGCGCATAATCGCCCATTGTCTTTTGCTACGGAGCCATAAGTGACGATGATCCATCAAGAAATCTGGACCATGTTCTTTTTTAGCAATCGGATATTCATCAGCAATACTAATTACAGTTGCTTCACTCACTTGCAATTCAAAGCCTCCTAGCTGTCTTTCATCTTTCACAACAGTACCTTTGAGTTCCACAGCACTTTCCATCGTCAGTCTTTTTATTGGCTCAAAATTATCTGCGCCAATAGTTTCTTCACTCACTACACATTGTATAAATCCACTACCATCTCTTAGTATAATAAAAGCTAGCCCTTTGCTATCTCTTTTATTAGCTACCCATCCTTTGAGGGTGACTTCTTTGCCTTCATGTTTCGCTATCTCTCGTATGTACGTCATCATATGCTTTCTATTCTTTTGTATAAAGTACAAAGGTAAGATAAATGGTATTTTTTTTAGAATTATGTATTATAAATATTTCCTAACTCAAGCTCCTATCCCATGGTTTGTGGCTCACAAACCACTTATATACTTTCGCTTATTTTCTATGGTTTGTGAGCCACAAACCATGGAATCCGCTATAAGCCTTATAAATAGTGACGAAATTTAAGGTGCATAGAAAGTGGCGAGAGTGTCGCCACTTTCTATGCCATGGTTTGTGGCTCACAAACCGAATATATAAAACATCTTAATACATTTTTATTATTCTTACATTTGAATATAAGATTAACCAACATGCAAGCGAGAAATTCTTTATTAGAATTAAACGAAGTATATTTTTGGACTTTAACAATTTATGAATGGAAAAAATTATTAGAACAAGATAAATACAAAACAATAATTATAGATTCATTGCAAAAGTTAGTAATGAATAAAATGATTTCAGTGTATGGGTTTGTAATTATGCCAAATCATATTCATTTAATAGTAGAACTTTTATCATTAAATGTAAAGAGAGACCTAGTGCAAGCTTTACAAAGGAAACTGCACACATAATAATTAAAGACTTAAAACTAAATCATCTAAATGTATTAAAAATGTTTGAAACAAATGAAAGTACCAGAAAATATAGAATATGGCAAAGAGACCCTTTGGCTATTAGAATATATTCAAGAAATATGTTAGAACAGAAACTAAATTATATTCATAATAATCCATTACAAGAAAAATGGAAGTTAGCGAATGCTCCTGAAGATTATCATTGGTCTTCTGCTGGATATTATTTAACAAATACTGATAAATTTAACATAATAAAGGATTATAGAGAAAGAATTTAATTTTGGTTTGTGAGCCACAAACTATGGGGTCGAAAATTAGCTAATTTGTTTAAGTAAGTTGATAATGTTCGCATTAGCGCTATGGTTTGTGAGCCACAAACCATGGAGACCGTATACAATTATATATTATAAATATTTCCTAAACCAACCCCAACCTCGTTGCAATCACTTCAGCTTCTTCGGCTTTTTTAAAAAGAAAAAAATAATCTTCGTGTCCTTCTGCTAGTTTTTCTAGGCGTGACTGATGAAATATATCACCCAATCTTCTAATAAAAATCGCTTTGATTTTGCCCGGATATTTTTGATACATCTCAAGATAAATATCTGCATCTCGCTCACCTCCATCACCTATCAATACAAATTGTAGCTGAGGATACATCTCTATTATTTTTTCTATCTCGTGTTTTTTGTGTTGCTCGTAGTCTTGAAGTGCATCTGTAGCTTTCCTTCCATAATCTCTCAGCAATAATGGTCCTTTTGGGTATTCGTTGAGGTGAAGAAACTGAGTGATATAATCATAAAAATTCCATGGACTATTGGACACATAAAAAAACGGGTGAAGGTTTTTATGCATCTTATTATACCATGCACTAGTGCCATGTATAGCTTTGCGTGAAGTCACATTGAGTAAAAATGAATTGTAAAACATTTTCCATCTATACTTAGAAAGTACATCTGTTTTGATGATCGTATCGTCTAAGTCACTTATAAAACCTAAGGTAGCATTTTCTTTTGGAAAAATAATTTCACTGGTTACTTCTATACTTATCGATTTTTTAAACTTTTTTGATACATCTTCTTGAAGCACTTTGATAGTGATTTCTTCTAGATTAGATTTTTTTTCATTGTTAATTTTTTCATGAATTAAATAAAATCCTTCTGTATTCGTTTTATGTTTTTTGGTAAATCCATTGATATCAAAAGTAAAATTAAAATGGGGTAACTCACCACTTCTCAATCGCTTGATAGTATTGATAAGTTGAAGCAATTTATTATTACTATTATTATTGTATAGCTTGGTTTTTTTGAGTATTCTACCATAGCAATAAATACTATTTTTATTGCCATAGCCAGTATATGCATGTATCTCTATAGGTGCTTCTATTTTTTGCACAAAAAAAAATTTGCACTCTAAAAGTAGCAAATAATATTAGTACTTACTTAACTATTTTATAAATCTCACTCGAATTGTCTTCGCTTTGCAATTCTATAAAGTAAATACCTGCTGGCCAAATAGCGGTATTGATATGTGCAATATTGCTATTTAACAATGATGTATAATCTATTTTTTGCATCATAGAATTATAGCTAGTAATAGCTCGAATTTTTTTTGTAGATTCCAGTATAAGATTATTTTCATTAAAATAAGAGACTACGCTTTTTACATTATTTTTTGGAGATTTTGCAAGAGTATTAGAATAAGTATAATCTCCATTATAGTCTGTTTGTTTTATTCTGAAATAACAAGTAGAATTACACAACTCATAATCTAAAAACTCATAATTTAAAATCTGTGATGAATTGCCAGCGCCTTTTATTTCTGCTATTTTAGTCCAGTTGCTTGCATCATAAGATTTTTCTACACTAAAAAAATCATTTTCAATTTCAGTTGCAGTAGTCCATTGAATAAGCTGATGATTATTTTTTTGTACTACTGAAAAATCTATTAATTCTACGGGAAGTATATTGATAGCATTGGTACTACCAAGTGTGAAAGGGCTGAACGAAGCAACTGTAGCTGAACGAATAGTACCAGCAGAAGTATCGCCAGAAGTAAGCGTATTGCCTTCATTTTCCCACTGAGTACCATTCCATCTGCATACGCGCAACATAGATAAATCAGCTACTCCACAGCTTCTGTTTGCCCAACTTAAAATTACATTTACATTGCTACTTCCATTGGTTCTATTGAGATGCCAATATTCACAAGAGCTTACATGATGTATTGATGCAACTTTTGAAGATCTTGTATAAGGGATATCAGGATTTGTATTTAAATAACAAGCTGTAAAATGGTCACTAATATTAGTAGGTGCAGAAATACCGATTGGTGCATACTGACCATTATTCCTATAGGAAATGTAAATGCAGTATTACCAATTTTTCTTAAAATTCCATTTACATATCGATTGTTATTTGCACCTGTAACTGAAGAGCCAGATGCAAGTACAAGCATAGTATTATTGGTAGCACTTATACAAGAACCAGTATTCAATAATCCATTTTGAAAATGAAGATTGCCTGCAATAGTTCTATCGCTATGAAGTGTAACACCAGAATTATTATTTATAATAAGATGCTTTGGGCCATTTGATAAAGGAAACTCTGCATTTTCTGTATTGATAGCTACAGTACCATTATATGCTAGTGCTGCATTGCTTGCATAAGTAATAGTAGAAGAAGATAATGTAATACTTCCTTTAGTTCTATAAAGCGTATCATTTATAGTTCTATTATCTCGTAGCGTAACACCACTAGTATTATTTATAGTAAAAGTTTGAAGTAGAGAACCTGATGTTGGCCATGGTGAAAATCCTACTATAGTGCCACAAGTACCGTTAATGCTAAATTGAGCTATACTACCATTGTATATCTCATGAAGTGCTGTAGGACCTCCAGTAGTTTTATAATAAAATCTATTTCTCACAGCACCTGTAGCATTATGCTCAAGTATAGTACTATAAGTTTGTTCTCCAGTGCCTAAAAAATAAACTCCAGAATTACAGTCTGTAGAGGAAACAAATCCTGACCAAGCGCCACCTGAAACAATTAAATCTTTTTCTACTTCAATTTTTAGTACACTAGTATTATCTGAAGAACTCGAATTCCAATTGAATGAACCTCCACTTTCTAAATATTGTCCTTGAACTCTGATAACGTGTGTACCACCTGACAGTCCTCCATTTTTAAGATAAAAATTACCTCCTTGAAGTTTAAAATCATTTCGTATTGTCATTGTTCTACTTGTATTATCAGTGCTTAATGAACTAGCATTTCCACCAGTCACTTCTACATTCCAAAAACTTTGATTGAGATTGGAAAGAGCACTACTATCTAGTCTTAATACCGAACCATTGTCCCAAGTGATAGTAGGTACAGAACCTCCAGCTACTTTGTGAGTATATAATCCACCACTACTGCATGAGATATTTGCTCCTGCACTAATAGTAATGGAAGTACTTATTGAAGTTCTTTCGTATATCCCTGCAATAATAAAATCTGTGCCTGTGCCATTTGCAATTGTCAAAGTACCAGCAGATAAAATTACTTTACCACCAGCTAGAATGGTTGTTTGATCTATAGTTACATTTGCAGTGATAGTTACTATGTGTCCGTTTTGAATAGTTATATTTTGGTTGGCCGAACTTGGTGTACCACTTACTATCCATGAGGTGCCATTCCATGTTTCCCAAGTAGCTGCTACATTCCAATTTCCCGAAATTTTAGATCTATAATCTCCTATGGTCTGAGCATGTATTTGCAACACTGCCATTAATAAAAAAGTAGTGACTCCAAAAAATAGTATTTTATTAATTATATACATCTCATAAAATTATTTTATCTAATTAATGTAACTGTGCCAGTTATATTGTAGTTGTCTTTGTTACTAATCTTTAATGCTTCTATATAATAAACAAAAGTGCCTATCGGTTGCTCTCTATCTTTAAATCTACCATCCCAACCAATGCTTATATCATTAGAACTAAAAACTAACTCACCCCATCTATTAAAAATTGTAAATGATTTTAATGTTAGATTTTTAGTCGCTAGTATTTTATAGATATCATTCAATCCATCGCCATTAGGAGTAAATGCGCTTGGAATAACTATATAAACAGAATCATCTAGCGGTATAATATATACATTTACAGAATCAATATTAGAACAATTATTGGCATCGGTTCCAGTGACTATATAAGTTGTAGATACACTAGGAGACACTGAATTGACAGCACCAATGGTAGCATTATTCCAAGAATAATTTGCTGCTCCAGAAGCTATAAGTATAGCAGTATTACCTGCTGATATAGTTGTATCGTTCCCAGCATTTACCGTTGGTAATGGATACACAACAATATTCAATTGATAGAATGAATCACATCCGAATCTATTTGTATAATTATTTATAACTGTAGTATCATTCGTATAATAGATTGAATTTATAGCTTCTCCAATGCAAATAGTTCTATTGCTGATAGTAGTATCTGAATTATTTACTGATAGCAATAATGTAATAAGACTATCACATCCATTTCTATTAGTAAGTGTATCTTTATATATACCACTTGCAGTTCTATTGATACCATTGAATAAATATGAACTACCAGTACAAATATTTTGGGTAATGATAGTTGAATCTTTTAAGTAGTTCCTTAGATTAAGAGTTAGAAAAGAATCACATCCATTGACACCTACAAAAGTATCTAAATATACTCCTGGTATACTAACGTTAATCCCATTAAATAAATAGCTAGAACCTTCACAAATAAACACGCTTAATGTACCATTACTTGTAGGCAATAATGATAGATTTAATGTTAAAATAGAATCACATCCATTACTACCTATTAATGTATCTAAATACGCACCTGCTGTAGTTCTATTAATTCCATTAAATAAATAACTACTACTAGGGCAAATAGATGCTGACAAACTTCCAGTTCTAGAAGGTTTTATTATTAAGTTTAAAACTGCAATACTATCACAACCTCCAGAACGAGGAAAAGTATCCAAATAAAAACCAACACTAGTTCTATTGATTCCATTAAATAAATAAGACTGACCGTTACAAATACTAACATCAAAAGTATCCCTTAATGCTCCAGATGGCACAATACAAGCTCCTGCTCCTCCGTTGCAATTACCAACAGTTAAATCATTAATTGATGGTGTAACAGCTCTAGTCCAAGTACCACCATCAGGTATTCTACTAAAAGTATTGGCATTTACATACTGACCACCATAAGAAATTCGAGTAGGATAAGTTAAAAAAATATTTTTTGGAGAAAGTAAACTTGCAACTGCTGGACAGCCTGAGGCTGTAGTGGTAATACAAGGGCTATCATCTAAATCACCATCTGTAGTTATTTTTGAAGATTCACTTGCGTTTACTGTCCAATATAATGCATCTACTGGTATACCACTAGCATCATATAATCCTACCCATCCATCTCCATTTGCTAAGATAAATGATCCAGTAGCACAATATCTACTAGTATTTCTATTTGTTTTAAAATCTATTGAATTTGAATCTGCAGAGGACGAAGTAGTTCCAATTACATAATGGCCAAGTGGAGGTATGCTTGCTGTGGCTGGTAATACTATGCTTCCACGATTATTAGCAATTCCATCTACATCAGCTATACCAATAATCCAACAACCAATATTAGCACTTGTGCACGGATTTGTATTAAACAATTCAACATATTCAGTACCTGCACTAATTATACCTTGAGCGCCTGACGGGTAGTGCATGACTTCATTGATTACTACTTGAGAATGTGCAAAATTTGGGATAAAACAACAAATAAATAATAATGCAATTATTTTACAACAACTTACTTTCATCTAAATACTTATAATTAATTAACAAAAAAATAACGATACATGTATATAGCGTTAATAATAGCTACATACACGCATGTATAAAGTTATTAAAGACCAATGAAGTGTAGTTAATTATATGAAATATTTTAATATCAAATTGCCCTACTTATTTTGCAAGTATTAGTTCATAAAACTTGAATAACGAATTATTGTTTTTTATAATGTTTTTTTTATTTTCTATATTTTTTAGTACATATAGACATGGTTCAGATAGTATATTTTTTTCTTTATTATTTAATACATATCTATTTGCCCTATTTATTAGAGAATTTAGCAATAAGTCATTTTTAAGGATTTGGTGAATTTTTATTTCTAGCAATCTACTCCAAATAGCCAAATACTGACTTGAAGAATAAGCTAATTGGGGCAGTTCAGTAAGTGCATTATCAAAAAATCCTAATTGGAAATTTTTAAATGCTTGTAAGAAAAGATAATATTCATTTTTTTTACCTTTAAAAAACGCAGTAGAATATTTCTTTAACAATATATCTGCTTGATAAAAATCTTCATCTATCAAATGAAAAAAGACTAAAAAGAAAAAACTAATCGAATCGTAATATTGATAATTGATCATAATATTAAAAATATATTTTGCATCATCTATCATCTTATTTATTGGCTGTCCGTAATACAATCCTGCTGTATTTTTTAAAAACAATATACTTCTAGAAATTTTATCCTTATTATCTGAAGACAAATTTGAACGAGCATTATCTTTCAATAACAATTCTATAGATTGGAATAATTTATTTTTATTAAAAAAATTAAATCTTGCTAATGCTATTCCATAAAGCAATTTATTAAATTCATCAGAAGTACTTTTTTGCAATGACTTTATTGTATCATATTTGGGAATTTGATTTTTTACAAGTATATCTTTAGGGTTATCTAAAAACAATCCTGATAGAACATTATAATACGATGTCATTTCTTCATGATAATGTTCATTAATAATTATTTTTTTTGCATGTAATGTATTTTTTAAATCTATAATATCTTGCTTGAATTGATTTCTTGCTAACCAACGCATTTTAATATCATAGTGCACCTCAATGCCTGAATTTATTGAACTTTCTTTCGCTATATTTATTGTAGAATCATTATAGTATTTAGTGAGTTCATCTTGATTTTTTTTATCAAATATTTTTGCTAAATTTTTAGTTCTAACAAATTTATTATTCTCAAGTTCATTAAATAATAAGACTGATTCTATTTGCTTACAAGAATAGTCGACGTATCGCCTTAATTTTTTATCTGACTCTAACTCATTATTATTAAAGCTTAATTGAACATCATCAAGTATATTTAAAAATATTTTTTCTGAAGAAATTTTTTTTAATAGTAATCTGGTTAATAATTCTATTCTTTTATCCTTAGTATTTTTACATAGATTAATTAATTGTCTATGTTCTGTTTTATCTAAAGAAGTAATCAATAAATATAACCTTTTACCTTTCATTTAAATTCAATATAAAATTTTAATCAATACCCAATTTGCAAATAGAATTGGCACTAAAATAGGCAATGTAAACTTAAATATATACTCAAAAAAACTCGGCATTTTTATTCCTTTTTGTTCAGCAACTGCCTTCACCATAAAGTTAGGCGCATTGCCTAAATATGTGCAGGCACCAAATATAACAGAAGCAACAGATATTACTACTACTTGGGAAAACACTTTGCTTTCTATCATACTCATAATATCTTTAGGCAAGTTGATATCTAATCCTACACTACCCATAGAGGCTGAAAGTGCTGTGAGATAGGACGGTGCATTGTCTAGTACCGATGAACAAATTCCTGTAAATAGATATAAAAAATCATTAGTAATATACCCTTTTAGACTTGGTAAACTTGACCATTTTGCAATCAATATGAGTGCAGGACTCATGGTAAAAAATAAAGCCATAAAAATGAAAGCTACTTCTTTGATAGGTTCGGTAGTGAAGTCATTTTTTTTCATTAAGGCTTTATCGGTATATCTATAGGATGCCCAACATAAAATAATCAATGATATTTCCCTGATAAAAGAGAGTTTTAATTCATGGTATGGAATATATGGAACCCAATCCATACCTGGGATATTTGGGTCTACAAATAGAAGTACTAAAGTTAAAAATAGAAATAGCACATTACTACTACCTTCCAATTTTAAATTGAGAATACCTGGATTATGGTCAAACTGAATAGGGTTTTTATTTCTATCAAAATAATAAAAAACAGCAATCAATAAACCATTTGTCAAAAGCCAAAATGGAAAGGTTTTGAGTGAAATCCAAAAAAACGGAATACCTTTTAGAAAGCCCATAAACAATGGTGGATCGCCAATAGGTGATAACATACCACCAGCATTGCATACTATAAAAATAAAAAATACTTTTTGATATGGGAGCAATCTATTTTTATTCATATTTATAAAAGGACGAATAAGAATCATAGCTGCACCTGTTGTACCAATAACACTTGCTAAAATTGCTCCTATTAATAATAGAATAGAGTTGGCTAATGGAGTTCCGTTTTCATCTGTTTTGATAACAATACCTGCTGTAGCAAAATAAAGAGAGGCTAATAGTGTAATGAATGAGATATATTCAAATGCTGTATGAATAAATAAATGCAAATGAGAAAAGTCGAGAATCAAACTGATAACGATAATAAACACCGTAAAAAAAACAGCAGTATGCTTATAGTATTTATGCCACCACTTTGCAAAAAATATAGGACCCAATGCAATTAATAATAAAAAAATTACAAATGGGAGTACTAACATATTATACTAATTGTTTTAATGCAATACGTAGTGCGGTTTTTGAAATATCTGTAGAAGTATTACTTAATGAATATGTGTTTTTCAATGCTTTTTCTATAGTAGATGAGATATCATTAAAAATAGCTTCATCACTGATTTCTATTTTGTCACTCATCAAATATGCAAATGTTCGAGCCATACCACAGTTGGCTATAAAATCTGGAATCAGTGCTATTTTGCTATCTACAAATTTTGCTACATCTCCAAAGAAGATATCGCTATCTCTGAATGGCACATTTGCACCGCTACTCACCATTTCTAGTCCATTATTTATAAGCGATTCTATTTGTTCTTGTGTCACAAGTTTTGATGCTGCAGCTGGTATAAAAATATCTGCATTTATTTTCCAAATCTTTTCATTTACCTCATCAAAACTTAATAAATTATCAGCAGTAAGTTGATTGTTTTTTCTATTTAATAATAATGCTTTTACTTCTTCATATGAATAGCCATCTTCATTGATCAAGCCCCCTTGTCTATCTATAATCCCAACTATTTTTACACCCATCTTACTTAAATAATAAGCGGCAGTACCGGCTACATTTCCAAAACCTTGTATGATAGCTTTTTTATTTTGCAAATCAGAATTTTTATAAATAGCATAATAATGTTTCACTGCTTCAGCTACTCCATATCCAGTAATTAAATCTGCTACTAAATATTTTTTAGAAATATCTGGTGTATACTTACTGTCTTCTACTTTTTTTGAAACTCCTGTTCTAAGCTGACCTATCAAATGTATTTTCTGATTGTCTTTTGGTTGAAAGTGCCCATTTACAATTCCTTCTTGTGGATGCCATATTCCTAAGTCTTCTGTTATGGGAATTACATCATGAATTTCATCTATATTTAAATCTCCTCCTGTACCATAATAATTTTTTAATAGTGGCGAAACAGCTTTGAACCAACGTTTCATCACATCGTTTTTGCGAGGATCATTTGGGTCAAAATTGATTCCTGATTTGGCACCACCAATCGTAGGACCAGATACTGTAAATTTTATCTCCATTACTTTGGCAAGCGATTCTACTTCAGACTTGTCTAATCCTAAACGCATACGAGTACCTCCGCCTGCAGCTCCACCTCTGAGTGAATTGATAACCACCCATCCTTGTGCTTCAGTTTCAGTATCATTCCATTCAAAAACTATTTGTGCTTTTTTATTTTTATACTTATCTAAAAGTGTGTCCATAGTCGAATAACATTTTTTATGTATGACAAAGATATGTATTTATAGGTATAGGATTCGTGTAAAATTTAGTCATGAAATTGTAATTTTTCAATAATTTTCATCTAGTTATATATGTTTTTATAAAATATGACTATATTGTATTTTATTAGCCAATGAAACAACAACTACCATACAGTATATTAATAATAATTTTATTAAGTTCGCTTCATATTTGTCGTAATATAAACACAACTATATAGTGATTGTAAGTCTTTGTCTTACAAAAACGAGAGCAAATATCGCTTTGGCAAAAGAGCAAAGTGAAAATATGCACACTATTCATATTGATAAGTAATCTATAAAGCATAGCCAAATACTGAGATTCACTTCTTATCTTTAATTTTTGAAATATAAGTAATAATTAGCTAAAATCTTACATGAACAATTTAGAGCTTTACCTAGAACCGATAAACCTGAATGATATATATGCTAGAAGTAATTTTAGTGAAAATATGTGGGGACCACATGTACGGTTTTATAAAGGTGGCGAACTAGAATATGATAAAATACAAATAGCAGTGGTAGGTGTGAAAGAAGGTAGAGGTTCTATTTTCAATGCCGCATCTGCACTTGCTCCTGATGCTATACGTAAAGAATTTTATACACTATATAGAAATACTAGTAGATATAAAATCATAGACATGGGCAATATCATCACTACAGACAATATAAAAGATACTTATTTTGCCTTAGCTTCTGTTTTAAATGAATTGCGTTCAAATAATATTTTTACTGTCATACTGGGTGGTGGAAACGACCTTGTATATGGTCAGTACCTAGGCTACCAAGAGCTCTACGAAATGATAAATATAGCTTGTATAGACGAACGTGTAGATATGAAAAATACCAGTACCAAATTGGTAACTTCAGAATCTTACTTGATGCCTATCTTTATGCACCAACCCAATTATCTATTTAATTATAATCTCATAGGATATCAAGCCTATCTCACAGACCCGTCTGAGTTGGATATGGTGGAAAGCTTAAACTTTGATACCTATAGACTTGGTGGAGTGAGAGACGATATCAGCGAAGTAGAACCTACACTGAGAGTATCGGATATGTTGTGTATAGATATAAGTGCTATCAAATCTAGTGATGCTCCAGCCAATGCATACCCGTCACCCAATGGATTTACGAGCGAAGAAATCTGTCAGATATTTAGATATGCTGGATATAGCGATAGACTCAGCTCTATAGGTATATACGAACTCAATACACTTGAAGACGATAAAAACCAAACAGCAAAACTCATGGCACAGTCCATTTGGTATTTTTTAGAAGGATACGAAAATAGAAAAATAGAATCGCCACAAGCCAATGATAAAGACTTTTTGAAATATACTGTAGAATTTGAAGATGTAGACCATTCATTGATTTTTTGGAAAAGCAAAAGAACTGATAGATGGTGGATGGAGCTTCCATACGGCGACTCAGAGCATTACAAAAAAAACCAACTCATTCCTTGTTCGTATAATGATTATCTAAAAGCTTGTAAGGAAGAACTGCCTGATAGATGGATGAAAGCTTATAATAAATTATTTTAGTAGAAATCCTTTACAAAAGATTCCTATTTCATTTTTATTGATATAAAAAAAATTATTTGTACATTTATATTATGTCAAAAATCTACCAATTAGTTTTTTACATATTACTATTTCTTTTGCTTCAAAAAAATGCAAAAGCATGTAGCACATGTACTCCACTATCGTATATCCAAAACAAAGGACAGTGGGATGATCGAGTACTCTATAAATCTGATATAGGTAATGGTTCTTTATTTCTAGAAAAAGACAAAATCACTTTCAATTTATTTAATACAAAAGAGTTTTTATATCATAGAAATCATACTGAAGGTATACATGATTTTATTCCAAAAGATAAAGATGTGTTACATCTTTTTGCCTACAATATTTCATTTTTAAACGCAAATAAAAACGTAAAAATACTCCAACAAAATGAACAAGAAGGCTATAACAATTACTACGTAGGAAGTAATAAAAATCATTGGGCATCCTATGTAAAATCTTACGAAAAAATAAGCTACAAAAACATATACAATCAAGTAGACTTGAATATCTTATCTGCTGAAAACGCTTATAAATACGAGTATGTATGTGGTATTGGTTCGAATATAGACCAAATAAAAATGGCTTATAATGGTATAGAAAAAATCAGCATCATCAATAATAAATTATATCTATATACATCTTTTGATACAATCATTGAACAAGAACCTTATGCGTATCAATTTATAAATGGACAAAAAAAACAAGTAGCTTGTTACTATAAATTAATAGATAATATTATTTCTTTTGATATGCCAAATGGCTATGATAAAAATCATGAATTGGTCATAGACCCTGTGGTAATATTTAGTACATATTCTGGTTCTTTTGCAGATAATTTCGGATATTGTGCCACCTATGATAGTAGAGGTAATGCTTATGCTGGCGGTTCTGCATTTGGTGCAGGATATCCTGTGACAATAGGTGCATATCAAGTAGCTTGGGCTGGTGGTTCTGGTGCAGGTACACTTGTTGGTACAGATATAGCTATCACAAAATACAGTGCCAATGGTAGAAGTAGACTTTATTCTACTTACTTGGGAGGAAGCTCCGATGAAGTACCTCACAGTCTTATTGTAAATTCAAATGATGAATTATTTATACTCGGCACCTCTTCTTCATTAAATTACCCATATACAGCAAGAGCATTTGATACTACTTTTAATGGTGGTACAGGTGTAGTATTAAATGGATTGGGACTTGATTATGTAAATGGAAGCGATATGATTATAACTCGAATGAGTGCAGATGGAGGAAGTTTGATAGCTTCTACCTATCTAGGTGGCTCTGGGAACGATGGACTGAATACTTCAAATAATCTAAAAATAAACTATGCAGATGAAGTAAGAGGCGAAATACAAATAGACGAAAATGACAATGTATATATTGGATCGAGTACATACTCTGCAAATTTTCCTACTACTGCTACTGCTTTACAAACTACCTATAATGGTGGACAAGAGGGCTGTATCATTAAACTTGATAATAACTTAAGTACACTTATATACAGTACATTTTATGGAGGCACTTTAGATGATGCTATTTATTCTGTTGAAATAGATAAATTAAAAAATTTATATTTTACTGGTGGCACATCATCTATAGATTTTCCTATAGGGAGCAATCCATATAGAAATTTTTATGGCGGTGGCAGAAGTGATGGATTTGTAGGAAAATTAAATAATACTGGCAACTCATTGATCAATTGTACATTTATAGGGTCTAGTGAATATGACCAAAGTTATTTTGTACGACTTAATAAAGCTGAGGATGTTTTTTTGCTTGGTCAAACTCTTGCACCAGCTGATTCGTTTATTATAAACGCTTTGTATTTTAATAGTGGAGGTGGACAGTTTATTACTAAACTAAAAAACAATTTAGATTCATTGGTTTGGTCTACTGCATTTGGTACAGGAGCAAAAATAGATATTTCACCAACTGCCTTATTAGTAGACTTGTGCAATAAAGTGTATCTAGCAGGATGGGGTGGTTCTGTAAATTTGGGTGGCTCATCTGGACTCCCATTTGGTGGAACGAGTGGTTTGGATATTACACCAGATGCTTTTCAACTAACTACTGATAATAGTGATTTTTATTTATTAGTAATAGAAGATGATGCTAGCGCTTTATCATTTGGTAGTTGCTATGGAGGACCTGCAAGTGTAGAACATGTAGATGGAGGCACTTCAAGGTTTGATAGAAATGGCATCATTTATCAAAGTGTATGTGCAAGTTGTGGAAGACAACAAGATTTTCCAATATATCCTGACAGAGATAGTGTAGTATCTGCAAGCAATAATAGCCCTAACTGCAATAATGCTGTATTTAAAATAGATTTTAATTTACCAATAATTCTAGCAGATTTTGAAGCCCCATCTGTAGTTTGTGCACCAATGACTATAGATTTTACAAATACTAGTACTGTATTCCCTACTACTACATACTCTTGGGATTTTGGTGATAGTACTACCTCTACACTCGCTAATCCATCTCACTCATATGCTGCATTTGGCACCTACAATGTGCGATTGATAGTACGTGACCCTAATGCCTGCAACCTAGCAGATACGGTTTATAAAAATGTTTTTGTATTGCAAAATGGCAATGATACACTCACTACTGTAAGCATCTGTGATACGCAAACATTACAAATAGGATTTCCACCAATAAATGACACAAGTATAAGCTATTTATGGGTACCTAGTACAAATCTAAATTTTAATGATATTGCAAATCCATACGCATATGTCACTAATACTCAAAGCTACACTTGTTATATCACTAATGGAGGATGTACAGATACATTTACTCAACTTATTACAATGACTAATATTGATATTGAAGCAAATGATTTGACAGTATTATGTCCAAATAATTTATATCAACTAAGCGTATCAAATTTAGATAGTAATGAAACTATGTATTATGAGTGGAGTCCATTATCCAATATTATTATAGGTGCATACTCAAATAGCCCAACAGTTTTCACAAGTGACAGCACTACTTTTTATGTAATAGGTAGAAATATTTATGGATGTGAAGCACGAGATACAGTGACACTAAGAGCTACTACAGATGGCATAGAAGTAGATGCTACTGCTACTCCTACAGAGGCATCGTATGATGAACTGATTCAACTCAATGCAATAGCTACTGATATAGCAAATTATAGATGGATACCTGCAAGTGCGGTAAATAATGCCAATATAGCCAATCCAACATCTATAGATAGACTTGATTCTGTTTTTATAGTAGAAGCTACAAATATAGATGGATGCGTGGCATATGATACTGTGAAAGTAAAAAGAAAACCTCTAAAATGTGGACAGACTGCATTATTTATACCTAATGCATTTTCACCAAATGGTGATGGAAATAATGATGTGTTTTATGTAAGAGGCAAAAATCTTACATCATTTAGATTAGCAATATTTGATAGATGGGGTGAAAAAATGTTTGAAACTACATCATTAGATATCGGATGGGATGGCACCTATAAAGGAAAAAAAATAGATCCTGCTGTTTTTGGATATGTATTTGAAGGTGTATGTGCTACTGGTGAAAAGCTTTTAGACAAAGGAAATATTACATTGATACGGTAATTGAATTATGAAAAAATAAAAAAATAAATTGGACTCAAAAAAATTAAAATCATATATAATTTTACTTTATCAAAATAAAAAATTGATGAATTTAAATCAGTATGTTTATTTTTCTATGTTTTTATTTTTTAGTATTCATTCGTTTTCTCAAGATATTCATTTTAGTCAATTTCATGCAAGTACGATTCAACTTAATCCTGCACTTACAGGTATGTACAATGGCACTTATAGATTTTCTGGCATCTATAGAAATCAGTGGGCTACAGTACCAGTCAACTACAATACAGGAAAGTTTTCGTTTGAGGCAAAGGCACTTCAATCAAAAAAAGCTGGAAATTTAAATATTGGCATATCGTATTATTATGATAAAACAGGTGATAGTAAATTCACAACTATGCTTCCAAATATTTTTCTTGGATATTCAAAATCATTTGGCAGTAAAATAAATCACACTGTAAGTGTAGGAATGAATACTGGTATCATTTACAAACAAATTAGCTACCAAGCATTACGTTTTGATGCACAATACAATGGTGAGTTTTATGATGCTAATGCCCCTACTTTTGAAAATAGTGGTATCACAAAAAATACTGTATGGGATATAGGCGCAGGATTTTTCTATCAACTAAATAAAAATAATAAATGGGGTGTACAAGTAGGGTATTCTGTAGCACATATCAATAAACCTAATTACTCATTTTTAAATAATGATGACATAAAATTGAATATGCGACATACTATTCACTCAAAAATATTTTTTGCTTTAGGTCAAAAAACTAGTAGTCAGATAGAAGTACTTTATCAAAAACAAGATAGTAAACAAGAAGCTGTAGTCGGTTTCACTATGAAACATCAATTAAGTAAATCTAAAAAAACAAGTACGATATTTTATTATGGACCCTACTATAGAATCAATGATGCTGCTATTGCATTAGTAGGTATGGAATTTAATCAACTAAATATAGGATTGAGCTATGATATAAATACATCTAGTTTTATGCGCGGCACAAATACTTATGGTGCTACAGAATTGAGTATTCAGTATATACTTTCTCCTATCAAAAAAATAAAAATAGACAAATCAATCTGTCCAATATTTTAATATATGACAATAAAAAAATTCATTTTGTTTATTTTAACTATAGTATTAGCTTCATCTTATACTATCGGACAAAATGCGTATCAATATATTAAAGAAGGTGATAAAGCGTTTACTGATGCGGATTATTATACTGCATTTTATTATTTTAATAAAGCTCGAGAGACAGATAGTAATACTCTAGAAGCAACATATAAACTAGCAGAATGTTGTAGATTAATAAATGATTATAAAAACGCTTATAAATATTATAGTAACGTTTTAGCAATAGACAAATATAAAGAGTTTCCTTTATCTGAATTTTGGATGGGAATAATTTCAAAAAATTTAGAAAATTATGAATCTTCAAAAAATCATCTTCAAAGATTCTATGATAGGTATAGTCTTGGAGATTATTTTAAGAAAAAGGCTATACAAGAAATAAATGCAAATAAATGGATAATAGATAATATAGATAATCAAGAAAATATTAATATCATGAATATGGGTGAAAATATAAATACAAAATTTTCAGAATTTGCAGCTACACAATTCAATGATAGTTTTTATCAATACAGTTCTATACGCGAAATAGGTTCTTCACTAAAAAATAAGAATAAAGAATTTTTATCTCAAATATACACCCTGAAAATAGACAATGACAAATGGAAAGAGAATAAAGAATTATTTTCATGGTTAGATAAATTTAATCAGAATATAGCCAATGGTTCTTTTAGTGAAGATGGACTTAGGTTTTATTTCAATGTTTGTGAGTATAAAAATATAAGCGAACTAAGATGTGATATATATATGAGCGAAAATAAAAACAACTCATGGCAAGAACCTATAAAACTAAATGAAGATATCAACCAAAAAAACTATACGAATACACAACCTACAGAAGCGAAAAATAAAACCTTATATTTCTCTTCTGATAGAGCTAATGGAGAAGGGAAACTAGATATTTGGTATTGTGAAAGAAATAATGATGGCTCATATTCAAGTGTAAAAAATTTAGGTAAAAATATTAATTCTGTAGATAACGAAATTACTCCATTCTTTGATTCAAAAAACAATAGATTGTATTTTAGTAGTGACTGGTATGAAGGGTATGGAGGATATGATGTATTCTATAGCGAGCAAAAAAACAACCAATTTAACTCTCCTATAAACCTAAAAAAACCTATAAATAGCAGTACTAATGATGTATATTTCAATATTAATAAAAACGACCCTACAACAGCTTATATTTCATCAAATAGAACTGGCTCATTATTTTTGAAAGGAGAAAATTGTTGCAATGACATATACAAAGTATCCATAAAAACAGCAACTAAAAATATAGATACTATTTCTATTGCAACTATAAAAACATCTGATACCAATAACATTTCTACTATAAGAGTAAACACTAACGACACTCCAAGTACATCTGTTACTACAAAATCAAAACTAGAACAACTACTGCCTGTTACAGTTTATTTTCATAATGATATACCGAATCCAAGAAGCACAAGTGATACCACTATATTGAACTATCTAAGCACTTATAATGAGTACACTCAAATGAAAAATGAGTATATCATAGAATATTCGAAAGTAGAAAACACCAATCCTATTAGAGAAATAAACGAACTATTTGATAAATATGTAGATGAAGGCTATAGAAAATTATTATTCTTTTCTACTATCATGAAAGATGCACTGCTTGCAAATAAGACAGTACAACTTACTATTGAAGGATATTGTAGTCCTCTAGCACTTAACGACTATAATATTCATTTAGCGAATAGACGTATCGCATCACTAAAAAACTACATCAAAGAATTTGACAATGGTTTTTATGTTACTTATTTAAACAATGGACAATTGAAAATTGTAAATGCTCCTTTTGGTGAAGAAAAAGCAAAAAGTGGAATCAGCGATAATAGACTAGATACAAAAAACTCTGTATACAATCCGAATGCTGCTATAGAAAGAAGAGTAGCAATTATTGCAATAGATATAAAGTAAACAACTATTTACTATTCCAAAATTCATTTATCTTTTTGCTAAATAATACATATCCAACAATACTTGGAATCACTAAATTTACAAGCCAAATAATAAAAATCACAAACAATATTTCTATTGAGTTTATTTGTAGATTTTTATAAACATATAAAGCAATATTATTTTTGAAAGCATAGTCTACTACTCCGGGTAGTGGCGAAAATGATTGATAAAAAAACAATAGAAAAGTTGATTGAATACTTGCAATTAGTTTATCTTCTTTAATAAAAAGGCTGATTAAAATAATATATTGAATTGTGTAAATACTATATCTCAATAGTGTATAAAAAAATACAATCATTTTATCTTTTATGCTAGAAGCATCTACTTTATATCTTTGTAAAAAACTAATTTTTGTTGCAAGTAGATTATATACTTTTTCATAAAATAAAAACAAGATAATAAAGAAGGCAAGAAGACCAATGCTGAGCACCAAAAAATTATTGGAATAATAATTACCTAAAATAGCAATCATCGCAAATACAATAGTAATAATCCATTGCGAAATTATGCCTATAAGTGATAAAGAAAATTTTTGACTGATTTTCTCTCTACCTACATAATACGCTCTAGCTAAAGGCTCTCCCCATCTACCAGGACTAACAAAACCTGCACAAGCACCAAAAAAAACAGATGCATAAGCATCGGAAATGGATACTTCTAACTGATGTTTTTTACAAATATATTTCCACTTAATTGCCTCTACAAACCAGTTTATCGGCATCAATAATATTACTAGTAGTAATGCAAATTTGCTTTTATAAAAAAGTAAACTAATATTTTCTAAACTAAATGTCGAAACGGTATTGGAATAATTTTTTAATTGTGAATAAATGAAATAGCACAATACTATAAGTAGAAGTATTTTTACTATTGATAAAACGTATTTATTTTTTTTAATCCAATTCACTTTGGCAAAGGTACAAACAACAAAACCAGAAATTATTATAATGGGCATAGACCCTGGTACTATTGTGATGGGATATGGTATTATTTTATGCAGAGGAAATGACATCAAACTTCTAGCGATGGGAAGCATCCATTTTGATAGTAGCGAAGATCACTTACTTAGAATCAAAAAAATATTTGATAGACTTAGCTCCATGATTACAGAATTCTTACCTGATGTGATGGCCATAGAATCTCAATTTTTTGGAAAAAACGTACAAAGTATGCTAAAACTTGGAAGAGCTCAAGGAGTATGTATGGCTGCCGCGTTGAACAAAGATATTCCTGTGATAGAATACTCACCAAAAAAAATAAAACAATCTATCACTGGCAATGGTAATGCTTCAAAAGAACAAGTAGCAGCTATGCTTCAAAGAATATGTAAGTATGAAGAAAGTCCGAAGTTTTTAGATGCATCAGATGCATTAGCTATAGCTATTTGTCATCACTATCAAATATCTTCGGGTATAAGCTCAGGAAGAGGAAGAGCAAACTCTTGGAACTCGTTTATAAAGCAAAATCCAGAAAGAGTAAAATCTACTAAGAAAGATTCGAAATAATGAGTTGCTGAATTTCTTGAAGTCTTTCTTTAGTTATTGTATTTTTTGCTTGATTGAAATTGATATCTTCTGCACATGTGATAGGAACCAAATGCAAATGAGCATGAGGCACTTCTAGTCCTATGACACAATATCCTATACGTTTACCAAAACTTTTTTCTATAGCATGTGCTATCCTAGATGCAAATAAAAGCATTTTACTTTGAGTAGTTGCATCAAGTTCGTATATTTTATCAATCTCTGTTTTGGGTATTACTAATACATGTCCTTCTTGAAGTGGCATGATGTCTAGTATAGCTATGAAACTATCATCTTCATCTATAGTATATGAAGGTATTTCTTTATTAATTATTTTAGTAAAAATACTTGGCATATTATGCTAACGATATTTTAACTATTTCAAATTCTATTTTGCCTGTTGGTGCCTGCACTTCTACTTTATCACCTTTCTTTTTACCTAAAATCGCTTTGCCTATAGGTGAACTTACAGATAGTTTTGCTTCCTTGAGGTTTGCTTCTGACTCAGAAACTAGAGTATAAATAAAATTCTTTTTTAGTTTAATATTCTTCAACTCTACCTTACATAGTATCGTCACTTTAGATATATCTATTTTGCTACTATCTAGTATTCTAGCGTTTGCCAATGACGATTCTAACTCTGCTATTTTCTTTTCGAGCATACCTTGTGCTTCTTTAGCAGCATCATATTCAGCATTTTCACTTAAGTCACCTTGAGCTCGAGCTTCAGCTATTGCTTTTGCCGCATCGGCTCTTCCTTTAGATTTTAACTCTTGAAGCTCCGCTTGTAGCTTTTCTAATCCTTCTGCTGTAAAATATACGTTAGACATTTTCTATTTATTTAAAGTTTTTTATTTCATTTAATAAAAAAAACAAACGCTTCTATTTTAATAGAAACGTTTGTGATACAAAATTATTTATTTATTTCTAAAGTACAAAACGTACTGAAGCAGTATGTACTCCTGAATATATTCTAGTCATTCTGAATGAATAATCAAAACCTATCCTAGCTGGTTTTTCTTTTTTCAATGGAGTTTCAAAAGTAAGACCTGCAGATAACCCATTAAATATAGAAGTATTGCCTGTATTATCTTGAGTTGTAGCTTTAAACATACCTTTTTCGTATCTATATGCTACTCTTAGCATAAACATCTCTTTAAATGAATACTCAGCACCTAAGCCTATATGATCTTTACCTACTGAATTTGAAGTAAAATTAGCGCAAATAGTTACTCTATTGCTAGGTTTAGCTATTTCTTTAGTTACATCATCTTCATCCTCATCTGTAGGTTTTACAGCACTTTCTTTAGTTTTTCCGATATAAATATCATATGCTGCACCTATATTTAATTGTGCTGGTAAAGAAAATTTCTCCCCTTTCAAAGATTGTGACTGAGTATAGGTACCTTGTGGAGCTACTCCTCTGAATGTAAGACCATCTCCTACAAATCTCATATTTGTTCCAAGATTTCTAATAGATACCCCAAAATGTATATTATCTCTCTTACCTGCTACATATTCAATACCAGCATCTACAGCCATGCCCATAGCTGATGCATCTGATATTCTTTGATTTAACAATCTTACAGTAACACCTGCATGTATACTTCTAGAAAAGCTACGTGCATAAGATACACCTATATTTAATAAACTTGGTTTGAAAGTTCCGCTTCCACCTTCAGGATTGATAGTAGTAGTTCTTTGAATATTTCCAAAATTAAATGAGGCAACTGTAAGTGCTATAACATTTTTCTTTTTAATATTTTGAGCGATACCAGCATTGATAATATGTATGCCACTACCTGTAAACCAATTTGTATATGATGCATTTACTTCTGTCTTTTTTACAAAAGATAAACCTGCAGTATTAACGCTAGTTGCTTCTAAGCCTTTAATATTTGCGGAATTCATACTAAATAAACCAGAACTTCTTGCCCATCCATTGATTAACAATTCATATGCTCCAGATTCACCAGCTCTATCTGGATTTCCTGCCTGAGAAGTAAGGCTACTAGCAAATAGCACTAGGCTACATAAACTATATTTTATAATTTTTTTCATAATAATAATTTTACAGGGTTAAAATGAATCTAAATCTGTTGGTCTCATAACTCCAAACCATTTCAATGTTCTCTCACCTAAACCAGGTGCATTGATATGAATAATATAAACACCACTCGATATTGGAATATTCTTAAAGTTTTTCAAATCCCATTCTAGCGAATTATCCATATTTGGTCTTGATTCATCTCTTAATTCTCCATCAGATATGTTTATTTGATTTACATCATTACCATCTGCAGTTTTTACACAACCATGATCTAAAGGTATATCTCTTTCATATCTTTTTACCAAAGTACCATCTAATGTAAATATAGAAACTGTACATTTATTAGGTAAGTTAACAACTTTTACTCTTGTATCTGTAGGTCCTGTTTCATAGAATCCACCATATGCATAGTATGGATTTGGTACTACATTGATTAAGTCTAATGCAGATTTTGCTATATCTAATACTTTTTCTTTAGGACTCATTCCTTTAGTACTAAAATTATAAATGCTTGCATCTGCGATAGTTTCAGGCAAACCTGTATTTTGTCTTGCATAGGGTTTATCTGCACGTATATATAATTTTACGTCATTTGGAATCAATCCTTCCTCTATTGATTTAAGTTTAAAGCCCGGAGTTACATATGGTAGTGCTGTATAGATGATATCCTTATAGATTTGTCTAAACGGAATCGGTACATTTGGTCTAGTAGCTGGAGGTGCAAAATACTGATTAAAATTATCTATTAATGTTCTTTGATATGCTTCTCCTTCATCATATTTTGTTTTGAATACATATATATAATGCTTTCCTCCAAATAACGCAGCATCTAAATCTGTATATAATTGTGAAGTAGGATTCCATATCATATCACTACCATTTTGATCTGCTAGATTAGATGACTCACCAAAAGAAATATTTAACCTTTCTCCAGTTTCCATATTAATAGCATACCCTGGGAACCAACCTCTACCTGTATCAATACCTACTTGTAATTTACCATCTTTATCAGCAGAATAATACGATCTGATTTCTCCTTTGTAAGAGTTTACAGATGCTGTACCTGCTGGCACATTAGCACCTAATGTATTGAATAATCCTGATTGATTTAATTGATGTTCTTCTCCAGTTTCTAAAACTACACATCTACTCCATTTAGATTTATCTTTTGTAAATACTACCATAATACTAGCTAAAGAATCTAGTGTATTTTGAGAGTTAGCTATTGGTAACGATGCTCCTGATGATATACCTGCAGTAAGAGTTAACCACTTAAATCCTGGACTTTCTATATAAGGCAGTGCGGTAGGATTTTCTCTAGTAGGTACTACTTGTGAATTATAATAATTTGTTGCTAAACAATAAGGACCAAATGCTCCTTCAGCCATTTTTTCAAAAGCAGATGTTGGGTCAAAAAAGAATTCATTACCTCCTACTACTCTATGAGCATCATCATAAATATTTGCAGTAGCTGGTAGAGGAGAACCTCCTAATTTTGTCTCACCACTTCTTATCCAATTTTCTCTTTCATTGCCCTCTACATCTTTGATAAAAGACAACCAATTTTCTTCTGGATTATCAAAAACTATACTTGAATTAAGAGCTCCATATACAGCTCCCATAACATATCCTGTGCCTATGTAATCTGCACGTCCTGAATATATTGGTTTTGATTGACCAATTTTTACAGCTATTCCCCATTGTTCTATATCACATACTGAACCATCTTTTGCGTTTTTGTAGATGATTTGTTCATTTTCAGAACCTATTTTTTTCTCAGCAAAAACAGTATCATTTGTAGTTAGATTGATAAGCATCCAAGTTGCATTATCTGAAAATACGTTTGTCGTTCTATTGATATCTGCCGTATCGCTTTCTAATAAAATGAATTTGTAATCTGCTTCTTGTACTCTTAGTGGATCTACTATTTTTACAATAATTGGTCCTGCACCTGGCATATATCTTAGAGAATCTGCCGATCCATTTAATAATATCCTTTCAATAGTGCTCTCATCCAATACCAAATCATTTCCACCATTTCCTTGTCCATAAATACGCACTATAGAAATAGAATCACCCCATTTGCTGTTCAATTCAGTTCCTCCATTATTTCCATCTGTTATGTGTGGAATAGCAGTATAAATACCTATGTTACCATTACCTTGTAGATATGGTCTTTCTTGTTTGGCAGTAGAGTATAACCAAGTTGAAGTTCCAGTAGAAGTTGTTACTAATACACTATCACGGTATATTGTAAAATCATTATGAGCATATGCAACAGTAGTGTAATAATATGTTTTATGATTAATTAATCTATTATCTCCATCTGCAAATAAATCATTTTCTATCCTAAATGATTTTACTAATCCTTTATCTGCACCTTCTACCATTACAGTCGGTACATTTACATTGCTTATTGGATCAAAATTAAAATTTATAATAGTGGATATTCCGTCTTTGATATCTATTTGAGCAACTATACGTGCCTTAGCATTATCCCCTAGGTCTGAGTTCGATACTGAACCATCTTTAAGTTGATAAATTTTATAACCTTGGAAAGTATATGTATGATCCGCTTGATTTCCTGGATCTTGATTTGTAATCAATGCATCTTCTTCATCATATAATTCTTTAAGATTATTACTTCCGTCTTTATTAATTAAACTTAGAATAATTTGTTTGTCTAATTCTCTTATTATAACGGTAGGTGCATCTGGCCCTCTTAATACTTTAAAACAATTATCAAATAATGCTTGTGCTTTATCATCAGCTATTCCAATATATTTGCTAAATGATGGACATGGGTAAGCTCCAACTTTTGGTCTTACAAATATTACCCCTACAGTGATATTATTTTGATCACCAGGTTTTAGTGTAAATGGACCTGAGAATTGTGCAAACCTTCTGTCATCAGCATCATTTGCTCCAGTAGTTTGGTTATTACACTCACTCCATTGAGTTGCGATAGAAGGATCGCCCGGATAAACATAACTAGTAGGTACAGACCCACCATATCCAGTACCATTCAATGTAATAGGTGTTCCATCAGCCCATCTACCTGTCATATAGTTTCTAAATTGTGAAGCATTTTGAGGGTCATTCTGAGCCCCACCATTACCATTATTGAAATAAATAAATGAAGACATTCCTAATAACTCTTGTTCATCAGCATCATCAGCATCAATTAAACCGTCGCCATCATTATCTATACCATCAGTACCTTCGTCTATAAGTCCATCAGCATCATCATCAAATCCATTTCTTAAATCTGCTCTTGGTCCTTCGAAATAATCTATCCCTAATAAAGGTACTTCATTTCCATAACCTCTAGATTGACAGTTTGGATCTGTAAGTGCTCCATTATATACTACTCCTAAACCTCTAGATACATCACATCCTACATAGTCATTATTGAAACAACCTAAATCAGGATCAGCCCATTGACCCATATATGTATTATTCAATGTAGAAACAGATTTATTTATAATGTTATATCTGTAAAATGTCATATTGTTTAATTCATCAGAAGTTTTATAAGCAAAGGCTAATGCATTTATTTGTAGTCCTATAGCATCTCCTTGTGTTTGTGTATGTATATTTCCTAAATCATTAAACACCCAAAAAATCATCTGATCTGCAAAGGTTGCTTCTTGGCAAGTACTTGTTTTTACTGTATTACAGTCTTCATTGGTACTTACACTAAATAATACTGGATAATCCCCTTTAGTAGGATCATAATTACAATCATCGTCATTATCAAAAAATGGTGCTAACTGTCCATCATAATAGAGTCCTGATTCTAATAAATGAGGGTTTCTTGCACCTGGCCAATTCAATACATTTTTTGGTATAGCAGAAGGTGCTATTGTAGGAGATGTACCTAAATTTTTTAGATACGTTCTGATCTCATCACCATAAACGTTAAAGTGTTTATCCCAAAGTTTACAATAACTATTGTTAGTATTTCCCGTAGCGTCTAATGGTCCTGGGAAAAAATCATTTCCGTTTGTACTAAATGTTTGTGCGGCTATTTTTAGATTACCCCCATCATCTTCGCCAGATATCCATATAGCACCCGCAAACAATGCATGCACAGATGGTGCAGATCCTGGTGGATCAATTTTTGGAACCTCATATCTTGCATCTGATAAATCCCACCACATATCACCTCTAGCTAGAATTTTTGTTCTGATGTTATTTATATCTAAATCAAACTGTGAGTTTCCTATATCACAATCAGCAACAGCAGTCTTATATGAATTTGTATTTGTAACCTCTGCTTTTTGTCTTATATAATATGGTGCTCTAGCAATAATATTGCCTACAGTACTCATATATATAATTACTAGTATTAAAATTCTTGTATTCATAATATTATATTATATTTTATTTTATACTTTATTAATTAAAAACCAACAATAAGACCCAATCTAATATTTCTAGGCTTAGTATAATTAGTTGGATAATTTACATATGCTCTATAAAGATCTTTAAATGATTCTGGATATGCTCTATTACTTATATCTAATTTACCTTGTGCGCTTCCAAGATATCCATCATCTGTAGGGTTACCGGTATATCTATATATATTGTTGATGTTTTTAGTATTAAATAAGTTTTGAACTATCATATAAATGTCAATATTCATGGTTCTTTGTTCTTTACCTTCTACTTTTTTACCTACATTTACATTGAAGCTTTTGTTTATCTTAGTATTTAATCTAAATTGCCAAGGAAGTCTAGCTCCATTTACAGCACCAATAGTTACAGCTCTATTTGGAACACCACTCAAAGCTGTAGGAGTTGCAAATTCTTGTTTAGTATATGGAGTACCACTTCTTGCCATAAACACAAAATTGATTCCTGCGTTTGAAAAAATTTGTTGTTTACCAATGTATGGACCATTATAGTCTGACCCTTGACCGTAACTCCAATCAACCGTAGCATTAATCATATGTCTAGAATCATAGCTCAGTGCATTGATATTTCTAATCAATGTACCATCTGGATTGCTAGCATTTCCTAATCCTGATTGATTATTAGATCCTGTACCTTCAGCAAATTGCAAAGTATAGTTTAATTTCATCGTAAGATTTCCTGTACGTCTCAAATCAAAATCAAACGTAAAACCTTTAGAAGTTCCAAAATCTATGTTACCTTGAGTTATATATGCTTGAGATACACCTGGGTAAGTAAAATTGACACGTTTTACTTGTATTTGATCTTTCATTTCTCTATAGAAAGCCCCAATAGCTATTGCACTTGTGTTACTTACTTTTTGTCTAAAACCTAAAGCGAAATCAATTGTTTTCTCAGGACGTAGGTTAGGATTGCTCATAAGTCTTCCATTCGAAATATTATCCCACCATAAAAATTCAAAAGGATCTGCAAAATTTCCTATTGAAGGTATACCACTATTTACTTGACCAGATTGTGGTCTCTGTGTAAGTACATCATAGTGAGCATAGAATAATGCTTTATCTGTAAGACTGAAAGAAAATTGTAAACGTGGATTTACATTTACTTGAGGTTTGTAATCTACAAAACTACCATCTGGGTTAAATTTATCTGCATCTCTAATTAGAGCACCCTCGCCTGCTGCTACTACATTTTTATCAGTAAACATAGGAGTGATTTTACCTGTAGAAGAGGCTCTTGCTACTTGAGCACCTGAAGAAATTTGATTCCCTTGTGCATTATACCAGTTATCTCCATCTCTATATCCTACTACTTGTGGATTTGAAGCAGTATTGTCATCTACATATACCTTATAGTCTGCTCCAATACCAGCTGGTCTTTGATAGCCTACATGTTCTGGTTTAGATGCAAACTCTTCAGCTGTTTGGATTTGGAAAAGCGAATAAGGATCTCTCATTACTTTTTGATTTGCATCAAATCTTTCTACTCTTACCCCTAGTGTAATATTTAAATCTTTAAATTGAAATTTATCTTGAATATATCCTGCTATATATATAGGCTGATAAGGTAAAATCTCTCTCTTCAAATTTCCATTTGCATCTTTTTTAGTAAAATAATCATTAAAAGATGCATTACTTGTTGATTTATTTCCTAAATAGTCAAATCCATAGTAGTTAACAAAGCTTCCATTATTCGGATTTAATAATTCATCAGGTGCGAACATACTTAAAGAGAATGTACTTGGATCTAATGCATCTATATTTATAAAATCATTTCCATTAGGATCTAAACCTAATTTATTTCTAAGATTTCTATCAAAAAACTTTTGTTGATCTAATGAAACAATTCTTGGTGCAAGGATAGTATCATTAAAACCAAATGCTGGTCTATTAGGATCATTATATTCGTATACTTGGCCGTTTATAGATACTAATGGGTTGGTAGAATTAACATCAAATTGAGTTATGTGACTATTGGTTAATTGTCTCATAAGTGTCCAAAGCTCAAGTGGATTTATACTATAAGTTCTTTCTTGTCTTTGCTCAAACTGGAAACCAAATTCTATTGAATGTTTATTTCTAGACTCTGACCCTGGTTTTAAGATATCAAAAGCCCCATCTAATTTTACTGTATATTGGTCATTATCTATTCTACCAGCTCCATTGAATTGACGTCCTGAGTTAAACCAAACTGAGTGAGCTAATAGAGATCTATTACCATTGATCAAACCTCTATTTGATTGTATACTATTCAAATTATCAAATAAACCAACTGGTGATTGCCCATCTACCAAATCAAAATAAGTAGTGGTAAATTGTGCACCTAAAGCATTTACATCACTTGGAGTAAAGTAAATACTATCAGATTGGTCACCTGTTTGTTGCCATCCAGTTAGTGTTCTTTGGTTGCCATTTGCATCTATCACATTTCTAGATGATGTAAAATCATAGGTAGGTTTTCTTACTATATCAAAATCTCCAATGTATCCATAATCAAAATAATTTTCTAAGTGAGAATCATCACCATATCTCATTCTAAATTTTTCGTAATCTGCTTGAATAGTATAATATGCGTTTTGTATTACAGATGATTTTTTATCTGTTTTATCTTGATCCTTGCCTTGTCCTATGTTATGAGTAAACCTTATAAAACCTCTATATGTTTGATTTACAAAAAGTGGATTGTTTTCATAATTTAGTAATGAATATCTATCTATCCACTGATGAAACTTTTCATAATTATAGTTTCCACCTATAGTAATGTTTATTGCTTCAGAAGGTTTTAGGTCTAGTTTACCTATTGCTCTATATTGATTGTTAGCTACATTTGGTCTAGATTTAACCAATTCTAAATCATCTTTAGTAAGTGACTCACTAGAGAATATAAACCCTTCTTGTACTGGATTTTTTACAATTGGGTTTTGTTGTATTCTATTAAATACTTCATCTTTCACTTTCCAAGTTCCTACAGCTGATGGAGACTGATCTCTATATCTTTCAAATTCTCCAGATAGGAAAAACCCTGCAATAGTTCTATTCGTTTTTTTATTTGTATAAATAGGACCAGTAAGGTTAGCACTTACTAGATTATATCCATAAGCATCCATAAATTCTGATGAAACTAATTCAAGTCCTCCGTTAAATTTATTTGATGGCCCTCTAGTAGTAACAGAAATAGCACCACCAGTCTGATCACCATATTTCGCTGGTATACCTCCGGTGATTACCGTCAATGAACCAATAGCACTTGCTGGTACACTCACATTACCTCTTACACGCACACCATCTATATATATGGCCGTACCATCAGATCTACCCCCTTTTATATTGATACCTGCACCTTCATCTGATTGATATGCGCCTGAAGTAGTTGAAGCTATAGATTGAATATCTCTTGTAGGAAGCTTAGCTATCTCTTCTTGAGAAATAGTATTGCCAGAGGTAGTTTTACCTGCATCTATCAAAGGCACTTTATATTCTATTACTTGTACCTCTGCCAACACATCATCAGTTGGTTTTAGTTGAATATCTAGATATGTAGACTTATCAGTCGAAACTACAACACCTGTTCTTAGTGTAGGTTGGTATCCTACATATGAAAATTTCACATCGTATTTACCAGGTGTAAGAGGCTTGAGGGTATAATTCCCATCAAAGTCAGTTTGAACACCCTTAACTACCGCTCCATTTTGTACCACAGATACTGTAGCAAATGGAATACCTTCTCCTTTTTCATCTTTTATTTTTCCTGATATATCCCCAGTTTGAGCTAGTAGAACATTTGCAGAAATAAACAAAAACACAGATAGTAATATTTTTTTCATAATGTTTTTATCAATCTTATTTATAATAGTTAATTCTTGTTAAAGCCGTCAAAATTATATATTTTCATAGTAAATAGTATTTTTATTTTCATTTCATGTATAAAATACTCATTTTGAACCACAAAGAACTTCGGTTTTGTTTAACGGCTCAAAGTTAAATAAGGTTAAATCAATTTCAAATAGCCAATAGCTAATATGACAATACTTTGACATTTCAATGAGTTTTAAATGACAAAAGCATCTTTTTTGCCAATATTTGAGCTAATTTTCGCTTACTTTCATATGACCAACCTGCAATATGAGGTGTAATTATTGTATTTTCACTTATTAATTCTTTCAATTTTTGTTTTTCAATATCTGAATAGGTATTCAATTTTTCGTTTTCTAGTACATCAGTTGCATAACCTACTATTTTTTTGTTTTTCATAGCTACTAATACATGCGATTCATTTACTATTTTACCTCTAGAAGTATTAATCAAATAAAATGGTTTAGCCATTTTATTGATAAAATCATCATTGATTAATTGAGAAGTTTCGTTTGTTAGTGGTAAGTGTAGGCTTATTATGTCTGCATGAGTATATATTTCTTCCATTTCTACTTCTTGTACCACATCATTACTAAATCCTTTTTCATACTTTTCATACACAAGAATTTTACTTGTAAAAACACTCAACCTTTTTGCTGTTTCTTTGCCTGTATGTCCGTATCCGATGATGCCCACGGTTTTTGAAGACAATTCATTTCCTCTATTTATTTCTCTATTCCATTGGTGTTTTTTTATTTCTTCAAATGACCTAGGTATGAAATTTAACAATCCTAAAATCAACCCAAGACAATGTTCTGCTACTGCATCTCTATTGCCTTCTGGCGAATTATGGAAAACTATATCTCTATGTATAGCATACTCTAAGTTTATTATTTCTTTACCAGAACCTAATCTTCCAACTACTTTTAATTTTGTAGCTTTATCTATAAAATTTTTATTTACTTGTATTTTGCTATTTATAACGAGCATCTCAAAATCTTCAATGATTTTTTCTACTGATACTTGATCTGTATCAGGAGTATATACTATTTCTATACCTGCATCACTAAATAGTGCCAACATATCTTCATGCACTGCATCAGTAATAAGTACTTTAGGCCTCATTGGATTTTTTATTGGTTACAAAATGGTTGGCTAAATCTACCAACTCACCTACAGATAGTTGCTCTGGTCTTTTATCAAAAGTGATTTCGTCTGAAATCTTATAATCATTTATCATAGATTTTAAACTATTTCGCATGGTTTTTCTTCTTTGGTTAAATGCCAATTTTACCATCATCACAAAAACTTTATGATCTAGAATTTGAAATTTATTTGGAGCGTATTCTAGCTTTATTATTCCAGACATTACTTTAGGTGGAGGAGAAAAAACGGTAGGTGGCACATCAAAAAGATAAGTGACATTATAGAATGCTTGCATCAGTATACTAAGAATTCCATATGATTTATTGCCATGTTTCGCTGCTACTCTTTGAGCCATCTCTTTTTGAAACATCCCAATTATGAAGGATACTTTTTCTTTGTATTCAATGGCTTTAAATAAAATTTGCGAACTGATATTGTAAGGAAAATTACCTGCTATTATCAATTTCCCTTCTATTTTATTAAAATCAAATCTCAAAACATCTGCTTGATGTATTTGTTCACTTATATCGCTGTATGTATCTTTTAAAAGACCAACAAATCTTTGGTCATATTCTATAAGATGCAATTTGTTTTTATATGTTTTATACAAATGTTTTGTAAGTACTCCAGGGCCTGGTCCTATCTCTACGATTTGGTCAAAATCAATTTTGTCATCTATCTCTTCAATGAGTCTCACACAAATAGATTCGTCATTCAAAAAATGCTGTCCTAAAGACTTGTTTGGTCGATATGTATTATTAGCTTTATGCATATGTATAGTATGCAAACATAAAACATATAACGCTAGATTAACTAATTAGATATAAAATACTACCTTTGTTGATTATATATTAACCATTTATTATCAATATGAAAATATCATTTATCAAATCTTCTACTCCTAAAAACAACATATTAATAGTATGTGACGAAGATTATACACTCAAAAACACCATGCTTTCTGAAGCTGAAATAAAATTAGTAAAAAACGATTTCAGTAAAAAAATGAGCTATAGCATCATTCAATCAAATGGTAGAACAGTTTTTATATTCAAAAAGGAAAAAGGAAAGACAAAATTTCAACATCTTGAGAACATGCGTAAAATCTCATACGCATCCAACAAAGAGCTAAACAGACAAAAAATAAGCGGTATAGAAATATTTTTTGATGTAAAAGAAGAGTCAGAAAGACTTGCTTTTATAGACGGATTTCTATTAAGTAATTATCAATTTCTAAAATATTTTTCTGACAAAAACGAGAAAAAAAATAGTCTTCAGGAAATAGCTTTAATAGCAGGACAAGTAAAAAAAGAAGCTGTTTTAGAGATTCAAAATCTTGTAAATGCAGTATTTACTTCTAGAGATTTAGTAAACGAGCCTTTATCTTATCTTACAGCACCACAATTGTCTAAAGAAATAGCTGGTATTTCAAAATCTGCAGGATTTAAATTTGAATTTTTTGACAAAAAGAAAATAACTGCTTTGAAAATGGGTGGCTTACTATCTGTAAATAAAGGAAGTGTAGACCCACCTACCTTCAATATACTAGAGTATAAATCTCCCAAAGCGAAAAATAAAAAACCAATAGTATTAGTGGGTAAAGGTGTAGTATATGATACCGGAGGATTAAGTTTAAAACCTACAGCAAACAGTATGGATATGATGAAATGCGATATGGCTGGTGCAGCAGCAGTAGTAGGTTTATTCAAAGCAATAGCAAGCAATAAATTGCCTATACACGTGATAGGACTCATACCTGCTACAGACAATAGACCAGGAGGGAATGCCTATGTACCTGGTGATGTGATAGTGATGCATAGTGGTAAAACTGTAGAAATGCTCAATGCAGATGCAGAAGGTAGAATGATATTAGCTGATGCATTGAGTTATGCAAAAAAATACCAACCTGAATTAGTTATTGATCTTGCTACACTTACAGGTGCAGCAGCAGCAGCAATTGGCAAAGAAGGAATGGTAGGAATGGGTACAGCATCTGAAGAAACGATGAGTGCATTAAAAAAATCTGGAAATCAAGTACATGAAAGAATAGCAGAGATGCCGTTTTGGGATGAATATGGTACCTATATTAAATCAGATGTAGCAGATATTAAAAATATTGGTGGCCCTCATGCTGGTGCTATCACTGCTGGTAAATTTTTAGAATGTTTTATTGATTACCCATGGATACATTTAGATATAGCAGGACCTGCTTTTCTTACAGCCGAAGATTCTTATAGAGGGAAAGGTGGCTCAGGAGTAGGGGTGAGATTATTATACGATTTTTTAAGCACATATAAATAAAATATGGAACAAAATATAAGACCCATACTAGGGGTAACAATAGGTGATATAAATGGAATAGGTCCAGAAGTTATTTTAAAAACTTTTCAAGACAAAAAATTCTTGAAATATTGTGATGTAGTAATATATGGCTCATCAAAAGTACTTTCCTATTACAAAAAAGCACTAAACATAGAACATTTTGATTATACGATTATTACTGATGCTAGTCAATTAAATAATAAGCAAATAAATGTAATCAACTATTCAAATGATGAAGCCCCACTCGAACCAGGCAAAGCTACTCTTCAAGCAGGTGATATAGCTCTTAAATGTATAGATATGGCTCTTGCAGACCTTAAAGAAGGAAAAATAGATGGAATAGTGACCGCTCCTATCAATAAAAGCACTATAAAAACACCAAATAAGGATTTTAAAGGACATACAGACTATATTAGAAACTATTTTGGGGTGGCCGAATGCATGATGCTGATGGTAGATGAAAGTATGCGCATAGGACTTACTACAGGACATGTTGCTATAAAGGACTTACATAAATTTATTGACACAAAAAATATATTATCTAAAATAGAAATATTGAATAAATCTTTGACAGAAGATTTTTTGATAAACAAACCAAAAATTGCAATCTTGAGCTTAAATCCTCATGCTGGTGAAGATGGAATAATTGGTAAAGAAGAACAAGACTTCATCAATCCTGCTATTTCTGCTGCTAAAGATAAAGGAATCTTGGCGTTTGGTAGTTATGCATCTGATGGTTTTTTTGGAGCTTCTCAATTTACCAAATTTGATGGAATATTAGCTATGTACCACGACCAAGGATTGATTCCATTTAAATCATATGCATTTGAAACTGGTGTTAACTATACTGCAGGACTGCCTATAGTGCGTACATCTCCAGATCATGGCACAGCTTATGACTTAGTAGGAAAAAACATAGCAAGTAGTGGTTCAATGGAAAATGCTGTATTTATAGCTATAGATGTGATCAGAAATAGGATGAATTTCAAACAAATGCACGAAAATCCATTAAAAAGAAGCAACATTAGCTCAGATCAAATGGCTTAGAGTTTTCTTTTTAAAAAAAATATTCCACTTATTAACAACTTTGATATATTTTGATTAATTTTGCACTCCTTTTTTATAAAGAGAGGATTATGTTGTGAAGAGTTTACAAGATTTTAAAATACCTTACGTAGGACTTAAAAATGGACTACACTCGTTTATTTACAACATAGACAGAAAGTTCTTTAGCTTTTTTGAAAACTCACCAATAGGTGATTGCGATCTACAAGTAGAAGCATTATTAGATAAAAAAGAAGGTTTTTTCAATCTTCAAATTACTATAAATGGGTCTTTGTTTGTAGAATGTGATAGATGTTCAGACACTTTTCCTCTGCCAACAAATACAGTCAACGAGATTATTATCAAATTTGAAAGCGACGATAAAACACTAGACGATGAAGCAGATGTATTGTATATCAATAGAACAGAAACTCACATAGATATTGCACAACTTATTTATGAGTATACTGTTTTGGCTCTTCCTATTCAGCGGATACATCCACTTGATAGCAAAGGCAAAAGCACTTGTAACAAAGAAGTACTAGAATATTTAGAAAAACTAGAAGACAAAAACAACAATAAGCCCGATGAAAGATGGGCAATTTTAGAAAAATTAAAAAAACAAAAATAATAGATCATGGCACATCCAAAGCGAAAAATCTCAAAAACGAGAAGAGATAAAAGAAGAACTCACGATTCATTGACATTAGCTACACTTAGTGTATGTCCTACTACAGGCGAAACTCATAGAAGACACAGAGCTTATGAAGTAGATGGGAATATCTACTATAATGGCAAGTTGTTTTCAGAAGGTAAACAAGCATAATTTTATCAATTTTATACAAATTATAGAGCTACATCATTTTGTGCATACAAAATGAGTAGCTTTTTTTATTTTTGCAATGCTTAATTAGTAAAAACCAAATAATACACTATTGCAACGTAGAGCTAAAATCACTTCCGTACATTCATATGTACCGGAGTACATACTTACCAACGAAGAATTATCTACCATGGTAGACACCAATGATGAATGGATAATGTCGAGAACAGGTATTAAAGAAAGAAGAATACTAAAAGGAAACTTAGGTATGTCATATATGGGTACACAAGCTGTAAATGGCCTACTTGAAAAAAGTAATACCAATCCCGAAGATATTGAATTGTTGATTTGTGCTACAGTGACTGGCGATTATAACTTTCCTGCAACTGGAAATATTATTTCTGATAATTGTGGTATCAAAAATGCTTTTAGCTATGATATAAATGCTGCTTGTAGTGGCTTTATGTATGCACTAGATACTGCAGCTAGTATGATACAAAGTGGTAGATACAAAAAAATAATAGTAGTAGGCGGTGATAAAATGAGTAGTATTATCAATTATAAAGATAGAACTACTTGTATTATATTCGGTGATGGATGTGGAGCTGTTCTATTAGAACCTAGTGATGACGAAACTGGTATTATAGATAGTATACTCAGAAGTGATGGAGCGGGATGCAAACATCTCTACCAACCAGCTGGTGGTTCAGTACTACCTGCTTCTATAGAAACCGTTACAACTGGGAAGCATAATGTATATCAAGAAGGTCAATATGTATTCAAATTTGCAGTGACCAATATGGCAAATGTTGGTGCCGAAATCATGGAAAAAAACAACCTGACTGCCGATGATGTAGATTGGCTAGTGCCCCACCAAGCAAATAAAAGAATCATAGATGCTACAAGAGAAAGAATGGGACTAGATGAAAGTAAAGTAACAGTGAATATACATAAATACGGTAATACTACTAATGGTACTCTTCCTATATGCTTGCACGAATGGGAGAGTAAATTCAAAAAAGGCGACGATATTATTTTGGCAGCTTTTGGTGGAGGATTTACTTGGGGAGCTATTTACTTAAAATGGTCTTATTAAAAAACAAATTATAAACTCAAAAATAAAAAAACAAACGAATGGCAACTACTGCAGATTTTAAAAAAGGCCTATGCTTAGATATGAATAATGATCTATGGATCATCGTAGATTTTCAACATGTAAAACCAGGTAAAGGAAATGCATTTGTAAGAACAAAGTTGAAAAGTTTATCTTCTGGAAAAGTAGTAGAAAACACTTTCCAAAGTGGACACAATATAGAAACAGCTAGAATAGAAAGAAGAAAATTTCAATACTTATACAACGATGAAACAGGCTGGCATTTTATGAATAATGACACTTTTGACCAAGTGGCTATAGACAAAGATATGATAAACAATACCGATTTATTGAAAGAAGGTCAAGATGTAGATATACTTTTCCATGCAGAAACAGAAAAAGCTTTAGTGTGCGAATTGCCTACTAACGTGATACTTGAAGTAACATATTCAGAGCCTGGTGTGAAAGGGGATACTGCTACTAACGTAACAAAAATAGCAACCGTAGAAACAGGAGCAAATGTAAATGTACCCTTGTTTGTAAACGTAGGTGATAAAATAAAAGTAGATACTGATACAAATAAATACGTAGAAAGAGTAAAAGAATAATATATTTGAAACTCAATTAATTCCCATTAATTAACAAAAAAATAAAAATTAACATGGATTTTAAACAAATACAAGAGCTTATAAAAATAGTAAGCAAAAGTGAGTTGGCTGAAGTAAAAATTCAACAAGACAACTTTAAAATCACGATAAAAAACAAACAAGATGCTGGTGTAACCATGGTACAAAATCACTCTGTACCTATGATGAGCATGCCTAGTCAACCAGCTATATCTAGTGCAGCGCCAGTTGCATCTGTTTCAAATACATCAGCTCCTACTTCTACAGAGAAAGTAGAAGCTTCTGGAAATCTCGTAGAATTCAAATCTCCTATGATAGGTACTTTCTACAGAAAACCAGGACCAGATAAAGAAGTATTTGTAAAAGTGGGCGACACTGTAAAACCTGGTGATGTACTTTGTGTAGTAGAGGCTATGAAATTATTCAATGAAATAGAATGTGATATCAGTGGTACTATTGTAAAAATATTACTTGATGATTCATCACCTGTAGAGTATGATCAACCATTGTTCTTAATTGAACCAAAGTAAAAATTTTGAGTTTTGAGTTTTGAATTATAATATTATAAAATTACTTAATTCTTATTATTTGATACTTTTTACTTATCCCAAAGATTCGGGACTTGATACTTAAAAAAAGAAAACAATTAATTAATGATTTTAAATCATTCTATATATGTTTAAAAAAATACTAATAGCAAATAGAGGTGAAATAGCACTGCGTATTATTCGTACTTGCAAAGAGATGGGGATAAAAACGGTAGCAGTATATTCTACAGCTGACAAAGAAAGTCTTCATGTAAGATTTGCAGATGAAGCAGTTTGTATAGGCCCACCAAAAGGTGCAGACTCCTACCTGAATATACCAAATATAATGGCAGCAGCTGAAATCACAAATGCAGATGCTATACATCCAGGATATGGTTTTTTAAGTGAAAATGCAAAATTTGCAGAAATCTGCGAACAACACAATCTTACTTTTATAGGACCTACTCCAGATCAGATTAGACAAATGGGTGATAAAATCACTGCTAAAGATACTATGCGCAGAGCTGGAGTACCAGTAGTACCGGGTTCTGATGGTCTTATAGATGATGTGGCTATGGCAAAAATTGAAGCTAAAAAAATAGGCTACCCAGTGATACTAAAAGCTACTGCAGGTGGTGGTGGTAAAGGTATGAGAGTAGTATGGAACGAAGAAGAAATAGAGAAAGCATTTGACAATGCTACTATGGAAGCTGGTGCGGCATTTGGTAATGCTGGTATGTATATGGAAAAATTTGTAGAAGAACCAAGACACATAGAAATACAAGTAGCTGCTGATAAATACGGCAAAGCTACTCACTTGTCTGAGAGAGATTGTTCTATTCAAAGAAGACATCAAAAATTGGTAGAGGAATGTCCTTCTCCTTTTATGACTGATGAGCTCAGAGAACAAATGGGTAATGCAGCAATAAAAGCAGCAGAATTTATCAAATATCAAGGATTGGGAACAATAGAATTTCTAGTAGATAAGCACAGAAATTTCTACTTCATGGAGATGAACACACGTATACAGGTAGAGCATCCAGTGACAGAAGAAGTAATGGATTATGATCTTGTAAAAGAACAAATAAAACTTGCATTTGGCGAACCTATAAGTGGGAAAGTATACTATCCTCGTGAGATGCATGCTATAGAATGTAGAATCAATGCAGAAGACCCTACAAAAAACTTTGCTCCCTCACCAGGAAAAATCACTTCGTTACATACCTCAAAAGGACAAGGTGTACGAGTAGATACTCACATATATGCAGGATACACTATTCCTCCGTATTATGATAGTATGATTGCAAAAGTAATTTGCAGAGGAAGAACAAGAGAAGAAGCTCTTGATAAAATGGATAGAGCATTGAGAGAATTTATACTTGAAGGTATACATACTACCATTCCTTTTCATTTATGGTTATTGCATAATGAAGATTTTAGAAGTGGCAACTACACTACTAAATTTCTTGATGATAAAAACTTAGCTGAAGAATTGAAGTAAGCGTAACTATATAATTAAAACATTTTAAACCTAAATGATACCTTTCATTTAGGTTTTTTATTTATCTTTATTGTGATGATACTAGCCATAATTCTTTTTGTTTTTATATACATGTGTGTTTGCTATGCGATTTGTATCGTACAAAAAAATAATGGATTAGTAGATATGTTTTGGGGAATGGGATTTGTAGGTATTGCTATTATTGCTTATCTATATAGCGAACAAAAAACAACTTTAAATCTTATTCTAAATATTCTAGTTGCTATTTGGGGTTTACGATTATCTATTTTTCTTGGCATAAGAAACTGGGGTAAAGAAGAAGATTTTAGATATGCCAACTGGCGCAGAGAATGGGGCAATACATTTTATTGGCGTACCTTTTTACAAGTACATATGTTTCAAGGATTTTTTATGCTATTGATATCAATACCCATTATTACTATTAATTATTTCCCTTATAAACTTCCTTATTTGATTCCAATTTATTGCAGCTTGTGTATTTGCATACTAGCTATACTAATAGAAGCAATTGCAGATTATCAAAAATATATGTTTAGAAAAAATACCGATGATAAAAATGCATTTATCACAAGTGGATTATGGAAGTATTCAAGACATCCAAATTATTTTGGTGAAATACTTTTTTGGTGGGGTATTTTTATTTTTTCAATTGGCTTTGAATATTGGTATCTAGCTATTATTTCTCCTGCTATTATTACATTCTTATTGCTATATGTAAGTGGTATTCCTATGCTAGAAAAAAAATATGACCACAATCCTCAATATCAAGAATACAAGAAAAAAACAAGTGCATTAGTTATCTGGTTTACTAAAAAGTAATTATTTAAGTCCGTCTACAGCTCTTTCTAGTTGACTACCTAATGGTCTATTAAAATTATTATTATCAAAATCTATCATTTCTCTTCCACTAGTAACACCATATATTTTTGATTTCCAGTTTGGATCTACTGTCTCTCCTCTAGCTGTGCTGTGTAGCAGTTGCATATTATTACTAAGCATAGTCGGGTTATAAAAAATAAAACGAACATTAGTTTGACCGCCTTGAAGGCTATAATATTGCCATACTTCATAGTCATAGGCTACATTCTCTCTGTTTCTAGTGATATTGTTTGGTGCTCCATATTTTAAATGAACTCTACCTCTATCTGTATTATATCCTCTATCTATACTCGTACTATACATTCTATCAACTATCATCACTTGTTCTTCATATTTTTTCCATGCCAATTCAGGATTAAGTGCGTCGCGTTTTTTCCAAAAATTAGTGATGTATTGAATTATAAATTCTTTACTTGAAGATTTGCCTAGCTCTTGTATATAGGTAATATCTCCATATGGAGCTATAGGTGTAAGAGACAAAACTGAGAAATGTAAATATGCTAAAGATGCAGTATCTAAAAACCCTTTACCAAACTCATCAGCACCATTATAAGTAGCGATATTTATAGTGTCTTGTATATCAAAATTAAGTCGTTGGAAAAATAATTGTTGAGAAGCTAAAAGTTGATTATTTTTATCTATTGCATCTATACAGAGATAATAATTTCCTGATACTAGATTTTTTATATTGATGTTTTGTAGAATAGGAACAATAGGGGCTCCACTCATTTTTTTATAAAAAATAAAATTGGTTAATTCCTTCATTTCTGGATCTTTGATACAAGTTTTTACTAAAAATTTTTCATCACTACTCACTTTTGTATCGGTATTATAGAGCTCAGTATAGAAGTTTAATTTAGTGCTTTTTGTATCATAAAAATCTATTACTAAAGGTTGTAAAAACATTTCATTTTTCACAAAAGAATTCACTGCTTTACTTGCATAAAAAGTATCTAATAAGGTAATTCCTGAAATAGAAATATTGCTTCCTAGTGGCTCAACTATTATATCGTCAAAAACAAAATTATAAATATCAGCAGGATTATTCAGGTCTTTTGCTTGTAACTGCACTGTATATTTACCTGAGCTAAGTGCATATCTTTTCAAGTCTACGATTGAAAAATTAAGCTCATTTGTATCTTTTATACTATTGCTTGAAAGATTAAATTTATCATAAGTGATATTATTTGAATCTTTTTTAAGCATTATTGTTATCTCTGTTTGTATCTGCCATTGAAAGTTTCCCTTATAGCTAGGAGTAAGATTCCATGCAGGTATCCAAAAATATATTTCTGTATAGGAATTACTTTTATTTTGAAATACTGCATGACTCAGCTGTACTTCAATACTGTAGAGTTGAGTAAAAAATGAAACTAATAAACTTATAAATAAAATCTTTTTCATTAAGTGCAATATTTGTTTGTAAAAATACACTTACTTATTATATAAATAGTCATTTAGTGAATAATTTTACACTCAGATGACAGATAAAAAAATATTGATTGATTGCCAATACTTACCACCAGTGAGTTATTTTGCGCTATGCCTACATGCTAGTGAGGTGTATATAGAGCAACACGAGTATTTTGTGAAAAGTAGTAATAGAAATAGATGTTATATAGCTAGCCCTAATGGATTGCAAATGTTATCTATTCCAATACATTATGGCAAAAGCCACAAACAATTATACAAAGATGTACAAGCATCAAAAGAAATAGCTTGGCAAAAAAATCATTGGCAAAGTCTATGTAGTGCATATAGAAGCTCTCCTTTTTTTGAGTTTTATGAAGATGAACTATACTCATTTTTTCATCAGGAAGTAAGTTCTGTTTTTGAGTATAATATGAATCTGTTTAATAAAATCTGCTCTTTACTTAAAATAGAAATACCTATAAAATATACCGAAAGTTTCAAAACTAACTATGAGGAACTACTCGACTATAGATTCCTATATAGAGAAATGAAATACGAACACGATATGCCTGAATATACTCAAGTATTTGGCAATAGACATGGTTTTCTAGAAGACATATCTATACTTGATTTGCTATTCAACATGGGTCCTAGCGCCAAAACTTATCTCCAAGACTTAGAAAATCATTTAGAATTTCCTATGAGTCATTAGGAGGATTATAGTAACAATATTAGTTTAATTTACTAATTCCTTAAATAATAACATCCTCCGTCATCCTTTTGTAAAATTTTCCTTTATAGCCTCGATGCGTGTCTCCACGCATCGAAACTTATTATATTTATATTGTTCTTATATCATTTAGAAACTCAAAATCTTTAATCCCATTTATATAATAATTTGCAGAAGAATATAAATACTCTTGTGGTGTAGGCGACAATGACCACTTTTCTTTTACAGGATTATTATGTATGTAATCTAATTTTTGATAAATTACATCTGTACTATACAATTCTATAGCTAATGGATTCTCTTGCCATATTTCATACTTTTTTCTATTGGTATTGACTTCAAATATATTTAGTTCATTATTAGCTTCTTTCATGTTTTTCAATATTTCATGAGAGGTGTATTTCAAAAATGAACCAACTGGTTTTTCTTTACCATTTAAAGAATTCATTTTTAGAATAAAGTGTATATGATTTGGCATGATAACAAATCCATAAATAGATAATAGTTCTTTATTAGATAAGTAGTTTAATGAACTTAATACTATATCTATATTTTGTTTCTTATCAAAAATTTGAATCCAATTTCTAATAGTTGCTGTCCAAAAATACAATTTATTCATCTCCATAAAGGAGTTTCTATTTGATGTATTGTGTTTAATAATATTATTCATGATTCTAACTATTGTTTCGATGCGTGAAGACACGCATCGAGGCGGTTGAAGACAGGTATCAAGGCTGATAGCTTACTTAATCCATGGTTTAGGCATAAGAGAATCAGGTGGTGGCAAGTCATGTAGAGTTTTATAATATACATAACCTTGTGTAAAACTACCTCCAAAATGTGCTCCTCTATCATATAACGATACAACCTCTAACAATAGACTATCTTCAGTATATCCAATTATATATACCTGTTCAGCTCGTGTTAATGTTTTTAGTGCGAAATTGAATGAAGTATAATTATGATTTAATTCCGCATAATCATAATATTCAATTAAATCTTTTTTATATTTTAAATCTTCAATTATTAAAACTGAATTTACTGGTCCCATAAATGTTTCATAAACATATTTTTTAGGTTTTTTATATAGTTCTTCATAATACATTTCATGATAATAATGCATACTAAAAAATGCAATTATTATAATTAGAATAACCGATATTAATATATAAGTTAGTTTATTCATATTATTAATTATTTCTTAATCCTTCGATTTGTATTTTGTACTAAGTAATAAGTTGTTTTATTCCTCCAAATATAACAATATTCATTTAATGTACTAAATCCTTAAATAACTCTAACCATCATCGTCCTTTATCGCCTCGATGCGTGTCTTCACGCATCGAGTTGGTTAATATTAAATTCAGTAAGAACAATATACTCCGTCATCCTTTTGTAAAATTTTCCTTTTATATATTTTTAATATTCAAATTATATCGATTTAGCTTAATTTAGCGTTTGATTTTAGAATCTATGTCTATAAAACTTAGCAATCTTACCAAAATATACGGCACTCAAAAAGCAGTAGATAATATTTCTTTTGAAATACCTACTGGACAGATTGTTGGCTTTCTAGGACCCAATGGTGCTGGCAAGTCTACTACCATGAAAATGCTTACTGGCTTCATTTCTGCTACAAGTGGAACTGCTACTATCAATGGTCTAGATATAGAAAAAGATGCACTAGAAGTACGAAAATTGATTGGCTATCTGCCTGAAAATAATCCGCAATATACCGATATGTACGTGGCCGAATACCTGCAATTTGTGGCCTCTGTATACAAGCTAGGTACCAATGCTTATAAGAAAGTAGAAGAAATGATCGCCCTCACAGGACTCACACCAGAACGTAAAAAGAAAATAGGTCAACTCTCTAAAGGATATAGACAGCGGGTAGGTATAGCACAAGCAATGATACATGACCCAAAAGTACTGATACTCGATGAACCAACGAGTGGTCTTGACCCAAATCAATTGGTAGACATTCGTAATCTAATCATACAACTGGGTAAACAAAAAACAGTAATACTTTCTACTCATATCATGCAAGAAGTGCAAGCTATGTGCGATAGAGCCATAATCATCAATAAAGGAGTGATAGTAGCCGACAATAGTATAGATGCCCTCACTTCATCGGATAGAAAACGACAAGAACTAGAAGTAGAGTTTGTAGAACGAGTGAGCAAAAACGAACTAATGTCTATAGATGGTGTGATAGAAGCACACGAACAAAAAGGAAATGCATGGAGACTCATGACAGACAAAAAAGGTGATATGAGAGTTACGCTTTTTGAGTTTGCAAAAAACAAAAACTATACCCTCATAAAAATACAAGTACAAGAGCAAAATATGGAAGATGTATTTAAAGAACTAACTCAGAAAAAATGATAGCAATATTTAGAAAAGAACTCAATCATTTTTTTAGCTCACTGATAGGTTATTTATCTATCGGTATATTTTTATTGATTACTGGTTCACTATTATGGTTTTTCAATGGAGGTGTTTTAGATTATGGATACGCTACTTTAGAGTCTCTATTCAATCTAGCTCCTGTAGTATTTTTGATATTGATACCTGCAGTAACGATGCGTAGTTTTTCGGAAGAAAAAAATATGGGCACGCTAGAACTACTGATGACAAAGCCTCTCAGAGATATAGATGTGATATTAGGCAAATATTTAGCGGCGCTAGTTTTAGTAGTATTCTCTATACTTCCTACATTGATTTATTTTTATTCGGTATATAAATTAGGTGCTCCAGTAGGCAATATAGATACAGGTGGTGTTTGGGGTTCGTATATTGGACTCTTGTTTTTAGGAGCTTCATTCACGGCTATTGGGGTGTTTTGTTCTACACTCAGTAGCAATCAAATCGTGGCATTTATTCTTTCGGCTACAATTTGTGCCGCCGTATATTGGTTGTTTGATATCATAGCAGATTTCCCTTTGTTTGCAGATGGTCTCGATTATTTTATACAACAACTCGGCATCAATGCACACTACAAATCTATCAGTAGAGGAATAGTTGATACGCGTGATATTATTTATTTCTTGAGTGTGATTGTTTTATTTTTAGGTGGAACCAAAACAGTATTGGAGAGTAGAAAATGGTAGAGAAAACAGTAAATAAAACAACAACTCCAGCATCGAGTAGAAAGAAAAATTCGCTAGTTTTTCTATTAGGAATTTTTGTCATTTTATTATTAGTCAATTTTATTGCTACTAAGTTTTATACTCGTTTTGACTTGACTAAAGAGAAAAGATATTCGCTTGTAAAACCTACAAAAACACTTCTCAGAAAACTAGATGATGTTGTATCTGTTCAAATATTTCTTGATAAAAATGTAAATGCCGGTGTACTAAGACTTAGAAATAGTACAGAGGATATCATGAACGAATTTAAGGCTTACGGTGGTAGCAATTTTGAATTTGAATTTATAGACCCTCTTGCTGGCAAATCCGAATCTCAACAAATAGAAATCATCAATGAGTTTAAGAAAAAAGGAATTTTAGGTACCAACCTCAAAGTACAAAGTTCTGAAGGATTTCAACAAAAATATATTTTGCCTGGTGCTATAGTTACTTATAGAAGTAGACAGCTCCCTATAAATCTTTTAGAAAATCAATTGGGCTATTCACCAGAAGACAACTTAAATAATTCTGTGATTGGTCTTGAATATAAATTTTCTTCTGCTATCAATAAACTACAACAGCACCACAAACCTCGTATCTTATTTACTCAAGGTCATGGAGAATTGATGCCTATAGAAATGCTCGACCTAGCAAATAGTCTAGAGGAAGCACAGTATGAGGTAGAAGAATTTGACCTCAGTTCTAGCTATAGAATACCAGTGGATGTAGCATGTCTTATAGTAGCAAAACCACAAACCAGATTTGAAGAAAAAGATAAATATAAAATAGATCAGTACATCATGAATGGTGGCAAAGTACTGTGGCTAAGAGAAAGTGTACTTGCAGATATGGACAGCCTTCGCAATGCCTCTCAAGTATTTATGGCATTACCTGTAGAAGACAATCTAGACGATATGTTTTTTACTTATGGAGCTCGTATCAATCAAGACTTGGTGCAAGATATTCAACTATGCAATCCTATCCCATTGGTTACGGGAAATCTCGGTGGTCAACCACAAACTCAATTATTTCCTTGGTATTATTTTCCTATGCTCATACCGGCAGAAAACAATCACCCTATCTCTAGAAATCTTGACCCAGTAGCCACGTATTTTACAAGTACGATTGATACTATCAAATCTTCTTCTGTAAAGAAAACGATTCTACTCACTACTACAAAATATAGCAAAGCATTGATGGCTCCTGTGCGTGTACATTTATCTATGCTTCGCGAAAAACCAGATGCTAGCAAATACAACCAACCCAACTTAGCTGGTGCAGTATTACTTGAAGGAAGCTTTACGAGTGTATTTAAAAATAGAATAGCAGATAGCTACAAAGAAGCTACAGACACTGTAAAAGAACTGAAATACTTAGATAAAAGTAAAGAGACAAAAATGATCATCATCTCTGATGGAGATATGATACGAAACGAATTGCAAAAAGGCGGACAAGGCATTTGGCCTCTTGGATACTACAGCATCAGTGGTCAGACACTAGCCAACAAAACCTTCCTGATGAACTGCATCGAGTACCTCACAGATGAAGATGGTTTGATAGCCTCTAGAAGCAAAGAAATAAAAGTGCGCTTGCTAGACAAAGTAAAAGTAAAAGAAGAATCTACCAAATGGAGAGTCATCAATACTGCATTGCCTATTGCTCTAGTATTTATATTTGGTATCATTTATTCTAGTATCCGAAAAAGAAAATATAGCAAATAGATGACAAGAAATAAAATCATAATCATAGTTGTAGCTGTTTTATTATTAGCTTGTTTGATGCTTTTTGTAAAACCATATCTCAACTCGCTTTCATTCAATGAGAAAGCATTTGCTATAGAACATACCGAAAAAATAAGTAAAGTAATACTCACTAATACTAAAGGACAAAAAACTGAACTCAGCAAAGAAAACAATATTTGGATGCTCAATCATCAGTACAAAGCACGAGAACAAGTTGTTTTAAATTTATTAAATGCTCTCAGCAATATAAAAGCAGACTATCCAGTTTCAAAATCTGGACATAACAACGTGATGAAAATGCTCTTATCAAACAATACTAAGGTAGAAGTATATATGGATGATGATACTAAAGCCTCAAAAATATTTTATGTAGGTGGAGCAAATGTGACTGGCGATGGTACTTTTATGATACTAGAAAATAAAGGAAAAATGGCGGAGCGTCCCTATGTGACCAAAATGCTCGGAGTGAGCGGTGCGCTTACCCCTTATTTTATAGCAGACCCTAGACCATGGAGAAGCAGAGAAATCTTTGCATACAAAGCCAACGAAATAAAAAATATAAGTATCAAATATCCTCAAAATATGGATGCTTCTTTTATGATAGACAATTGTGGCAAGCAACCTACAATAAGCTCCTATAACAATGCCAATACTATAAATAATATACCTGCAGACTCTGCTCGACTCTTTGAGTATATCAGCTACTACGAAAAAACATTTGCAGAAAACTATATCAATGACTATTTAGGTATAGATACTACAGTGAATACTACACCATACTGTGTGATGACTATAACAGACAAAAAAGATAGTGTGAATACACTCAATATATATCGTATGCCCACAACAGAGCGTACTAAAACACAGTATGATGCTGCAGGAAACAAAGTACCTTATGATTCAGATAAATTTATTGGTCTCATCAATGACAAAAAAGATTATGTACTCATCCAGTATTATGTATTTGGTAAATACTTCAAACGCTACGAACAGTTTTTCAATGTGCCCTTTCAGATGAGCCCAGTGAAAAAGTAAGGGATATTAAATCTTATTTAATTTTTTCAATAGTAAGGCACCAAATACACCCGCTATATGCTACTAGTCCTCGCCTCCTTCGTCGTCTGTGGGCTTCCCGAATGTTCGGGACGCTTCTACTTGTCACGAGAAAGGCGTGATCGGGGGTGCAATCAAATACTAAAACAAATAAGTTTATTTGCTTGTGCTTTGTGAGATTGCTTCTTCGTTCCTCATCGCAATGACGAATGCTTCGTGATGTGAGGCTTCGCCTCACACTCCATACCGGCTTGTCATTGCGAGGTTTTATTGCTGACTTGGGGCATTAAAAAAGAAGCAATCTCACAAACACCCAGCTCTCCGACATATTCTGAAAGGCATGTCGAAGGCAAGATAATGGAACATTTGTAATGTTCATTAAAGTAAATATCTATTAGCCCTGATAGAAGCGAATAGCCCACAGACGACGAAGGAGGCGAGGACTAGTAGCGCATAGCAGGAAATAGCTCCTAAAAATAATATTAACTCGTCTCTCAGCAGTTTTGGATTTGCAAATTCAAATTAGCACTCCCTTACTTCCAGCCCACAACTTTCTTCATCAAGTCATCGCTGGCGGGTACGAGTGGTAGGCGCAGCATATTTTTGATGAGTTTCTTTTTGGCAAGAAATGCTTTTGCTCCTGTAGGATTGCCCTCTACAAATAATAGATGGATTCCTTGTAATAATTTAAAATGAATTTTGCTTGCCGCTTCGTAGTCTTTTTTCATACAAAGACGGATCATAGAGCTATACTCAACCGGCCACACATTGGCTGCTACAGATATCACACCATCCATACCAAATGACATCATCGGTAGCGTGAGCGCATCTTCACCACTGATCACCAAAAAGTTTTTAGGTCTGTCTTTCACTATCTCCATGCACTGCACGATATCTCCACTTGCTTCTTTCACCGCTATGATATTTTTTATATCCTGCGCCAATCGAATACAAGTTTTTGCTTGTATATTGCTAGCTGTTCTGCCGGGCACATTGTATATAATCACCGGTAGTTTGGTACTAGCACATACGGCTTTGTAGTGCTGATAGATGCCTTCTTGCGATGGCTTATTGTAGTATGGGCTCGCAGAGAGCAATGCCTCATATCCTTTGCTATCAAATGCTTCTATTTCTTTGATGAGTTTGGCGGTATCATTGCTTCCAAAACCTGCTACGAGTGGCACACGTTTATTGGTAGTTTGTCGTATACAGTCAAACACTTCTTTTTTTTCTGACTCTTTGAGTGTGGCAGTTTCGCCAGTAGTGCCTAGTGCTACTATATAGTCTACCCCTTTGCCATCGGCTATCACATGGTTGACCATTTTTTCTAGTGATTTGAAATCTACTGCTAGCTTTTCTGTAAAAGGCGTAATCAATGCTACACCAGTTCCTTTAAACATATTCATCGTTTATTAATGTTTTATACTTTCTAAATAAAAAGATACTTGTTTGAGATAACTATCCAAATTGGTATCGCTTGTGCAATGTATCATCCAGTCATAGCTCGATTTAGATTTTTCTATAAAAGGTCCGATTCTAAATTTTGCTTTGCTATATGCTGCTATATACTGTAGTGGCAAACTTTCTTTGGTATGCACTGCTACAAGCACATCTATATCTTTTGCCAAAAAATCATCTACCTCTTTATTGCTAGGTATTTTATACCAATTGAGACTGGTTTTGTTGAAGAGTTTCATCAGTTCACTACTCTCACTTTTTTTGTCATTGATGTATCCGAGCATCACTACTTTTTTGTCTTTGTTTTTGAGTGTATTGGCAAAAGTCGTAACTAGTGAAGTACTTTCAGAAGTGCTCGCATCGTAGATGATTCCTAAAGTTTTGGCAGAATCTATATTGAATATTTTTGGTATTCTATTCGTTTCTTCCTCATTTTGTCGGAGCACGCGATAAAAAAACCAGCGTTTTATTTTATGAAATAAAGTCATTGTGTGTGTTTGTAATAGGTCAAAAAAATTAGATACCTGCTGCGCTCTCTTTGAAGAACCCAATTTTAGAATATTTTTCTATTCTCTCAGTCACTCTTTGTTCCGGGCTTTTTGCTTTTAGCTCCGCTAAATGTTTTTTTATTTCTACTTTTAGTATCTGTGCCATCTCTTCTGGGTATGCATGTGCACCGCCTAGTGGTTCATTTACTATACCATCTATGATACCATTTTTAAGGTTGTCTTCAGGAGTAAGTTTGAGCACTACTGCCGCTTTTTCTTTATGCTCCCAACTTCTCCAAAGTATAGATGAACAAGACTCTGGTGAGATAACCGTAAACCAAGTGTTTTCGAGCATCAAAGTTCTATCGCCCACACCAATACCCAATGCACCACCACTGGCACCTTCGCCTATGATTACTACAAGCACTGGTACTTTTAGTTTTATCATTTCGTATATATTTCGAGCTATAGCTTCAGCTTGTCCTCTATCTTCTGCTTCTATACCCGGAAATGCACCTGGAGTATCTACAAAAGTGATGATAGGCTTATTAAATTTTTCGGCAAGTCGCATCAGTCTCAGTGCTTTTCTATATCCCTCAGGATTGGCCATACCAAAATTTCTATACTGACGCATCTTTGTATTGATACCTTTTTGGTGACCAATGATCATCACTGACTCGCCATCTAGATTAGCAAAACCTCCAACTATAGCTTTATCATCGCGTACATTTCTATCGCCGTGTAGCTCTAGAAAATCAGTACAAATATGGTCTGCATAAAAAAGTGAATAAGGTCTTTCTGTATGACGAGACACGAGTACGCGCTGCCAAACGGTGAGATTCGAATATATTTCTTTTTGTTTTTCTTTTATTTTTTGCTCCAGCTCATCTATTTTGTCTTGCACATCTATAGTGCCTTTGCTTTGCATCTCAGTGAGTTTTTGTATCTCTGCATGCAAGTCTGCTATCGGTTGTTCAAATTCTAAAAATACTGTTGGCATAATATTGAGTTTATGTTCTGTTTACAAAAATAGTCTAAAAAATGATAGTTCATTTTTTTTGTATAGGATTTATCTGTTCATTTTAGGTTAAATTTGTTTAAAATACATTTGTTTTATGATTTCTTTTTGGGAAAAAAATTCTTTTTTGAGCTACGATTATATCATCATAGGTGCAGGACTTATGGGTATGCATATAGCCTACGAACTGCATGAAAAAGAACCTAATGCAAAAATAATAATACTTGAAAGAGGTATTTTCCCTACTGGTGCATCTACCAAAAATGCTGGCTTTGCATGCTTTGGTAGCTTGAGCGAAATAGTGAGTGATATAGCTATGAATGGAGTGGATAATTCTTTGAGCCTTATAGAAAAAAGATATAAAGGAATCTCACTACTCAAAGAAAGACTTGGAATAGAAAATATAGGTTATGAAAATAATGGTGGATACGAATTATTATATAATGAACATCTGGCTGTATTGGAAAAAAGAGAAGAGATAAATGAATTGCTTTTTCCTATTTATAAAAACGAAGTATTTAGTATCAAAAACGAAAAAATAAATGAGTTTGGATTTGATGCAACAAAAGTAAAAAGTTTGGTATTTAGTCCTTATGAAGGACAAATAAATACTGGCAAAATGGTTCAATCATATATTCAGCTGATTTTAAGTAAAGGCATACAAATATTGACGGGTGCAAAAGTGGCACAACTAGAAAATAACAAAGTGTATATAGAACATAATATACTCCATGAACCGATGCAACTCATAGCTAATAAACAAGTTTTTATAGCCAGCAATTCTTTTGCATCGGATCTCCTACAAACCAATATAGCCAAGCCGGGCAGAGGTCAGGTACTCATCACCAAACCTATAGAAAATTTAAAATTTAAAGGAGTATTTCATATAGATGAAGGCTATTATTATTTTAGAAATTTTGAGAATAGAGTGCTTTTTGGAGGTGGAAGAAATCTAGATTTTGATGCGGAGGAAAGTGGTGAATTTAAAAATACAGAATTGATTATAAATGAACTAAAACGAATTTTAAGAGAAACTATTCTACCCAATCAAACACATGAAATAGTGATGCAGTGGGCAGGAATTATGGGCTTTAGCGAAAACAAACTTCCTGTAATAAAACGCATAAACGAACATTGCATCGTGGCTATGAGTTGCAATGGAATGGGTGTAGCTCTAAGTGGCATCATGGCAAAAGAAGCAGTACAATTATATAATTTGAAAATTGATTAATTTGAAAATTTGAAAATTCATAGATTAGACTTTGAACCTAACTGCCGTCAGGCAGGCTTTTAACTCATAACTTTGAACTTGAAACTTTGAACTTGAAACTGAATAAGGATGTGGAAACTAATAAACGGAATACCTATAAATGAAGACAGTGATAAAACACTTAAGTTTTCAGTAAATATAGAAAGATACGAAATATTAATTATCAAAAAAAGAGAATCAATTTTTTGCGATGAATATGGAATGTCCTCATGCCGGAAAGTCTTTGCTCAAAGGAAACTGCACCGAACAAAATGAAATCATATGTCCATTTCATAGCTTTAAATATGATATGACATCTGGCAATTGCACCAATAACAATGAAGGGTTTAGACTAAAAACCTTTGAAACTAAAATAGAACATAATCAGTTTTATATAAAAATTGATTAAATAATATATCATTTAAAATTTATAACTTAACATTTAAAATTTAATCTTATAATTTTACAATCAAATAAAACACAATAATAAAATGTCATTAGTAGAAAAAATAAATGCAGACCTAAAAACTGCGATGCTTGCAAAAGATGATGTGTCACTAAGAGGAATACGAGCAATAAAAGCAGCTATCTTATTAGCTCAAACTGAACCAGGTGCTGAAAAAGAACTAAGTGCTGAAAAAGAAATTCAAATACTTCAAAAACTGGTGAAGCAAAGAAAAGATAGTATCACTATTTTTCAACAACAAAACAGAGAAGATCTCGCAAGCAAAGAAATAGAAGAAGTAAATGTGATAGAAAAATATTTGCCACAACAAATGAGCGAAGACGAAATCACAGCAGTAATCAAAAAAATAATAGCAGATACTGGTGCAGCAGGTATGAAAGATATGGGCAAAGTGATGGGAACTGCCAATAAAGAAATGGCTGGAAAAGCAGATGGCTCAAAGATTTCTACCATTGTAAAACAACTTTTGAATAATTAGCAGATTGATTGATTAGCAAAACTTGCCTGACGCAGTCAGGTTAGCAAGTGAATTATTTAGCAAATCTATCAATTTGTATGTCCCTGAAATAGGTTGACCGAAAAAGTCAACTTAAAATGCAATCAAAGTTAAAAAAAATTAGAACAATCAGAAAGTTTTCTGAAGAATTTAAAAAGTCAATAGTGACTAGTTATGAGAAAGGAGAATATAGCGTATATCA